>JAICYB010000009.1 GCA_025934435.1 Actinomycetes bacterium | reverse complement strand
CTCTACACGACCAACGCCGCGCGTCTCCGAGCTCTTCCTCGATATCTCGACCGCTACAATCACCGTCGACCCCACACCTCGCTAGGAGGGCTCACGCCGATGCAGGTGCTTGTCAACCACGTGAGCGGGAAGCACATCTAGTTGACGGTGCAGAAATCGTGTGCGGACGTTACTGCCCAATGCCGCCTCTCCGGACCGTTGCGTCAAGTCAACAACGGCGTCCGTGTTGAGTTAGGTCAACGGCGCCGGAAAGGACGTGGCGAGCGGGCCGAGGACGCGAACGTCACGCCCGCGCGATCTCGTCGAGCGCGCTCGGGTTCTCGAGGCTCGACAGGTCGCCGGCGTCCGTCCCGAGCGCGGCCGCGCGCACGGCACGCCGCAACACCTTCGCGTTCCGAGTCTTCGGCAGCTCGCTCACGAACTTCACCGCCCCCGGACGGAACGGTCCGCCGAGGACTCGAGCGACATGATCGGAGATCGCTTGCGCGTCCGGTGGTTCGTCCGGTGCAAGAACGACGTAGCACCAGATCGCTTCACCTTTGACGTCGTCCGGCACGCCGATCACCGCCGCTTCGACGACGCTCGGGTGATCGACGAGCACCGACTCGACCTCCGCGGGACCAACACGCTTCCCGGCAACGTTCAGCGTGTCGTCGCTTCGTCCGTGCAGGAACCATTCGCCGTCGTCGGCGATGGACGCCCAGTCGCCGTGCACCCAGACGTCCGGCCAGCGCGACCAGTACGTCGCGATGTATCGATCGGGATCGCCCCAGATCCCCCGCGTCATGCCCGGCCACGGCTTCGTGCACACGAGCTCGCCGACGCCGCCGCGCAGCGGTGTTCCGTCCGGCCCGAAGACGTCGACCGCCATACCGAGTGCGGGACCACCGAGCGAACATGCCTGCAGCGGCATCACCGGCGTCGGTGACAAGAAGCACGCGCCGACTTCGGTGCCGCCCGAGAAGTTGATGATCGGACAGCGTCCGCCGCCGACGACGCGCGAGAACCAGAGATACGGTTCCGAGTTCCACGGCTCCCCCGTCGAGCCGAGCACGCGGAGTGACGAAAGGTCGTGCTTCGTCACGTGTTCGTCGCCGAGGGGCGCGAGCGCGCGTACGAGCGTCGGTGACACGCCGAGGATGTCGATGCGATGTCGCTCGACCATGTCCCACAACCGGTCGGGTCCGGGATGATTCGGCGCACCGTCGTACAAGAAGACCGTGCCGCCGAGTGCGAGCGTCCCCACCATCTCCCACGGGCCCATGATCCAGCCCGGGTCGCTGAACCAGAACAGCGTTTCGCCGCGGTGATAGTCGGTCTGGTATGCGACCTCGGCCGCGATCTTGACGAGGAAACCACCGTGCACGTGGACGGACCCCTTCGGCCTGCCGGTCGTTCCCGACGTGTACGCGATCATGAACGGGTCTTCCGCGTCGGTGTCTTCGAGCGAGTCGTCGTCTCCGCCGAGTGACGTCCACGAGCCGGACGAACCCACGCGCGGCACGACTACCACGTGCTCGACGCCGGTCTCGCGCGCGACCGCTTCCATGTCGACGTGCGAGCCGCGCCGGTAGAAGGCGTCCGCGCAGACGAGCACCTTCGCGCCGGCGTCCTCGAGCCGGACGGCGATCGCGTTCGCGGCGAAACCCGAGAAGATCGGCACGACGATCGCGCCGATGTGGCAGCACGCCATGAGCGTGACGACGGCTTCCGGGATCATCGGCAGATACATCCCGACGGCATCGCCCTTGCGGACGCCGAGCGAGCGGAGACCCGCGGCGACGCGCTTCACCTCGGACGAAAGCTCGTCGTACGAAAGCGTCCGGACCATGCCCTCTTCACCTTCGAAGACGACGGCGGGTCCCGTGTGCCGGTGGACGCAGTTCTGCGCGATGTTGATCCGTCCGCCTTCGAACCATGTCGCCCACGCGATACCGCGCGACGTGTCGATCACCTTCTTGTACGGAGCCGAGAACTCAAGGCCGAGATCGTCGACGACGGCCGGCCAGAACCACTCGATGTCGTCACGGGAGCGCGCCGCAAGCTCCGCGTAACTCGAAAGGCCGTGTTTGCGCGCGAGGCGAGTAACGTTTGCGCGCTCGACGGTGTCCTCCGTCGGAACCCAGACGTGATCAGGCATGTACCCTTGCCTATCACAGGGAGTCGCTACGCTCCATCCTGAGAGGCGCACATGCACGTGAAGATCACCTACTGCTGGGAGTGCGGCTACGGCGATCAGGTCGTCGACCTGACGCGCAAGCTCCTGGTCGCCTTCGAGGACAAGATCGAAGACCTCACGATCGTCCCCGGTGCCGACGGCATCTTCGACGTCGAGGTCGACGGCAAGCTCGTCCACTCGAAACACAAGTCCGGGTGGTTCCCGGAGTGGGACGAGCTGAAAGCCAAGCTCGCCTAGCGGATCGCCGGCTGCTGCCCGCGGATCCGTCCGGACATCGCGCGCGCCAGCGCACGCCATCCGGCGGAGTGTTCGGTGAACTCCGCGAAGTCGAGGCGCGAGGCGACGAGCGTCCGGACGTCCGTAACGGCGGTGACCGTCGCCGAGCGGGGCCCGCCGTCCATCAGCGCCATCTCGCCGACGACCTCGCCGGGCCCGAGGATCGCGAGCGTCTTCGAACCGAGCGTGACCGCGACTTCACCTTCGACGATCACGAACGCTTCGCGTCCGATCGCGCCTTCGCGGATGAGGACGGAGCCGTTCGCGTATTCGACCTCTTCGAAGAGGCTCGCGAGCCGCGCGAGCTCCTTGTCGGGAGCGTCGACGAGCTCGGGGAGACACCGCAGCAATTCAGCCTTGTTGAACTTCTTTCGCTTGAGCATGGCGGCAGTATCGAGCCGCGCGCTCACCGCGAGTAGGTCGTTCGGCACATCCGGCGATGTGACTTACGTCACATCGCGAAGCTCGTCCGGAAGGTCCTTCGTCTTGCTGAGCTTCCACTCCGGCGCTCGCTTCTCGAGGAAGGCCATGATCCCTTCGCGCGCGTCGGCTTGGCGTCCCGTCCACCCGAAGAGCTTGGACTGGAAGCGAAGCGCGTGTCCGCGATCCATCTCCTCGAGGAACTGGTACGCGAGCTTCTTCGTGATCGCCGCCGACACCGGACCCACGTTCCGCGCGATGTCGTGCGCCATCTCGAGAGCGGTCGGCAGCACTTCGTCCTTCGGGACGGACCTCGAAACCAGTCCCCACTGCTCCGCGAGCTTCCCGTCGAAGATGCGGGCGGTGAGGAGCAGATCCATCGCGCGCGACAAGCCGATGAGCTTCGGGAGGAACCACAGCAGGTCGGCATCCGGCATGACACCGCGCCGATTGAAGACGAAGCCGAGCTTCGCGTCGTCGGCGGCGATCCGGAGGTCGTACTCGATCGGCAGGGTGAGACCGGCACCGACAGCCGCACCGTTGATGGCCGCGATCACCGGCGTGGAAAGATCCTGCACGCCCTTCTTCGGGCCGGGATAGCGATCGGCGATCTCGCGACGGTCCCCGAGACCGTCGCCGGCGAACGTGTTGCCGCCGCCGCCCTGCTCGAGATCCGCGCCGGCGCAGAACGCCTTGCCGGCACCGGTGACGACGACGGCGCGCACGGCATCGTCCGCATCGCAGACGTTGAGGAAGTGCGTGAGCTCCATCGACATCTGCCACGTCCACGCGTTCATGCGCTCCGGACGGTTCAGCGTCGCGATGGCGACGGGTCCGTCCCGCTCGACCGCGATCTGTTCGTAGGTGACACCGACGTCCGTGGTCATGCTCCCCTCCTTCTACAGAAGGCCGCGCAGGTGCGCGGTCTCGTTTATGCTCACCACCGTTCGGATACCGCTCCGCGATCCGGCGACACGATGCACGGATGCGTAGGCCGGTTCGAAGAACAAGCTCCGTTCGAGACGAAGTAGCGAAGCGAGCGCGACGTTGATCACTCCGCCGTGACACACGGCCAGGACGCGCTGCCCCGGATGTGAAGCGATGATACGTTCCGTCGCCTCGACAACGCGCGGCTTGAATGTCGCGGCGTCGGCCACGACGTCCTCCAAGCGGTCTTCGGCAAGGGCGCGCCAATGCGCCTGCAGATCGGGGTCGTCCGTCTTCTTGAGCTCTTCGACGGGGATGTAGAACTCGGACGTCCGGTCGTACTCGGCGATGCCGTCCTCCGTCGCGAGATCGAGCCCAAGCGCGGCGGCGATCGTCGTGCCGGTCTCTTGCGCGCGCACCATGGGCGAGGCGTAGACGACGTCGAACGATTCGGCCGCGAGGAACTCGGCGACGGCGGTCGCCTGCTTGCGGCCCTTCTCCGTCAGCGGCGGATCGGCGGGCCCGTCGGCGGCGACGGTGCGCACGGGTTCCGCGTGCCGTACGAAGACCAGATCCATGTCACTCCTCGCGCTCGAGACCGAGCGTCAAGAGTAGGTCTTGGTGCAGTTCGAACCAAACCGTGTGGTAGCTCTCGGCGAGCGGTGCGGTGAACGCCGTACGGTCGCCGGCCCGCAGACGCGCGACGCACGCATCAAGGCGGGCGGCGTACGGCGCGAATCTCGGCGCGCAGCCACCGATCTTTTCGAGACACAGACGGACGCGGTCGTGCAGTTCGGCGAGTCGTTCGATCACATCGCCGTCGTAGGACGGATCACTGTGATCGTTCGGAACCTCGACGCCGCCGTCACGCCGGAGCTGCCAGTCGGACGAAACCCTCAGCACGCGCTTGTTCAGTCCGAGGAAGCGCTCGTAACACTCGGTGAGAGACGGGTGCCCGCGAAGACCTTCTTCGGCGAGGAGCTCGTCGAGCGCTCGCAGGCCCTTCGGCGTCAGCGAGAAGCCGCGCCCGCCACGTTCGACGCAAAGCTCACCCGAGACGAGATCGTCGAGCGAAGCAGATCCGTCCGGCACGGCGGCGGCGAGGCGTCCCGGCGACGCGAGACCCTGGACGCGCAACGCCATCAGGACCGGCAGCACGGTTGCTACGCGTCGTGACCTTCGAGCAGTTGCTGCGCGAGTGCCTCGAGCTTCGCGACCGCCTCCGGGTCGCAGTCACCGCACACGCGAACGATCGCGATCTTCAGCATGCGGATCGCTTCGGCTTCCTCGCCGCAACTCTTGCACGCGTGAAGATGCTTCTCGAGGACGCGAGCCGTGTGCCCGTGCGGAACCTCACCGTCGACGATCTCCTGGACGCGTTCGAGCGTCTGACGACAGATGATGTAGTCGCGGCGCTGCCGCCAGGGCTTCGTCCACGGGATCCAGGCGATGACGGTCATCGGGTCTGCGGATCGAGACTCGTACCGGCCAGCGCTTTGCGCAAGCGCTCGCGTCCACGGTGCAGGCGGCTCATGACGGTGCCGATCGGGATGTCGAGGACGTCGGCCGCTTCCTGGTAGCTCATCCCCTCGACGTCGACGAGCTGGATCAGCGTGCGGAACGAAGGCGGGAGAGAGTCGAGGGCCGCCTTGAGGTTCTCGTCCACGACGCCCGACAGGACGATGTCCTCGGGGTCGGTGAGCTCCGCCGGATCGGGTTCGGGTTCGATCGGTGAATCGTCCGCCTGGAGGAACTCACGGTTGCGCTGATCGCGGTTGATCGCCGTGTTCCGGGCGATCCGGGTGAGCCACGCGCGCGGGAACTTGCCGTCGAAACGGTCGATCGCGCGGAAGGCTTTGACGAGGGTGTCTTGCGCGAGATCGTCCGCCTCCGCCTGGGAGTGGGACATAGCTCGCGAGATCCGCGCGAGGAACGGCATCTCCGGAACGATGAGTTCCTCGAAACGCTGCCGCCTGGTGTCGAGGTCGGTCGCCATAGGCTCTGGAAAGTCGAGGATACCCGGGCGGGGGGAGACGAGCGTTCCGTTCACTCGAAAGCAACCCGCGCGGTTGCCGGGCGATTCCTACTAGTAGTTCGAGGGGAGCATCGCCACGACGCGCGGGAAGACGACGACCCAGATGCCGATGGACCCGATGATCGTCACCGCCATGTACGTCGCGAGGCGCGTGTAGCGCTTCGAGAGCGCCAGGGAACCCAGTGCGCACGCCACGGCAAGCGCGGCCAGGGCGATGACGTCCATCCCGAACTGCGCCTTGGTGCTGCGGCTGTTGTTCGGTCCGTTGGCACCCGGCGCTGCGGCGACGAGGGAAGGACCGATGTAATCGGCATGCGCGATCAGACGCTGCGTCGCCGAGAACCGCGGGTTGCAAGTCGTCAGCGTGAGCTCGGCGCGTCCGTGTTGCTCGACGACGCTGAACCCGGCCGTGGGATCCACGACTTCTTCACTCCGGACGCGGTAGCGGTAACGGACGCGTCCGGACACGAGGTCGATCGTGTCGCCCTTCTGCAGCTGGTTGAGGTTCCAGAACGGCGCGAGGTACGTCGTGCGGTGTCCCGAGATCGCGACGTTGCCGTTCTCCCCGGGATAGAGCGCACCGTCCGTGCATTCACCCGGACCGACGCTCCCTGCGACCGCCTTGCAGTCCGGGAACAGTCCCGGACCGAGCTTCAACTGGTCGACACCGACGCCGTACACAACCGCCGCGTCGAGCGCGATCTTCGGGATCTTGATCTCGAACAGCGGCTCGGAGAGCTTGGGCTGCACCTTCGGACGTCCGGGCGGGATCTTCCCGCCCTTCGCAAGCTGATCCTCACTGACGATCGACTTCGTCGCGAGCGTGTTCTTCGCTTTGTTCTGCTGCTGATGCGTATACACGCCGGTTCCCCACAGCAGGTATGCCGTGAAGAAGAGCAGCAGGAGACCGGATATCACGAAGAGTCGTCCGACGATCCCGATCGCGTACACAACGCGTTCGACGGCGCTGCGGCGCCGCTTGCGCTTCACGGGAGGCTGCATCGTGGTGGTCATACGGTCGCGCGACCAGCTTTCCACAGTTTCCCGAGTTCGAGGCGTTCCGCGGGTGGCGGGTGGCTCAGCCGGACGTACCGCCACCACGACGGTGCGAGATCGATGAGGTTGCGTGTCGACAGGCCGTGCTCGGTCTCGACGAATGCGTCGTAGTCGTCGGTCACATCGAGCGCGAACAGGTCAGCCTGTCGTTCATGCGCACGCGACAGCCACGAGCTGAACAGTCCGAGGACCGGGAAGCAGACCGCGAATCCGACGATCAGGATCGGGATCGCCGCGGGGTCCTTGATGCTGGAAACGCCGGCCCAGTGCAAGAGCGTCGTCCACGTCAGCAGGAATCGGAGGGCGACGAACAGCAAGAACGTCGTCACCGCCGCGCTCAGCAATGCCGTCACGAGATGACGGCGCTTCCAGTGGCCGATCTCGTGTCCGACGATGCTCGCGATCACGTCGTGAGACTGCGACAAGAGGTTGTCGAAGAGAACGATCTGCTTGGTCTTCCCGAATCCCGAGAAGTACGCGTTGTCCTTACGCGTTCGCTTCGATGCGTCCATCACTTCGATCGACTTGATCCGCATCCCTTGTGCGTTCGCGAGTGCCGTGAGCTTCGTCCCGAGTGATTCGTCGGTGAGCGGCGTGAACTTGTTGAAGATCGGCGCGATCAGGATCGGATAGAGGAACGCCAGCAAACCGGTGAAGAAGAAGAACGTGGCCCAGCCGTAGATCCACCAGAGCTTCGTCCAACGGATGAACGCCCACGTTCCGAGGAACAGCGGGATCTGCAGGACGAGACCGAGGACGAGTCCCTTCAGCTGATCGGCGACGAACCCACCCGGCGTTTCGGTCGAGAACCCCCACTTCTTCTCATGCGAGAACGTCGTCCACACGGAGATCGGGACGTCGATCAACCCACCGACCACGGTGAAGCCGATAACGACGGCGAAGAGACGGACGATCCACGACGACTTCGAGAACACGTCCGCGAAACGTGGCGCGGCGTGCGTGAAGATGATCGCCGCGAGGAAGGCCGCGTTGATCGCAAGGGAGATCGCGCGCGCCACGGTGAGCGGGCGCTGATACTCCTTCGCTTTCGCGACTTCGGCCGGCTCGAACCACTCGGCGGGATCGGCCGGGATCCGGCGATACGTCTTGATCACGGTCCGCTCAGGTTAACGTTTCCGGCTCGAAATGGACCGTCACCGTGCGCACGTCTGGGAACGACTCGTGGATCGCCGACTCGACCGCGAGAGACGCGTCGTGGACATCGGCGATGGACGTATCGGGGGGCGCCTCGCAGTGCAGGACGAGGTGGATCCCGTCCTCGGCTTCGCTGACGGCGACCTCGTGGCAGCGCGTGATCGGCGGATGGCGGTCGGCGATCGCCCGCACGGCGGCCTCGAGACCGCGGTTGCGCGTGGCCTTCCCGCGGAGCGCCTGGAGCTCGTGCGGCTCGATATGGATCTCGACGCGCGCGACGCCATCGATCTCTCGCCGGAGCTCGGCTTCGAGCGCGTCGGTGATGTCGTGCGCGTCGCGGAGGGGCGTCCACGGCGGGACCTTGGCGTGGAGCATCAGCCACGTCCCTTCCGGATGATTGATCGCGAGGACGTTGTGCACCTGATCGGCCATGCCGATGCGGTTCGCCGCCGCGAACGTGCGCGCGACGATGTCCTCCCCCGCGCCGCTCGGCTCGACGTGCACGGTCGCCGTCGCACCGGGAACTTCATTCGCAACGGCTTCTTCGATCGCTTCGGTGATCTCGTGTGAGCGTTCGACGGAAGAGGTTCGTCCGACACGGACTGTGACTTCCGCGTGGACATCCGCTCCGGCTTGGCGGATCCGAAGGTCACCGACGTCGACGACTCCGGCGACACCCGCGGCCGCGTGCGTGAGGCGTTCTGTGAGATCTTCCGGCGCTTTGTCCATCAGGACATGCACCGCCTGCAGACCGATCCGGACGGACATCGCCCACATCGTTGCGACGACGAGGATCGCGGCGATCGGATCGCCGGCCGGGAAGCCGAGGCGCGCAGCGCCGAGACCCACGATCACAGCGAGGGATTCGAAGATGTCGGCGGTGATGTTCGTGGCGTCCGCTTCGAGCGCGGGGGACGAGTATTCCGAAGCCGCCTTCCGCAGCTGATGCGCGCGGTACGCGCTCGCGAGCGTCGCACCGCCCATGACGATGAAGAGATACGCCGGCGCCTCGACGGCGGCATGCGAGACGAGCTTGTGCACCGCTTCGATCAGCACGCCGATCCCGACGAAGAACATGAGGATCGCTTCGCCGAGGGCGGCGAGGTTCTCGGCGCGACCGTGCCCGAAGGGATGGTTCGCGTCGGGCGGCTTGGTCGCCAGACGGACCGCGGCGAATGTCAGCAGTGCGGCCGCGACATCGATCACCGAGTGCAGTGCATCGCCGATGACGGCGACCGACCCCGTGAGGAGGCCGACGACAAGTTTCGCCAGCGCGATGCCGGCGATCCACCAAACCGTGATGAATGCGGCTCGACGAGCGCCGGAACGGTTCGTCCGGTCTTCTGTCTTCACGACGCAGCCAATCTACGAGAGCTACGGTGACTCCGGTGGTGCGAACCCCTGCCGGATCGTGTTCTCCGTCACGACGCGCGGGTCGCAGAACTGCGCGAGATAGTCGGGCCCGCCGGCCTTCGACCCCACGCCGGACAGACCGAAGCCGCCGAAGGGCTGCCGTCCGACGAGCGCGCCGGTGATACCTCTATTGATGTAGAGGTTGCCGGCGCGCATCGTCCTCGTGGCCTGCCGTATACGCGACGGGGATCGCGAGAAGACGCCGCCGGTGAGCGCGTACGGCGGGACGTTCGCGAGCTCGATCGCGTGGTGGAAGTCGTCGGCGCGCAAAGCAACGAGGACGGGACCGAAGATCTCCTCTGTGGCGATCGGCGCGGACGGGTCGTCCGTCACGGCGATCATCGGCCCGACGAAATAGCCCGTGGACGGAACATCATCGCGTCGCAGCACGACGTGCTCGGCCTGATCTTGATAGCGCCGTACGCGTTTGTACGCGTCTTCGTCGATCAAGGGACCGACCACCGTTCCGGGATCGCGCGGATCACCGACGGCGATCAGCTTCGTCGCGCCGACGAGACGGTCGAGGAGTGCGTCGAAGATCGGTCCGACGGCGATGACGCGCGACGCCGCCGAGCACTTCTGTCCGGCGTAGCCGAACGCGCTGTCGACGATGGACGGAACCGCGACGTCAAGATCGGCGTCGGTGTCGACGATGATCGCGTTCTTCCCGCCCATCTCCGCGATGACGCGCTTCACGAATCGTTGTCCGGGTCGCGGGATGGCCGCCTGCTGCACGATGTGCAGCCCGACGTCCCTCGATCCGGTGAAGTTGATCGTCGCGACCTCCGGGTGTTCGGCGATGTGCGCACCGACCTCTTCGCCGACGCCGGGTAGGAACGCGAGCACCCCGGGCGGTGCGCCCGCCTCATACAGGATCTCGACGAGACGGAACGCGATGCCCGGCGTCTGCTCGGCCGGCTTGAACAGCACGGCGTTCCCGCAGGCGAGCGGCGCCGAGACCATCCCGCACGGGATCGCGAGCGGGAAGTTCCACGGTGAGATGACGGCGGTGAGGCCGCGCGGCTCGTAGCGGTAGGTGTTGTGCTCGCCGGGGGCCTGGCCGATGTGCGCACGCTCGCCCTGGCGGAGGGCTTCGTCCGCGTAGTACTCGCAGAAGTCGATCGCTTCGCAGACGTCGGCATCGGCTTGGGCCCACGGCTTGCCGGCCTCCGCGACTTCGAGCGCGGCGAGGTCGTCGCGTTGCGCACGCATGATCGCTGCGGCTTCACGCAGGACGGCGGCGCGTCTTTCAACCGGCGTGGCCGCCCACTCCGGCTGTGCGCGTTTGGCGATCTCGATCGCTTCATCGGCTTGCGCGGTGGTGGTTCGTCCGGCGCGACAGATGATGCGGGACGGATCGGACGGATCGACGGACACGATCTCGTCGGCCGTCGACACGCGAGCGCCGTCGATGATCGTCGGAGCGGAGAGCTCGCGCGTGCGTCCGAGTGCGGCGGCGAAACGTTTCCGGACCGCCGCCTTGCGGAACTCGGCCACGGGTTCGTTGTCGCCGGGTGGCGGCGGTTCGTCCGGGCCGGCGAAGCGCTCGACCCCCGGCGGCTTGATGGTCTCGGCGAGCTCGCGAGCTTCGGCGTAGGTCTGGCGAAGGAACGACTCGTTCGCCGTGTTCTCGAGCAGCCGTCGCACGAGATACGCCATCCCGGGGACGAGCTCACCGATGGGCGCGTACGCGCGCACGCGCATCCCGAGACGGCGCAGCGCGGCGTGGATCGGCTCGGCCATCCCGTACAGCAGCTGGATCTCGATGGCCGTGTCGTGGAGTCCGCGCTCCTTCGCTGCCGTGATCGCGTACGCGATCGAGCGCAGGTTGTGCGTCGCGAATGCCGGCCGGACGATCCCCGCGTGTTCGAGCAGCAACTCGGTGCAACGTTCGTAGTTCGCATCCGTTTCGTTCTTACGCTCGAAGACCGGCGATGCCCAGCCGTGCGCCGCGGCCGTGATGGTTTCGTAGTCCCAGTACGCGCCTTTGACCAGCCGGACGTTCAGCGGGATACGCATCGTCGATCGCGCCCATGCGATCAGCGCCTCGATATCGCGATACGAATCCTTGGTGTAGGCCTGCACGACCGCGCCGATCGAAGGGCCGTCTTTGAACTCCCGTCCGATCCGTCGCAGGAGCTCGAGCGTCAGATCCTTCGAGTCGTAACTCTCCATGTCGAGATACACGGCGGCGCCGATGTCGCGAGCGTGTTCGCAGATCGCTCGCATCTGCGTGAGGGCTTCGTCCAAACCGGCTTCGGCGGTGAGCGGAGCGTAGCGCGGCGCGAGCGCCGTCGGCTTCACCGACACGTTCACCTTGGGGACGATGCCCCACGGATCGCGTTCGAGATGGGCGTCCTCGGGCCACTGGGTCGCATCGCGGGCGAGGACGTCGAGCAGTTCGTGCACGCGGCGCGTATAGGCGGCGGCTTCGTCCGACGTGATGGTCTTCTCGCCGAGGAGATCGACGGTCGCGGCTTCGCCCGAACGCCACAGTTCGCGTAGACGCGGGAGCGCGTCGTGCGGCGTTTCGCCGGCGATGAACTGACGCGCCATGCGACGGATGTTGCGCCGCGTGACGGCGGCCTCGATCTTCCTTCCGAAGGGGATGTGCTCGGCGGCTTCCATCCCGAGATCGAGTGACGTCGGCAGATCGATCCCCGCGAAGTACTCCTCGACGTGACGGACAACGTCGGCGTCGTCGACGCAGGCCGGGAAGACGTCGACGAAACGGAAGAGTTGCGTCCGGAACTCAGGGTGGGACATCGCCCATTGCAGGAGGCGATCGGTCCAGAAGCTCAGGTGGTACAGGCGGGCGCGGTCGCGCGAACCGGCGTGCGCGATGCGGAGCGCAAGAGCTTGGACGTCCGCTTCGACGACCATCCTTCGGCCAGCGTACTGCGCGCCCTCAGAGCGTCAGCCGCACCTCGGCGGTTCGTAGTCGGCCGAGTTCGTGATGACGTCGAAGACGTCCTTCGGGTTGTAGCGATCGACGAGCCTCAGCGCGACGTCCCCCTTGCCGAGACAGGTGACCGTCATGAACGCCTGATGCTTCGAATCGGACTTCGGCGTCGGCGGCTTCGTGACCTTGAGGTTGGACGAAGCACCGGCTACCTGGAACGTGGACACGTCGGCGTTCGGCGCGAAGTCGTTCGCGCACCGATCGATGACGCTGTACTGCAGCGTGACGCTGCCCGCGACGGGCCACGGCGGACCCGGAGTGGAGAACACCGGCGGCGCGGGGACGAACCGGTGTCGCCAATCGATGTTGAGGACGCCGCTCGACGGTTTTCCGGACGCAACACCCGCGGACGCCGTCACACCGAGGAAGACCTGGGTGTTCGCGCCGCACCCGGTCGCGACGGTGAATCGATAGACGCCCGGCTCGGTGATGGTGACCTTCCCGTTCGCGTCGGTGAGCCGCGTCGCGGTGAGCGTCCCGGTGATCTGCACGGGGATCCCCGGCGGGTGGATCCCATTGCGGTCGGTCACTGTGAGGACGAACCGCGTCGGCGCGTCCGTCGCACGGCCGAGGTCGTTCGTTTCCGCGGGTTCCGAGCTTCCGATGTTTCCGAGGGCGCTCCCGACGCTTCGCGTCGCAATGGGCCTCGGCGTTGCGTCCGTTCGTACGAGCTTGGATGTGCACGCGGACGCGCACAGCACTAGCACCACGATCCCCGCGACCCGCATGCCGTCATGTTCGCACGACGTACCATCACCGGCATGGAGATGGTCCGGCCCGAGTACGGCGGTGCTTGCATCGCGAACATCGTTCGCGGACTCAGGTCCCGCGCGCCGTGGGTGCCGGCTCCGGCACGCGAGGCGACGTCCGTCGTTCTCCTCGTGCTCGATGGGCTCGGTTGGAATGCCGTTTCGTCCCGTGGGGTGTTCTCCTCGATGGAGGGTGGACCGATCACGAGTGTTCTTCCGTCGACGACGCCGACGGCGCTCACGTCGATCTCGACCGGCCTGCCGCCGTCGCAGCACGGCGTGATGGGCTACCGGCTCTACACGGGCGACGGCGTCTTGAACGTCATCCGCTGGGCGATGCACGGCGGCGGCAAGGGCCCCGACCCCGACACGTTCCAACCGCGCGAAGCGTTCGATGCCGATCCGATCCCCGTCGTCACGCGCGCGCAGTTCGCCGGCACCGGCTTCACGCAGATCCTGTACCGAGGCGCACCGCTCCACGGCTACTTCTCGACGTCCGGCATCGCTGCGCACTGCCGCCGGCTCATCGATGCCGGCGAACGATTCGTGTACTCCTACTACGACGGCCCCGATCTCGTCGCGCACATGCAGGGCATGAGCGACGAGTTCTTCGCACGTGAGGTCGCGTTCTGCGAAGCGATGGTCCTCGAGCTCGCATCCGTCCTGCCCGATTCATGCGCGGTCGTGGTCACGGCCGATCACGGACACATCGAGTTCCGCGAACGCGTGGAGCTCGACGGGTTGTCCGGGTTGATCGCGGCGCAAGCGGGAGAGAGCCGCTTCCGATACCTGCATGCGAAGAAAGGTGCGGCGTCCGAACTGCATGCGGCGTGCGCGGAGCGTTACTCGTCGCACTCCTGGATCTTCACGCGTGAGCAGTTGATCGACGAGGGACTGTTCGGTCCGGTCGCGCCGTCGCCCGAGGTGCGGCGCCGCATCGGTGACGTGGTGCTCGCCGCGAGCGAACCCGTGGGCTACGTCGATCCGGACAATCCGGGGGAGAGCAAGTTGCTTTCGGGGCACGGAAGCCTCGCGCCCGGCGAGATGCTCGTGCCCTTGCTCGCGATGCGCGGCACCGCCTCTCGCTAGCCGCTCGATATCATCGCCCGGTTGCGGGTGAGGACCTACTAGAGGAATGTCATGACTGAACTCAACGCCGGGTACTTCCGGTCGCCGTCCATCGCCGGCGACCGCATCGTCTTCCTTTCCGAGGACGACGTCTGGACCGTGTCCGCCGACGGCGGCGTCGCGCGGCGTCTCACGTCGAACGTCGGACCCGTCGGACGCACCATCGTCTCCCCCGACGGCAACCTGATCGCCTTCACGGGGACCGAAGAAGCGCACGCCGAGGTCTACGTCATGCCCGCCGACGGGGGCCCGGCGCAGCGTCGGACCTATCTCGGCGCGAACTCCGCCGTCCGTGGATGGACGCGCGATGGTCGCGTCATCTTCCAGACCGACGCACGGACGTCCAACCGCGGTGAGAACGCCGTCTACACCGTTGATGCTTCGTCCGGAGTGCCGGCGCAGGTCCCCGTCGGTCCGGCGAACGAGCTGAACTACGCGCCCGACGGGAAACGGATCGTCCTCGGACGGAACACCGTCGATCCCGCGCGATGGAAGCGCTACCGCGGCGGTACGCGCGGCGACATCTGGATCGACACCGTCGGACGGGGCACGTTCAAGCGTCTCGTGAACATCAACGGGAATCTCGCTTCGCCACTGTGGGTCGGAGAACGCATCTACTTCCTGTCGGATCACGAAGGGATCGGCAACCTCTATTCGGTCACGCCGACTGGACGAAGCATCCGTCGACACACCGATCACGACACGTACTACGCGCGGTGGGCGTACAGCGACGGTGCGCGCATCGTCTATCAGCTCGCGGCGGAAGTCTGGATCTTCGATCCCGAGAGCGGCGAGAGCCGCCGCGTCGACATCGACCTTCGTTCGCCGCGCATCGGACGCAACCGTCGGTTCGTCGATGCGTCCCGGTATCTGCATTCGTGGGGATTGCACCCCGACGGCAGCCAGGTCGCGCTCGCGACGCGCGGGAAGCTCTTCACCATGCCGAACTGGGAGCAGGCGCCGCGGCAGTACGGTGCGCGCGACGGCGTGCGGTACCGCCTCCCGCGCTTCACGTTCGACGGTGCGGCGATCGTCTGCGTATCGGACGAGGCCGGCGAGGAAGCGATCGAGGTCTACTCGACGAAGGACGGATCACGCACGAAACGCCTCGACCGCGTCGACATCGGTCGCGCGATCGAGCTCGTGGTGTCGCCGACCAAGAACCAAGTCGTCTTGACGAACCACCGCAACGAACTCGTCTTCGTCGACGTCCAGACGAATCGCAGCCGCGTCCTCGACTCGAGCGAGCACGCGCAGATCTCGGGCGCGACCTGGTCGCCGGACGGCCGCTACGTCGCATACGCGATCGCACCGGATCGCCGCACGTCCGTGCTCCGGATCGCCGAAGCCGCGAACGGCAACACGGTGACGGTGACTCGACCCGATTTCTCGGACGGCGTTCCGTCCTTCGATCCGGACGGCCGTTACCTCTACTTCCTCTCGGCACGCGTCTTCGATCCGGTGTACGACTCGATCTACTTCGACCTCGGGTTCCCGCGCACGGTGCGTCCGCATCTCGTCACGCTTCGCGCGGATGAACCGTCGCCCTTCGTTCCGAAGCCGCGCCCGTTCGTCGAGAAGCCGCCGAAGGACGAACCACCGAAGAAAGGTACGTCGTCCGAGAAGCCGAAGATGCTCCCGATCGACTTCGACGGGATCGAGGAACGGATCGTGGCGTTCCCTGTTCCCGAAGGCCGCTACACACAGATCCGCGGCATCAAGGACAAGGTCGTATTCGCAAGCATCCCGGTGAGCGGGGCGCTCGGTGCCACCGACGAAGACTCGGAAGAAGCGAACGGCAAGATCGAGATCTACGACCTGAAGGAACTCAAGTGCGACGGTCTCGTCCAGGGTGCGGCCAGCTTCACGGTTTCGCTGGACAATTCGACGCTGCTCTACCGCGCCCACGGCCGGCTGCGCGCGATACGCGCGGATAACAAGCCCGACGACAGCAACGGCGACGCCCCGGGGCGGAAGTCCGGTTGGATCGACCTCGGTCGTATCCGCGTGTCCGTCGATCCGGCGAGCGAGTACCGGCAGATGTTCCGCGAAGCATGGCGCTTCCAGCGGGAGCACTTCTGGGTCCCCGACATGTCGGGCGTCGACTGGGTGGCGATCTACGACCGCTACCGGCCGCTCGTCGACAAGGTGGGCAGCCGCTACGAGTTCTCCGACCTCATGTGGGAGATGAACGGCGAGCTCGGCACGTCGCACGCCTACGAGATGGGCGGCGACCTCAAGCCACCACCTCCCTACCGCGTCGGCCATCTCGGCGTCGACATCGAACTGCGCAACGGGCGTTGGGTGATCACGCACGTCGTCCGCGGCGATAGCTGGGAACCGTCGCAGACGTCACCGCTCGCCGCACCGGGCATCGACGCGAAGGAAGGCGACGTCATCGTCGCGATCAACGGCGAGCCGGCGACGCCCGACCATTCACCGTCGTGGCTCCTCGTGAACTACGCGGGAACCGACGTCGAGCTCGTCCTCGCGAACGCGCAGGGCCGCGCGCGTCGAACGCTCTACGTCAAGACGCTCGTCGACGAGAAGCCGGCGCGTTATCGCGAATGGGTGGAGCGCAATCGCGCGCTCGTCCACGACCGGACGCGCGGGCGCGTCGGTTACGTCCACATCCCGGATATGGGTCCGCACGGCTACGCCGAGTTCCACCGCTACTACAACGCGGAAGTCGTCCGCGACGGATTGATCGTCGACGTCCGTTACAACGGCGGTGGCCACGTCTCGCAGATCATCCTCGAGAAGCTCGCGCGTCAAAGGATCGGCTACGACGTGACGCGGTGGAGCAAGACGCCGGACCCGTACCCGTCGGATTCGCCGAACGGACCCCTCGTGTGTCTGACGAACGAGCAGGCCGGGTCGGACGGCGACATCTTCACGCATGCGTTCAAGATCCTCGGCCTCGGACCCGTCGTCGGGAAGCGAACGTGGGGCGGCGTCATCGGCATCAGCTACCGCCACATGCTCGTCGACAACGGGATGACGACACAGCCGGAGTACTCCTACTGGTTCCGCGACGTCGGCTGGGGCGTCGAGAACTACGGGACGGATCCGACGCACGATCTCGACATCACGCCGCAGGACTACGCAGCCGGTCGCGATCCGCAGATGGACACCGCGCTCCGGCTGATGGGTCAGGCGCTCACGAAGTACAAGCCGAAGTTCCCCGACCTCAAGACGCGACCGAAGCTGACGCTGCCCAAACTGCCCAAGCGATGAGTCAGATCCTCGTCACGGGCGGGACGGGGCACCTCGGCCGCGAGCTCGTCCCGGTGCTCGTGACGGCGGGACACAACGTCAAGGTGCTGTCCCGCAAGCCGGGACCGGATCACGTCGTCGGCGACCTCGTGACGGGCGAAGGGATCGGCGACGCGGTGAAGGGTGTCGACGTCCTCGTTCATTGCGCGTCCGGCGCGGCGGACAACGGCGCGAAAGGACTGGGTTACGCCGCATCGAAGAAAACCGACGTCGACCCGACCGACCGCTTGATCAAACTCCTGGAGCGCAACGTCCACGTCGTGTACATCTCCATCGTCGGCGTCGACAAGATCCCGCTCGGCTATTACCGAGCGAAGTACGACTGCGAACAGATCATCGAACGCAGCGGCCTGCCCCACACGATCCTCCGGACGACCCAGTGGCATACGCTCCCGGACGAGTTCGTCGGCCGGCTCGCGCGCTCACCGGTCGTCATGGTGCCGAAAGGCGTGCGCTCGCAGCTCCTCGATCCGGGCGAAGTCGCAGCGCGCATGGCTTCGCTGATCGAACAGGGCCCGTCGGGACGAGCTCCCGATATGGGCGGGCCCGAGATCCTCGGATTCAAGGACATCGCGAAGTCGTGGCTACGCGCCAAGAAGAAGTCACGCATCGTCGTGTCTGTGCCCTTCCCGGGCAGGGCGATCAGGGCGTTTCGGGAGGGCCACAACCTCACGCCCGATCATCGCGACGGCCAGATCACGTGGGAGCAGTGGCTCGCGAGTAACGTAGCGAGCTAAGTGCTCGATGAACTCCTAGCGACCGAAGGCGTCGAAGAAACCTGCGAGCTTCGGTCGCCCATCGGCGTCATGGCGTTCCACGGTGGCTCACTCGAAGTGATGACAGACGTCATCGCGACCGCCGTCGCCGAACGCGCCGGCGCATCGCTGTACACGATCCGCCAGCCGCGCGGTTTCCGCTGGCACATCCCATCGACGAAGCTCGATCCGTCCCAGTCTCCGGCACTCCAATCGTTCGTCGAGCACGTCGACACCGTCGTCGCGATACACGGATGGGGGACGGAACAGTTCGGCGCGATCACGGCACCGAGCATGTTCCGGTTCGGGCGTGACGGCGTCGACCGGCCGCTCCTCGTCGGCGGACGCAACCGCGACCTCGCCATGAGGGTCGCGGACGCGTTGCGGAACGCGCTTCCTTCCTACGACGTCGTGGACGACCTGGAGCAGATCCCGTCGCACTGCCGGGGGCTGAGCCCCCGGAACCTCTGCAACCGCGTGCGCCGGGGGGGCGTCCAACTCGAGCTGACGCCGCGCGTCCGTGGTCTCCCGCCGTTTTGGGAAGGCGACGAACGGGGGCCGGGCTGTCCCGATACGCAAGCGCTCATCGGCGCTTTGGCGAACGCCCTTACTTGACGACGACGACTTCGACGTCGCCTTCACGATTCGTCACGTTCACGCCGGTGTCTTCCCCGTGCGCGTACAACGCGAGATCGACGGACGCATCACCTGCACGCAACCCACGCAGGTGCATCTCGCGCAAGAAGCTCGGCAGACGCGGACGAGACAACGTGATCCGTCCGCGTGTTGCGTCGACGGAGAGCCCGAGACAAGCGCGCAGCAACAGGAAGACCGAACCCGCCGCCCACGACTGCGGTGCGCACGCAAGTGGGTACTCGATGGGGCCTTGTCCCGGACGTCGCGGGAACCCGCAGTACAGCTCGGGGAGGCGGTGGAACTCGAGGACGTCCGTCGCGTCGAGGAGCGCAGCGAGGATCCGCTCGGCCCCTTCCTTACGCGAGTAGTTCGCGAGGCCGGCGCCGATGATCGAGTTGTCGTGCGGCCACACCGATCCGTTGTGATAGGTGATGGGTCCGTAACGGATCTCATTCGTCGCGAGCGTCCGGATACCCCATCCGGAGAAGAACTGATCCGATAGCAACGATTCGGCGACGCGCTTCCCGTGCTGCGGCGAAGCGATCTCGGTGAACAAGCAATGCCCGGCGTTGGACGCCCGGATCGCGCACGGTCGTTTCTCGCCGTCCAGCGCGATCGCATACGTCCCGATCTCCTCGACCCAGAAGGCATCCTCGAACGCGTCCTTGATCGCATCCGCTTCCTTCAGGAGTCGCGACGCGCGTTCGGCGTCGCCGATCGCCGAGGCCATCCGCGCCGCCTGGCGCTTCGCCCAGTAGACGTACCCCTGCACCTCACACAGGGCGATCGGCGGCTGCGCGATCCTGCCGTCGGCGTGGAACACGGAGTCCTGGGAGTCCTTCCACCCCTGCTGGACGAGCCCCTTCGTCGATCCCGTGTATTCGATGAATCCGTCGCCGTCGACATCGCCGTAATCGTCGATCCACCGCAGCGCCGCTTCGATGTTCGGCCAGAGCTCCCGCGCGCAGGCGATGTCGTTCGTCGCTGCGAAGTACTCGCCGGCGAGCGCGACGAAGAGCGGTGTCGAATCGACCGAGCCGTAGTACATCCCGAAGGGCACTTCACCGAGCGCGGCCATCTCGCCCCACCGGTGTTCATGGAGGATCTTGCCCGGCTCCGCCGCTCGTTCCTCGTTGACCTCGGTCGCCTGCGTGGCCGCGAGGTAGCGCAACACACCGCGCGCGACGGACGGGTCCACCCAGAGCATCTGCAGCGCGGTGATGATCGCGTCGCGACCGAACGGAGCGCTGAACCACGGCACGCCGCCGTACGGGACCCTTCCGTGCGGTGTGTCCGTGATCATCATGCGAAGGTCCGAGAGCGACCTGTCGATCCACGCGTTGAACAGCTCGTTCGATGTCCGGATCACCGTCAGCCGCTCACCGGACCGTTTCTGCGATTCCCGCACGTGCGAGATCGCATTCGCATAGGCCTCGACGGCACGGTGCGACGCCCCGCCTTCCGCGACGGTCAGCACGAACATCTCGCGCGGCGTCTGGGGCGGCAGCGCGCACGTGAACGTGATCCCGGAGTCGTCCACCTTGCCTTCGGACGACACGACGATGCGTGTCCGGCGTTCGACACCGTCGAGGCCGTCGTAACAGATCACGAGGTCGCCGTCCTCGATCCGCGGATCGTGCAGCTCGCCGCGATGCGAGCGCTTCGTCCCGCGGACCTCGAAGATGTCTGCGAAGTCGGCTTCGAACGAAAGCGTCAGCGTCACTTCGAGTGGCTTGTCCGCGTAGGAGAACAACCGCACCCGCTCGTAGCAGGCGCCGTCCCGCAAGAAGATCGAGCGGAAGATGTGCAGCGTGCCGCGCGGGACGAACGTCGAGCCGATCGTCATGTCCGGGTTGGTCATGTCGACGGCGAAGACGACGTTGTCTTCGGATACCGACGAACCGAGGAGCAGCGGACGCTCGTCGCCGAGCTTCAGCACCGAACGGGAGAGGTGTCTCGTCCCCTTGTGATAGACGCCTTGCTCGCCTCGGCCGAGCCGCCGGATGTCGCCGTAGAGGTCGAAGATCGCGAACGTCTCGCCGTGCTTCAGGACACGCGTTTGGTTATCGGCGAGCGGCGACGTCGCGAGGATGTAATACGAATCGCGGACGCGGATGACCTCGGGCACTCAGTCCTCCGGCACCATCTCGGGGTCCCGCCATGTGGTAACGGCGGCCGCTTCCGGACGGACCTCGATCGCCGGGGCCTGGGGTGGCATCGAGATGACGCGCTCGTAGGTTGCGACGTAGCCCTCGGCCATCTTCCGGGCCGAGAACCTGTCTTCGAAGGTCTTCCGGCAGTTCCGCCGGTCGATCGTCGTCGACCCCGCGGCTTCGACGGCGTCGGCGATGTTCGTCACGATGAAGCCGTCGTGTCCGTGCGTGATCACTTCGGGGACGGATCCCTGACGGTACGCAACCACCGGTGTCCCGCAGGCGAGCGATTCGATCATGACGAGACCGAACGGTTCCGGCCAGTCGATCGGGAATAGCAACGCGCCCGCGTGTCCGAGGAACTCGCTCTTCTCGCCTTCGCCGATCTCGCCGATGAAGTCGACGAGCGGGTGATCGAGCAGCGGATAGATCGTCGTCTCGAAATAGTCGACGTCGAGTGCGTCGACCTTCGCCGCGATCTTGATCGGGACGCCGAGGTTCTTCGCGATCTCGATGGCTCGATCGACGCGCTTTTCGGGAGAGATCCGTCCGAGGAACGCGAAGTAGTCACCGGGGCTCTCGTGGAAGGTGTACGCGTCTTCGGGGAGGCCGTGGTACACGGTCGACACCCAGTTCAGCCACGGCATGGCCCGGCGCTGGTCATCGGAGATGGACGTGTTGGGCAGGCTACGGAACGTCGAGTACAGGCCCATCAGGTCGGGCAGGTCGAGACGTCCGTGCTGGGTCGAGACGTGCGGCGTTCGCAAACGCTCCGTCACCGGGAAGTGGAGGTAGCCGATGTGGAAATGGATGATGTCGAACTCGTCCTGCCTGCGGACGACGTCTTCGAGCAGCTTCACGTGATGAGCGACTACGTCGACGCAGTGCTTGTCGAGACGCAGGCTCCGATGCGAGACGGGGACGAGTCGTGCGGACGTCTCCGAATCCCCCGACGCGAAGAGCGTCACCTCATGTCCTTGACGGACGAACTCCTCGGTGAGGTACGACACCACGCGTTCGGTGCCGCCGTAGTACTTCGGAGGGACCGATTCGTACAGGGGTGCGACCTGGGCGATACGCATACCTATCTAGATTGCCAGCGTCCGCGATGCACAACCTCCGCTTGCGGACGGCGCCCTCGTTTCAGAGACGACGACGGCGTGTCGGTGGCGGCGTAGCCCAGCGCGATCGCGCCGATCGGGTGATAGGGATCCGGCACGCCGAACTCCTCGTGGAACACCCGGATCTTGTCGGGCGCGATCCCGAAGAAGACGCCGGCGAGTCCGTTGTCGACGGCCGTGAGGAGCATCAGGAGCGCGGCGAAGCCCGTGTCGATATCCCAGTAGGGGGCGGGCCAGCGTGATTCGTCCCGATCCGTCCAGCCCTTGTCGGGCTCGGTGTAGCGGTCGAGATAGGCGTCCTTGTGCGAAAGGCACACGATGAGGACGGGGGCCCGGTACACACCGAGGTCGTCGTGGCCTGGGTAGGTCACGTCGTGGAAATGCCTCTTCTCGTCGCCCTGCAGGACGAGGAAGGCCCAGCCCTGCGAGAACCCGGCGGACGGTGCGTGGAGCGCGTTCTCGAGGATCAGGTCGAGGGCTTCGTCCGGCACCGGACGATCCTCGAAGTTGCGGACCATCCGGCGCCGCCGGACGACGTCCTGGAACTCCATCTGTATAACCTCCTGGTATGGCTGATCCCTGGCTCGGCGACGCGTGTTCGCTCGTCGACGCCATGCGCGCGGGTGAGCTTACGCCCGCGGACGCGCTCGAAGCTTCGCTGAAGGCGATCGAGAACTCGCGACTGAACGCGTTCGCCTACATCGACGAGGAAGCGGCGCGCGAACGTGCGTCGTCCGCGGACGTGTCGAAGCCGTTCGGCGGCGTCCCCGTCGGCGTCAAAGAGCTCGATCCCGTGGTGGGCTGGCCGTGGAGCGAAGCCTCGCTCGTCTTCCGCGACCGCGTCGCGACCTACAACAAGACGTGGTTCGATCGCCTCGTCGGCACCGGCGGCGCGAATCCGGTCGGCGCGACGATCGCGAGCGAGTTCGGCGGTCTGAACATCTCGAACTCGAAGATCCACGGTGTGACCGGGAATCCGTGGAACCCGACGAAGACGGCCGGCGGTTCGTCCGGTGGATCGTCCTCAGCGGTCGCGGGCGGCCTGGTTCCGATCGGGAGCGGCGGCGACGGCGGCGGCTCGATCCGGATCCCCGCCGCGTTCTGCGGGCTCCTCGGCATGAAAGGCACCGCCGGACGGATCCCTCGCGGCCCGCAGACGGAGATCGCGCCGCTCACCGTGGTGCTCGGCTGTCAGGCGCGCTCGGTGCGCGACGTCGCTCGGTGGTACGACGTTTGCGCCGGCTACGACTCGCGCGATCCGTACTCGTTGCCGAAGGTTCCCGATTGGGAACGATCGCTCGGCTCGTTCCCGCTGCGCGGACGCCGCGCGGTGATCTCGCCGAACCTCGGCTCGGCGGTGGTTCGTCCGGAGGTCGCTTCGCTTGTCATCGAAGCCGGCGAGGCGCTGATCCGCGACGCCGGACTGTCGCGCGTCGACATACCCGTGCAGATGCCGCAGCTCGGACTCGAGTGGGCGATGTGCAACCTCGTCGGCCTCAAGGCCGCGCTCGGCGAGGCATGGCCGGATCGCAAGGAAGAGCTCACGACGGAGATCGCGTTCGGTCTGACGATCGCCGATCAGATGTACGACATCGACCTCGCCGGACGCGCCGAGCATCAACGGACGGCAGCGAACGAGACGATGGCCGCGCTCTTCGACCAGGTCGACTTCGTGATCAGTGCGACGAATCCCGATGTCGCGTTCCCCGCCGATATCGGCATCAGCACTCGCGTCGGTGATCGGCAGGTCGGGCCGGACAACAACGGAGCCCTCACGATCCCGGCGAACATCGTCGGGAACCCCGCGGTGTCGATCCCGATCGGCACCGTGGACGGCCTTCCGGTCGGCATGCAGGTGATGGCCACCCATCACATGGACGGCGCCCTCCTCGATCTCGCATCGATCGCCGAACGCGAACGTCCGTGGCCGCTCGTGGCGCCGGACGCGCCTCTGTGACATTCCCCGAACGCGGGCGGATCCAGATCACGTTCGACGCGCACGACCCGATCGGACTCGCGACGTTCTGGGCCGAGGTCTTGCGTTATCCGCCGCCCGACGTCGAAGCGGTGCGGGACCGCTTGCGCGGTTCGGGTGTCGGCGAAGCCGATCTCGACAACTGGATGGTGATCGGCAACGACTCCGAACCTCGTCTGTTCTTCCAGAAGGTCCCGGAAGGCAAGACCGCGAAGAACCGCGTCCATCTCGACGTGCGCGCGAGCGCGAAACACGACCGCGCCGAGATCGACGACGAGGTGTCGCGGCTGATCCGCATGGGTGGGCGCAAGCTGCAGGCGGTCGAGGATTTCGACACCTATTTCGTCGTGATGCAAGACCCAGAGGGAAATGAGTTCTGCATCGACTGATGTCCTCATCTGCGGTGCGGGGTTCGGGGGCTTGGAGCTCGCGACGCGCCTATCCGAGCACGCGGACGACTTCCACGTAACGCTGCTCGATCGGAACGAAGGATTCGTCTTCGGATACTCGAAGTTCGATGTCTTGTTCGGACACAGCACCGTCGACGGGGTGACCCTGCCGTACAGGGACTTCACGAAGCCGGGTGTGGAGTTCCGCAGGGAAGAGGTCGTTTCGATCGATCCTGGGACAAAGGAGGTCCGGACCGATGCGAACTCCTACCGACCGGACATCCTCGTCGTCGCGCTCGGCGCCGACTACGTACCGTACGACGGTCACGAGTTCTACTCCGTCGAAGGCGCTGCGCGTTTGCGAGAGGTGCTGCCTTCGATCGAGCGCGGCATCGTCCAGATCGGCGTCCTCGGTGTACCGTTCAAGTGCCCGCCCGCACCGTGGGAAGCGATGTTCCTCATGCATGACTACTTCGTGGAACGCGGTGTGCGCGAAGCCATCGACCTGCGGATCACGACACCGATGCCCATGCCGATCCCCGTCTCCCCCGTCGCATCACAGGCGATCACCGATGCACTCGACGCGCGGGGCATCAACTACGAGTTCGGACACCGCGCCGTCCCGGGCAGCGGCGAGGACTACTTCATCGCGGTCCCGTTGCACAAGGCGCCGGACGTCGTCCAAGCATCGGGACTCACCGAAGGTGGCGCCGATGGCTGGATCCATGTCGACCCGACGAACCTGCGTACACCCTTCGACGGCGTGTATGCGCTCGGCGACTGCGCGGACGCACCCGTCCCGCGCGCCGGAACTCTCGCCGAGAGCGCGGCACGCGTGGTCGCCGACGACATCCTCGGACGCCTGGAGGTCCCGTACGAAGGACGCGGTATCTGCTTCGTCGAGTTCGGGGGCGGCGAGATCGGGATCGTGAACGTGGAGTTCCTTGCGGGGGCCGAGCCGCGAGCACCGATGGCCGGCCCGTCCCAGGAGCTGATGAAGCACAACGAGGCGTTCGGCGCCGAACGCCGCGAGCGATGGTTCGGAAGGAGCTGACATGGCCGGTGAGGAACGCGTCGCCGATCTCGATCCGTTCGAGCTTCTCGACCGGGAGTCCGAGCGGGTCGCGCAGTTCTTCCAATCGTCACCCGACTGGTCGGCGCCGACGCGCTGCGAAGGGTGGGACATCAAGGATCTGCTCGCGCACGTCGGCGGCGTCGAGCGTTACCACCTTGCGTGTTTGGACGACTCACTCGGCGAGTTGTTCGAAGAGATGTCGAAGCAGGGAGCGAACGACCTCGACGGGTTCAACGCCGTCCCGGTGGCCGAGGGCCGTTCGAAGTCGACCGACGAGCTGTTCGACATCTGGCGGACGCGCAACCTCGAAGTGCGCAAACGGATGCGGGAGCGCGGGCGCGACGGGAGCATGACGTCGTCCGTCGGTCCGTATCCGGTCGGCTCGATGGCGTTCCACGTCGCGAGCGAATACGCGACGCACGGCGACGACATGGACGTGTCACTGTCGGACGCAGATCGCGCGGCGCGGACGGAATGGCGCTCGAAGGTAAGCGAGTTCGCGGTGCTCGAAGCGGAGAAACCCGTTTCGTTCCGACGCGAAGGGTCCGCGTATTCCGTCTCGTCCGAGGACGTGTCGGCGTCGCTGCCGGTCACCGACTTCGTCGAGGCAGTTACCGCGCGGCTCCCGAAGGACCACCCGCTCGACCCGAAGTTGCGCCAAGCTTTACGTGCTTTGGCGTAGACCTCGCGGGGAGGATGGCTATGAACATCAGGGACGTCGCACGTCTCACCATGAAGGTATTCGGGCTGTACGTCGCGTTCCGCGGGATACAAAGCGTCGCACTCATCATCGAAGCGAACGCGTTCCACGGGTTCCGTGAGCTCACGACGGCCGGCGCGATCACATCGGCGCTCTTGATCGTCCTCGGGATCATCGTCTGGTTCGCGGCCGTACCACTCGCGGACCGTGCGCTCGGCCCGCGAGAACCCGAGCCCCTGACCGAGGCACCGCGAGCGACGCCACTCGACGTCCACTCCATCGCCTTTTCCGTCCTCGGCCTCTATCTCGTCGCCGGAGGATTCGTGCAGCTGTTCGGTGCTGTGGTCGCGTTCTTCCAGACCCGCAGCGCGTCGGTCGGGCCGGCGGAAGTCGGCGTGCACGCCGTTCAGGTGATCGAGGTACAGCGCGATCTCATCGGAGCGGCGTTGTACTTCGCGATCGGTCTCGTCCTGATCTACAGCGCACGTTCGCTCGCATCGCGCGTACGACGGATCTGGCGCCAGGGCCGCGGGATGCTCACGGCACATGAGATCGAGATCGTCGACTTCGACAACGTGACGCGAGCGCGGCTCGATATCGATCAGCTCGAGTTCTTCGCCCCGAACGGCGACGTCATTGATCGACTACCGCGAACGTCCTGAGGTTCGTAACGAGCAGCTCGAAGAGCTGCTCGGCGGGCCGTACGACTACCTCCAGGTCCTCGCGCGCAGTCTCACGTGGATCGGCGCGTTCGACGACGATCGACTGATCGGCTACGCGAACATCGCGTGGGACGGCGGCGTCCACGCCTTCCTGCTCGATCCGACCGTGCATCCGGACTACCGCCACCGCGGCATCGGAACGGAACTGGTGAAGGAGGCTCTCGCAGCGACCGCGCGCGTGCCGGAGATCGAATGGATGCACGTCGACTCGGACGAAGCCCTCATGCGCGACTTCTACGAGCCGGCAGGGTTCCGTCCGACGCCCGCCGGCCTCGTCCGGATGGACGAACTGCGCTAACTGGTCGCGGAACGCGGTTGTTCCGCGCTACGCGACCAGGTTCGGGCTAGCTCCAGTCTTTCGGCAGGACTTCGTAGTCGGTCGGCAGCGGCTCGAAGTCCGGATTCCGCTTCTGGACGAAGCTCTGTACACCCTCGCGGAAGTCCGGGAACGCGAACGAACGCGTCATGAGCTTGTTCGCCTCGGTCGTCGCGGTTGCGACGTCCGCGCCCCAGTGCCGGTAGATCTCGGCCTTGATGGTCGCCATCGACTTCGGCGAGCAGTGCTCGATGAGGTCGGTCGCGTACTCGCGTGTCTTCGCGAGGAGCTCGTCCGGCGCGAACACCTGGTTCACGACGCCGAGGTCCTTCGCCTCTTCGGCGAGGAAGACGCGACCCGAGAACAGTAGGTCCAACGCCGCGGCGTGGCCGATGAGCCGGGGAAGGGCCCACGAGGAACCGTGCTCGGCGATCAGTCCGCGACGCACGAACGCCGTCGTGAACTTCGCGCCCGCGGCGGCGAAGCGCAGATCGCACATCAGCGCGGCGCAGAGGCCGATGCCGGCGCACGCGCCGTTGATCGCCGCGATGATCGGTTTCGGCACGGTTGTCGGGAACCAGATCGGACGGTCCAACCCCGCGTCGGAGTCGTCCACTTCGGCATTGCCCTGGAGCGAATCCATATCGGCGCCGGCGCACCAGCCCTTGCCCGCACCGGTGACGACGATGACACGCACGTCGTCATCGGCCGCGGCCTGCTCGAGCAGTCCGTAGTAGCGCTTCGCGAGACCGCCGGTCCACGCGTTGAGGCGCTCCGGACGGTTCAGCGTTAGGGTCGCGATCCCATCAGATACGTCGTAGAGGACGACGTCGGTCTTGGTGTCGGTCATCGGAAAACCCTCCCTCGGGCGGATGCGTGAGGCCCCCAGCCTCGGGCATCATCAGGCGGGAGGTCAACATGACCGAAGCCGTGGGTTCCGTCGTCCAAGAATTCGTCAATCCCCTGCTCGCGCCGCTCGTCGAGCCGCCGCACAACGGGAACCCGTACCCGCTCTACAAGAAGTACCGGGAAGAGCACCCGACGCACTTCATCGAACCGGGTGTGTGGACCTTCACTCGCTACGACGACATCCTCGCCGTCCTCCGCGACGATCGATTCTCGAACGACCCGCGAAACTCCCTGTTCCGCGAGTTCTCCTCGGACGACCCGAATGCCGTCAGTCCCTTCGAACAGATGGCGGGCCTCGTCCTGCTGTTCACCGATCCACCCGATCACACACGCATGCGGAACCTCGTCAACAAAGCCTTTACCCGCCGAACCGTCGAGGCGCTTCGTCCGCACATCCAAGAGATCGTCGGCGACCTGCTGGACGACGTGGGAAGCGAGGGCATGGACGTCGTCGCCGACTTCGCGTATCCGCTTCCCGCGCTCGTGATCTGTGAGCTGATGGGTGTCCCGGTCGAAGACCGCGACCTCTTCAAGGGCTTGTCCGGGGACGTCGCGCCGATCCTCGATCCCGTCCTGCCGCCGGACAAGATGCAGAAAGCGATCGGCGCGCTCAGCCAGTTCATCGTCTACTTCGCGGGGCTCATCGAGAAGCGGCGGGCGGATCCGAAGGACGACCTCCTGAGCGCATTGATCGCCGCGGAGGAAGGCGGCGACCGCCTGACGACTGAAGAGCTCTTCGCGCTCTGCGTCCTCGTCTTCATCGCCGGGCACGAGACCACGCAGAGCCTCATCGGTAACGGCCTGCTCGCGCTCCTCCGCAACCGCGATCAGTTCCAGATGCTGCGCGACGACAACTCGTTGATGCGGAACGCGATCGAAGAACTACTCCGCTACGACTCCCCCGTGCAGCTCACCGCGCGCACCGCGCTCGAAGACATCGACGTCGCCGGCGTGACCGTGAAGAAGGGACAGCAAGTCGTGACGTTGCTCGGCGCCGGCAACCGCGACCCCGAGCAGTTCGCCGATCCGGACACGCTGAACATCACCCGGGACAAACCGCAGGTTGTGTCGTTCGGAGCGGGCGTCCACTTCTGCCTGGGTGCGCCGCTCGCGCGCCTCGAAGCACAGATCGCGTTCACGGAACTCTTGCGTCGATTCCCCAACATGCGACTCGACGGCGAACCCGAGTGGAGGAACACACTGACGCTCCACGGGATGAACTCGATGAAGGTGAGGTTCTAGATGCTCGAACAGCTGGAAGGAGTCGTCCTCGCCGTCCGCGACGCGGAGGCGGCGACGAAGCGATTCGGTGACATCTTCGGCGCACAGTTCCTCGAGATACGCGACTCGGATGTGTGGAACGCGCGCATCGCGATCCTCGCCTGCGGGACGGACCTCCTCCGCCTCGCTGAGCCCCGGGGGCCCGGCGCGCTCCAGGAGTTCCTCGATACGAACGACGAAGGACTCTTCGCCGCGGTGTTCTCGAGCAAGAAACCGGACGAAATCGCGAAGCGGCTCGACGAGCGGTCGATCAGCAACGTCAGCGAGGACGGGATGATCTTCGTGGATCCGTCCCGAACCTTTGGGCTCCGCACAGTCATCTCAGAGCACGCGGATCGCGAACAGGTGGGCATCATCTCGTTCCTCTACGAGGTGACGCATCTCGTCCACGATTGGCAGGCGGCCAGCGCATTCTGGACGGACGCCTTCGGCCTCGAGGGCATGCGCTTCTCGCCGATCAAGAGCGACCATTACGGGTACGAAGGCGTCCTCACGCTCTTCGATCCGCCGCGACTCCTCGACCGCGTCGAGGTCGTCCACCCGTACGACACGGAGAAAGCCATGGGCAAGTTCTTCGTGAAACGGGGCGAAGGTCCGTACATGTTCTACACGGAGTGCCACGACACTCCCGAGCTCGCGCGGCGCCTCGACGCCGTGGGCGCGCGCTACGCGGGTAACCCGACGAAGGACGCGCGCACGAGCATCTTCATCCACCCGTCCGCGACGCACGGCGTACTGATCGGCGTGAGCCCGAAGGACCAGGCGTGGGTATGGTCGGGTCGTCCGGAGCTCGCGAAGCAGCAGAACTAATTGCCCGAACTACCCGAGATGCAGGCGCTCGCCGAGCGCATCGAGTCGTACGTCGGCGGTGCGACGTTCACCGGCTACGAGCCGCTGCAATTCTCCGCGCTGAAAACATTCGATCCGGCGCCGGAAGCTCTGAAAGGCCGAACACTCGAGCGGACATCACGGCGAGGCAAGTACGTCATGCTCCACTTCGGCGATGTGAAGATCGCCTTCCACCTCTCGCAAGGCGGACGGGTCGACTTCGAAGAGCCCCCGAAGAAGACGAACAAGGCGAAGGGGTACGTCGTCCGGTGGAAGTTCGACAACAACCGCGCCGTCCTGCTGAAGGAATTCGGGACGGAGCGCAAGGCCGGTTGGTGGGTCCTGGCCGAAGATGACATCGGCCCGATGGACGGACTCGGCCCGGAACCGGGTTCGAAGGAGTTCGAAGATCTCATCCGCACTGGGCAAGACTCAAGACGCATCCACACGATCCTTCGCGACCAACGCACCGTCGCGGGCATCGGGCGCGGCTACAGCGACGACGCCCTGCACGCCGCGAAGATCTCGCCCTTCGCATCGCTCAAGTCGATGAAGGCCGACGACCGCGAACGGCTCCTTCAAGCGATCGAGGAAACCCTCGCCAACGGCTTGGAGATCGAGCGCAAGCGAACGGGGGGTCTCCCGACGAAGGTCGGCGACCACTGGGTCGTCCACCACGAGCACGGCAAACCTTGTCCGGTGTGCGGCGACGACCTGCGTCGCGTCTCTTACGAGTCGCACGAGGTCACCTACTGCCCCACATGCCAAACAGGCGGCAAGATCCTCGCCGACCGTCGCATGTCACGCTTGATCCGATGACGCTCGACACGCAGGCGGCGACGAAGCACCTCGCGAAGCGCGACCCGGTGATGCGCGCCCTGATCAAACGCGTCGGTCCGTGCCTGCTCGAGCCCGGCGCCCGCGGCGATCACTTCACGACGATCCTGCGCGCCATCGTCGGACAGCAGCTCTCGGCGAAAGCGGCAGAGACGATCTTCCAGCGCGTCGCCGCGCTACATCCGAACGGTCGGAAGATCGTCCCGGCCGACATCCTCGCCGCGCCGGACGAAACCCTCCGCGGCGCCGGACTCTCGGGCGCGAAGGTGCTCTACGTGAAAGACCTCGCCGCGCACGTCGACTCAGGAAAGCTCAACTTCGCGAAGCTCGTCCGTAAGTCCGATGACGAGATCGTCGACGCTCTCGTCGCGGTCAAAGGTGTCGGACGATGGACCGCCGAGATGTTCCTCATCTTTCGGCTCGGTCGTCCCGACGTCTGGGCCATCGACGACCTCGGCCTCCGTAACGCGGTGAAGAACCTCTACGGCATCGAGCCCACGAAGCCGAACCTCATCGAAGTCGCGGAGCCGTGGCGCCCGTGGCGGTCGGTCGCAAGCTGGTACCTCTGGCGGAGCCTCGCGAATACCGCCCCGTCCCTCGGGAATACAACGGTTCCGGTATGAGCAAACGGCGCGGCGCGACCAAGCAGATCCTGAAGACGATGGCGCGGACGCTCGGCGACGCCGTACGCGGCTACCGCATCCGCGGCTCACACACCGACGGTCTCGCGACAGATGCCGACGCACGGCGCGCGCACCTCGCGCGCATGGGGACGAGCGTCGGCGCGCGCATGGGCGTCGCAAGGCTCAAGACCATCGGACGGAGCGAACAGTTCAAGCAGCGCGTCGCAGAAGAAGCCGCGATGCGCTCGGCGGCCGACGTCCTCGAGGTGATGGGACACATGAAGGGCGCGGTGATGAAGCTCGCGCAGATGGCGTCGTTCGCCGTCGACGGGCTCCCAGAAGGCGTCCAGCAGCAGCTCGCGCAACTGCAGTCGGCCGCGCCGCCGATGTCGTTCGAGCTCGTCGAGCAGGTGATCACGTCCGAGCTCGGCCGCATCCCGTTCGCCGAGCTGGACGAACAACCGATGGCCGCGGCGTCCATCGGCCAGGTGCATCGGGCGACGACCCGCGAAGGGAAACAGGTCGTCGTCAAGGTGCAGTACCCGGGCGTGGACGAAGCGATCAAAGCCGACCTCGCCAACGCCGACATGCTGTTCCAAACCGTCGCGGCGATGTTCGGCGGATTCAACCCGAAGGAGTTCCTGCAGGAAGTCGTCGAACGGATGACGGAAGAGTTCGATTACCGGAAAGAGGCGGCGAACCAGCAGTACTTCGCCGACAGATACCGGAACCATCAGTTCGTCAAGATCCCGGACACGGTCCCGGAACTCTCAGCCGTCCGGGTACTCACGAGCGAACTCGTGACCGGCCGGAAGTTCTACGACCTCCTGGACGAACCACAGGATCGGAAGAATTACTACGGGGAGATCATCAGCCGCTTCGCGAACGGATCGATCGTGAACGACGGCGTGTTCTCGGGCGACCCACACCCCGGCAACTACATCTTCATGGACGACGGACGCGTCTGTTTCCTCGACTTCGGTCTCGTGAAGCGCCTTGAACCGGACGAGAAAGCGCTCGTCCGCGCGCCGGGCCTCGCGGTGCTGCACCGCGATCCAGAAGAGCTCGAAACGTCACTCCGCGCGCGGAAGGTGATCCCGCAGAGTGCCACGGTCGATCGGACACGTCTCTGGGAGTTCTTCCAGATGATGCTTCGTCCGATCGTGGACGACGCACCGTTCACGTACACGCGCAAGATGGTCGGCGACACCTTCCGCGCCGTCGCGCTCCCCGACTCGCCGTACCGCGACATCCAGGAGCTCCTCGAGTTTCCGGCCATGCTCGCGATGTGGCAGCGCTACCAGTTCGGGACGTCCGCCGTTCTCGGACACCTGGAAGCGACGGCGAACTGGCACCGCATCGCGAGCGAAGATCTGCTCGACGCGCCGCCGTCGACCGAGATCGGGAGGACCTGGCGTTAGCGGAGGACGCCGACGGCTTTGTCGATGGCGCCGCCGACCTTCTGCTTGCCCGGCTCGCCGGACTCCATCAGCTTGCGCGCGACGAACCCCAGGATCGCCAGCACCAACAACCGGATCAACCAGCGTTTGATCATGACGCTTACCTACCCAGTGACTCGGTAAGGTACGCCGATGATCGATCTGGACCACGTCGCACTCGGGCTGCGCAACGTCGGCCCGACCCTCGACGCGCTTGTCGGCGAGCTCGGCGCACAAGCGCTGTTCGGCGGCGCGAACGTCGGGTTCCGCGCGATGCAGGTCGACGCCGGTTCGTCCCGCATCGAACTGCTCGAGCCCCACAACGTCGAGGTGAACGACTTCCTCGCGCGCTTCCTCGACCGCAACGGCGAGGGGCCCCATCACATGACGTTCAAGACCGACGACATCCGCCGCGAGCTCGGACGCGCCGAGGAAGCAGGGTTCGTCCCGGTGAACGTGATGCTCGGCAATGAATGGTGGCAGGAGGCGTTCCTGCATCCGAAGCAAGCCGGAGGGACGGTCATCCAGCTCGCGCAGTCCGCGATCGACCCGACGGACATCGATCCCGAAGTCATCCAAGCGGCCGGCGAGCGCGGCGATCTCGGACCCATGCAGTGGTGGCCGGACCCGCCGGAGCGGGCCGAACCGGCGGCGCGTCTCGAGCGCATCGTCGTCACCACGGACGATCTCGACGTCGCAGCGAATCTCTACGAAGGCCTCCTCCACTGCGAGAACGCCGGCTTCGGTGACGGTTGGTTCGATCTCGTCTGGCCGCACGGTGGTCTCGTCCGCATCGAAGCCGCCGCCGGACGAACCCCCGGCATCGACCGCCTCGAATGGACGCACGATGGCGCCTACACCGAACGCGTGATCGGCGGCGCGCGCTTCGTCCTCTATCCGCGCTGAGTCCGTTCCGCCACGAGCGACGCGATCACTGAGATCGCGAGCACACCGACGACGACGCTGAGCGAGGCCCAGATAGGGATCTCGACCACGCGCGTGATGAGCATCTTCACGCCGACGAAACCGAGCACGACCGCGAGGCCGATCTGCAGGTACTTGAACCTGCGCACCATCCCGGACACGACGAAGTAGAGGGAGCGCAAACCAAGGATCGCGAAGGCGTTGGACGAAAACACGATGAAGGCGTGCTTCGTCACGGCGAAGATGGCGGGGATCGAATCGACGGCGAAGACGATGTCCGTCGCTTCGATGACGACGAGCACAGCCAGGAGTTGCGTGGCGCGGCGCCGTCCTTCTTCGGTGGCGAAGAACGCTCCACCGCGATAACCGTCCGTCATCGGCATCACTCGCCGGAAGGCGCGGAGCGTGAGACTGCGCTCCGGGTGCACCTCGACCTCTCCCTGGACGGCCATCCGCACGGCGGTGAAAAGCAGGAACGCTCCGAAGATGTACGTCATGAAGCCGAATGCGTGCAGCAGCGCGGCACCGAGGCCGATGAACGCGGCACGGAAGACGAGGGCGCCGATGAACCCCCAGAAGAGCACGCGGTGCTGCTGTTGCGGCGGTACGACGAAATACGACAGGAGCATCACGAACACGAAGATGTTGTCGACGGAGAGCGAGTACTCGATCAGGTAACCGGCGATGTACTCGCCGGCAACGGTCGGACCGTGCCACGCCCACACGACGAGCGTGAAGCCGAGCCCGAGGCTGACCCAGAACGCAGACCACAGCAGCGCCTGCCGCATCGACACTTCCCGCTCGTCGTCGTGGAAGAAGAGGTCGACCCCGAGGAGCACGAGGATGCCGACGACGAACACAACCCAGATCCAGGGGTGGACGACCAAGGGGTCAGCGACGGCGGAGTGCGTAAAGGATCGCCTCGGCTGCGGCGGTCAGCGCGACGACGGAGATGACCGCGATAGGCCACGCCGCGCGCGGCGCTTGACCGGGTGGCGCTCCGCCCTCGGACGGAACGACGAAGTTCCCCGGCGTGAACGCTTCAACCTTCATCTCGCTCGGATGCCCGCGGCCTTGGTCGGCGACGAGCAGCAGCCCCGTCCTCGTCTGGTCCTTCCATGTCACACGGAACGGAACACGATCGAGACTGCCGAGCTGATCGGCGCGTCCGACCTCGATCTCGTCGAACTCGCCGTGGTTCGTCCCGAAGAGCGCCGTCGAAAGCGACCGCGTCCCGAACCGGCGAATCTCCTTCGAGTCGCCGGACGAAACACCCTGCAGGAACCGCTCGGCCGCGCCTTCGGGATGGCGGGTGATGCCGTTCAGCGACTGGATCCCGAAGACGAGGCCGCCGATCGCCACCACGACGCAGATCACGACGATCGCCGGCGCCGCTGTTCGGCGCGCCGTCGTCACCGGCGCGTGAGCGACGCCCAGCTCCGCTTCGATCTCTTCGAGCTCGCGTCCTCTGGTCTCCGGAAGATGCCGCCACACAAGCCACACCGCGGGAAGGAAGAGGAGCACGAGCACGCTCGTCGCGTCGCCGATCGACCCGAGCGCGCCGGTGTAGTGATCGCCGAGCGTTCCGACGAGCAGGGGGCCGAGGATGATGCCCGAGATCTCGAACACGTTCCGTGCCCACGCCGCCGACTGGTTCCGTATGTAGGTCGGGAAGAGCTCCGTCGAGATCGCACCGGTGACGGGGGCCATGCCGAGCCCGAAGAACACGGCGAGGATGAGGAAGAGGCCGATCAACGGCGCACCCCGGACCTGGAACAGCTCGAAGGCGCTGACCGCAGCCGCGAGCCCGTACCAGATGGCCGTCGGTCTTCGACCGAACTTCTCCATCATCGTTCCCGCGAAGTAGTAACCGAGCGTCCCGAACCCGTACGCGCCGATGAAGATGATGTAGAGGAAGGACGACTTCATCCCAGCTTCGCGTTCGGCGAAATAGAAGAACCACGTCGTCGCGGCGTAGAGCGGCAGCGAACGGAACAGATGGATGAGTCCGACGAGGACGAGGGTCCGCCGGTACTCCGGCCGCCAGGGCTCGAAGAACGGGGTCTTCGACTCGCCTCGTAATCGTTTGTGCTCCTCGAATCGGCGCGTCTCACGCAAGCGCCGGCGCAGCACGGCGAGGAACAGCAATGGGACGAGCCCGATGAGATACAGCGTCCGCCATTTGAGCGGGCCTTGGTCGACATGTGCGATCAACAGCAGCGCGACGAACACGGCACCGATCGCCTCACACATGAGGAAGATGCCGAGGACGCGCGCACGCCTTTCCTTCGGGAACTCCTCGACGATCATCGTCACCGCAACCGCGTACTCGGCCCCCAGGAAGACGCGCGAGAGTCCCTGGAAGAGCGTGAACGACCACAGATCGACCGAGAAGGCCGTCAGGGCGGTCGTCACGGTGTAGCCGACGATCGACCAGAGCAAGAGCTTCTTCCGTCCATAACGGTCGCCGGCGCGCGCGAGGAAGAACGCGACGCCGAGTCCCAGCTCGATCAGCGCGCGGGAGACGCCCAGTTGCGATTCCGGGACGTTGAACGTGTCGCGGATCGCGGGGAGGACGAGCGCGAGGATCGCGCCGTCGTAGCCCTCGAAGAACGTAGCCGCGAGGAGCAGCGAGAGCAGCACGCGGAGGTAGCCGGGTGAATGTTCAACCGTCGGCTCCGGGAGCGCCATCCCCATCTCTTCGCCGAACGCACCGGGCGGCTCTCCACCGGCCACGTCGTGGAGCGGTTCGTCCCCGTCGTTTCGCGGCGTCATCCAACCGGAAACTAACATCACCCCCTACGCCACACGGGGAGGTTCCAGATGGAAACGCGCAAGATCGGTTCGCTTGACGTAACGATCGTCGGACTCGGCTGCAACAACTTCGGCATGCGCATCGATGCCGACCAGACGAAGGTCGTCGTGGACGCCTGCTTCGACGCCGGCATCAACTTCTTCGACACCGCCGACGTCTACGGGGGGCGAGGCAAGTCCGAAGAGTTCCTCGGGGCCGCTCTCAAAGGACGCCGGGACGAAGCCGTCATCGCAACGAAGTTCGGCTCACCGATGTCGGACGACGGAGAGTCGCAGGGCGGGAGCCCACGCTGGATCAAGCAGGCGATCGAGGATTCGCTTCGGCGTTTGCAGACCGACCGCATCGATCTGTACCAGCACCACTTCCCCGACCGCGACACGCCGTTCGACGAGACGCTCGCCGCACTCGACGAGCTCGTCCGCGAAGGCAAGGTGCGTGAGATCGGCTGCTCGAACTACCAGGGCAAGCACATCGACAAGTGCGTAGGGATCTCGAAGGAGAAGGGTCTCGCGCAGTGGGCGAGCGACCAGAGCAACTACTCGCTGCTCGAGCGCGGCGTCGAAGCCGACGTGCTGCCGGCCTGCGAGCGCGACGGTCTCGCGTTCCTGCCGTACTTCCCGCTCGCGTCCGGACTCCTCACCGGTAAGTACACGTCGAAGGACGCACTCCCCGAAGGTGCACGCATCACGCAGATGGCGAAAGCCGCGCCGGAGCGGGCCGAGGGTGTTCTGTCGGACGACAACTTCGCGATCGTCGGAAAACTACGCGCTTACGCCGAAGAGCACGGACACACGCTGCTCGAGCTGGCGATGTCGTGGCTGGCGTCGAAGCCTGTGATCGCGTCGGTGATCGCCGGAGCGACGAAGCCGGAGCAGGTTCGCTCGAATGCCGACGCCGCTTCATGGCGACTGACCGACGAAGAGATGGCGCAAGTGAACGAGCTATCGGCTAGGTAACGTCGCGCGCTCGGAACGTCGCGTAGGCGGCTGCGAGCAGACCCACAGCGTAGATAGACAACAGGATCGCCGGTCGCGTCGCCGACTGGACGGTCATCGTTACTTGGTTGCCGAAAGCAGCGTGTCCGACGACGTGTTCGATCGGCATCCGCATCGCGCGCTGGAGGTTCTGCATCAGGAGCCACGGACCGAACCGTCCTCTCCACAGATGCGAGAAGATCGGATCGAGGATCGCGACGAAGACGAACCCGATCCCGAGCGCGGCCACCGTATTGCGCGCGAGCGTCGCGAGACCGATCCCGAGTGAGGCGCCGAACATGGCGATCAGCGCAGCGCGAAGCCACAGTCCGGCCAGGTGTCCCCAGAAGGAAGCCGTCATCCCCGTCGTGATCCCTCTGAAGACGCCGATCGGTATGAACACGACGGCCATGAAAGCGAACAAGACGATGACCGCCGCACCAAGGATCAGGAGCGCCGGGATGACTTTCGCGAGCAGGACGCGGCCCCGCCGCGGCTCCCACGTAAGCGTCGTCGTCATCATCCCCGTCGCCCATTCCGCTCCGACGAATGACGCCGCGATCGCGAAGGCGAGGAAGAACAACGGGAACGCGACGTTCTGCGTCGTCGACTTCGTGGTGTCCGTGTAGTGGAACCGCTTGTCGAACAAGATCTCGGCTTGACGGATCGTCGGACACGAGGCGACATCGCGTACGGTCAAACCACCGTTCCGGATGCGCGCGGTCGGTCCCGACCCGATCGCCTGATGGCACTCGGTGACCATCTGCTTCGCCTGCGGCAACGACGCGCTGAGCGACTTCGACGACTCGACGAATACGAGCACACCCGCGCCGATCACCGCCACGACGGCCAGCACGCCGATCACGCGGAAGGACCGGCGGGAGAGGAAGCGGCGCGCCTCAGCGAGGAGCAGCCCGGTCATGACACGTCTCCCGTCAGCTCCAGGAACACAGCTTCGAGACTGATCTCCTCCGGACGAAGCTCCGTCAGATAGATCGATTTCTCCGCGAGCGTCTTGGTGATCCGTCCCGCCGCGGACACGTCGGCGACGACGCGGAGGCTCTGGTCGCCGCGGAACGTCGACGGGTATCCGGCTTTGGTCAGCACCGACTTCGCCTCCCGGAGTTTCGGCGCGCGCACGACGAAGGCGTTCCCGCCGCGCACCTGCAGCACTTCGTCGACGGGGCCCTGTGCGATGCACCGCCCGTGCGACATGATCGCGACGGAGTCGCAGATCAACTGGACCTCGTGCAGAAGGTGGCTCGAGATGAAGACGGTTCGTCCCTCATCGGCGAGATCGCGCAACAGGTCGCGAACCTCTTTGAGGCCGGCGGGGTCGAGTCCGTTCGCGGGTTCGTCCAGCACCAGCAGTTCGGGGTCCTTGAGCAGGACGGCCGCCATCCCCAGGCGTTGCTTCATGCCGAGTGAATACGTCCGTACGCGGTCGTCGGCTGCCTCCGCGAGGTCGACACGTTCGAGCACGCCGTCGACGCGCGTGCGCGGCACCTCCCCGATCTGCGCGAGGAGTTCGAGGTTGCGGCGTCCGGAGAAGCCACCGAAGAACGTCGGTGTCTCGACGATCGAACCGACCCGGCGAACCACCTCCGGGAAATGCGTCGAGCCGAGGACGCTGCACTCGCCGTCGGTCGGCCGGACGAGTCCGAGCAAACATCTGATCGTCGTCGTCTTCCCCGAACCGTTGGGCCCGAGGAAGCCGTAGACGCCGCCCGCCGGTACTTCGAGGTCGAGACCGTCGACGGCGATCTTCTCGGAGCGGAACCGTCGCCGGAACGACTTCCTGAGCGAAGAGACCTCGATCGCGTTCACCGACCGCATGGTCGCGCCGAAAGGCTCGACGCGCAATCAGGTAAGACCCTGAAACGAACCCTTAGGCGGGAACGCTTTCCTTCTGCTTCGTCCGGATCAGTTCGTGGACGGCAGCTTCGTCGCCGGCACGGAGGAGCTCGATCGGATCCGGCGAACCGTTCACGATCGACTCGAAGAAGACCTTGCGGTCCTGGTATGTCGGGAGCGTGCTCTTCGCCCAGTCGCGGTAATCGTTGAGGATCTGGGTCAGTCTCGCGTACGCCGGCCCGAACGCCGCTTCGACCTCACGTTTCATCCGCTTCGCGAGCGCCGGTGATCCACCCGCGGTCGAGATGGCGATCGCGAGGGGTCCCTGACGCCAGATAGCGGGAAGGATGAAGTTGCAGAGCGGTGGTACGTCCACCACGTTGCAGAGCATCGCTCGCGTCTCGGCTTCGTGGAACACGCGCGTGTTCAGTTCGGTGTTGCTCGTTGCCGCGACGACGATGAAGGCGCCTTCGAGATCGCTCGGTCCGACGTACTCGCGCTGGATCCACTCGATCGAGCCTTCGGCGGCGAGGTCCTGCAGCGGCTTCACGGCTTCCGGCGCGATCAGCGTCACGTTCGCGTCGCAGATGAGCAGACCTTCGACCTTCTCGAGGCCGACGGGTCCGCCGCCGATGACGACCGTGCGTCGTCCGGCGAGCTTGAGGCACGCCATGTAGAAGGTGGTGTCGATGAGTTCTTTCATGGGTCGCTCAGTCTAAACCGAGCCGCTCGAACTGTTCGCTCGGCGCCTCGACCTCTCGCAGCGCGTCGGCAAGCAGGTCGCGCGCGCTCGTCTCGCGCGTCGTGCCGGCGAGATTGTCCACCTCTTCGGAATCGGACGACACGTCGTACAGGTGGTTGCCGTGGAACGCGCCGAGCGCCCAGTACGGAAGCATGTCCCCTTCGCGGAAGGGCTGACGGATCACCGGGATCTTCGATCCGGGCATCTTGTCGAGCGTCGCGCGGTCGTCCGGCGGCGGGAGCTTCAGGTCGTGGAAGCGCCACACGGGCATCGTCGACCACCGGTTCGACCACAGACTGAGCGGCAGATTGTCGCCGTCGGGTGCGCGCGTGTACTTCGTGCCGTCGTAGATCAGTTGGACCTCGCGACCCCAGACCCCGCAGAGCGCCCAGTCGCGCACGGACGGTTGCCTGCCTGTGATCAACGGCACCAGGGACTTGCCGTGAGTCTTGTGGCGGTACGAAGCCCCGAACGCATCGACGATCGTCGCCGCGAGATCGACGGACGTCGTCAATGCATCGACGGTCTTCGGCTCGACACCCGGCCAACGGACGAACAGCGGGATGTGCCCCATCGTTTCGTACACGGGGAACGGAGGCTTGCCCCACGCGTCTTTCTCGCCGAGGTAGTGACCGTGGTCGGTCGTGATGATCACGGCGGTGTCGTCTGCGTACTGCGCGTCGATCTCGTCGAGGACGAGGCCGAGCCAGCGGTCGATGAACGTGAGCTTCCCGCCGTATTGCGCGCGCACCTGCCGCGCTTCGTCCGGCTTCAGGATCTGCTCGCCGGTTGTCGTGTACGGGGGCCAGATCAGATGCGGACCTTCCCACGCTGCGTCGTACATCGACGCGTACGGCTCCGGTGTGTCGAACGGCTCGTGCGGATCGAACTCGTCGATGAAGAGCAGGAAACGGTCCTGTTTCTCGCGGCCGAGCGGCCAGCCGGAAAGATCGACGCGCCCGGAGTTCGCCGGTGCTTCGTCCCGCAGCCAGCGCGCGGCCGCCGACATCGTCTTCGCACCGGGGAAGTCCTCTTCCGTGCGGAACGCGCCGCGTGAGTAGTCGTAGGGCAACCAGCCGCGTCCGTAGGACGGAGCACCGAGCCAGGACGGATCGGGACGCGTCCGCCACGGATCGCCTTCGTGCCCGCGCTCGTACTGCCAGGCCGTGAATCCGACGTGGTAGTTCTCCCCGCCGGATTCGAAGAGATGCGGATGGTCGCTGACGAGTTTCGTACAGACGTTCTCGCGACGGAGCGCTTCGGTGAGCGGCTCTTCCCAGATCTCGATCGAGCCCCACGGCTTCCACAGGAAGTCCCACGCACCGCAGATGAGGTCGTGCCGAGCCGGCACGCAGGGAAGCGAGCCGGAGTAGTGATTCGTGAACTCGACCGACTGTTTCGCGAAGCGGTCGAGGTTCGGTGTGTCGAACTCGTCCGAATCGAGGACCCAGCGATTGAGCGAATCGAGCAGGACGAAAACGAGGTTCAGAAAGTCACCGGAAGTGCTTCGAGGCCGCGCAGGATGGGCGCGGGACGCCACACGAGGTCGTCGCTCGCGAGCTTCATGTTCGGGAAACGCCGGACGAGCGTTGACAGCGCGATCTGACCTTCGAGGCGCGCGAGTTGCGCGCCCAGGCAGTAGTGGATCCCAGCCGAGAAGGAGAGGTGGTTGCACGGGTCGCGCGTCAGATCGAGACGATCCGGATCCGGGAACTGCTCCGGATCGCGGTTCGCGGCGGCGAGGATCGTCGACACGCTCTGCCCCTTCTTGACCTTGAACCCGCCGATCTCGACGTCCTGCTTCGCGAGTCGGCCGGTCATCGTGACCGGCGAGTCGTAGCGCAGGAGCTCCTCGATGGCGCTTCGTCCGATGGCTTCTTCGGTTCGAAGCCGCTCGAGCTGATCAGGGTTGCGCAGCAGGGCGAGCAGGCCGTTGCCGATCAGGTTCACCGTCGTTTCGTGTCCGGCGACGAGGAGCAGCAGCAGCATGACGATCAACTCGCCGTGACTGAGGAAATCGCCCGCCTCCTGCGCCTGCAGAAGCGCGGTGATGAGGTCTTCGTCGGGATCTTCGCGCCGCTTCGGGATCAGCTCGTTGAAGTACTCCACGAGGTGGTTCCGTCCGTCCATCGCTTGCATCGCGACGTCCATGTCCTCGATCGGCCCGAGCGCCACGGCGATCTTCTGAGAATGATCACGGAAGAAGTCACGATCGCGGGCGGGGACGCCGAGCATCTCGGCGATCACGGTGATCGGGATCGGATACGCGAAGTCGGTGATCGCCTCCATCTCGCCGCGGTCGGCGATCTCGGCGATCAAGCCGTCGACGATCTCGTGGATGCGATCCGTGAGATTGCGAACCGTCCGAGCGGTGAACGCCTTGTTCACGAGCGTGCGGAGCCGGGTGTGCGTGGGCGGGTCGGACGACAGCATCGACTTCGGCGCGCCTTCGACCTGTGGGCCGCGCTCCGCCGAGAACAGATCGTCGTTGCGAAGCACGTCGACCATGTCGTTGTAGCGCAGCAGGATCCAACTGCCGCGAGCATCGTTGAAGTGGATCGGGTCGCGCTCGCGAAGCTCGCGATAGCGCGGATACGGATCGCGCAGGAACTCTTGATCAACCCAGTTGAACGTCTGCGTCGTCATGAGACAGTACGACTGTAACGTTCCCGCACCGCCTCGGTCACGCCACGAACCATCGCCGTCAGGCGGCTCGGCGCCTCGAACAGCTCGGCCGCCCCGGTGAGCTGCGCGATCTCGCTTTCGCCGAGCGTCACCTCAGCCGCCTCCGCGTTCGATTCGAGCTGTGAGACGGACGAAGCCCCGGGGATCGCGACCACGTTCGGGTGTGAGATCACCCACGCCAGCGCGACCTGCGCCGGTTTGCATTGATGGGACGCAGCGATGTCTCGGAGCGCGTCGATGAGCGGCTGCGCACGTTCCAGCGCTTCGGGAAGGAAGATCGGGTTCATGCGACGAGCGATGCCCGACGGACGGTTGTCCTTGTCGTAACGTCCGCCGAGAAGTCCTTGCGCCAGCGGGCTGTACGCGATGACGACCCGCCCTTCACTGCGCGCGAACGGAACGAGCTCGGTGAGCGGACGACGGTCCACGAGGCTGAAGTTCACTTGGTTCGAGAGCACGGGCGCGCCGAGCGCACGTTCCGCCGACATCCAACGCGGCAGCGGGTAGTTCGACACGCCCGCGAAGCGCACGAGGCCGGAGTCGAGCAACCGGCGCATGCCGGTCATCGTCGGGCCGTCCGGCACGACGGGGTTCGGCGCGTGTACCTGGTACAGATCGATGCGGTTCGTCCGAAGACGCTTGAGGCTCGCCTTCGCTCGTTGCTCGACGATCGGCGCGAGCGGCATCACCGGCGCGATCTTCGTCGCGATGAATGCTTCGTCACGGCGTTCGCCGAGCGCTTCACCGAGGATGCGTTCCGATCGACCGAACGCGTAGATCTCCGCCGTGTCGAACAACGTGATCCCGAGGTCGAGCGAGCGCACGACCAGATCGCGCGCCGTGTTCTCCGCGTAATCCGAACCGTAGCCCCAGTCGCGGGAGCCGAACTGCCACGTCCCGAGGCCGATGATCGACATCCGCGCACCGCCCACCTCGACATATCGCATCATCGGAGTATGCCGTTACCGGTCGGGCCCCCGCTGAAGCCGATGCTCGCGAAGCTCCAGGAGGAGATACCGCGCGGCGACGGCTGGATCTACGAGCCGAAGTGGGACGGGTTCCGCACCGTCGTTTTCCGCGACGGCGACATGCTCGAGCTCCGGAGCCGGAACGACCGTCCGCTCAACCGCTACTTCCCCGAGATCGAGAAGCTGCTCCTCGGCGGGCTGCCGGAACATTGCGTTGTCGACGGCGAGATCATCCTCGCGACCGACAACGGTCTCGACTTCGACGGTCTGCAGAACCGCTTGCATCCGGCCGCGTCGCGCGTGAACAAGCTGGCGGACGAAACACCCGCGAGCTTCGTCGCCTTCGACCTCATGGCGCACGACTCGACGTCTCTCTTGGACGCACCACTGAGCGAGCGGCAGGCGAAGCTCGACGAGCTCCTCGACGCGGCGACACCGAAGTCGCCGACGGAACCCGCCCTCAAGCGCGGGCCGTGCCTGTATCTCACGCCCCGAACCACCGACCCGGACGAAGCCCAAGGCTGGTTCGTCGATCTCGAACGCGTGGGGTGCGACGGGATCATCGCGAAGAAAGCGGACATCACCTATCAGCCGGACGTCCGCGCGATGGTGAAGATCAAGCACCGCCGCACGGCCGACTGCGTCGTCATCGGTTACCGGACGCACAAGAACGGTGGCGTCGGCTCCCTGCTGCTCGGCGTGTACGACGGCGACCAGCTGCGCTTCGTCGGACACACGTCGTCGTTCAGCGCGAAGGAACGCAAGGAGCTCGTGAGCAAGCTCGAGCCGCTCCGAACGGAGCCACCCGAAGGGTTCGACACCGACATGGGTCCCGGCGGCCAGAGCCGTTGGTCGCAGGGACGCGAAGGTGACTGGAACGCGATCGAGCAGACGCTCGTGTGCGAAGTGTCCTACGACTACGTGACCGGCGACCGGTTCCGTCATGCCGCCCGGTTCCACGCATGGCGCGAAGACAAGGACCCGAAGGACTGTCTGTTCGAGCAACTGCGTTACTGAGATGAGCGCGACGGCGATCGTCGAGGTCGAAGGCCACATCATCGACTCGCTCATCCTCGCGAAGATCCTCGACGTCATCGTCGAATCGGGCGCCGACTACCGCATGCTCGACTTCGAGGTCGGACGCTCGCACACGGATCCATCCAAAGCGCGGATCGAGCTGCGCACGCAGACGCACGAGGCGCTCGCGCAACTGCTCCTCGAACTGCACCCGCACGGCGCTCACCCGTTGGACGAACCGGATGCAACGATGGCACCGGCCCCGGACGACGGCGTGCTGCCCCGCGGCTTCTACGCGACGACCAACCTGCCGACGTCGGTGAAGATCAACGGAACCTACGTCGACGTGGACCGCGACGAGATGGACTGCGCGCTCGTCGTCGACGGCGGCACCGTCCGCAACACGCCCATGAGCAAGGTCCGTCGGGGGGAACAGGTCGTCGTCGGGCTCGCCGGCGTCAAGGTGCAGCCGCTCGAGAAGCCACGCGAACCAACGCCGGGCGAGTCGTTCGCCTTCATGACGTCGGAGATCTCGAGCGAGAAGCCGAAGGGCCTCCTCGTCGCCGACGTCGCACGCCGTATCCAGCGCATCAAAGGTGAGGGCGGGCGGCTCCTCCTCGTCGGCGGCCCGGCGCTCATCCACACGGGATCGGGACCCGATCTCGCACGCCTCGTCCGCGAAGGATGGGTCGACGTGTTGTTCGCCGGGAACGGTTTCGCGACGCACGACATCGAGAGCGCACTGCTCGGGACGTCCCTCGGCATCTCGGTGAAACAAGGGATGCCGGACGAAGGCGGTCACGCGAATCACCTCCGCGCGATCAACGAGGTCCGTCGGTGGGGATCGATCGCCGCCGGTGTCGACCAAGGCGAACTCCGCTCCGGGGTGATGTACGAATGCGTGCGCGCCGGCGTCCCGTTCGTGCTGGCGGGCTCGCTGCGCGACGACGGCCCGCTGCCGGACGTCATCACCGACGTGATGGCCGCGCAAGACGCGATGCGCGCGAACCTGGACGGCGTGCGCGTCGCGCTCATGCTCGCGTCGACGCTGCATGCGATCGCGACGGGCAACGTCCTGGCGGCGAGCGTCGAGACGTACTGCGTCGACATCAACCAGGCCGTCGTCACGAAACTCGCCGACCGCGGCAGCCATCAGGTGCTCGGCATCGTCACGGACGTCGGCCTCTTCGTCAGCGAGCTGACGGAACATCTGTGTCGCTAGCGTGGGGACATCGCTACCTGATGTGTCCCGCCGAACATTTCGGCGTGCTCTACGAGATCAATCCGTGGATGAGCCGGGAGGTGCCGGCCGATCCGTCCCGATCGCTCGCGCAGTGGGAAACGCTCGTCGAGACGTTGCGCGACGCGGGGGCCGAGGTCGAGATCCTCGGGTCCGTCGACGACCTGCCGGACATGGTCTTCACCGCGAACGCCGGACTGGTCTGGGGCGAGCGGTTCGTCCCGTCGCGGTTCACGCATCCCGAGCGCGCCGGTGAGGAACCGCACTACCGGCGGTGGTTCCGCACGAACGGCTGGTCGATCACCGAGCTCCACAACCGCCCGCACTTCGAAGGCGCGGGTGACGCGCTGCCCTTCCGCGACCGCATCATCGCCGGCTACCGGATCCGCTCCGAGTTCGAAGCACACACCGCGCTCGCGAAAGCGCTCAACGTCGAAGTGCTCTCACTCGAACTCGTCGACCCCCGCTTCTACCACGTCGACCTGACGTTCTGTCCGCTGGACGACCGGCGTGCGCTGTGTGTTCCGTCCGCCTGGGACAGCTACGGGCGCGACGTCGTCAAAGCCGTGGTGCCGGAGCCGATCGATCTCGAGCCGGACGAAGCTCTCTCGTTCTGCGCGAACTCCGTCGTGATCGGTGACGTGATCGTGATGCCGTCGTGCAGCGACCGCCTTCGATCGCTGCTGTCCGACTTCGACGTTCGAGTGTGCCCCGTCGACGAGTTCCTGAAGGCCGGCGGCGGCGTGCGGTGCTTAACGCTCGCCCTCGACGTCGGCGCTCACTGACACACGACGAAGATGCATTGGTAGAACGCGCCGTTGGCCTTCGCCCTGTTGCCGCCCGCATCGTCTGTGCCGGCCGTCGCTTCGATCCCGTAGTTGCCGTTGCCGTTCGCGACGTTTCCGCCGATCGAAGTCCCGGCGTCGTTGTTCAGAACCGAGATCCCGTCGTGCCCGTTGCCGTTCGACGCATTTCCGCCGATGGCGATGGTCAACGCTCCACTCGGCACGTCGATGCCGTTGGACGAAGCACCCGCGACCTTGTTTCCCGTGATGGTTTCGTTCACACCGGTCGCGGCAACGAAGATGCCCGTCGTCCCACCGCGAACGGTATTCCCGATGACCCTTGTGAATGCAAGCCCTGTGGTGTTGATGTCGATGCCGACGGCACCGTGGGAGATCCGGTTGCGATCCACCAGCGTGTTCATCGAGGCGCCGCCGATGGTGACGCCATTCATATGACAGGACATCCGGTTGGAAAGCAGCGTCGTGTCCGAGGCATCGGTGATGTCGACACACGTCAGGCCCACCACGGTGAACCTGTTCTTCGCGACGAGCGCGTGCGAGGTGCCGTTGAGATTCACCGCCGCGAAGCCGCCCAGGATCTTCAGCCGCGTGGCCTGGTCGGCGTTGCCGTTGGAGAAGTTGACCGGCGTGACGAAGTTCGTGATCGAGCCGTGCCGAACGGCAGCGTGATCCTTCCCGATCGCGTCGACGCCGTCACCCGTGCCCGAACCGTTCAGTCTGTGGCCCTTGAGATCGAGGATCGTGTGGTCGCCGAGCGTGATCGCGGGATCGAACGACGACGGACACGTCAGGTTGTGCTTCAGATGAAAGACCGTGTCTTTCGTCTGATCCGGGAGGACCGAACCGCACCCGACGCGGAAGGCAGCTTCGGCGCGCAGACCGAGCCCGGCGACAAGCGCGATGCTGAGCGCGACGACGCCGAGCATCCGTTTCATAGCAAGCGGATGATGCGCGTGATGAGCGAGACGGTGTGGCACAACACACGTCCGATCGGACCGCCGTTCGAGCACGGGCGCGGGTGCGGCGTCGGGCTCAGCGTCGGAGTCGGCGAGGGGGGCGGCGCGACCACGGCCATGTTCCATGTGCTCGCGTGCACGGTCTCGATCGTGAAGACGCCGTCGCCGTCCGCATCGAGCTGACGCGACTGCACGCACGCGTCATCGGTGCTCGTGAAGGCTGCACCCGTGCAGTCCGGCAGGACGACGCCGTCGCGCACGATCGCGATCGTCGAGATGTCGTCGCCCTGCACGACGGTCGCGTCCAGCGTGAAGGAGATCGTCAACGGCTGATCGATCGTGCCTTGTGGTGCGCTGATCTGAACCTCCTGGCCGACGAACTCATAGCCGCTCGGCGGTGGTTCGGATTCCGGGCCTTCGTCGATCGTGACGTCCCCGCCGCCGGGGACGGTCACCGACGTCTCGACCGGGTCGTCCGGTGTTGCACCGTCTCCTTCGGTGTCCGTCGTCGCCGTCCCGCCCGGCGGGACGGTCTCCGAGACTTCCTCCGGCGGTGCCGGCGTCGGCCCGGGCGTCAGCGTCGGACCCGGCGTCAGCGTCGGACTCGGCGTCAGAGTCGGCCCGGGCGTCAGAGTCGGACCCGGTGTCAGAGTCGGCCCGGGCGTCAGAGTCGGCCCGGGTGTATCTGTTGGGCCCGGTGTGGGTGTCGGAGGACCCGGTGTCGGCGTCGGAGGACCCGGTGTGGGTGTCGGAGGACCGGGTGTTGCGGCGGCGATGTTGAAGTTAGGTCCGGTCGAGACGAGCAACATCAGCAGACCGAAGACCGCGCACAAAAGGACGATCCACACCCGCCGCGCCATCCCACCCTCCTGCGGCCAACGTATCAGCGCTGTCCAGCCGGCTCCGCGCGGTTACGCCGATGCGACGATCTTGTCTTTGAGCTGACGCTTCAGCACCTTCCCCGCTGCGTTACGTGGCAGTGGGTCGTCCGAGATCTCGATACGTACCGGGACCTTGTACGCCGCGAGGCGCTCCGCGACGAAGTCTTTCAGTTCGTCTTCGGTGACGGTCGCCCCCGGAACTCGCTTCACGACGGCTCCGACCTCCTCGCCGAGCACGCGATGCGGGATCCCGATGACGGCCGCTTCACTCACCGCCGGATGCTCGTAGAGCACGTCTTCGATCTCGACGCAGTACACGTTCTCGCCGCCGCGGATGACCATGTCCTTCGCGCGGTCGACGATGTAGATGAATCCTTCGTCGTCGATGCGCGCGACGTCGCCGGTCTTGAGCCAGCCCTCGTGGAACGTCTCCTCCGTCGCTTCCGGTTTGTTCCAGTAGCCCTTCACGACGTTGGGTCCGCGCAGCCACAACTCGCCGAGTTCGTCGACGCCGAGCTCTTCACCGCCCTCTCCGACGACCATCGCATCGACGACGGGAGCGGGTCGTCCGCACGACTCCGGTTTGCGAAGGTAATCGGCGCCGCCGTTGCCGACGGCAAGTGAGGACGTTTCCGTCAGTCCGTAACCGTTCCCCGGCGCTGCTTTCGGGAAGTGCTGCTCGATACGCCGGACGAGCTCCGTCGGCGCCGGCGCACCGCCGTAACCGATCGAAACGACGCTCGATATGTCCCGCTTGCCGAAGTCGGGCGACTCGAGGACCTGCCAGACCATCGTCGGCACGCCGCCGAACGACGTGATCTTCTCGCGCTCGATGAGCTCGAGCGCCCGTTCGGGGTTCCAGCGGTACATCAGCACGAGCTTTCCCCCAAACGCGAGGTTCGGCACGAGCGTCGAGTGGCAACCCGTCACGTGGAAGAACGGGACGGACAACAGCTGCGCCGAACGGTTCGCCGGCTGCGGCGGAGGTGCGGACGGATCGAGTCCGGCGCGCGCACGTCCCGACAGACCGGCGTACATCAGGTTCATGAGATTCGTGCAGATGTTGCGGTGCGTCCCGAGTGCGCCTTTCGGGAAACCCGTCGTGCCGGACGTGTAGAAGATCGTCGCTTCGTCCTCGGGCCCGAGTTCGACGTCGGGAAGCACATCGGTCTGCGCCACCATGAGATCGTCGAAGCCGTCGGTGCGCGCGGGCGGGTCGCCCTTGGCGACCACGACGCGCGAGAGCAGCGGCAGCTCGGCGATGTGCGGTTCGATCCGCTGGAAGCGCTCGAGGTCGCAGAACAAGACGCGCGTCCCGGAATCGGAGAGGCCGTACTTCAACTCCTCGCCCGTCCACCACGCGTTGAGCGGGACGACGATCGCGCCGGCGCAGGTCGCCGCCCAGAACGCGACCGACCATTCGGGGAAGTTGCGCATCGCGATCGCGACACGGTCGCCCTTCCGGATACCGCACTCCTCGACCAGCCAGCGCGCGACGGTCGCGACCGCGCGGTAGTGGCGGTCGAACGGCCACCGCTCGTCCTCGTAGACGAGGAAGTCGTTCGAGCCGTGTGCCTTCGACAGCTGGAATACGTCACGGAGCGACGCGGGGGTGTTCTTGTAGATGCGAAGTGGGACGCCGCGGATCGTCTCCTCGACGATCTCGAGCATCTGTCCGGGCGCGATCAGCTGCTTGATGACTTCTTCGTCGAGGACGTTCGTCGGCACTTGGTTTTTCCTCCCCTGGTCTCGCCCGTCAAGATAGGTCACGACATGACACCCCGCCCACTCGAAGGACTACGCGTGCTCGATCTTTCGCGGGTGCTCGCCGGCCCGCATTGCACGCGGCTTCTGCACGATCTGGGGGCCGAGGTGATCAAGGTCGAGCCGCCCGAAGGCGACCTCACTCGGTTCGCGACACAAAGAAAGAACTCACTCTCCGCGTACTACGTGCAACAGAACCTCGGGAAGCGGAACATCTCACTCGACCTGTCGAAGCCCCAAGGCGTCGACGTCCTGCTGCGTCTGCTCGAGCACATGGACGTCCTCGTCGAGAATTTCCGTCCCGGCGTCGCGGAGCGACTCGGACTCGGATACGACGTGCTCCACGTCCGGTTCCCGCGGCTGATCTACGCCTCCATCAGCGGATACGGGCAGACGGGTCCGTGGCGTGACCGACCCGCGTACGCGCCGACGGTGCAAGCGGAGATGGGCTGGCTCGAGGTCGTCGCTCGTGGGCGGGACGAACCACCCTTCCACGATCCGATGTCGCACGCCGACGTGTACTCGGGCGTCTACTCCGCGGTCGGGATCCTTGCGGCCCTGCACCAACGGGACGAGACGGGAAAAGGTCAGCACGTCGAACTCGCGATGGGAGAAGCGCTCCTCTGCGCGACCGAGCACATCGCGGCCGAGCACGTCGGCGAGAAGAAGCGTCCGGCACACTTCGACGACCCGCATCCGATGTTCCGGATGCGCGACGGACGCTACGTCACCGTCTCGGCGGACTACACACCACGAGGCTCGTTCGCGATGTGGTGCGACGCGATCGGCCGCCACGACCTGAAGGACGACCCGCGCTTCGTCGACGACGAATCACGACGGACGAACCGCGACGCGCTGCAGGACATCATCCAGGAGTGGGTGCTCACGTTCGACGACGTCGAGTCACTCGACGTCGAACTCCAACGCGCCCGGCTCGTGATGGGGGTCGTCCGCACACTGAAAGAAGCGACCGAGACGGACTGGGCTCGCGACCGCGGCGCCACCGTCGAGATCACCGACCGCGGGGACGGAACCTTCGTCGTCCCGAACACGCCGTGGCGGTTCTCCGGTGCGGAAAGCGGCGCGCACGGTGAACCCGCATACCGCGGCGAGCACAACCGCGAAGTGCTGAAGGAGTTCGGCGGTTTCACCGACGACGAAGTCGACAAGCTGGAAGCGAACGAGGTCTTATCGAGCCGGGTACCGGCGAAGTAAGGGGGAAATGTGCGTTTCCGGATCGCGACCGTCGCATCGCTCGTGCTGCTCCTCCTGACAGTCAGTCCGCAGTCGGCCTGGGCGGCGAAGTTCCACGGAGGGACCACGAACGACGTCATCGCGGGCACGAGCGGCAAGGACCGCATGACCACGGGCGGCGGAAGCGACACCGTGTTCGGTCGGCAGGGCCGGGACAAGATCACGGTGCAGTCGTCGGCGGCGAACGTTGTCCTCGTTTTCCCCGGTTCGGGGCGAGACCACGTCGTGGGCGGCCGCGGCAAGAACTTCATCTACGACGACGACGGGACGCGAGGCGATGTTCTGATCGGCGGGCCGAGCGCCGACGTGATCTTCTCGGCCGATGGTGCGCGGGACACGATCAAGTGCGGCAAGGGAGACGACCTCGCGGTCGTGGACGCGCAGGACAAGGTCAGTAAGTGCGAGAACGTGATCCGGTCGTCCCTGGCGGGCCTCGCGGGGTCGTCCGACTTCGCGTTCGGAACGAGCGGCAACGACACGCTTGCGCTCAGCGGTGCGCACTACGCGATGGGGGGGCCGGGCAACGATCAGATCAACGGCACCAATGCCTCTGAGACGCTCCTCGGCGGCGGTGGCGTGGATACCCTCAACGGCTCGGGCGGCGACGACACGCTGATCGACGACGACGGCACGCCCGGCGACACGCTCTCGCCGGGGACGGGCGGCGACCTCGTCTACTCGGCCGATGGAGCGGTCGACTCGATCGACTGCGGCGGAACGAACTTCGAAACGTTGCTTGTGGACCAGTTCGACAACGTCACGAACTGCCCGGCGGCGTTCGTGGTGAGCGCGCCCGCCGGAGGCGGTGTCCTCTAGGTAGCGCGGCGGATGGGCATCAGCGTCGTCGGCGGGTCGTTCTGTAGGAATCGCAGGATCATCTCGTTCACGACGTCCGCCTGCTCCAGCGCGACGAGATGCGCCGCGTACGGGAGAACAGCAAGCGCCGAATCGTGGATCGCGCGGTAGAGCGACACCGTGTGCTCGAGCGTGATCGCGTCGTCGTCGCCGACCAAGACGAGTGTCGGCGGCTCGATCACCGCGAGCCGCTCGAGCGGGACGTGGAAGTTCTTCCACATCTCCAAGATCTTCCCGACGAAGACCGGCCAATGATCCGGGCCGTCCGGTGATGCGGCTTCGTACAGCGTCTTGAACATCGCGAGCTCCGGTCCGTCCGGGTTGAGATCAGCGTCCGGCACCACGAGACCGTCGGCGTCGTAGTTCGCACCCATCACGACGACCTTGCGCACGAGATCAGGACGCTCGATCGCCACGAGCAGCGCGACGTTGCCCCCGTCGCTCCATCCCACGAGATGCGCCGGTTCCTTCACGACCCGCTCGAGGAACGCGATCGTGTCGGCTGCCATGTCCTCGTAGCTGAGTGGTCCGTCCACATCGGGCGTGTGCCCGTGAGCACGCCGCTCGGGCGCGAAGACGCGGAAGGATTCGGCGAACACCGTCATCTGCAAGCCCCAGGCGTCGTTGCCGACGAGTCCGCCGTGCAGCAATACCAACGGTTCGCCACGCTCACCCGCGGTGTCGAACCACGTCTTGACGCCGGCTTCGACGTAGCTACCCAACTTGTGCGATCGCCTTCTGCTTGAGGCCCGGGTAGTCGACCTTGCCTGCCGGGCTCCGTCCGATCGTGTCGACGACGACGACGTGCTTCGGAGCTTTGTACGCGGCGAGGTTCGCCTTCACGTGCTTGATGAGTTCACCGTCGTCGATCTCGGCCCCCGGACGCGGTTGCACGATCGCCGTGATCGCTTCGCCCCACTTCTCGTCGGGAACGCCGACGACCGCGCAGTCGAGCACGGCGTCGTAACGCTTGATGACTTCCTCGACCTCTTCCGGGAAGACCTTCTCGCCGCCGGTGTTGATGCAGACCGATCCACGTCCGAGGATCTTGAGTGATCCGTCCGCTTCGACCATCGCGTAGTCACCGGGGATCGAGTACCGATCGCCGTCGATGACGCGGAACGTCTTCGCGGTCTTCTCGGGATCCTTGTAGTAGCCGACGGGGACGAGGCCCTTCACCGCGACCATGCCTTGCTCGCCGGATCCCGGTACGACGTCGCGACCGTCATCGGTGATGACGCGCGTGTTCGGCCCGAGCGTGAACTTCGCGGTTTCGGACGCGTTCTCGCCGCTCGACGTCGACGAACCCATGCCGAGCGCCTCAGATGACGAGAACGCGTCGGAGAGGATCATGCCGCCGTGATGCTTGAGCAGTCCTTGCTTCGTCTCGTGGCTCCACATGACGCCGGAGGAGATGACCGCGATCAGGCTCGAGATGTTCCACCGGCCCGGATTGGCATCGAGTTCGCGGAGCATCGGCTTCGCGAACGCGTCCCCCACGATGGCGATCACGTTCACCTTCTCGCGTTCGATGGTGTCGAGCAGCTCGACCACATCGAAGTTCCGCTTCGTGAGCGTGACGATGCACCCGGCGGAGTTCAACAGGATGAACGAGGTGAACGCACCGGTACCGTGCATCAACGGACACGCCGGCAGGCACACGCCGCCCGGCGCCGCCGGCATCTGCCACGACGCGTTCGGGTCCATGTTGCGCGCGTAGGCGTCGATGAGATCGCCCTGGCGCCACATCACGCCCTTCGGCATGCCGGTCGTGCCGCCGGTGTAGAGCATGTAGAGGTCGTCGGGTCCGCGTTCGGCCCCGACGCGGCCCGTCGCAGATGTCGCGGCCTCTTCGTACGGACGTGCCCACTCCGGGCAGGGGGCCGTCCCGTCGTCGACGAACAGCCAGAGCTTCACGCCGGGGACGCGGCTCCGGATCCGTTCGATCGTTTCCACGAAGGCGCCGTGGAAGACGACGGCGACGGCGTCGGAGTTGTCCCACAGGTAGACGAGCTCGTCGTCGGTGTAGCGGTAGTTCGTGTTCACGGGCACGCCGCTGACCTTGACCGCGCCGAACAGCGATTCCAGGTACTCGGGGCAGTTGTAGAGGTACTGCGCGACCTTGTCCTGCCGCTCGAGTCCCGCGTCGAGGAGCGCCTGTGCGACGCCGTCGGCGCGCCGGTCGAACTCGCCCCACGTCTCGCGGCGGTCCCCATGGATCTGCGCCGTCGCATCGGGGAATGCGTCGGCGATCTGTTCCCAGATGTCGGCGAAGCTCAACTCGGCCATAACCCTCCCGGTTATCGTTACGAGACAGTCATGGTGGCATATCCGACGGGGAGGCTGACGTGATCCGGACACGACTCACAGAGATCTTGAACATCGAACACCCGGTGATGCTCGCCGGCATGGGTGGTGTCGCGTACCACAAGTTGGTCGCGGCGGTTTCGGAAGGCGGCGGCTTCGGCACGTTCGGCGCCGCGACGATGTCGACCGAACAGATGGTCGGCGAGATCCAAGAATTGAAGAAGCTCACGTCGAAGCCGTTCGGCGTGGATCTGTTGACCGCCGCCGGTGACATGACGGCGCAGTGCACAGCCGCGATCGACAATGGAGCGACGGTCTTCGTCGCCGGACTCGGCGTCCCCGTCGACATCGTCGACCTCTGCCATCGCCGCGGCGTGCTCGTGGTGAACATGTGCGGCAAGGTGAGCCACGCCGTACAAGCCGTCGCGGCCGGTTGCGACATCGTCGTCGCGCAAGGGACGGAAGCCGGCGGACATACGGGCAAAGTCGCGACGATGCCGCTCGTTCCGCAGATCGTCGATGCGGTCGGCGACAAGGTCCCCGTCGTCGCCGCCGGAGGCATCTTCGATGGACGAGGCCTCGCCGCCGCCCTCGCGCTCGGCGCCGAGGGCATCTGGGTCGGCACGCGCTTCATCGCGACGCCCGAAGCGCGTTCGACGATCGGCTACAAGGACAAGCTGCTTGCGTCCGCCGAAGATCAGACCGTCATCTCGCGCGCGTTCACCGGCAAGACGCTGCGCGCTCTCGAGAACTCGTACACGAAGTACTTCGAGCAGCACCCGGACGAACTCCAGCGGTTCCCGCAGCAGATGGTTCGTTCGACGCAAGATCAAGCGATGCATCTCGGCGGCGACGACCTCACCGCCGGCGTCGACCCGGACAAGGAGTGCTACCCCGCGGGACAAGGCGTCGGCGCCATCACCGAACTGATTCCGGCCGCCGAACTCGTAGGTCGTTTCGTCGAGCAAGCGGAACGCGAACTCGCGCGCATCGGAAAGCTCGCGAGCGTTTCGGTGTCGTGAAGTCCGAGACGGTCGTCGATCCGAGGACGGATCGGAAGTTCTACCTCGACTACGCCGACGAACCGTCGACGTTCATCTTGAATCTGCACGGCGGCGGTTCGGCCGGCGTGTGGCAGCGCGGTTACTTCCCCGCGCACGACTTCGCCGACGCGTACGGCCTCGTCGTCGCCGCGCCGACCGCGCTCACGGACACCCCGATGCGTTTCTGGGCCGCCGACGCCGACGACGAGCATCTGCGGAACGTCTGCGACATGGTGCTCGGCCGGTTCGACGTCGCGTCGTTCTGGCTCGCCGGACATTCGCAGGGCGGTATGACGTCGCGCAGACTCCTCGGTACGCCGTACTTCGCCGATCGCGTCGACGGGTTCATCAGCCTTTCCGGAGGACGATTCGGCCAAGCGCCGATGGCGGACGACTTCGGACCGCCTCGTCCACCGGGATCGGAACGGCCGCCGTTCGCGCGCCGAGGCTTCGAGCCGCCGCCGCTCCCTTCGGCCGAGCTGTCGTTCATCTACGCCACCGGCGAGCACGAGATCAAGGAGTTGCCGTCGACATCCCCGTGGGCCGAACGGTACGGCGCGGCCGCCCGCGAGCAGCTTCCCGATGTCGTCGACACCGAGCCGGGCCAGGTCTACGACTCTCGCTGGGAAACGTTCAAACCGTCGTGGGGACGCGAAGCGCGTCCGGGATCGGCGCAGATCTTCGTCTACCCGAACGCGAAAGACGGCCGCGTCATAGCGGACATCGTTCGGCTCGACAAAGGACACACCGAAGGTCTCGAACCGAAGATCACCGAAGCGATCATCAAGATGATCGTCGGCGCACCGGGCGGGAAGGCGCGAGAGACGATCGGTGCTTCGTCCCGCGACTGACGACGACAAAGATGTCGCGCGGCAGACGCACCACGACGCGTTCCGCGAGGTCGTGATTCGCCAGTTCGGCGTGTTCGACCCCGAGCTCCAAGACGCGTTCTTCGACGACGAGTGGAACGCGGCGAGCTACGAGATCGTCGTGGTCGAGGGCGAGCCCGCGGGTTACGTACAGCGATCAAGGTCAACATGATCGTCATCGCGCCCGCGTTCCAGAACCGAGGCATCGGGACGCAGCTCATGCACGACGTGATCGCACGAGGCAAACCGGTGCAACTCGGCGTCCTGTTCGAGAACCATCGCGCGCGTGCGCTCTACGAACGTCTCGGGTTCCTCGAGATCGGACGAACCGACACGCACTACCAGATGATCAGACCATGAACGCGTTGCTCTAAGCGACGAGCGCGGCGAGCTCTTTGCGGTTCGGCCCGCCGAACGCCCGCGGAGGAGCGTCCGCGTACTGCATGACTTTCTCCATGACACCGGGACGCGACATGATCTCCGGCGGCAGCGCGAGCACCGACATGTTGTCGAGGAACCCGCGCGCGAGATCCGGATCCTGACTCGCGCCGGTCATGAACGCGGCTTGCATCTTCGCCATCGGCGTTTCCGGCGGTGACCACGGACGACCGTCGACGGCTGCTTGCACCTGCTCGGCCCGCTCGTAGTCGCGTTCGACCTGCTGGCGGTACCACGGCGTGAGCTCCGATTCGGTTGCGGCGTCGAACTCCCTCAAGAGCGCGACGGGATCGTCGTTCTTCCGGATCGAATCGCGCAGGGCAAGCGCGTGCAGGAGGCCGAGGGAGATGCCGCGTCCGGCCGTGGGATTCGTGCACGCCCACGCGTCACCGACGACGGCGATCCCCGTCGCGACCGGTTGATCGTCGAGGACGAACCTCCGGTAACGGTCCATCGCTCCGGCCATCGGGATCACGTCACACACAGGCTCGCCGTCGACCCAGTGCGCGATCGGCGCCATCGAACGAACCGCCCGTTCCCACACGTCGTTGTGCCTGAGCCCCTTCAGCAGCCGGTCCCCCGCCATCGCGATGACGGCGATGATCCACGTGTCGTTGTCCGCCGGAACCGTGAGGACGTAGAACGACTCCGACGCCGTCGCGATGGAACCGCGGTACTCCGGCATCGTTCCTTTGTAGTAGCGCGTGTAGTACGCGAATCCGGTGTCGTTCGCTTCTTCGTACGGCGGCCGTCCGCCGATCGCCGCGACCCACTCGACGATCTTCGAACGCCGGCCCGTCGCGTCGACGACAAGATCGGCAGCGAACATCTCGCCATCCGTCGTTCGCACGCCGGTCACGTGCGTTCCGCGAGCGATCGGCCCGTCGACCGTCACACCGCGTTCGACCTTCACGCCGACGGTGTCTTCGGCGACGCGCGCGAATGCCGCTTCGATGATCGGACGGCGCGCCGCGATGGTCTCGAACCGTTCATCGCCTTCGCGTGGCGATGGGTCGTCCAACAAGGAGAGGATCGGCTTCGCGATGCTGAACCGGCGCCCGCCGAGCGCGAGCAACTCATCGCGCACATCCGGGAGCTCCGCGTCGAGCACGTGTCGGAACCTCGCGTGGCAGAGATGGGTCTGACGGAACTGCGCGACGGCGCGTCGATCCCAGTTCTCCCAGATCTCATCGACAGTCGCAGGCGGTGCCTGCGGGTCCTTCTCGAGCACGGTCACATCGTGACCGTCCTTCGCAAGCAGCATCGACGTTGCAAGACCGATCGGACCAGCACCGAGCACGACTACTTTCATCGCTTCTTCCCCTTCCGTTCGTGGAACGTCATGTACATGTCGAAGGCGTCGTCCACGAGCGATGTCCAACCGTCGCCGCCCGGGTCGTTCGCGATCTGTTGCGTGAGGAGTCCGGTCGTGATCGCGCGCCACATGTTCGTCGCGCGCTCTCCCGTGATCCCGAGCGCCGCGAGGTCGGTTGCGATCGTGGACGCGAACGTCTCGCGCGACACCGCGAACGATTCCGGCCGCGGGACGAAGCCGGGCACGGGGCGCTCGACGAGCAGCTGGTAGCGCGCCGGATTCTCCGCGAAGAACACGACGAAGGCATGCATCCCGCGGCGCAAGCGATCTTTCGGTGTCGAGCCGACGGCTCCGTCGCGGACGACGGTTGCGACCATCGCCGCCGTCTCCGCGTACATCGCGTCGTACAGGTCGTTCTTCGAGTCGAAGTACGTGTAGAGGGACGGAGCCCTCATGCCGACGGCGGCCGCCACTTCCCGAAGCGAGAGCGCGGCGAGGCCGTCCCGTTTGGCGAGCGTCCACGCGGCCTCGAGGATCCTGGCCCGTGTCGCGTCTCGGCGAAGCGTCCTAGTATCTAACACTGTTCGGAAATCTAACAGTGTTAGGCAGGCCTGTCAATGGCAGACTGTGACCGGATATCGGGAGGAGGACAGGATGAGCTGGACCGTTGCGGGGATCGTCCGGGGACACGGCAAGGAGCGTCCGGATTCGGCGGCGATCTCCTACGAAGGACGGATCACGACGTGGGCGGAGCTCGACGCGCGGACGAACCAGGTCGCGCAGGCGCTCGCCGCGGAAGGCGTGGGCGAGCAGGACCGCATCGCGTTCATCGACAAGAACGGGCCCGAGTACTTCGAGTTCCTCTTCGGCGGCGCGAAGCTCAACGCCGTCACGGTCGGGGTCAACTGGCGCCTCGCGCCACCCGAGATGGAGTACACGATCAACGACGCCGAAGCGCGTGTCCTCGTCGTCGGCTCCGAGTTCGTCTCACACCTCGAACAGTTCGAACCGGGTCTCCAAACGGTGAAGAAGATCGTCGTCATCGGCGATCACCCGACCCACGAATCGTGGGACGCGTGGGTGTCGAAGCAAGAATCCGTCGATCCCGGCGCGGACGGCACAGGCGACGACGTCGCGATGCAGCTCTACACGTCGGGCACGACGGGACTGCCGAAAGGCGCGATGCTCACGAACTCAAACCTCGGCGCCATGATGCCGACGATCGGCCCGCTGTGGTCGTTCGACGCCGACTCGGTCAACCTCGTCGCGATGCCGCTGTTCCACATCGGGGGCTCCGGCTGGGCGCTCGTCGGCATGACGCAAGGCTGCAAGTCGGTGATCGTTCGCGAGATCGTTCCGCCGCAGCTGCTGGACACATTGCAGAACGAGAAGATCACGAACGCGTTCCTCGTCCCGGCCGTGTTGCAGTTCCTCTCCGCGCTCCCCAACTGCGCGGACGGTGACTTCAGCGCGATCCGCGCGATCGTCTACGGCGCCTCGCCGATCACGAACGAAGTGCTGACGCGCTCGATGCGTACGTTCGGTTGTCCGCTCCTCCAGGTGTACGGACTCACGGAGACGACCGGCGCCATCACGCAGCTCGACGCGGAAGATCACGATCCGGACGGACCACGCGAGCACCTCCTGCGTTCGGCCGGCAAGCCCTATCCGCACGTCGAGATGAAGATCGTCGACGAGCGCGGGAATGAAGTCGAGCGCGGGCAAGTCGGCGAGCTCTGGACGCGCTCGGGGCAGAACATGAAGGGCTACTGGAACAAGCCCGACGCGACCGACGCCGTGATGACCTCGGACGGCTGGTTCAAGACCGGCGACGCCGGTTATATGGACGCCGAAGGTTTCGTCTTCCTCACCGACCGGATCAAAGACATGATCGTGTCCGGCGGCGAGAACATCTATCCGATCGAAGTCGAGAACGCACTCTCCGGACACCCGTCCGTAGCGGACATCGCCGTGATCGGCGTGCCCGATCCGAAGTGGGGCGAGTCGGTGAAAGCGGTCGTCGTGTTGAAGGACGGTGCTTCTTTGGAGCCCGACGAGTTGATCGCGTACGCGCGCGAGCGCCTCGCGGGCTACAAGATCCCGCGCTCGGTCGACTTCGCGACAGAGCTACCGCGGAACCCGAGCGGGAAGCTCCTGAAGCGGATCCTGCGCGAGCCGTACTGGAAAGACCAGGAGCGCCGGATCAACTAGCAGCGCGTCCGGAAGTCGGCGCAGTCGATGCGCGACTTCGGCACGTACATCGCAGACAAGTACGACGCCGACAAGAACGCCGTCACGTTCTCGCCCGTCGGGGTCGTCCGCGCGTGCAACACCGTCAGCCCCGATGACCGGTTCCTCAGGAACAGGTCAAACCACGCCTTCGCGTAGGACGCGATGTTGTGAAGCAACGTCTCGTCGCTGTCCGACTGCTGCGCGAACATCCCGTGCGTGACACCGGCGAGCACGAGTTCCATCGACGGAACGTGGTGCGCTCGCCAGGCGGTCATCGCCGTCTTCTTCTCGGACGGTGAGCCTTCGAATACCCCCGTCGGATCGTTCGTCCCCAACCCCGCCGGCCCGTCCGACGCAAGACCCATCGCCGGGCCGACCGGCCGGATGACGAACGACGCGTTGGACGGATCCGTCATGCACTTCGGCATCCCGTTGATGAGCGCGTTCTGCAGCCCGGTGCTGCCGCCCGGCCCTTCGTTGCTCGGTGTGCCCGCGTCACCGCAGTAGTTCGATGCGAGATTGTCGAGCGCGACGACCACCTTGACCCGTCCGTCGTAGCGGGGGTCTTGCAGATACGTGGCCGCTCGTGCGCCCTCGGAGTGCCCCGTCGCACCGATGTGCTTGGTGTCGACGTGAGCGAGCCACGGATCGTTCTTCGACAGCAAGAAGTCGAGCGCGCTTTGTCCTGCATCGAAGAAGTTGTCCTCCTGCTGGAACGGGACGTTCGCGCACGGACTCGGGTTGCTGCGGCCGGCCGTGCCCGTGCACGGCGGATCGCCGAGGCTCCCTGAATCCCCCACACCTTGCGGATCGACGGTGATCCCGATGTACCCGTTGATCGCGAGCAACTTCGTGATGTAGGACACGGATCCTTGCGTCGCGGCCCCGCCGCTCGGCGGGATCGCGACGACGGCGGGGAGCCGTCCGGACATGGACGTCGGCCCGTAGAGGGTGCCGGCGAGGACGGCGTGGGACCGTCGCGAGGGAAACGTCACGATCTTCGACTGGTAGCCGGAGTTCCAGGAGTAGTCGGGGTGCGTGTCCTTCGCGAGCACACCCGTTCCGGGAACGGGGAGCGGCGCAGCCGTCGCAGCGGACGTCATACCAAGCGTGACGACGGCTATAAGCGACACACACCATTTCCGCACCGCGGTCTCCCCTCCCGCCGTGGACCCGAACATGATGCCGCCGTCAATTGTGTCACTGCTCGAATGTAGAGTTACATCCCTGTCATTTCGTTTCATGGAGAGGAGCTGCGCCGCGCTCGCTGTTGTCGCCTGCCCAACGCCAGAAGGGATCGCGGAGGTCGTCGCTCGTCGCACGGGTGGGAGCGGTGAGAAGTTGCCCGATGTCGTCGAGCAAGCGCTTGTCGCGCTCAGTGTCACGCCCCCCGGCGTATCGATCGAAGTCCGCGGCCGATGCGCGAGCGCGGAACTTGCGACCGCGCTCGCCGTCCTCCTGCTCGACGACGCGTACGATGGCTTGCGGCGCGGCGGATGGATCGTCTGGGGCGAGCTGCAACCCGACGGATCAGTCCGTCCCGCAGAGGGATTAGCGAACGATCTGCCGCCCGGTCCGTACGCAGGTCAGATCTGGCACCCCGAAGATCGCCTCCCTGCGATCCAGGACGATGCCGTGATCACGGCCGGCCGCGTGTCGACGCTCCGCGAAGCCGTCGAGGCGTTGGAGTTCTTCGCGACGGTCGAAGACCGAGTCAGCAGATCGGAGCAGATCGAGCTGCGTCGTGCCCCCGTACCGTTGAGTCGCTGAGATATTGCATGGCATGACATGTAGCTCCATGCCATGCGGGACGCCACCGTTATCGGATGCCGACTCGGCGTGGACGATGGCGACTCCTCACGGTCGAGGAAGCATTCGGTCAAGTTCTGCGCGAGCTGCGTGAGGAGAACGAACTCTCGCAGGAGCAGCTCGGGTTCGAGGTCGACAGCGGCCGAACCTACATCAGCGAACTCGAGCGAGGAATCCGGACACCGACGCTACGATGGCTCTTCCGTTTGGCTCGACGGTTCGACATCGCGCCGTCCGAGATCCTTCGACGCGTTGAGGCTCTCGAGCCTCGCCTGATGCGTCCGTAGGTAACGGGCCGGTTCGAGCATGAAGATTGCCCACTGATCAGGCGCCGCGTCGCGTTTCCTGGGCACGGAACTGACTCTGTGCCACTTCGGCATGAGCGCACGTTATCACGTGTAGCGCGATGCCATGCGTTCGCAGAACGTAGGGCATGCGCGGTACGTGGACCCTTCTCACCGTCGAACAGGCCTTCGGGCAGGTCCTGCGAGAACTGCGCGAGTCTGAGGATCTCTCGCAGGAACAGTTCGCATTCGAAGTCGAGAGTGGCCGAACCTACATCAGCGAACTAGAACGAGGGCTGCGCGCTCCGACACTGCGCTGGCTGTTCCGTATCGCATCGCGGTTCGAGATAACGCCCTCGGAGATGATGCGGAGAGTCGAGGCGAAGGTCAGTGCCGCCTCCGTCGATGCTTGATCACCGCCAGGCGAACAACCGCGCTACCGATCGCTCCGTCGTCGTCAGTCACCGTCAGGGTCACGTGATATTTCCCAGGCTTGCGGTAGATGTGTGAAGCCGTTGCACCGGTACCCGTCGTGTGGTCACCGAAGTCCCACACGTAGGAAACGACGGTGCCGTCGGAATCACTGGACTGGGTTGCGTCGAAGTTCACGATGCGATGCGCGCGAGCCCTCCGCGGCGTCACGTTGAGCATCGCAACCGGCGGTACGTTCGGTGCGAGCGCTGTTACTGACTTCGACGCGATCAGCACGAGCTTCCCGGAGGTTGTATCAACCGCGTACACATTGAACGTGTGCGAACCCTCCGAGATCCCGTCGATCGTCGCCGAGTAGCCATGCGCCGGGCCGGCTCCCGGGTAGGCCGTCGCGATATCCGGTCGGGACTGAGCAGCCGTGCCGATGTCGACCTCGCGGGCGCCCGATCCAGTCAACCCGTCGATGTCGACGCGAACATCCGACGGCGACGTCGGCGTATCCGGGTCGAGAGCCCAGCCACTGACGTCCGCCGACGCCTTACCCCCGGTTACCGAGTCAAGTCGGCCTATCGGGTCCGGCCCGGGAACCGTGGCAGTGAGGCTGCCGATCAGTGGATTGTTCCCGGTGGGCGTATTGATCGCGTAGGCATACAAGGTGTGCTTTCCATCGGCAACGCTGGAGATCGTCGTGTTGAACCCGTGATTCGACCCGGTCCCGGGGTAGGCCCTGCCCACATCCGGCCGGGACACATTCGCAGCCCCGATGTCGACGGAACGGGCCCCCGAGCCGGCTTTACCGTCGATGTAGATGTGAACATGGATCGGCGTCGTCGGTGCATCCTTGTCCAACGCCCAACCCTGCACACGGACGACGCCGCCGACGCGACCCTGTGCGCTATCGAAATGGCCCGTCGGGTCGGTATTCGTCGGGACGTCCTTGATGTGGAGGAAGTCGGTCGGCCAGCCAGACGAGGTCGAAATCGTCCGGACGCGAAAGCCGTTGTCGAAGTCGTAGTTCATCTCCGAGATGACCACCTGTGACGAAGACTTGACCTGCTCGACGTAGGCGACGTGGCCGTCATCATTGCCTGAGGTTCCCTGATACCAGGCGACGCTCCCCAGGCCCGGAGTGCCGTTCACGGCCACATGGATGTTCCTCGCGGCGGTCCCCCAATTGGTCGCATCCCCCCAATGCTGGCCGCCATATGAGTTGCTAAAGGCGACCTTGTTCAGCTGATTCAAGCGATAGGCGACCCAAGATGTGCACTGCCCTTGGTAAAAGTTCCACTTATCAGGGTCGCAGGCACCGCCAGCCGTACACGCGGGCGCATCGGGATACGGGTAGCCATATTGATCGTGAGCCGCACGGGGGCCGCCCGCCCCAGGCCAACTCCCAGTCGTTACCGCGAACGATGGGCTTCCGGCGCTAACGCCGAGAACGACCGTGATCACGATCAGAAGAACGGACAGGCCGCGTCGATTCTTGACGTGTCTGGGTGCAACATCTCGCGATCGGTAGCACCAATCGACTCCACCCGGTCGTGCGCGTGCTGGCCTCTTGTCCCTGGTCATCCCCACCTCCACGGCGTCCCCGACTGCTATATCAGTCGAATGGTTAACCATGCGACCGTGCCAGAAGTTCATAACACGTTCCCTCCGCACTGTCAGTAGGCACGGGGTCGCGCCGATGCGACGACGTGTCGCACAACCCCCGACTGGCTTAACGTGCATTTCAAGTCGCGAACTCCTACCATGGTGATAGTCACTGGAGCAGGGGTGTGACGCGGCCTTGCGAGAGAACGTCGCACGACGGCAAGTACAGGTCTCCGAGGAAGCGCGCGAGCGACTGTTCGAAGCGGCACTGGACCGTCTGCTCAGCGAGCCGATGGTCGGGCTCGAGCGCCTGCTCTCCCGTGACCAGCTCTCGAAGAAGCCGGGCGCCCCGAGTCGCGACACGGCGTTTCGAGCCTTCCCGACGACTGATCAAGCGATCGAGGCGATTACCACGTGGTTGAGTTCGACTGAGCGAGGCGGCTTCGACCGTGTCCTCGACTCGCTCATGGAGACGTACCGGAGTGAGACTTCCGGCAAGCGATCGCGGGACCAGCTCATCGCGACGCTACGACACATGTTGGAACTCAACCTTCGCTTCCAGTTCATGTCGCCCGGCACGCCGGCGGGTCGAGTTATCGATGCGGCAGTGATGACATCAAGTCCGATGTGGGAGGGGACGAAACCGTCGGGAAGGCACGCGTCGATCGGAGCGCGCGTCATCGAGATCCGGCGCGAGTACTACCAGAACATGACGGATCGCCTTGCGGAAGTTCTCTCCCTCGCGATGTCGCAACTCGGACGGCGACCGCGCCGTGGCACGACCAACACCCAAGTCGTCACGTTGATGCACGCGCTGACCGACGGCCTTGTGATGCGCCTAACGATCGATCCTGATGTGATCGATCTCCGGACGGCCGCCGACGCGGTCTTCGATCTCGCCTGGTTGTTCACTGAACCCGGCGGCGAGGTCGACGCACGACGGCCAAACGTAGAAGACGATGCGAAGGACTTCGATCGCGTCATCGACGCGGCGATCCTCCTGTGGAAGACGAAACGCTCCGCCACGTGTGCATCGGCGGCTCGGCGGGCAAACGTCAAGAACGAACGAGCGCGCGCGTGGTTCCCGGATGATGGGGACCTGACCGACTCGGCGATTCGGTCGCTCATCGCGACACAAGGACTTCCCCGTTTCGACGAGACCACCATTGCCGACCATGCGATCCACACCGTGTCCGGATTCTTACGCTTCCTTACCGAGACGGCGGCCGCGAACGAGGCACTGTTCGCAGCCGCGCTGACCCAACGTCCCTCGGACGGTAGCGGCGTGATAGAGGGCCTCGTCGAATCGGTGAGCAACGTCTTCAGCCGGCTCACACGCACACGCGAACCACATGGGACCGCGAAACGCCTGATCGAAGGAGCGATACGAGGGGATGAAGAACTGATCGGAGCCATCTTGGACGCGGTCGCGTTGTGATCTACCCGTGACGACGAAGGTCAAGTGGATCGCCGTCGGCATCATGTTTAGCGGTGTCGCTGCGTTGAGTGTCCTCGTAGCCTCGCGGTCAGCGACGGTGCGGACGGCTTCGCATAGGACCAGCACACCTTCGGCATCACGATCGGTGGCGACCGACGATGCCAATGCTCCGAGGACGCGACCTTCGTCGCCGACGTCCACCGAGCCGCCGGCCGGTTTCAGTGCTGCGGCGGGAAACATCGCGTGTGTGTTCTCGAGTGGTCCGACATATAACCCGCGCACGGAGGGATACGATGGGCCCGCCCACCAGATCGTGCGGTGTGATATCGCCAACACCTACCGCACGTGGACATTCCCCGCAACAGACCGCCCGCCGCGCTGCCCGGAGGACGCGGTGTGGGGCAACGGGATGCTCCTTTCGAGTGATTCGGCGCCACAGATCGCATGCGCCAGCGACTCAGTGCTCGGTTCGTGGAGCCTCCAACTCGCACCGGGCCGGTCCATCACACGATGGCAGTTCCGCTGCGCCGGCTTCGTCGACGCCGTGAAATGCGAGGACGTTCGGTCAGATCACGGATTCTTCCTCGGGAGAACGAGCTGGTACGAGTTCTAGTGCGAGGTTACGCGCTGACGCGTTCGCGCACTCCGGCGAAGAGGTCTTCCTCCGGGAGTGGTTCGTCCACCAAGCTGCGTGCGCGGACGTAGTCGTCGAACGGATGGACCTCGCGCGCGACCTCGGGTGGCAGACCGAACCAGAAGCGTGAGTTCGGGTCGACCTGCGTGCGGTGCGCGAGCAGGCCCTCGCGGCGTGCGTCGGTGTAGCCGTAGATGTCGACCGACGTCGTCGTCGTGTCCTCGCCCCAGTCTCGGTTCTTGAACCAGTCGTCCGAGTACGGCGACTCGAGACCGAGCTCGAGGAACTTCTCGTGCGTCGCGAGCATCCGCTTCCGCGACCACATCGTGTAATAGACCTTCAGCGGCTGCCACGGCTCCCCCGCCCACGGGAACGCATCGGGATCACCCGCCGCGTCAAACGCCGGCATCGTGATGTCGTGCACCTTGATGTGATCGGGGTGCGGATACCCGCGGTGGTCGTCGCCGTAGGTGACGATGACTTGGGGCTTCGTCCGGCGGATGATCGTCACCAGTCGCCCGACGGCGTCGTTGAAATTCGACTGCGCGAAGGAGCGCGGGTGCAGGTTCGCGTCGCTTCCCGGCATCCCCGAGTCGCGGTAGCCGAGCATGACCACCTCGTCGTAGCCGATCACCTTCGCTGCGTTCGCGAGCTCCTCGCGCCGGACGGCGGCGATGTTCGCCCTGACCTCCGGGGACTCCATCTCCGGGTTCAAGATGTCGCCCTCTTCACCGCCCGTGCAGCAGACCAGGACGGTCCGGACCCCCTCCGCGTGGTACCGGGCGACGGTGCCGGCCCCCTTGGAGGCTTCGTCGTCCGGATGGGCGTGCACGGTCAGAAGGCAGAGGCGTTCGTCCATACCTCTATGTAACTCGATTTTCCAAAGCGCGCTTCCCGTCGCAAAATGTCCGGCGGGAGGCCACGCCGAAGCTTGGCGGAGGCGTAGGAGGAGGGTCCGAATTGACCGAAACAGTTACGCAGGAAACTGCGCGCTACCCGACGCTGCCTCATCGAGCCGTCGCACAGCGCGCCCAGAGCCAGCCGGACGAAACAGCTGTGGTGTCCCCGACCGGGGACGAGACGTGGGCCGAGCTCGACGCCAGGTGCAACCAGCTCGTTCGCGCGATGCGCGCCCGGGGCATCGAGGCCGGACAGGCGATCGCGCTCGTGTGCTCGAACCGTCCCGAGTTCGTCGAGGTCTACATCGCGGCCGCGAGGAACGGCCTCAGACTGACGCCGATCAACTGGCACCTCGGTGCGGAAGAGATCGCGTACATCCTCGGCGACTGCGAAGCGCAGATCGTCGTCGCGGACGAGCGTTTCGCGAGCACGTGCGCCGAAGCGGCCGAGATGGCGAACGTCAAGGTCCGTCTCGCGGTCGGCGGCGCGATCGACCACTTCGAGTCCTACGACGCCGCGCTGAAGGACGAATCACCGGACGCCGTCGAGAACCAAGGCGTCGGTACGACGATGCTCTACACGTCGGGCACCACCGGACGACCGAAAGGTGTCTACCGGCGCCGTCCTGCTGCGAGCCGCGCGCAGAGCAGCGCCGCGACGGCGCACGACGACTCCGATCGTTACCTGTGCACGGGTCCGCTGTATCACGCGGCGCCGCTCGCGTTCTCGCTCGGACTACCACTGCTCTGGGGACTTCCGATCGTCTTGATGGACGGCTGGGATCCGGAGGACACGCTCCGTCTCGTCGAGAGGTACCGCATCACGCACATGCATCTCGTGCCGATCATGTTCCACCGGCTGATCTCGCTTCCCGATGACGTCAAGACGCGTTACGACATCACGTCACTGAAACGGATCGCGCACGGCGCTGCGCCGTGTCCCGTCCAAGTGAAGAAAGCGATGATCGACTGGGTCGGCCCGATCATCTGGGAGTACTACGCGGCGACGGAAGGAAGCGGGACGTCCGTCGAGTCCGACGAGTGGCTCACGAAGCCCGGCACCGTCGGGAAGGTTCCCGAAGGACACGTCCAGATCCGCGACGACGACGGCAAGGTCCTCGCGTCCAACGAGATCGGCACGGTGTTCCTGCGCGCGCCGGAGGAAGCGGAGACGCGCTTCGAGTACTACAAGGACACCGAGAAGACGTCGAAGGCGTACTCGGGCGATTACTTCACGCTCGGCGACATGGGTTACGTCGACGACGACGGCTATCTGTTCCTCACCGATCGCAGCGCCGACCTCATCATCTCCGGCGGCGTGAACATCTACCCGGCCGAGGTCGACGCGGTGATGCTCACGCACGAAAGCGTGCGCGACTCATGCACGATCGGCATCCCCAACGAAGAGTGGGGCGAGGAAGTGAAGACCGTGATCGAGCTCAAGGACGGCGTCACGGCATCGGATGCGCTCGCGTCCGAGTTGATCGATTACGCCCGTTCGAAGCTCGCGCATTACAAGTGCCCGAAGTCCGTGGACTTCACGGACGAACTACCAAGACACGAAACCGGAAAGTTGTATCGGCGCCTCGTCCGCGAGGAGTACAGGAAGAAGGCCAATGGGGATCTGTGAAGGCAGGATCGCACTCGTAACCGGAGCAGGACGAGGCATCGGACGCGGTCACGCGCTCGAGCTCGCGCGTCAGGGCGCGAAGGTCGTCGTCAACGACTTCGGCATGGAACGCGACGGAACGGGATCGCAGCAGCCCGTCGCGCAATCGGTGGTGGACGAGATCAAGGCCATGGGCGGAGAAGCGGTTGCCCACGCCGGTGATGTGTCCGACTGGAACACGGCCAAAGAGATGATCGATCTCGCCTACGACACGTTCGGCGATCTGCACGTGCTCGTGAACAATGCGGGCATCCTGCGCGACCGGATGCTCTTCAACATGGAAGAGGCGGAGTGGGACGCGGTCATCAACGTCCATCTCAAGGGAACGTTCTGCCCGACGCGTCACGCGACGCACCGCTGGCGGGACGAAGCGAAAGCAGGGGCCACGCTCGACAAGCGGATCATCAACACAACGTCGACGTCCGGGATCTACGGGAACCCGGGCCAAGCGAACTACGGCGCCGCAAAAGCAGGCATCGCATCGTTCACGATCATCGTCGGCCGCGAGATGGCGAAGTACGGCATCACGGTCAACGCGATCTCGCCGGGCGCACTGACGCGGATGACGGAAGACCTCGGCATGGGACGGCGCGAAGGCGTCGCGGAAGGATCGTGGGATCCGCGTTCGCCGGACAACATCGCGCCGATCTGCGCGTGGCTGGCGTCCGAGCAGAGCAAAGGGATCACGGCACGCGTCTTCCATTCGTCCGGCGGACGTCTCGGGATCGCCGAAGGCTGGCATCCGGGGCCGATGAAGGAGAAGGAAGGTCGCTGGGACCCAGCGGAGCTGGGCCCCGTCGTTGCGGAGCTCATCGAGAAGGCCGTGCCGCCCTTCTCGATGCGCGGCTAACTCGTTCGGTTCTGGGGAAGATAGCTCGCGGTTTTCGCCGAGCGATCTTCCCCAGAAGCCAAGTGGTTGTGAAACTACATCCCTGTAACGCGAGTCTCTCTTACGACCAAGGAGGTCTCGCATGCGCAAGATCAGGGATGCCGTGTACGGCGTCGGCCGTGAAGCGACGTCGATGGCGAATGGGTTCCTCGACACGCTGAAGGGCGCCGTCACGGGAACGCTCGAAGGTGCCGCCGATCTCGGCGTGACCACGGCGGGAACGGCATCACACGCCGCGCGTGCCGCGATCACGGGCCTCGCCGATGTCGCGAGCGACGTCGTGAAGCTCGGCGCCGGCACCGCCGAAACCGTCATCGACGCGACGCGCAAGATCGCGCTCGAGGTGGAGGAGCACGCATCGACCGTCGGACGAGGCGCCGTCGAGAGCGCGAAAGACGTCAGCCAGAACGTCGAAGCGGCGGCGACCGGAGCGTACGAAGGCGCCCGCGATCTCGGACGGAGCACGTTCGACACGGCGCGGAACGTCGTCGGAGGCACGATCGACAAGGTGCGCCGGACGAACGGCAACGGCCACACCGACGAATGAAGTAAGAAAACTCGCTCCGGCTTCGTACGTACCGGCAACTATCCGTCGGTACGAGGGAGTCGGGGATGAAGCTCAAGCGTCTCGCAGCACTGATCAGCATCATCGCGGCGGTGCTCACCGGCGCGTCGTTCATGCCGGCGTCGGCACGGTCGCGGCCGTCCGTCTGCATCAACGAATTCGGCGGCCCGGTCACGGTCGACCGCGTCGGACTCTGCCCCCAGGGGGGGCGGAGGAGGCCTCCTGTTCTGAGCGACCTGGAGACTTAGCCGACCTTTTCGAGCTCTTCTTCGAGCTCTTCGGCCCCCGCTCCGGACTCGGCCGACGATGCGTCGAGCTTCGCCGCGTTGCGAAGGAGCGCGATCCGGCGGTCGACCTGACGGAGCATGACCTCGGCAAACACGCTGAACTGTCCGCCGCCGCCGGCGCCGTAGCCGCCGCCACCGTTGCCGTTGCTCTGCGCTTCGGCCTGCGCGGCACGCGCGGCCGCGATCACTTCTTCGGCACTCGCGCGCGAAAGTCCGTTGTCCGTCTGCAGACCGGCGAATCCACCGGCGTACATGTTGCGGAGCTTGTACATGTGGTCGACCGCCACTTCGGCGAGCGCCGGGTCCGCCGAGATGATGCGCCGGCAGAGGTACGTCCCGTAGGCGATGTGACGGCGCTCGTCGTCCTGGATGTGTTCGAGTCCCGAACGGAGTCCGGGAAGGACGCCGAACGACTCGAACATCTGGCCCCACATCCGGTAACCGGCGATCGCGAGGCAACCTTCGACGAACTGGTTGTAGGTGACTGAAGCGATCAGGAACGCTTCCGGTGAACGGTCCGTGAGGAGACGACGCATGATCTTCGGAAGGATCGACTCGAAGAGTCCGCCGCGCTGCTCTTCGTCCTGCAGCTCCATGCCGGCTTCCGCTGCGCGCTGACGCTGCATGCGGCGCATCTCGAGCGGCGACACGCCGATCGCCTGGAACCAACGGTGGAAGAAGTCGACGTGCTTCGCTTCTTCGTAGGCGAACGATGTGAGGAACATCGTCTCCTCGGCGCGGTTCTCGTCCGCCATCGCGAAGACGAGCGGCATGATGTCGAGCGTCACGCCTTCTTCGCCGACCATGAACCCGGACGCGAGTCCGGCGACGACCATCTGCTGTTCCGGCTGGAGATTCGCCCAATCCTTCGTGTCCTGCGTGAAGTCGATCGCCGCAGGATCCCAGTGGAGGCGCTTCGCCTTGTCCCACAGACGCCAGGGCAGGATGTCGGTGCGGAGCCCCTTCGTCGAGTTCCAGTCGGAGTAGACGCGGCTCTTGTTTTGGACGTCTTCCAGCGTGTTCGTCATTCCTCTCCCCTTATGACGGACCAGACCCCAAAACTATACTCGCCGGGACAGGTTTCGGCTAGGAGAGACTGGTGGCCGATTGAGATCCGAATACGAATTCGGCCGCCGGCGACTCCGCGTCATCGTCCTCACGATCGCCGCGCTCATCGTGGCGGGCGTGGGCGTCGATTACGTCCTGACGCATCGCCCCGTCCCGCGGACGGGTTCGCGCGTCATCTCGGCCGGCAAGCCGTTCCGCATCAGGACGATCCCCCGCTCCTACTACGCGTCCTATCAGGTCGATACGCGTGCCGGCGGTCCCCGCGTGGTGACGACGGAGAAGACCTGGGTGCTCCGTCCATTCGACAGCCGCATCGAGACGTGGTCGAACGGCAAACGACTGAGCGTCCGGCTCAGCGCGTTCGGAGCGCTCTCGAACCTCAACCCCGCCTCGGCGCCGCTCTCGATCGCGATCCCGCCGAGCCTCGGCTCCGGCGATCTTCGGATCGATGCCGCGCTGGACGAAGCCCTCCGCAGACACATCATCGTCAAGCGCGAACGACGCAGCGTCTATGGACGCGAGTGTCAGATGTATCGGGCCGGGGGCCCGGTCTCCGCAGGCGACCTCACGAAGTACGCGCCGACGTCGAAGGAATACGCGGACTTCTGCGTCGACCGTGAGGGCATCGTCGTCGAAGAGTGGTGGGTCCGCTCGGGCAAGCTGCTTCGCCGGCGCGTCGCGACGAAGGTGCGCGTCGGCGAGGTCGATCCCGACCTCTTCAAGATCACGACGGCGCCCGACGAAGGCATCGACAAGGGGACGATCCAACCCGTCCCCGACACATCGACGGACAAGCTGTGGACGCTTCCGTCCGCGCCGAAGGGCTTCGTCCACATCGGACGTTTCTTCGTTGCGCTGCCGAGCGGTGCGACCGCCAGTCCCGTGCCGAGCCTCGGCCAGACGCCGCCCGTCTCGTCACTCACCGACGTCTACACCGACGGCGCCGACCTCGTCGTCGTCGATCAAGATCCGTCCCTCGAAGCAGCCGCCGCCGCCGAGAATCGAACGACGTACAAGGTGACGGTCAAAGGCCTGCGGAACGCGGTGATGATCGTCGACGCCCGGGAGAACGAGATCCGGGCGCAGACGCCGGACGGATCCTTCGTGCGCGTCGCCGGGACGGTCACGCCGTCACATTTGCTCCAGCTCGCACGTAGCTTGCGCTTGAGTGGTGGCTAGACTCGCTACAGACCCCTAAACGGGAGGTGTGGGATGGCGAAGACCGTCGAGGATTTCCAGATCGTCGAGGACACAGACCTCGAAGGCATCGGGAAGGTGCACATCGATGAAGTCATCGAGTACGTGCACACGTTCAAGAAACTCCCCGCACCGCTCGATCTCTACGCGCGCTATCTGAAGCAGCGGTGGAACGTCTACGACCTCGATTTCACGCAGGACGCCGTCGACTGGCACGAGAAGATGACGGAAGACGAGCGGCAGGCGTTCATCGACATCTCATCGGGGTTCCATCACGGCGAGCGCCAGGTCGAAGTCGACCTCGTGCCGTTCATGATGGCGGGCACCGAAGACGAGAAGATCTTCGTGTCGTCCCAGATCGAGGACGAAGCGCGTCACACCGTCTTCTTCGACCGCTTCTACAAGGAAGTCGTCGGTGTCCCCGGCGAGACGATCATGGACGTCCTCGATCACTCGTACCAGTGGCTCACGGAAACCTTCGTCGGACCGTTCGGGTTGCTCGCGTATCTCGCGGACGACCTTCGTCAGAATCCGGACGATCCACACCGCCGCGTGAAGTATTCGACGCTCTATCACCTCTGGATCGAAGGCGTGCTCGCGCTCGTCGTGATGAAGGTGACGCTCGGCTTCGGACGCGACCGCGGATTCCTTCCCGCGTACTACACCGGCTTCACGGCGACCTGCCGGGACGAAGCGCGCCACGTGCAGTTCGGCATGAAGTTCCTCTACGACTCGCTCAAACGTGACCCGTCCCACCAGAAGGACGTCCTGCAGGTACTGCAGACGATCTTCAACATGGGCGGCGCGGTCAGCAAGGTCGCGAACACCGAGCCGCTCGGCTTCGACATCTTGCAACTACGCGAACTCATGGTCGGACAGCTCTACCGCAAGCTCGGCATCATCGGCGTCGAGCTGCCGAAGGAGATGTCCCAACAACTCCAGTCGCTCGAGCCGGTCATCGCGGGAGGTTAGGGCGATGGCCGAATTCTTCTCGGAAGCGTGGGCGGCGGAAGCGAAGGATGCGATCAACAATTTCCCGGACGACACCTACCGCGAGACGAAGCTCTTCATGTACTGGGACTGGATCACCGCGGCCAAGAAGACGTTCAACGGTTCGTGGGCGGTGGGCGTCCGCGATCTGAACCGCTACGTCACGTTCACGTTCAGCGACGGCGTCGTCACGACCGCCGAGCTGTCGGACGAACCACCGGACGCGAGCTTCGTCCTCGCCGGAGATCTCGCCACCTGGCGCGACGTGATGGACGGCTACGACGCGGGCAAAGCCGTGATGTACCGCCGCTTCCGCCTCGACAAGGGTGACGTCTTCCGGTTCTTCAACCGGATCTACGTCTTCACGGAATCTCTGGTGGCGATGTCGAAGGTCCCGGCGGACCTTCCCGCGTAAGCGGCGACGAGCGTTCCTGCTCGCGCTTGTAGGCGACGACCCGCCGCAGGGCTTCTTCGCCCCCGATGTCCGCGAAGAGCTCCAGGACTTCCGCCTCGACGAGGTCGATCTCCTCGAGGACCTCGTCGATCTGGCGCTTGAGCTCGTCCGGGTCGAGATTCATCCCGTCCCCACGGTATCGTTTCCCGGTGCCCCGGCTCCCCTACACCGACAACGGCGACCTGCCGGCCTTCAACATCTTCAAGGAGCTCAACCACGCACCGAAGGTCGCCGGCGCGTACTCGCGGATGGGCGGCATGCTCCTGGCGCGCGCCGACCTCGACCCGAAGCTCCGCGAGCTCGTCATCAACGCGATCTCGCTCGAGCTCGACTGCGACTACGAGTGGAGCCACCACGGGAAGTGGGCGCTCGACGTCGGCAACACAGCCGACGATCTCGAAGCGCTGAAAGCGCGCGACTACAGCAAGCTCGGCGAGAAGGAGCGAACCGTCGTCGAGTACGCACTCAAGGTTGAAGCAAACGACGTAACGGACGAAGACGTCGAATCGCTTCGCAAGATCGGACTCGACGACAAGCAGATCGTCGAGCTGACACTCACCGCCGGTTTCTACGGCATGACCGCGCGATTCCTGAACGCGGTGAACGTCGAGATCGATGAGGGGAACCCCGCGAACTTCGACATCCCGGGATCGGACGGGACATCGACGGCGCGCGAGGTGATCGCAGATCGGAGCAAGTGATGACGACGATCGAAGCCGAGATCAGCGTCGACGAGTTCCGCGCCAAAGCTCGCGACTGGCTCGCTGCGAACGCGCGCAAGCGCGGCGAAGCCGACGTCGGTCCGATGGGCGAGTCGCATGAGATGGGTTCACCCGAAGAGCGCGACTACGTCGCACGTGCTCGCGACTTCCAGGCGAAGCTGCACGACGCAGGCTTCGCCGGCATCACGATCCCGCGCGGATATGGGGGCCAAGGGCTCACGCGCGCGCATCAGGCTGCCTATTCACAGGAAGCCGGTCCCTACGCCCTTCCGGCGCTCAACGGCCTCGGCTTCGGCCTCTTCATCCCGACGCTCCTCGCGCACGGGACCGAAGAGCAGAAGACGTACTGGATCCCGAAGGTCCTTCGCAACGAGAAAATCTTCTGCCAGCTCTTCAGCGAACCCGGCGCCGGTTCCGACCTCGCCGGTCTGCAATCGAAGGCGGAACGTGTCGACGGCGAGTGGATCATCAACGGACAGAAGGTGTGGACGTCCGGCGCACAGATCGCCGACATCGGCGGTGGTCCGTTCCGCACGGATGCGGAACTGCCGAAGCACCAGGGCCTCTCGTTCTTCATCGTGGACATGCACCAACCCGGCGTGGAGGTTCGTCCGATCGTTCAGATCACGGGCGAGTCCCACTTCAACGAAGTGTTCTTCACCGACGCCCGCACGCCGGACACCAGCCGAGTCGGCGGTGTCGGCGAAGGCTGGCGTGTCGCGCTCACGATGCTGATGAACGAACGCATGTCACTCGGCGGCGGCGGCGGACAAACCACGCGACGTGGCGGCGGCGAAGGTGCGATCGTCCGCCTCGCGCGCGAGCTCGAACTGTTCGACGACGCCGAGACGCGCGACAAAGTGATCGACTTCTTCATCCAGCAGCGCGTGCTTGCGCTCCTCGGTCAGCGGATGGGCGAACAGAACAAGGGCCGCCAGCCCGGACCCGAGTTCTCGATCATGAAGCTCATGGGGACGCGCGTCGGCGCGCTGATCACCGAACTCGCGCCGAACCTCATCGGACCCGGCGGCCAGGCGTGGGAGAGCACCGACGAGCTCGGCTCGAAGTGGACGCAGAACCTGCTCGCCTCGCGTTCCGGAAAGATCGCCGGGGGAAGCGACGAGATCTTGCTGAACATCATCGGGGAGCGCGTGCTCGGTCTCCCGCAGGACCCGCGCGTCGACAAGGACATCCCGTTCAAAGAGATGAAGGTGGGCCGGGTCAGCATCTGAATCTGCCGGACGAAACACTCGTCACCAAAGACGCGGTCCGTGCGATCGCCGCGCGGCACGGGATCGATGCGTCGTCGTTCGCGAAGATCGCATCTCCGGGGATCATCAACACGGTCTATCGCCTCGGGCCCGCGGTCCTGCGCGTGCCGCGGAACCATCCGGCGCACGTCGCGCAAGCGCGGACCGAAGCCGTCGCGATCCCCGAAGCCATCCGCGCCGGCGTTCGAACACCGTCGCTCATCGCGTTTGACGATTCACTCGAGCTCCTGCCGGTTCCGTACCTGATCGTCGATCACGTCGAGGCGCGTGACGCCGAGGTCGACTTCATCCTGAGTCGTGCTGTGTGGACAGAGGTCGGACACGACCTCGCGCTCCTGCATACGAAGGGGAACCCCTCGTCGCTACCGCCGCGGCCGATCGAACCACCGGACATCTACTCGCTGATCGATGACCGCGCGACAGACGGGACGATCACGGCGCACGAAGCAGGATGGCTCACCCGGTGGGTCGATGCCCTCGGTGAGCAGGCAGCGCCTCGGCTCGGATTCGTCCACGGCGACCTGCAGATGTCGAACGTCCTCGTACGCGACGACACCTACGTGGCGCTCATCGACTTCGGGTGCGCAGGCGACGGCGAGCTGATCGGTGACTTCCGACCGCAACCGATGGCTGCCCTCGAGCACGTGCTCGACGGATACCGCGAAGTGGATGACCTGCCGGACGGCGTGGAGGCCGACATCGTTCGAGCGCGATTGCTCGTTGCGCTCTGGCTCCTGCCGCGTCGGCCGGACCCGCGCGTCACGTGGGCGGAGCGTCCGCTCGCATGGCTCGTCGACCTGATGCGATTCTTCGTCGACCCACCCGAGGAGTGGAAGGCCGCGGCGCCGCCCGGTCGTTACACGCCGTAGACGCGGCGCGGTGACACGATGACGGCCGCGCGCCGCTCGTCACGCATCGCGCGGTCGTAGGCGTCCCAGTCGTTGTGGGTGCCGCCGGCGGCGCTGAAGATCTCGCGCAACAGGAGCCGGAGCCGTTCGGCGTCCACGTCGGGATGAGGGTCGTCCGGACCGATCAGTTCCGCCGTCCCGTCGACGGTCATCCACTGCCAGCCGGCTCGGAGGACAACGGCGACGGTCCGATCCGCACGCAGGTTCACGAGCTTGCGCGCGTTCCCCGCGGCGACGAAGCCGACGACGGACGAACCACCGATCGGATGTGCCAGAACACCGACGTTCACGACCGAGGTGTGGGGCGTCCCATCCGGACGCATCGTCACGATCGTGCCGAGACCGTGATCGAGCGGGACGAGGCTTTCGAAACGGGAGAGGTCCATCGACCCATCATGCCCCGCGGTGGCGTCCGGCGCCGAGGGCGTGCGATTCTGCAGCGACGAAACCCTCTGGGAGGCACATCAGATGACGATCACCGCCGATATCAGCGTCGAGGAATACGCGAACGAAGCTCGCAAGTGGCTCGCCGAGAATGCGCCGCGTCGCGGCACGCCGGAAGGCGACGAAGCGTCGCAGGGCGCAGGCGACATCGGCTCGGAACAAGAGAAACGGGCGATCGCCCGCTGCAAGGACTTCCAGGGCAAGCTCGCCGACGCCGGATTCGCGGGCGTCACCTATCCGAAGGAGTACGGCGGCGCGGGCCTCACACCGAAACACCAGCAAGCGTTCAACGCCGAAGCTGCGGGTTATGTCTTGCCCACGGGCCCCCTCTACATCGGACAAGGCATGTGCCTGCCGACGATCTTCACGCACGGCACGGAAGAGCAGAAGAAACAGCACATGCCCGGCCTCATCAACGGCAGCAAGATCTGGTCGCAGTGCTTCAGCGAACCGGGCGCCGGCTCGGACGTTGCCGGTCTGCAGATGCGCGCCGAGAAGTTCGGTGACGAGTGGGTGCTCAACGGCCAGAAGGTCTGGACGACCGGCGCTCATTTCAGCGACTGGGGCGAAGTGATCGTCCGCACCGACCCCGACCTGCCGAAGCACCAGGGACTCACGATGTTCCTCGTCGACCTGAAGTCCCCGGGCGTCACCGTGCGGCCACTCCGTCAGATCACCGGCGAG
>JAICYB010000084.1 GCA_025934435.1 Actinomycetes bacterium | reverse complement strand
CGGTAGAGGTCGTTCAGGTCCGACGTCGCGAAGCGGCCGCCGTCGAGCTGCACCATCGGGCGCAGGTCCGGCGGGATGACCGGGATCGCGTCGAGGATCATCGACGACGCCTGGTTGCCCGACGACGTCAGCGACTCGAGAACCTTGAGGCGCTTGATCGCGCGGATACGACGCTGACCCTTGTTCTCACGGATCGTCGTGCGCAGCGACTCGTGCTCGTTGTCGAGATCGAGACCGCGCAGGAGGTCCTTGATGGCCTCGGCCCCCATGCCGCCGCGGAAGTACTCACCGTAGGTGTCGCGGAGCTGACGCCACACGTCCTCGGCGACGAGCTGCTTGGGCGAGAGCTTGATGAACTCGTCCCAGGCGCGGTCCATGACTTCGACGCGCGCGGCGACGCGCTTGTCGATGTCGCGAACCGCCGCGTCGTACTCGCGCTTCTTCGTCCGCGCGGTCGCCGGCGTCTTGTTCCCGGACTTCTCGAGATCCTTCTGGACCTTCTCGTAGTCCTTCGCCCGCTTCGCCTTCGCGGCTTCGGCTTCGCCGTTCAGCTCTTCCTTCTCCCGGTTGAGCTGCGCCTCGAGCTTGGCGAGGTCACGCGTGCGCTTCTCGGTGTCGACGAAGGTCACGACGTGGGACGCGAAGTAGATGATCTTCTCGAGGTCCTTCGGCGCGAGGTCGAGCAGGTAGCCGAGGCGGGACGGGACACCCTTGAAGAACCAGATGTGCGCGACGGGCGCGGCGAGCTCGATCGAGCCCATGCGCTCGCGACGCACGCGCGCGCGCGTCACTTCGACGCCGCAGCGTTCGCAGATGATGCCCTTGAACCGGACGCGCTTGTACTTCCCGCACGCACATTCCCAGTCCTTCGTCGGACCGAAGATGCGCTCGCAGAACAGTCCATCGCGCTCGGGCTTGAGCGTGCGGTAGTTGATCGTCTCGGGCTTGCGGACCTCTCCGTTGCTCCACATCCGGATCTGTTCCGGTGTGGCGAGACCGATCCGGAGCTGGTCGAACTCGTTGACGTCCTGGACTCTCTGAGTGTCGGTCATAAGTTACGAGTCCCTTTCTGATTCGCTCGTCGCCGCGTTTCGCGCGTCTCCGGTCGTCACCTAGAGCTCCTCTCCGGCGCTCGCGCGCTCGGGTCTCGAAAGATCGATACCGAGTTCCTCTTGGACGCGGTAGTCCTCGTCCGTCTCCTTCACTTCGATCTGCTTGCCTTCAGCGGACAAGACCTCGACGTTCACGCAGAGCGACTGCATCTCCTTGATGAGGACCTTGAACGACTCGGGGATGCCCGGCTCGGGTATGTTCTCGCCCTTCACGATGGCCTCGTACACCTTGACGCGACCGAGGACGTCGTCGGACTTCACCGTCAGCAGCTCCTGGAGCGCGAAGGCGGCGCCGTACGCTTCGAGCGCCCATACCTCCATCTCGCCGAAGCGCTGACCGCCGAACTGCGCCTTCCCACCGAGCGGCTGCTGCGTGATCATCGAGTACGGCCCCGTCGAGCGCGCGTGGATCTTGTCGTCCACGAGGTGGAGCAGCTTCAGGATGTAGACCATCCCGACCGTCGACGGCTGGTCGAAGCGGAGACCGGTGCGTCCGTCCCAGAGGTAGGCGCGACCGTGCTCGTCGACGAGCCGCTCACCCGGGTGCGAGAGCGTCGCGGCCGTGAGTCCCGGGTCCTTGCTGTGGAGCAGCAGATCGCGGATCTCGTCCTCGCGAGCGCCGTCGAACACCGGCGACGCGATGCGCTGGTCGCCGTCGTTCGTGCGCAGCTCGTCCGGCCAGCCCATCCGATTCATCCACTCGGGAGCGGTGTCGAACTGCCAACCGGTGTGCGCGACCCAACCGAGCAGCGTCTCGAGGATCTGCCCGATGTTCATCCGGGACGGAACACCGAGCGGGTTGAGGATGATGTCGATCGGGGTCCCGTCCTCGAGGAACGGCATGTCCTCGACCGGCAGGATCTTCGAGATGACGCCTTTGTTGCCGTGGCGTCCGGCGAGCTTGTCACCGTCGGAGATCTTCCTCTTCTGCGCGACGTACACCCGCACGAGCTGGTTCACACCCGGCGCGAGCTCGTCGCCCGCTTCGCGCGTGAAGACCTTGACGTGGATAACGGTGCCCTGCTCGCCGTGCGGAACCTTGAGCGAGGTGTCGCGTACGTCGCGCGCCTTCTCACCGAAGATCGCGCGAAGGAGGCGCTCTTCCGGCGTGAGCTCGGACTCGCCCTTCGGCGTGACCTTGCCGACGAGGATGTCGCCCGCGCTGACCTCGGCCCCCACGCGGATGATCCCCCGGTCGTCGAGGTCCTTGAGGAGCTCTTCGGACACGTTGGGGATGTCGCGAGTGATCTCTTCCGGACCGAGCTTGGTGTCACGCGCTTCGACTTCGTGCTCCTCGATGTGGATCGAGGTGAGCAGATCGTCGCGGACGAGACGCTCGGAAAGGATGATCGCGTCTTCGTAGTTGTGTCCCTCCCATGAAAGGAAGGCACAGAGCAGGTTCACGCCGAGGGACAACTCGCCTTCGTCCGTGCACGGACCGTCGGCGAGCACCGCACCATCGTTGATCTTGTCGCCTTCGCGCACGATCGGACGCTGGTTGATGCACGTGCCCTGGTTGCTGCGGCCGAACTTGTTCAAGTAGTAGGTCTTGTCCGCTCCATCCTTCTGTGTGACGACGACGAAGTCGGCGCAGACCTCCTTCACCGTGCCGCCCTTGTCGCAGAGCACGATGTCGCCCGTGTCGGCGGCAGCGCGCATCTCGACGCCGGTGCCGATGAGCGGGGCGTCCGTCCGGAGCAGCGGAACCGACTGCCGCTGCATGTTCGAACCCATCAGGGTTCGCGGCGCGTCGTCGTGCTCGAGGAACGGGATGAGCGACGCCGAGACAGAAACCATCTGCCGCGGCGAAACGTCCATGTAGTCGATGCGGCCCGGTTCGACGTAGACGACCTCACCGTGCTTCGCGCGGCAGAGAACGTGGTCGTCGACGAATCGGCCGTCGGGGTCGAGCGCGGCGTTCGCCTGCGCCTTGATGTAACGGTCTTCCTTGTCGGCCGTGAGGTAGTCGAGCTGCTCGGTGACTCGTCCTTCGACGACCTTGCGGTACGGCGTCTCGATGAAGCCGTAGTCGTTGACGCGCGCGAACGACGCGAGCGAGCCGATGAGGCCGATGTTCGGACCTTCCGGCGTCTCGATCGGGCACATACGTCCGTAGTGCGAGGGGTGGACGTCTCGAACCTCGACGCCCGCGCGCTCGCGCGACAGACCGCCCGGCCCGAGGGCCGAGAGGCGGCGAAGGTGCGTGAGGCGGTCGAGCGGGTTCGTCTCCTGCATGAACTGCGAGAGCTGGGACGTCCCGAAGAACTCCTTGATCGCCGCCGTCAGCGGACGGATGTTCACGAGCGACTGCGGCGTGATCGCTTCGGCGTCCTGCGTGGACATGCGTTCCTTGATCACGCGCTCCATCCGCGCGAGACCGATACGCACCTGGTTCGCGATCAGCTCACCGACGCTGCGCACACGGCGGTTGCCGAAGTGGTCGATGTCGTCGATGTCGTGGTCCGGATCGCCGTCGTGCAGCGCCAGGAGGTAGGTGACCGCCGCGTAGAGGTCTTCCTTCGTCAGGACGGTGAACTTGTCGGCGAGAGACAGGCCGAGCTTCGCGTTCACCTTGTAGCGTCCGACCTTCGCCAGGTCGTAGCGCTTCGGATTGAAGTACATGCCGTGCAGCAGGCCGGCGGCGGACTCGGCCGTCGGCGGCTCGCCCGGACGCAGCTTCCGGTAGATGTCCATCAGCGCTTCGCCCGGCGTGCGGATCGCATCGCGCTCGAGCGTCTCGCGCATGGCGTCGTTCCGTCCGAACGCTTCGAAGATCTTCTCGTCCGGGATCTCTTCTTCGAGACGGTCGCGGTCAATCTCGACCTCGCCCGTCTTCATGTCGAACTTGAACGCCTCGAGCGCCCGCAGCAGAACGGTCGCCGACTGGCGGCGCTTACGGTCGATGCGGACGCCCATCGTGTCGCGGCGGTCCATCTCGAACTCGAGCCACGCGCCACGGGCGGGGATGACACGGAGCGAAACGAGCTCGCGGTCGGAGGTCTTGTCGAGAGCGCGGTCGAAGTAGATGCCCGGCGAACGGACGAGCTGCGAAACGACGACGCGCTCCGTCCCGTTGATGATGAACGTGCCCTTGTCGGTCATCATCGGGAAGTCGCCCATGAAGACCGTCTGCTCTTTGATCTCACCGGTCTGCTTGTTGACGAAGCGAGCCTTGACGAACAGCGGCGCCGAGAACGTCATGTCCTTCTCGCGGCACTCGTCGACGTCGTGCTTCGCTTCTTCGAACCAGTGCTCGGCGAACTCGAGGGCGAGGTTGCCGGTGAAGTCTTCGATCGGGGATACGTCGCGGAAGGCCTCGCCGAGGCCCTCCTTGCGGAACCAGGCGAACGAATCGCGCTGGACCCCGATCAGGTCGGGAAGATCGAGGATGTCCTTGATCTTCTGGAAGGAAAGTCGTCCGTTACCGTTCGAGCCGTTGGCTCCCGCCAAACCGGTTCACGCTCCTCTCGCTATCGCGCGCTAGACCCGCGTGCGGGGATGCGGTCGCCAGCCGTCCTTGCGGGTAGACAGATAGCGGTCGTGGGCCCAGGCACGCAGGACAGCAAGTGTAGCGCCAGGATGGCGCAGCGTCAACGGGCGGTCATCGATGCAGACCGTTCCGCATTTATACGCAACTGACCGGGGGTCGTCAAGGGTCAATTCGGACGACCCACATGTGCATCACATGTGGCATGCTTGGCGCATGGCGAAGATGATCCAGGTTCGCAATGTCTCCGCCGGCCTTCACAAAGAGCTGGTGAGACGTGCGAAGCTCCGCGGACAGACGCTTTCGGATTTCATCAAGGCCCTGCTCGAAGATGAAGTGAGCCTCCCTCCGGAGGAAGAAGTATTCGAGCGCATCAGAAACCGGGAGCCCGTGAAGCTTCCGCGTCCCGCTGCTGATTACATCCGTGAGGCACGGGAGGAGCGTCTATCTCACTTGGAGGAAGTACACCGCTCGTCGTCGACGCGTCCGCCTTCATCGAGTACCTCCTCGGAACCGACGTAGGCCGGCAAGTCGGAACGATCCTCGAGGCCCCCGACGTGAGGCGGCACGTTCCGGCGATCTGCGACTTGGAGATCGTCTCGGCCGTCCGCGGGATGATCGCCGAAGACGCGCTAACACGACCGCGAGCAGACGCACTCATCGCGGACTATCTCTCGCTGCGGCTGAGGCGGCGAAGTCACCGCGCTTTGGTGCTTCGTGTTTGGGAACTCCGCGACAACTTCACTGCATACGACGCGTCCTACGTGGCGCTATCGGAGCGACTCGGTGCGACGCTCGTCACGTGCGACCTGCGGCTGACGCGCGCGGCACGGCAGCACACCGACCTCAACGTCGTCGGCGTCGGTTAACCGACGTTCAGCGCGAAGAGCCAGCAGATCGGCTGGCCGCGGTTGTGCCACGTCGCGCAGAGGTCCATCGACCATTTCCCCGCCGGCAAGTTCACGGTGAGGTCGGTCTCGAGAGCCGGTTCGATCGACTGCGACGGGTAACCCGAACGCGTCCCCCGGAACGGACGAACCGACTCTTCATCGGGCGGGATGGTCGCCGAGATCCGCAGGACGACCTTCTCCCCCGACTTCACGCCGAGCGATGAGTCCTGCGTCTGCTGGTCGTGCGTGTAGCAGGTGGACGGACCACCCTCCTCCGTGCTCCAGCAGAACGAGCTCGGCGCGCCCTTCTGCGTCCCGGCCTGCGACGTCATCGTTGCATCACCCGGCGCCGGCACCGGGGTCGCCGAGACGCCGGGCGTCGACGTCGGTGTCGGCGCCGGCGTCGCGACCGGCGTATCGCTCGGTCCGGGCTCGAGCGTACGGATCGGAACGGTCTGGAGGGGCGGCAGCGACGGGCCTTGGATCTCGATCGAGTTGTCCCGCGACTTGCCGCCGCAGGCGACGAGCAGAAGGAGTGGGAGGGCGGCGATGACCGGCAGGATCCGCCGACGCGGCGGCCTCTGCGATCGGACGCTTAACTTCGGCCGCGGATGTGTGACGTCAGCCAGTGCCATGCCCTTCCGAACCAGGTCGCGTGATGGACCTCGTGTCCCGCGGCGACGACGTGCTTCGGCGCCGTGGTTGGTTCGATGAAGTATGCCCGCTCGCCGGGTCTCACGAGGCCCAGACGTTGGCGCGCGAGGAGCGCCAGCTCGTTCGGATCCGACAGCCGCTTCGATTCGGCGGAGAGCTTCGCGTCCTGCGTACGGAGCCGGGCCAGGGACGTCGCAACCGTCGAGATCTGGTGACGCTGCTGGACGAACTGCTCCACGGGTACGAACAGGATCGCGACGGCCGCCGCGACGATCGCGAACATCAACAGGCGGTGTTGCGCGATCGACAGGTTCAAACGGCGCCCTTCAGCGTGTTCCGTCCGGCGTAGCGGGCTCCGGCGCCGAGGTCGTCTTCGATGCGCAGCAGCTCGTTGTACTTCGCGGTCCGCTCACCGCGCGCCGGAGCGCCGGACTTGATCTGACCGATCCCCGTCCCGACGACGATGTGCGCGATCGTGACGTCTTCGGTCTCACCGGAGCGGTGCGACATCATGCACGCCCACCCCGCGCGTCGCGCGATCTCGATCGCATCGAGCGTGTCGGTCAACGTCCCGATCTGGTTCGGTTTCACGAGCAGCGCGTTCGCGCATCCTTCGCTGATCGCGCGCCGGAGTCGCTCGGGGTTCGTGACGAGGAGGTCGTCACCGACGAGTTGCGTGCGTGAACCGAGCTTTTCGGTGAGTCTGCGCCAGCCGTCCCAATCGTCCTCGGCGCAGCCGTCTTCGATGGACACGATCTTGTAGTCGCGGACGAGATCGTCGAGCACCGACACCATGTCGGCGGACGGCAGCACCTTCCCGTCGAGGTGGTAGCCGTCGTCTTCATGAAACTCGGTCGATGCCGGGTCGGCGGCGATCGCGACGTCGTCGCCGAGCGCGTAGCCGGCTCCCTCGATGGCGTCGACGATGAGATCGAGGGCGGCGCGGGTCGAGTCCAGGTCGGGAGCGATACCGCCTTCGTCGCCGACGTTGGTGTTGAAGCCGCGGCTCTTCGCGATCTTGCGGAGGGACGCGTAGACCTCGGCGCCGTACCGAAGTCCTTCCTTGAAGGACGGAGCCCCGACGGGCGCGATCATGAATTCCTGGAAGTCGATCGCGTTGTCGGCGTGCGCGCCGCCGTTCACGACGTTGAAGAACGGCACGGGCAGGACGGAGCCCCCGGGCCCGCCGAGATACCGGTAGAGCGGAAGGCGCACGTGGGCGGCGGCGGCGTGCGCCGTCGCGAGCGAAACGGCGAGCACGGCGTTCGCGCCGAGACGCGACAGATTCTCCGTGCCGTCGAGAAGACGGAGCGCGTCGTCCAGACCTCGCTGGTCGAGCGCGTCCCGTCCGATGATCTCGGGCGCGATATCGGTCCGGATGCCGGACACTGCGGTCTCGACGCCTTTCCCTCCGAAGCGCTCGCCGCCGTCGCGAAGCTCGTGCGCTTCGTGGACGCCGGTCGAGGCGCCGGATGGGGCGATCGCGCGGCCCATCGCTCCCGACACGAGCGTGACCTCGGCTTCGACGGTCGGATTGCCTCGCGAGTCGAGCACTTCTCGTGCGTGGACGCGATCGATGGAGGTGCCGGGGGGCGTCACGAAGTCTCCTTCTTTGCTTCGTCCCAGTATTCCTGCCACTCGTGCTTGGACAAGGATTCCAGCGCGCGCCCATCGGCGACGGCTCGGCGTTCGACGGCTTCGAATCGCATCGTGAACCGATCGAGCATCGTCCGGAGTGCCGTTTCGGGTTCGATCCCGAAACGCTGCGCAACGGATACGGCGGAGAACAGGACGTCGCCGAGCTCGCTTTCGATGCGTCCGGGGTCCTTCGAACCGACGACCTCGGCGCGGAGCTCCGCGACCTCGTCCTCGAGATCGCGGACGACGTCGGCATCGTGCTCCCACTCGAAGCCGACCCCCACCGCCCGGCGGTAGACCTTCGCCGCGCGCGCGAGCGCCGGCATGGCCCGGGGTATCCCCTCGAGGACGCCGGTCCCCTTGTCCGCGCGCTTGTTCCGCTCCCAGTTCGCATAAACGTCGGCAGCGGTGAGCGGTTCTGCTCGATCGTTCCCCTCCGCTTCGGTTCGGGGTGGCCCGAAGACGTGCGGATGACGGTGGATCAGTTTGTTCCGCAGATCGTCCAGAACGTCCGACACGCCGAACGCTCCCTCCTCGAAGGCGATCTCCGAATGGAAGATCACCTGCAGGACGAGATCGCCGAGCTCCTCCCGCAGGGCGACGAGATCGCCGTCGTCGATGGCTTCGAGCGTCTCGTACGTCTCTTCGAGGAGATGACGCGCGAGCGACGCATGCGTCTGCTCGCGATCCCACGGACAACCGTCGGGCGCGCGGAGCTGCGCCATCACGTCGACGAGTTTCTCGAAGGCTTCTCCCGAGCCGGCGACGTAGCGCTCGGCGACGTCCTTCGGCAGGTCGGGCACTATTCGGGCACGTCTAGGTGTACTTCCCGTAGACGTTCTTGACAGTTGAGAGCCCCCTTGTTCGGTTTGGGGTGTCGATGACCCGAACCGGAAGGAGGCCCTCGTGGCCCACAGTAGTGCGAAGCTCACGCCCTTTGGGCGGACCCTGATCGCGCAGCG
>JAICYB010000055.1 GCA_025934435.1 Actinomycetes bacterium | reverse complement strand
TGAGACGCTTCAGACGGCGGAGCGCACCGTCCGGGTCGGGGGTTCGTCCAACGGCTTCGATGAAGGACGGATCATCGCGCCAGTCCGGCGGGAGGTCGTCGAGAGCACGCTGCGGATCGCGGAAGCCGAATCGCGCGAGCAGCGCGACGTCACTCAGAGGCGCCGACCTTGTCGCGGAGGTCGAGGAGTCCCGGGGTGAGGTCGACTTCGGCGCGAAGCTCGGAGACCTTGATCGTCCGGGGTCCCGTGATGCCGGCGAGGCAGAAGTCGATCGCCTCCTGGATCACGTGGTCGAGGTCGTCGCCGTGATTGATCAGATAATCGCGGCTCAGTTGCGCAACGACGCCGGAGATCGCGCGGGCGCCGTACGTCGAGTCGCTCGGCCGGACGTCACCGTTGTCGATCGCTTCCGCGATGTGGCGCGCCGTGTCGAGCATATGGACACGTCCGGCCCCCGGTCTCGCGTTCCGCCGCACACGCACGGACTCGTGGTCCAGCAGCGCGAACAACTGCGCGTTCCGGACGATGAAGTCGAAGGACGCGACGATCCCCCTCGCGATGCGGCGTACGGGGTCGTCTTCGTTCGCGATGAACGCGCCTTGGAACAGACGGAGCCGTCGCGTCGTGTCTTCGAGGATCTCGCGGAAGAGAGCGTCCTTGCTGTCGAAGTACCAGTAGAAGACGCCCTGCCCGACGCCGACGCGACCGACGATGTCGGACACGCGCGTCCGGCCGAAGCCGCGGTCGGCCGCGAGGTCCACGGCCGCCTGCATGAGCTCACCACGCCGGCGACGGCCGGCAGGCGTGCGTCGATCGGCGTCTTTGTCCCCCGCCATGTGTCTAAGAGTCTAAGAAATGGAGAGGCCCCGTCAGCTGCGCGGGGCCTCTCCTCGAGGTCTGCCGCCCTGTAGGCGGGATCCTGTCCCACCGGCCTTTCGCGCCTCCGCTTGCGCTTCGGCGTGCCGGCGGTGGCGACCATCCATCTCGGCGGTGAGTTGCCTCACGCGCTCAAGCCACCTACCCGGGAGCATCGGACGGGCCGCCCTTTGCGCCTCCGCTTTCGCTTCGGCGTGTCTCCCTGCTTGGTGTTGCTCCGGACGGGGGCGCCAGCCGGTCCGGTCACCCGGGCCGCTGGTGGGCTCTTACCCCACCGTTTCACCCTTGCCCCGGTCTCCCGGGGCGGTCTGTTCTCTGAGGCGCCTACCGCGGATCGCTCCGCCTGGGGGTTACCCAGCGTCTTGCCCTGTGGAGTCCCGACCTTCCTCGGCGCTTGCAGAACAAGCGACGCGGCCGCCCGGACGGCTCCTGTAACCAGGTTAGGGCATCCGCCGCGGCGCCACGCTCTCCATGAGCGGGTCCGCGAGGTGGGTCGTGTCGTTGAACAACCGGATGCGCCAGGTGTCGCTTCGTGACTGGAACACCGTGACGGAGGCCGGATCGACCTCGAACACGACCATCGACCGGAAGGGTGCCTCGGCCAGATGGCGCGTGAGCCACAGGATCGGACCGCCGTGCGTCACGGCGAGCACCGTCCGGTCCTTGTAACGCTCCGCGGCTTCCGCGAACCACTTCGTCAGTCGTTCACCGACCTGGTTCCACGTCTCGCCGTCGGGCGGACAGACATCTTCGCCACCGAACCACTGCGGCAGGTCGTCGCCGAACTTCTCGAGCGCTTCGCCGATCGTCATGTTTTCGATGCAGCCGAAGCCGACCTCGCGAAGCTCCGGGACGATCGTCGGTTTACGTCCCGTCACCTCCGTGATCGGTGCGGCCGTCTGCTGACAGCGCGTGAGCGGTGAAACGTGCATCACATCGATCCGCACCGGACGAAGCCGGTCCGCGAGCTCTTTCGCTTGGCGGTGTCCGTCCACCGTCAGCTCCACGTCCGTCGTTCCGGTGAAACGGCGCTCGAGCGAACCGGGCGTCTCGGCGTGGCGGACCATGATGAAACGCGTCGTCATTCGAGCCTTCCCGTCTTCACGAAGTTCGCGAGGCCTTCCCGGTTCAGCTTTCCGTGGGAGCCGAAGAGCCAGAGCAACAACAGGAGACCGACGACCTCCTGCACGATGATGCCCGGACGGAAGTAGCTCGACCAGCTCCACGGCGAATGGTCGATCGGGAACTTGGACCCGAAGAACGGCCACCAGAAGACGCGCGGTTTCGACCACATCCCGTCTTCCGCGAGGTGCAGGAGCGACGAGATCGGGACGAGGACGAACTGACGCTTCGCGCGTCCGCGCATGAAGAAGAGCACGCAGAAGAGCGCCACGTTCAACAGGAGGGTGTGCGCATAGAGGCGGCCGGAACCGAACCGTTCCTTGAAGAAGATCCGGCCGACCGGCTTGTCGATGAAGTCCGGGAGCAGCGACGCGACGGCCACGACGCGGTAATCGACGCGCGGGTTGCCGCGCATCACGAACCACACGATCACCGTCGTGAGACCGGTATGCCAGAAGATCATGCGAGTCTGAGCTTCGCGCGCTCGGCTCCCGCCTTGGACAGCGCGTCCGCGCGAGCGTTCAGGTCACGAAGGACGTGCTCGAAGCGGACGGAGCCGAACTTCTCGATCAGTGCTCGCGCTTCGATCGCGAGCATCTGCAGTTCCTTCTTCTTGATCTTGTATTCCCCCGTCACCTGGCGCACGACGAGCTGCGAATCGGCGCGGACGTGCAGCGTTTCGACGCCTCGATCGAGCGCCATGCGCAGTCCCGTGATGAGCGCGCGGTACTCGGCTTCGTTGTTCGTCCCGTAGCCGATGTCTTCGGAGTGCTCGACGATCTCGTCACCGATCGCGAGGACGACCCCGATGCCGGACGGTCCCGGATTGCCGAACGACGCGCCGTCGACGTAGAGGCTGGCTTCCGTCAACGTTCCCGCTTCGCTGCGCTACGCGGTGGGCTCACTGAAAAACAAGTAAGCGGCGGCAGTGTTCGCAGCGGAAGAGCCACTCGCCTTCGCGCGCCCGGCGCTTGATGCGGTCCAGCTCGACCGCGGACAGTGCCTCGCGACACGCCGTGCACATCCCGTTGGAGAGCGCGCCGACCCCGACGCCACGCTTGCTCGTGCGGAGCTCCTCGTAGAGCTCGAGGGTGTCGTCGGGGACCTTCGGGATGACGTCGGCGCGCTTGCCGTCCTCGGCTCCGAGCTCACGGTCGATCTCGCCTTCGGCCTCCGTGATCTTGGCGCGAATCCCGGATGCTTCGTCCTCGAGGGAGCGGAGTTCCTCGTCGAGCCTCGCTCGCTCTTCCATCAGCGAGTCGCGCGCCTCGAGCTCCTCGAGCCCGCGTTCCTCGAGCGGCGCTTTCCGGTTCTTGAGCATCTCGACCTCGGCCTGTATCGCCGAGACCTCTTTCGGGTTGATGACCTTGCCCGAGTACATCTTGTCTTCCTCGGACTTGATCTTCTCCTCGATCAGACGGACCTCTTCCTCGACCTTCTTCTCCTCACGCATGAGATCGTCGGCATCGCGTTGGACGCGGGCGATCACACCGGTGAGTTCGGCCATCCGAGCTTCGACGTCCGCGAGCTCGGCGCGTTGCGGGAGATGTTCTTTGCGTTCGTGCAGACGATCGCGCGCCCGGTCGATCTCCTGCAGCTCCAACAGGGCAGCGACGGCTTCGTTGACGGGCGCGTTGGTTTCACTCATGTCGTGCCGCGCCGAGTCTAACGACAGTGCCTCCGGCGTGCCGGATCACGTTCCCGGGAAATAGGTCTCCCGGCGCTCGAAGTCGTCGACCTCGCTTCGCGCTCGGCTGATGACGGCGGGATCAACGTCCTTGCCGACGATCTCGAACTCCTCCGCCGGACGAACCCGCCATCCGTGATGGAACACGAGACGCCCGCCGAGCCAGCCGCCGGCACCGACGAGGCCCGACGCGACGGCGAGCGCCTTCGTCCGCCGGCGCTTCGAGACGGCCGCCACCGTGAGGACGCCGACGAGCGCCGAATTGGCCGCGCCGTGCACCGTCGCCGGACGCCACGCCGGATGCTCCCGCGGCATCTTCGTCCAGTCCCACCAGCCCGCGACCCCGGCGACGAGCGAGGCCGCCCACGCGAAGCGGGTGATCGACCGCGCCGTCGCCCGCGACTCGTCGCTTCGCCGCAGGACGGCCCAGAGCTGAGCGATGAGGGCCACGGGCGCGAGCGCCGCCGGGCCGTCCGAGAGCGCCGCGTGGATCGGATGCCCCCGGACGACCGGATGCTTCTCGGGGAACATGCTCATCGGTTCGAGAAGACCGGGATGTTCGCGCCGGAGAGCGGCGCGAGATCTTGGTCGAGGAGGGCAACGATGAGCCGGCCAGCATCGTCCGCCTGCAGGCCGGCTTTCAATTGCGGTGCGGCGGCGCGGAGCATCTCGGTGTCGACAGCGCCGAACGACACGCAGACGGCGCTGATGCCGCGCTCACGTCCTTCGACGGCGAGCATCTCGGTGAGGCCGACGACGCCGTACTTCGACACGTTGTAGGCGAGGAGGCCGGGGAACTTCTCGGTCGCGTACACGCCGGAGAGCGATGCGAGCGTGATGATCCGTCCTCCCGACTCCATCTTCTTGAAGGCTTCGCGGCAGCACAGGAACGTTCCCGTGAGGTTGACGTCGAGCGTGTGCTGCCATAGCTCGGGCGTCGTCTCGTCGAGCGACGCCTTCTCGAGGATCCCGGCGGCGCAGACGAGCACATCGACGCGGTCGAGTCCGTCGAAGAGCGCGGCAACTTGGGACGGATCCGAGACGTCGCACCGTTCGCGTCCGACGCCGATGACGTTCGCGCCGGCTTTCGCGAGATGTGCGGCCGTCGCTTGACCGATGCCGCGTGTCGCACCGGTGACGACGGCGGTCCGTCCGCTAAGCCAGTTGTTCATAGAGCCTCTCGTGCGCGTCGAGGGTGCGCTCCAGGTTGAGGTGGAGCTCCGCGTGCCGCCGGCACGCGGAGCGGTCGATCCCGTCGATGATGTCGATGGCGCGAACCGCGCCGTCGACATCATCCACCACGTACCCCGTGACTCCGTCGACGACGACTTCGGGCAGGGCTCCGCGCCGGAACGCGATCACCGGCGTGCCCGCCGCCTGCGCCTCAGCGGCGACGAGCCCGAACGGTTCGTCCCAGAGGACCGGGCAGAGGCACACCTTCGACGTCGCCATCACTTCCCACAACTTCTCACGCGGGAGGGGGTCCATGACGGGGGCGTCGACGACATACGAGCCGTCGTAGGCGCCGCCCACCATCGTGATCGGCGTCCCGGAGCGCCGCGCGATGGCGAGCGCCTCCCGCGCGCCCTTCTCGGGACTGATCCGTCCGGCGAAGAGTGCGCCGTCCCCGGGGTCGTCTGAGAACGTGATGCGATCGACCGGAACGCCGTTGCGCAGGACGGCGTCGACGGTCGCGACGCGCGACCACGCATCGGCTTGCGTATCCGACACGCAACAGACGACGCACCGCTTCGGTCGCAGCGCTTCGGCGACATCGGGCGTCGGCGGCAGGTGCAACGTGTGCACGGCGCCGTCCGGAGCGAGCTCGAAGGCCGGGACGTCGTAGGCGTGATTGTGGATCACGTCGAACCTGTCGATCATCGCGTAGACCGCGGCGAACGCGTCGTAGGCTTCCGGTGTCGCGGTCGGACCACGGTCCGCGCGGAAGAGCGTCGCCGCGAGAGCGTCCGGATCGATCCCGGTGTCGACGACCTCCACCCCGTCGATGGACGAACCACTCGCGGCGAAGACCGTCACCTCGTGAGCGCGCGCCGCGAGCCCGGTCGCGATGTCCGCGAGCAGCGCTTGCGAACCACCGAGCTGCGGTTCGCGGATCGCCGTCACGAGCGGCGCGACGAACGCGATCCTCATAGCTGCTTGAACGCGATATCGCGCGGCGGGTTCAGGCCGATCACTTCGTAGGGCACGCAGGAGCTCGTGATCCGGCCGACGGCGTCGGGATAGAAAACCTTCGCGACCTCGAGGGCCTCGTCCAGCGATTCGAATTCGATCGTCATCTCGCCGTCGAAGCAGATGTACTCGAACCCCTTCGACACGAGCCACTCGACGTCGTTCGGCCACACGATCGCAACCATCGAACGCGACACGCGCTCCATCTCGGCAAGTCCGGCTTCGTCCGGTTTGAACGCCGAACACGAGATCACGAGATCGGCCCAGTCGTCGGCTACCGGTATCGCATCGAAGAACCCGTCGCGGACGTCCGGGTACGGCAGCCGCTCACGGAACACTTCGCACGGCTCGACAACGATCAGCTCATCGCACTCGAGATGCTTCGTCAGCCGTCCCGTGCCCGCGCCCACCTCGACGCAACGCTCCACGCGTGGGATCCAATCGAGCACCGCCGGGTGGATCTGTTCGCCGGCGATGAGACGTTCGTACAACGCCGGTTCGAGGCGGTACAGCAGCTGCCACGCGACGTCCTCGTTCAGCTCGTCGCCGAAGCGCTTCCGCTCCTCGGGGGTGAAAACGTCGAGATCGGACGCGTTGTATCGATCGCTAATCACGACGACGTTCGACCGAATTCTTCTCTGTCTCTTGGAGACGGACGGAGAAGAGCATCCCGTCGGGCAGATTCGCGTCGAGCCGCATCCAGAACGCGTTCGCGAGATTCTCGGTCGTCGGAATCACGCCGCGCAGCCAGTCGACATCGACGTTGAGGTTGCGGTGATCGACGTCGTTCAGCACGAGCTTCCAGACGAGGGACGACAACTCGGAAAGATCGAATACGAACCCGGTCTCCTCGTCGGGTTCGCCGCGAACCGTCACTTCGAGGACGTAGTTGTGTCCGTGACCGGATGGGTTGCTGCACTTGCCGAAGATCTCGCGATTGCGTTCTTCGGAGAACCGCGGGTTGAACAGCGTGTGACCCGCGCTGAACGTTTCGCGTCGCGTGACGAGAACGGCCATCGCTACGTCGTATCGCGCGCGAGACGGAGGAACTCATCGCGCGTACGAGGATCGTTGCGCACCGCACCGAGCAGCGCGGACGTGACCGTGGTCGATCCCGGTTTCTCGACGCCGCGAAGCGCCATGCACATGTGCTCGGCTTCGAGGATCACGCCGACGCCCTTCGGCTGGAGGTTGTCCTGCAGCCAGTTCGCGACCTGCTGGGTCATGCGCTCCTGGACCTGCAACGAGCGCGCGAACATCTCGACGAGCCGCGCCAGTTTGGACAGGCCGAGGATCCGGTCCCGCGGCAGATACGCGACGTGCGCGACACCGATGAACGGCAAGAGGTGATGCTCGCAGAGCGAATGGAAGCGGATGTTGCGAGCGATGATCAGCTCGTCATATCCCTCGTCGTTCGGAAATGTCGTGAGCCGGAAGGGACGAGGCTTCAAGAACTCGGCGAAGGCTCGCGCGACACGTTGCGGAGTCTCCTGGAGGCTCTCGTCGGTCGTGTCGATCCCGAGCGCCTCGAGCAGCTGCCCGACGGCCCGCTCAGCGCCTTCGTGATCTATATCGTGCGGCGATGTGATCGAAGCGAACGGCTTCTGACGGGCGGAAGATTCGGAGGTCATGGGGAGTTCCTTTCCCATAATGTCTGATAGGAGAACACCGCGGGTACCCGCGGTTATGCCGACGAGGAGGGCGCCATGAGGAAGTTCTCTTTCCGTCCCGCCGTGACCTTCAAGGGCCGTAAGTTCAACGGCCTGAGGGGATTCGCCGGGAAGCCGTTCCACCCGCCGCTCACGGACGTCCCGATCGGCGCCTACACGATCGCCGCCGCCCTCGACGTGATCTCGTTCATCGGCAAGTCGAAGCCCTGGGGCCATGAGTTCTTCCAAGCAGCGACGTTCGTGTTCATCGGGGGTGCTCTCGTTTCGCTCGCGACGGCCCTCACCGGGTTCTGGGATTGGCTCAAGTCAACCGAGAAAGGCACGCAGGCCCGGCGTACCGTGAACGCGCACGCCTGGACGATGGTCACGATGACCGTGCTGGTGCTGGTCGATATCGCCGTGCGTTGGTTCGGCACTTACACGACGACGCCGATCGCGGTCCTGATCCTGTCACTCGTGATCGCCGTCGTGATGACGTTCGGATCAACGATCGGCGGCGAACTCGTCTACGACTACGGGTTCAACGTCGAGATGACGGGCGCGGTCTGGGAGAAGTCAGAGACCGACGTGTTCCCCGGCGAAGAACAGCAGCACTAACCCTTCGAGGGACCGGTCCTCCACCAGCGCTCGGGCGGATCCGCCGGACGTGGATGCTCGGCTTGCGGCGGGAGCGGTGTGCCGTCCGCGTTCACCGCATCGATCCGTTCCGCGCCTGCGTCGGAGAGGATCTGGTACGCACGGTCGAGCGTGCCGAGGTCGTGCAGATGGAGCGCCACGACGGTTCCTCGCTCGGACACCAGGTGCTTCTCGTCGAGCTGGCTCCGCGGATCGGAACGCTCGGCGTCGATCCGCGGTTTCATCGCACCGCCCGCGACGAACCCGGCCGCCGCACCGCCGATGGCGAAAACGATGATGGCGATCGCGACGCGGGTCACGTCCGGCACGGCCGAATGTGACAGCGCAACCCACACCAGTCCGACGATCGCACCGAGGATCGCGCCCGCGGCGATACCGGCGAACGTGCCGATGAACGCACCCTTCGCTTGGGCCGGCGTCGCGAAGCTCACACCGGGACCTGCGAATCCTTCGACGACTTCGTCCTGCATCTCACTGCGCAGCGCCGCGCGGGCGTCGCTACCCGTGTCGCGGCCCGGGTGCAGGACGTGGACCTCCGCCTCCTGCACACCGGCGCTTGTGAGCTTTCGCACCGCACCATCGGCGCGAGCATCGTTTGGGAACGCTGCGATGACGTTGTACCGTTCGGCCTGGGCCATGCGGAACACCTCCGCTTATGAGCTACCCGGCCCGGGGAGGGCAGAAACGAACGCGCTGCACCGGCGCGTTAGACCGTCGAGACGCCCTCCGTAACGAACTGTTCGCTCAGTCCGGAGACCTCGAGCAATCGCGAGAGCGCGCGACTGTCACCTTTGAGGACGAATCGCTTCCCCGACGACTCGCAACGCTCCTTCGTATCGAGCAGGAATCGGAGCGCCGACGAATCCGCGAAGGTCAGCTCGGAGACATCGAACGCGACCTTACGCTCCGGCCCTCCGAGCGGCTCGGCGAGGCCGTGCACGCACTCGGTGAGCACCGCGACATCGAGCGCCCCGCTGAACTCGACGTTGAGGGTCGAACCGACGGCCTCCGCATGCCAGACGAGGGCCGGACGTGGCTTCTGTTTCGCTTCCATCGCGATCTCCGCGGCGCTTCCTACCCGGCCGAGGTTGAGCACAAACGCAACGGCGGCCTGGCGGGGCCCGGGCGCCGATTGGCACGATGCTGCGGTGGAGCGAGTCGAGGCCGACGTCTGCGTCGTCGGCGCAGGGTATGCGGGACTGACGGCGGCGTGGCGACTGCAAGGCGCCGGACGCTCCGTCGTCGTACTCGAAGCGCGCGACCGTGTGGGCGGCCGCGTATGGACCGTCGATCGTCCGGAGGGGGGCGTCCTCGAGCGCGGTGGCGGATGGATCGCGCCGAAACACGACGCGTTCCGAGCGCTGCTCGACGAGTTCGGCATCGCGACGTACAAGACCTACGACGCCGGACACCATCTCCTCGTCGGTGAAGGAAAGATCCGGCGATACAAAGGCCTGATCCCGAAGATCTCACCGTGGGCCGTTATCAGCATCGCGCGCGCACAACTGAAGATCGATCGCCTCGCGAAGCAGGTCCCGCTCGAAGCGCCGTGGACGGCGAAACGCGCCGCCGAGTGGGACGCGACCCCGATCTCGTCGTGGGTCGAGCGCTCCGGCATCAGCAAGGGGATCGCGCGCGACCTCTTCGAGTGCGCGACGCGCGGGTTGTTCACGTCCGAGAACGGACTCGACGACACCTCGTTCCTCAACCTTCTCTTCCTGGTGCATTCGCACGGCAGCATCAACACGCTCTTCTCGATCCGCAACGGTTCGCAGGACAGCCTGATCGAAGGCGGCGCGGGACGCGCCGCGCGTGCGATCGCCGAGAAGCTCGGGAGCGCCGTCCGGCTGAACTCACCTGTGCGTGAGATCACCCAAGAGGCGGGGCGGATCACCGTCGGATCGGCCGACGCGATCGTCGAGTCACGCCACGTGGTGCTCGCCATCCCGCCGGCCCTCACCCTCGACATCGCCTGGACACCGTCCTTGCCACCGGAACGCACCGAGCTCTACACGCGCTACGTCGCGGGCCCCGAGTCGAAAACGTTGCTCGTGTACGACGAGCCGTTCTGGCGCGCCGACGGATTCAGCGGACAGACCGCCGCGCCGGGCACGGCATCGGAGGTGACGCTCGATGCTTCACCGTCGTCGGGGACGCCGGGTGTCCTCGCGTCGTTCGCGTTCGGACCCGTGGCGAAGCGATTCGATGGGCTCGATGAGGATGTTCGGCGTAAGGCGGTCCTCGACGAGCTGACCGAGCGTCTCGGCCCGAAAGCGGGCCGGCCGATCGGGTACGTCCACACCCCGTGGTTCGAAGAGCCGTGGACGCGTGGCTGTTCGATGGCACATTTCCCACCGGGTCTGCTCACCACGCACGGCCATCTCCTCCGTGAACCGCTCGGCGCCGTGCACTTCGCGGGAACCGAGACTGCGTGGGTGTCGCACGGAGCGATCGACGGCGCGATCCGGTCGGGCGAGCGGGCGGCGGCGGAGATCCTCGAGGCCTAGCTACGCCGACAGAGGTGCGCTGAACTCGACGGTCCTGCCGTCCAGATGCGTCGTCATCACCGGCGCCACACTGCGCAGGAGGGCGATCGATGCACGATTGACGCTGAGGATCGAACCGGAGAACTCCTCGATCCCGCGGGCCCGCGCACCGCCGGCGAGGCGCCGGATCAACGCTCGGGCGATGCCGTGACGCCGGCAGTCCTCGGCGACGACGATCGCCATGTCCACGGTCGGTTCATCCGGCGAGATCCGCCCCCACTCCGCGATGCCGACGATCCGCCCATCCACGATCGCGATCAGCGACTCGTGCGTGACGTGGTCTGGACGAACCACCGCGTCGACCATCCACGGCATCACCCTGGGGGTCGCGTTGTGATAGCGCTTCCATCGCGAGTCCATCGAGAGGGACCCGAAGAACGCGCGTACGGCGTCCTCGTCGCTTCCCTCCGCCGGCCGGATGATGAGTCGTCTCGCCTGCTCTCGCATGTCCGCCTCCTAGGGTCGAACCGCTGTATGAGGAACATCGTGGACCGGTGTCCTATGCCGCGCTGTGAAGTACTTCACAATGGACGCGATGCTCCCGTTCACCAAGAACACGATGGCGTGGCGCGTGAACATGGAACCCGTGATCGCGCTCGGAGGCGGACGCGCGTTGCTGCTGCAAGTCATGCACCCCGCCATCGCCGCCGGTGTCGAGGACCACTCAACCTTCGCGAGCGATCCGTTCCGGCGCGGCTTCCGAACGGCCGACATCATGCTGAAGCTCGCATTCGGCGATGCCCCCACGTCGCAGCATCAGGCCGACGTCCTTCGCAAGATGCACGCGCGCGTCAACGGCGAGATGCCGAACGGCCGGCGGTACGACGCTCTCGATCCCGACCTGTTGCTGTGGGTGTGGGCGACGCTGGTGGACGCTTCACTGCTCATGTACGAAGCCGGCGTACGTTCGTTGACGGATGACGAACGCGAGCGCTACTACGAGGAGCAGAAGCAGATCGCCTACGCGTGTGGCGTCCCCCAGGGAGGCTGCCCCGAGAGCTACGCCGATTTCCGCGGGTATTTCGATGAGGTCGTCGCAACGAAGCTCCGTGTGACGCAGACCGCTCGGCGCGTCGCGTTCGCCGGTGCGCACCCACCGCTCCCCCGGCCGCTCCGCGCGACGATCGGCGCTATCGGCACCTTGTTCACCGCCGGACTCTTGCCCGCTGAACTCCGCGAGCCGCTCGGCTACCGGTGGACCGCATCACGCGACCGGTTGTTGCGGGCGACATTCGCGACATCACGCGTCGTCGTGCGCATGACGCCGCGTCCACTGCGTTACCTCCCGAACCGCTACTTGATCAAGCGCAAGACACCGCTCGGATGGTGGAGCGGACGGCCGATCGCGTTCCCGGACGAGCTCTCCGTCGCCTGAGCTACTCGCCCTCGGAGAAGAACACCCGGAAGGACGACCCACCGCCGTCGCGATCCTCGACCCACGCCCGGCCCCCATGCGCACGCGCGAACGCCGCGACGAGCGAGAGTCCGACGCCGGTGCCGGGAACGTGCTCTTCGGTTCCGCGTGTGAACGGACGGAAGATGTCGTCCTTGCAGTCGTTCGGTACACCCGGGCCACGGTCCTCGACGGCGAGAACCGCGCCGTCCTCGCTTCTCCACGTCCGGACGAGGACTTCGCCTTCCGTATGTTTCAAGGCGTTCCCGATCAAGTTGTAGAGCGTGCGCTCGAACAGCACCCGATCGACATCGATCGTCGGCGCTTCGCAGGCGACCACGATCTCGCGGCTACCGACCATGAGCTCGTTCAACACCTCGTCGACGACACCGGCGACGTCGACGCTCTCCCTTTCGAGCTCGAAGCCGCCGCCGTCCGTCAGACGCTCGATGTCGAGGACGTCGTCGAGCAGCCGGCGGATCCTATGTGCGTTGCGGACGATCATCCGAGAGAACTCCGCGCGCTGCTCCGGTTCGAGACGCGATGCGTCCTCGAGGAGCTTCGCGGCCGAGAGCACTGCTGTGAGCGGAGAACGGACGTCGTGCGACACCGTCCGCAAGAACGTGTGCCGCAGTTCGTCGGCCCGGATGAGCTCCGTCATGTCGCGGGCGACGAGCGAGACGCCGATCACATCACCGGCAGCGTCGCGGATCGGGGCCATGTCGACCCGCACGTCCACGTGCGAGCCGTCCTTGCGGACACGCACGGCGTCGTGCTGCTTGATCGACTCGCCGCGCGTGACCCGTTCGAACAACGCCGCGGTGTCGGCGATGCGTTCGCGCGGAACGATGGCGTCGAAGGAGGCCCCGAGCATCTCCTCCGCCGTATAGCCGAGGAGCCGTTCGGCTCCCGCGTTCCAGCTGATGACCCGGCCGTCGAGCGAACGGGCAACGATCGCGTCATCGGACAGGGAGACGAGCGCCTCGAGCTGGCCTCGGACGAAGGCGTCGGCGTTCAGAGGTCGCATCTGGTCCCCACTCTCCATCAACCCGCGACAGTCTCTCGCGAATCGGCCCGAGGGACGAAGCACTGAGTTCGCTCCCATATCGGCCTGCCGTGGTTACCATTCGCCTGATGCTTCGTCGGACGCTGATCGCGGCGCTCTTCCTCGGCCTCATGGCCTGCTCGAAGGCCGCCACACCCGCGTCCTCACCGACGGCCGCCGCGCCGACGGTGAGCCCGTCATCGGCGGCATCGGCCTCCCCGGCGCCGAGTGCTTCGTCCGGCGTACCGCACTGCGCGACGAGCGATCTATCGGGCTCGATCGCCACCAACGGCGGAGCGGCGGGAACGACCTACGACGACCTCACGCTGACGAACCACGGCTCGTCGGCCTGCACGATGTCGGGCTACCCCGGCGTTTCGCTCGTTGACGCCGGCGGCAACACCATCGGGCAACCGGCGACCAGGAACACCGCCCACGCGTCGAACCTCGTCACGCTCGCCGGCAACGGTTCGGCGTACGCGCTGATCGGGTTCCCGAACCCAGGCAACTTCCCCTCCGGGAAATGCTCGTCGGCACAGTCGGTGAACCTCCGCGTCTACCCGCCGGGCAACACGCAGTCGCTCGTCGTCTCGCTCAAGGAGACGTACTGCCCGGGCTTCTCCGTCGCGGCGCTGTCTGCGACGAAGGGCTAGGACTCCTCGAACCGGGCCCACGGGTTCGACGTGGACGTCGCGGCGAGGCGCTGGAAACCGTCGTACGCGGCGTACTTGTACGCCTCCGCATACGTCGGGACGTTGAACGTCACGTCGAGGAAGTAGTCGATCGCGTCGCCGTGGTGGAGCGCGGCTTGGCCGATGTGGATCAGCTCGCTCGCGACCTCACCGAGGATGTGCACGCCGAGTAGCGCACGGTCGCTCCGACGGAAGACGAGCTTCACGAGGCCGTCCGTCGCACCGGAGATGTTCGCGCGCGCGTTCGTCGCGAACCGTCCGCGCCCGACTTCATAGTCGATCCCGCGATCGGACGCTGCTTGTTCCGTCAGCCCGGCCGCCGCAATTTCCGGGATCGAATACACACCGGTCGGGGTGACCGGATCGATCTTGTCCTTGTAGGTGAAGCCGAACGCGTCGCACATCGCGATACGTCCTTGCTCCATCGCTGCGGATGCGAGTGCCGGCGGCCCGATCACATCTCCCGCGGCATAGATCCCGCGCGTCGTGGTGCGGTAATGCTCGTCGACCTTGATCCGTCCGCGGTCGTCGATCGCGACGCCGGCTTCGTCCAGCCCGAGGCCTTCCGTGTTGCCGGAACGTCCCGAGGCGAAGAGCAGCTTCGCCGGACGGATCTCCGTGCCGCCCTCGAGGGCGACGCGCAGACCACGTTCGTCCCGCTCGACGCATCGCAGGCGCGTCGAGGTCCGCACGCTCATGCCCATCGACTCGAAGATCTGCTGCAACTCGCGCGAGAGCTCCGCGTCGACGTAGCCGAGCAGTCGCGGTGCGCCGTCGATAAGCGTCACGTGCGCGCCGAGCGCAGTGAAGATCGACGCGTGCTCGCAGCCGATCGCGCCACCGCCGACGATCGCGACGCTGTCCGGTACCGGTCCGATTTCGAGCACCTCTTCGCAATCGAACACGTCCGGGTCGTCGAACGGGATGTTGGACGGTCGATACGGACGAGACCCCGTCGCGATCAGCACCACCTCGGCACGGAGGGTCCGCTTCGATCCGCGTTCGGTGGTCACCGTCACCGTGTGATCTGGACCGAGCGTCGCCGTGCCGCGGACGAGCTCGATCTGATGGCGCGCGATGTTCTCGCGGACGGTGTCGCTCATCGTTCCGCTGACGTCGAGCGTCCGCTCGCTCATCTTCGTGTCGACCGACGATCGATCGACGTCACACGAGACGCCGTACAGGTCGCGTTTGCGGAATCCCGTGATGTACAACGCCGTTTCGCGCAGCGTCTTCGTCGGGATCATGCCGACGTTGGTGACAGCGACGCCGCCGACCTGTTTCGATCGCTCCACGACGGCCACCGTCTTCCCGAAGTAGGCCGCCTGCGTCGCGGCTTTCTCCCCGGCCGGGCCCGAGCCGACGACGACGAGATCGAAGCGCTCGAGGAACGCGTCGAGCGTCATGCTCGCAGTTGCCGGAGCACGCTTTCGCGGTCGATCCAGACGTTGTGCCGGCAGATCTTCCCCGTGCGGAGCTCGAAGATATGGACGACGCGGAACGTGATGCGGCGGCCTCCCCCCGCGAGGCCGAGGAATATGCCGGGGACGGTTCCGTGCCACTCCTGCTCGACGACGGCGTGGTCGTCGCCGCGGTACATGTGCAGCGGGATCCGCTCGTCGCCGTGGAGGTCCTGGTAGAGCTGCTCGTAGAAGCGCTGCGCCGCGATGCGGCCGCGGATCGGACCGTCCGGCGCACCGACGACATCGAGCTCGACATCTTCGGTGTACACCGCGGCCGCGGCAACGGCGTCCGCCCGCAGCTCCGCGCCGAAGTGATGCTCGATGAGAAGATCCATCACCGCTCGTCGGCCGCTGCGGTCGGGGGCGAGACTCATGACCATGCGCCCATGATGACGTCGGAGCTTCGGCGATACATCGGGGGATCCCCCTAACTTCGCGAGACCGCGAGCGCCGCGGCTTCGGTGCGGCTGCGAACGCCGAGCTTCGACAGGACGCGACCAACGTGGTGCTCGGCAGTCTTCGGCGTTATGAACAGCCGCTCGGCGATCTCGGCGTTCGTAAGACCTTCGCCGAGCAGGTTGAACACCTCTTGCTCGCGCGTCGTGAGCGACGTGATCGTCGCGTCGCGCTCGCGCGCACGTGACCGTCCCGGTGCACCGAGGGAACGCAGGAAGGCGGCGACCTCGTCGGCGTCGCGTTCGGCGCCCAAACGCTCGAAGATCGCGAGCGCGCTGCGCGCTTCATTGATCGCCGTCGGCGTGTCGCCGGTCTCGACGAGCGCGCCGGCAAGCTCGAAGCGGATACGTCCGGCGAGGTTCGGCCGTTCCTCGTTCGACAGGACCGCAGCCGCGTCGGTGAGAACGCGGACGGCTTCGTCCCACTGCGAACGCTGCTTCGCGATGCGTCCTTCGCCGAGCTTCGCTGCCGCGTCGAGGACGCTACTCTCCGAGGCTTCGGCCGCGGCGATGAGTCGTTCCAGCGCGCGCTCCGCTCCCTCGACGTTGCCGCGTCCGAGCTCGACCTCGATCAGGACGCTCAGCAGACGACCCGACCGAAGACGGTCGCCGACGAGATCGTGCAACGCCCGCACGATGACGGCCACGGCGAGGTCGTACTCCTTGCGCAGCAGATGCAGGCGCGCCATCTGCTCGCAGACTTCCCAGCAATCCGCGTACGGGGCGAGCAGATCGGCGGCTTCTTCGATCCGTCCCTGCATCATGCGGAGTCCGGCGAGCGCGGCGACAGAGTCGGCTTGCTTCGTGACGTAGTTCGTCGACTCCGGACCGAGCGCGATCATGATCTCGCTTTCGGCTTCGTTCCAATGTCCGGTGTCGCACAGGACGACGCCGTACGCCGTGCGGCAGTGCGAGTGAAGGATCGGGAGCTTCCCCGGCACCGTCGTGTTGAGGTACTGCTGGCAGCTCTTTGTCCACTGCTCGGCGCGGCGGACATCACCGGTCCGTTCGCACGCGGTGAGCATCGCGCAGTAGATCTTCCCGGCGAAGATCGGCGACACCTCGCCGGCGCTCACCGCCGCCATCGATTCGTCCAAACGAGCGAAGCCTTGTGAGATGCGCCCCTGATTGATCAGCGCGAGACCGCCGTCCGCGAGCGCTTTCGCTTCGAGGTCGGAGTCGCCGAATTCGAGTGCGAGCTCGAGGGCGACGGCCGCGCTCTGTTCGAGCGCATTCGCGTCACGAACGTTGCAGCCTACGAGCGCGAGAGCGAGATGGCCGCGCTCGACGCACCGTCCGACCCGGTCGATGAGGCGGTTCGCGCGCGACAACCACCCTTGCGACGCGGCCTCGTTCGCGAAGCCGTCGTAGTACAGGCTGCCGAGAAGGATCGCGATCCGGGCAGCCGCGCTCAGGTCGTCCTTGTCCTTATAGGCGCGGTATGCCTGCTCCCAGAGTCGGCGCGACGTCTCGAAGTCGTCGTCGGCGTAGTAGAGGTATCCGAGGGAGTCGAGGGCTTCGGGGATCGGTTCGAGGTCGATCGCCGCCTGGAAAGAGGCCACCGCGCCCGCGAAATCGCCCGCGTTGAGCGCCTCCCGACCCGCGGCGACGAGATCCGTCGCCGACATCGCTCGCACCCGCCCGATGATATGCCCGTTCGTCGTCATAGGGGCATCTTGGCCCACAAGTTAGGGCCGTGCATCGGGGGAACCCCCGATGTTTCCCATCCGCACCGCCGCCATGCTCCGCCCGTCGCTACCGACAACGAGCCAAGGAGGCAGGGTATGGCAGCACTGAGAATCGAAGCGGGCATCGAGGAGCTTGTGCGGCAAGTGCGGGGGCCGGTCTTCGAGCCGGGCGACGAGGGTTACGCCGCCGAAGCCGCGGCGTGGAATCTCGCCGTGGAGCATCACCCGGACGTCGTGGTCGGCGCGACGTGCGCCGCCGACGTCCAGGCCGCCGTCCGCTACGCGGCGGGCCGCGGGCTGCAGGTAAGCGTCCAGGCGACCGGGCACGGTGCGACCTACGGGTTCGAGGGTGGCGTCCTCATCACCACACAGCGGATGCAGGACCTCCACATCGACCCGCACTCGCGCCTCGCGATCATCGACGCCGGCGTGAAGTGGCTGCGCGTCATGGAAGAAGGAGCCCCCTTCGAGCTCGCACCGATCAACGGTTCGTCGAGCGACGTCGGAGCGATCGGCTTCACGCTGGGCGGGGGCCTCGGCGTGCTCGGACGCACCTTCGGCTATGCGTCCGACTGGGTCGTCTCATTCGACGTCGTCACCGCCGACGGCGAACTCATCCGGGCAACCGCTGACGAGAATGCGGACGTCTTCTGGGCACTCCGGGGTGGCAAGAGCAACGTGGGGATCGTGACGTCGATGTCGGTCGAGCTCGTCTCGGTCGCCGAGTTCTACGGGGGCGCGATCTACTTCGACGGGAACGACGCCGCTGGTCTCTTCCATGCGTACGCCGGCTGGTCACGCTCGCTTCCGGAGGAAGCAACGACATCCATCTCGCTCATGCGTCTCCCCGACATGCCGGACGTCCCCGAACCGCTGCGCAACCGCCTCACAGTGCAGCTGTCGGTCGCATATCTCGGCGACGACGGCGAAGCTCTCCTCGCCCCGATGCGCGCCGTCGCGCCGGCGATCATCGACGACGTCGTGCTGCGTCCCTACACGGAGGCCGACCGCATCCACAACGATCCTGAGCACCCCGTGCCGATGGAACACACGAACGTCGTTTTAGGTGAGCTGTCGGACGAAGCGATCGACGCACTCCTCGCGTTCGGCGGTCCGTACGCGCAATGCCCGCTCCTGATGATCGAGATCCGTCATCTCGGCGGTGCGCTCGGCCGGGCTCCGGCCGACGACGCCGTCGGACTCCGGCACGCCGGTTACACCGTGATGTTCCTCGGCGCGCTCATGCCGGAGATCGCCGCATTCGTCCCGGTCGCGATCGCAGCCGGATGCGAAGCACTCGCTTCGTTCGCGACGGGCCAGACGTTCGTGAACCTGCACGGTCCGGTTGCGTCCGACGGTGATCGCCGGCGTCCCTGGTCGGGCGCGCAGGCCGATCGACTGATGGCGCTGAAGGAACGGCTCGACCCCGACCACCGCTTCGCGTTCGGTCACTGGAGCTAGATCGACCGGCGCCGGGAACCGAGCTCGTCAGCCGAAGACGAGCTCGGTTCCCGCGTCGAACGGCTCGGGCTCGGCCCCCGGACGGATCACCCACGCGCGCCGGCGTCCCATGACCGTCCACGCACCGGCTTCGCGCACGATCGCGGTGTCTTCATCGACGCCGACGAGGGTGACACCCTCCGGGACGCGAGCGGTGTCGAGCAGCCGGGGCGCGAAGCTCCGGAGGCGGTCGAAATGCGGCAGGACGGCGAGCTCGGGCACGACGGCCATGG
>JAICYB010000128.1 GCA_025934435.1 Actinomycetes bacterium | reverse complement strand
CGCTCCGACAGCATGTCGAGTGCGTGCTCGACCATCCCGACGGCGCCGTCGACGATCCTGTTCCGGGCGGCGACGACGGCCTCGGCTTGCTGGCGCCGCAGCATGTCGGCGGCGATCTCGGGGGCGTATGCGAGGCGGCGGAGTTGCGTCCGGATGACCTCCACTCCGGCGGCACGCAGATGTTCCTGGAGCTCGCGGTAGAGCGAATCGGTCACCTCGTCCGCGTTCGCACGCAGTGAGTGCTCGCCCGCCTCGTAGGAGTCGTATGGATACTCGCTCGCCATGTGTCGCACGGCCGTTTCCGTCTGGATACGGACGAAATCCTCGTAATCCTCGACGTCGAACACGGCCTGTGCCGTGTTGACGACGCGCCACACGATCACCGCCGCAACTTCGATCGGATTACCGACGGCATCGTTCACCTTCAGCGTTTCGCTGTCGAAGTTCTGGATGCGCTGCGAAACCGCCGTGCGCAGCACGAGCGGGATAGGCACCGTCCAGAACCATCCGGCGCGCTTCTCCGTTCCGAAGTAGCGGCCGACGATCGTCAGCACCTTGGCCTCGTTCGGGAACACGAGGAAGAAACCGAGACAGCTCCAGACCGCGAAGAACACGACGACCGCACCACCGACGATCGGCCACGGGTGCGGCTCGTGCATGGACGGGACGTCCTTCACGCCGAGGTAGATCAGGTACCCGCCGGCCGCGAACATCGCGAGCGTCCCCACGAGCATGACGAGCCCCCGAACCGTCGATGCCTTCCGCTCTTGCATCTCCCCTCCCTCATGGGCTATCAAAGTGATATCAGATAGATAGCACCCGCAGGCGCGCCCGTCAACAGGTGTTCATGTGACAGTCGTGGTGGTATATCGTCGTCGTCCAACGAGGGGAGCGAGTGATGACCGAGACCGAGCAGCGAGGGATGCCGTCGGATTTCCCCCTTCCGGAGAACACCTTCCCGTTCGACCCGCGCGATCCGGCCTTCCGCGCCGATCCGTACGGCACCTACAACGCCCTGCGTGACGATTCGCCCGTGCTCGTGACGCCGTTCGGGCTCACGGTCTTGTCCCGGCATCGCGACTGCGTGATGGTGCTGCACCATCCACAGACATCGAACGACCAGCGCAACTCCGCGTTGTTCGAGATGTACGTGAACGCGACCGATCAGCGCGATCCATTCGAGGGCCGTGAACCGTCCTTCCTCTTCCTCGACCCGCCCGATCACACGCGCCTGCGCGGCCTCGTATCGCACGCGTTCACGCCGCGCCGCGTGCGCGACCTGACGCCGCTCATCGAAGAGTTCGTCGCCGGACTCATCGACGACAAGCTCGCGAACGGCGAGATGGAGGTCGTCGAGGATCTCGCCTATCCCCTGCCCGTGCGCGTGATCTGCGAGCTCCTCGGCGTCCCGCACGAAGATGAAAGCGTCTTCAAGGAGTGGGCGCACGATCTCGCCCGCGCGCTCGACCCCGACTTCATGATCCCGCCCGAGGTTCAGAAACGGCAGGAAGCCGGATTCGAAGCGCTCCGTGCGTACTTCGAGCAGCTCGTGGCCGAACGTCGCAAGAATCCCGGCGACGACATGCTGTCGGCGCTGATCCAGGCCGAAGAAGCGGGCGACAAGCTCACGCACGAGGAGCTCCTGTCGACCCTCGGTTTGCTGCTCATCG
>JAICYB010000050.1 GCA_025934435.1 Actinomycetes bacterium | reverse complement strand
TTTGACTGGGCCGCCCGGCGGACCGGGCTATGGGTGCCGGGGCCCGACGACAGATTCACCATCGATACCAAGAAGCGTTAGCGCCGCGCGCCAGGAAACCGACCGCCCAAAGAACCAAGGCGACGATCGCAACGATCCAAAGCGCCTTGAGGGCAAAGCCCGCTCCAAACAGCGCTAGCACTATCAGCAATGCGATCAGTGCGAGCATAGTGATGACTAGGTTCCCTCCCCGCGCGTCGCGTAAACCGACTGGTCAGCGCGCCATACCGGCGATCACGAGCGCCGTCGAGAGCTTGGCGTTCTCGAAATCGGGGATGCGGATGTTCTCGTCGGGCGCGTGTCCACGCGAACCGGGGTACGCGCAACCAAGCGTCGCGAAAGGAACGCGCAGCACGTCGGCGAACGGCGCCGCGGGACCGGTCCCGGCGCTCGATACATGGATGGTCGGCTCCATCTCGTACGCATCGCGCGCCGCTTGCTTCACGATCTCGACGAACGGATCGTCGAGCGAGGTCCGTCCCGGGCCTTCGCCCGCGAGCATGACGACTTCGATATCGGCGAACCCCCGGTTCGACAGATGCGCGCGAAGCGCGTCGACGATCTTCACGGGGTCCTGATCCGGGACGAGGCGGAAGTCGAGCTTCGCGATCCCCTTCGAGGGCAGGACGGTCTTGGTTCCCGGACCGCCCCAGCCGCCGTGGATGCCGTTCACGTTGACGCACGGCTCGGCGTTGAGGCGCCTGTTCAACTCGAAGCCGGACGCGTCACCGAGGAAGCGATCGAGGCCGTATTCGGCCTTCAGGTTGTTGCCCCGTCGTGATTCGTCCTCGATCGCTTGGATCTCGCGCTCGGTGAGCGGACGCACGTCGTCGTAGAAGCCGTCGATCGTCACACGGCCCTCGTCGTCGCGGAGCGACGCGATCGCGGCCGCCAGCCGGTAGAGCGGGTTGTCGATCACGGCACCGAACGACGAATGCACGTCGCGCGAAGGCACCTGCGCGCGGAGCTCAACCGACGCGATGCCTTTGAGACCGAGCGTCACGCTTGGACGTCCTTCTTCGTCGACGCCGCCGAACTCCCACAGACAGCCGTCCGCGCCGAAGTCGCGCGCATGGGTGTGGATGAACGATTCGAGGTTCGGCGAGCCGACCTCTTCCTCGCCTTCGATCATGAACACGTAACGGATCGGATCTTTGCCGAACACTTCGCGCACGGCATCGATCGCGGCGATGCGGCACATGATGTGCCCCTTCGTGTCGGCAGTGCCCCGTCCGAAGTACTTGCCGTCGCGTTCGGTGATGGCGAACGGTTCCGTCGTCCACTCCTCGAGCGGCTCCACGGGCTGCACGTCGTAGTGCTCGTAGAAGAGCAGCGTCGGTCCGTCCGCGTTCCCGCCCCACGCGCATACGACGGGATTCCCGGCCGTCGGACGGATCTCCGTCGAGAATCCGCGTTCCGCGAGCAAGCCCGCGACAGTCTTCGCCGCTTCGTCGATGCCGCGTCCCTCCGTCGACACGCTCGGGACTTCGACCAGCCGGCGGAACTCTTCCAGGTGCTTGGAGCGCAGACGGGCGAGCGCGGCGCGGAGTGCTTCGGTGTGTTCGTTCACGCCCGAACGTTACAGCGGCGGGAGCTCGCTCGGCAGAACCTCATGCGCGCCGACCTGTGCTGTTTCGGACGCGACACCGGCGTACACGATGCCGACCGCAACGCCGACGACGACGGTCGCGACGAGCGCTTCGAAGCCTCCGAAGACGAGGTCCACGATGAACTTCGCGAACCCCGTCGCGTGGATCGCGTCACCGGCCGCGGCGAGCACCACGAACGCGACGACGGCGAGGAGCGACGCGAGCAGCTCGACGCCGAACACCCACGCCCATCGCGCGCCGTGGACCAGTTCCCACGAACGCTTGAGGGCGTCGCGCGGTCCGGCGCCCTGACGGATCGCCACGGGGACGACGAGCGACAGACGCACGGCGACGTAGATCTCGGGGATGACGAGGATCGCGAGCGCGAAGACGAGGATCGCGAACCCGGCGAGCGAGCTTCCGATCACCGACACGAGCGCGGCGAGGATGCCGAGGGCAACGGGAGCCGCGGCGAGGATCAGCGCGGCGAGCAGGAAGGCGCCGATGGCGTCCGCGGCGCGCGTGAAGATCTGGCCGCGGATCCCGCTCGGCAGGGCGGCATCGCCGTAGACCTCGGCGGACGAGATCATCGCGAGCCCGCCGAGCGTCAGCGGGAACATCAGCACGTTGACGACGACGAACACGGCGATCGAAAGGAAGATCGCGACGCCGGTCACCGCGACCTCGCTCACGGCGACGGCGGACGGACCGACGTCGAGCGTCACGGCTTTCGACAGTCCCGTGGCGATCGCGATGAACAGCGCGTACGGCAATGCCATGACGGCAAGCTCGCGTCCGTGGGCCCGGATCGTCCCGAAGATGTCGGTGATCGCGCGTCCGAAGCTCTCGTGCCTGACGGGTGCGTCCACCATCACCGGTCGATCCCGTGCAGCTCGGCGACCGGGGCGTGCGCGAGAAGGTCGATGACCATCTCCTCCGGCGTCTTGCCTTCGTAGATCACGGCAACGACGCTCTCGGTGATCGGCATCCACACGTCGTTGTTCCGGCCGAGCTCGAGGATCGGCCGGCAGGTCTTCACGCCTTCGGCAACCATGTTCATCTCCGCGGTGACCTCGTCGATGTGCCGCCCTTTCCCGAGTTCCTTACCCACTCGGCGGTTCCTCGAGTACTTCGAGATGCACGTGACGATCATGTCCCCCATACCCGCGAGCCCGGCGAAGGTCAACGGGTCGCCGCCGAGCCGGACGCCGAGCCGCGTCAGCTCGGCCAGTCCGCGCGTCATCAGGGCCGCGTTCGCGTTGTCGCCGAAGCCCATCGTGTCGGCTATACCGGCGGCGATCGCGACGATGTTCTTGATCGCTCCTCCGAGCTCGCAGCCGACCACGTCGTTGTTCGTGTAGACGCGGAAGTACGGCTGATGGACGATGCCCTGGAGCCATTCGCACGTCTCGGTGTCCGCGCACGCGATCGAGGTCGCCGCGGGCATCTGACGAGCGATCTCCTTCGCGATGTTCGGTCCCGCGAGCATCGCGAAGTGGTCGCTCGGGAAGTCGGGACATTCCTCGGCGACGACTTCGCTCATCCGGACGTTCGTGCCGACTTCGAGGCCTTTCGTCAGCGACACGATCGCGCGGACTCCGTCCAGTTGGGGCGTGATCGTTCGGAGCACCTCACGCCAGCCGTGCGACGGGACGCCCATGACGCACACCTCGGCGCCGTCCATCGCTTCCGTGACGTCGGACGTCGCTCGCAGGTTGTCGGGGAGGCGGATGCCGGGAAGGTAGCTCTCGTTCGCATGCTCGGCGTTCACTTCGTCGGCGAGCTCCGGGCGCCGGCACCACATCACGACGTCGTGCGCGTTGTTCGCGATCAGGAGCGCGACCGTCGTGCCCCAGGAACCGCCGCCGATGCACGCGACCTTGGTCATAGACCCGTCTCCGCTTCGCTTCGACACGGCGTCATCTGGCACAAAGGATGACATGCCCATCGAGGTCGGAGCACCCGGGATCCTCGTTCCACCGGCGTCGGCCATCACGCACACGGCACAGCGCAACGAAGAACGGGGGTTCGACGCCATCTGGTGGCCGGACCACCTCATGGGCTGGCACGCCCAGTCCCTGTGGGATACGTCCCCGCTCTCGCCGGTCCTCCACAACCCGCACATCTACTTCGATCCGATCGCGGCGATCGCCTACGCGGCGGGCGTGACGAGCACGATCAAGCTCGGGACGTCGGTCACGGAGCCCGTCCGCAACCATCCCGCGCAGCTCGCACGGACGTGGCTCACGCTCGACCACCTGACGAACGGCCGCGCGATCTGCGGGATCGGCGCCGGCGAGGGAGAGAACATCACGCCGTACGGGATGTCCTTCGACAAGCCGGCGACGCGTCTCGAAGACGCGCTGCGCGTCGTCCGCCTGCTGTGGGAGAACAATGACCCCGTCGATCACGACGGGCCCGTGTACACCCTGCGCGACGCGGTGTGCGGGATGGACCCCGTCGAACCCGGCCGGTATCCACCGATCTGGGTCGCGGCGCACGGGCCGCGCCTCTGTCGCGTCACCGGCGAGCTCGCGGACGGCTGGCTCCCGACGACGCTCGACACCGACGAGTACGCCGAGCGGTGGCAACAGGTCCGTGCCGGTGCGTCCGCGTCCGGACGAAACCCCGACGATCTCACCGCGGGCATGTGGTCGTTCACCGTCGTTGCGCCGGATCACGAAACCGCGCACCGGCTCGTCGACCATCCGATGGTGAAGGCGTTCGCACTCGCGCTACCCGATTCGTTCTACGCGAAGCGCGGCTACTCACATCCGCTCGGCGAGGGAACGCACGGATTCCTCGAATACATCCCGTCGAGGCTCAGCGCGGACGAAGCACAGCGGGCGATCGATAACGTCCCGTTCGAGGTCGCGCACGACGCGCTGTTGCACGGCTCTCCCGCGGACATCGCGGGGAAGGTCGGACGCTACGCCGAGATCGGACTTCGACACATCGCTTTGTGGAACATCAGCTTCTTCGGCGACGCGTCGCTGATCGGTCCGTCCTACCGGTGGCTCACCGAGACGAAGGACGAGATCAAGGCGTTACCGTTCTGAGCTTCAGGTCGAGACCCTTCGCCGCCGCCTGCTCGAGGATCCCCTGCACCGTCGGACCCTCGCTGGTGCACAGGCCGTAACAGAATCGGCTGACGAGTCCCATCGCTTGGCCGCTGTGCGCCAGGATGATCGGACCGCCCGAGTCGCCCCACGTATCCGAGCCGATGAGCTCGTAGGAGCTGTGCGTTTCGCGCGACATGAAACCGAAGCGGTGCGTCCGCGTCGTCGACGTCGCGTTCCACGGGATCCCGTAACCGGAGAAGGACACCTCTTCCCCCGTGCGCGCCCGCTTGCTGAAGCCCGACGGCGCATGCGCGTGACCGATGACACCGGCGCGAACACGCGAGACGTAGTCCGGATCGATCTTGATGAGGGCCCAGTCCGTCGATGCACGCCCGGCACTCCCGATCACCGCGGCATGGCCGACGACGGAACCGCCTTGGAGCTTCACGGCGTCGCCGACCTTGTTCACGCAATGCGCGGCCGTCGCCATGTAGACCGTGCCCGGTTCGTCGAAGACGAAGCCCAGCGTGCACCCGCCGACCGGCGTCGAGATGAAGGTCCCCGGCGCAACCGGCGCCGACGCCGGACTCGCGGGTGTCAGCGCGAACGCCCCGAGGACCACGGCAGAAACCGCCAGGGCGCGCGTGAACAGGCGCAGCTTCGTTTCCCTCACGCCTGGGTGAACGGCGGTCAGCGGCCCTTGGTTCGCTTCTGCTTCGGCTGCTTGGTCGGCTTCTTCGCCTTCTTCGGCTGCTTCGCCGCGGGCTTGGCCTTGGCCTTCGCCGCGGGCTTGGCCTTCGCGCCGGCCCTGGCCTTCTTGCCGCCGCCGCGCTCGACCAGGAGGACTCCGGCCCCGGGTGAGATGACGGAAACCGATCCGTCATCCCACGCGACCTCGTAGCGGACGCCCGAAAGTCCTTCGACGAGCGCGTTCACCTTTCCGGTGCGCCGCGCTTGCCCGACCTTCTTCGCGTCGAGCGAGATGCGATCTCCGACCTTTGCGTCCATACGGTGAATCTGTATAGCGCACAGCTGCGCGAAGATGCACGTTCGCTAAGCGGCGCCGCGTGTTCTCAGGAGCTTTTGCATCTGGGTACGTGCACGAACGGCCGCGTCGATCGCGGCTCCGACGAACCGCAACGCGTCATCGGAAGAGAGGTTCCCGCAGGCCGCCGCGAGTTCGCGAGCGCCGAATGTGCCGGCAAGTCCGTGTAGCTCGTGGGCAGCCGCCCTGACGGCGCGAACGTCACATCGCATCGACGCGCCGCGCAGAGCATCCTCGAGGCGTTTCGTGTCCTGCACGAACTCCAGTGCGATGTCGGCGAACGCGGACTCACCGACGGCCGCGCGCAGCTGCGCGAGGCCTCGTCTGTCGATCGCTACGGTCACCATTCTCCTTTCGTTTGCGGGGCGAGCTCCGCCTCCCCTTCTCATGTCCGAGTGGAACGGTGTTCCCCAAGTGCTCGACGAGCTTCGCTGGCGTCAATGGCTTCGTGGCGTAGTCGTCCATCCCGGCGGCGAGACACCGCCGCCGGTCGTCGGCCGTCGCCGTTGCAGTGAGTGCGACGATCCGCGGCCTTACCTCCTTCGGCACCTCCTTCGTGATGATCCGGGTGGCTTGCAGCCCGTCCACGACGGGCATCTGGACATCCATCAATACGACGTCGTAGGAGCCGTTGAACACGGCCGCGACGGCCTCGCGTCCGTTCGCGACGACGTCCGCTTCATAGCCGAGGCGCTTGAGCATCGCGCGGAGGACCTTGCTGTTCACAACGTTGTCCTCCGCGACGAGGATCCGAAGCGGATGTCGCGCCGCCATCGTTCCATCGAAGACCTTCGCGACGTCCGCGGCGGTCGAGGTCCGTCCGGCGATCACATCCGACAGTGCGTCGAGCAGGCGCGCCGGTTTGACGGGTTTGCGAACGACGGCCGCGAAGCGATCGAGGTCCTCGACACCGGTCCCGTCGAAGCGCGTGAGAACGACGAGCGGGAAATCGTGTCCGGCGCGACGGAGATCCGACGCATGCCGGGTGCCGAGCTTCGGCATCTTGACGTCGATGACCCCTACGTCGAAACGCCGGACCTCGAGGATCTCGAGCGAAGCGCCGCACGTCGCGACGGCTTCGACGGTCATCCCGGCACGTTCGAGATGGGTCACGAGCGACCGGCGCAGCGCCTCGTCGTTCTCAACCACGAGCGCGCGCTTCCCGGCCAGCTCGGGACGATCGAACGTCGTCGCCCCCCGTGTGATCCGTCCCGGCCGCGCCGTGATCGTGAACGAGAACGTCGAACCGCTGCCCGTCTCCGATTCCGCCCAGATCTCGCCACCGAGGAGTTCGACGAGACGCTTCGAGACGGCGAGGCCGAGCCCCGTCCCTCCGTAGAGCCTCGCGACGCTCGCATCGACCTGCGCGAAGTCCTTGAAGAGCTTCGACAGGCGATCCTTCGGGATACCGACGCCGGAATCGGTAACGGCGAAACGCAGCACCGCGGAGTCCTTCATCGCGAGGTCCTTCGTCACGTGCATGGTGACGCTTCCGTCCTCGGTGAACTTCACGGCATTCGTCAAGAGGTTGAGAAGCACCTGACGCACCCGGACGAGATCGGACGTGATCGTCTCGGGAACGTCCGCATCGATCGTGTACGCGAGTTCCACGCGGCGCTCCTGTGCGCGCAGCGCGACTTGCTCGAGCGACTCCTCGACGCATGCGCGAACGGAGAATTCCACAGACTCGAGTTCGATCCGTCCTGCTTCGATCTTCGAGAAATCGAGGATGTCGTTCAGGACGTTCAACAGATGATCTCCCGACGCGCGCACGGTATCGACGTAGTCGCGTTGCTCCCTCGTCAGCTTGGTGTCGAGGAGCAAGCTCGTCATCCCGACGATCGCGTTCATCGGCGTCCGGATCTCGTGGCTCATGTTCGCGACGAATCGCGCCTTCGCTTGATTCGCCCGCCGTGCGGCCTCACGCGCCGCAGCGAGCTTCGCCGTGCGTTGCGCAACGCGCCGCTCGAGGTCGGCGTATGAGGCACCGAGTTCGGTCGCCATGTCGTTCAGGCCGAGCGCCACCTCGCCGATCTCGTCGTTCGAGAGAACGGCCGCTCGCGCGGACAACGTGCCGGTCCGCCACAAGTGGTTCGTCCGAACGACGTCACGCAGCTCGAGCAAGAGGAAGCGAGTCAGGAAGAACAGCAGCGCGATCGCAGCCAGGATCGCCAGCCCGAAGAACAGCTGCAAACCGTGCGCAACGTTGTGCACTTCGGCAAAGACCGGCGCGCGCTCCAGCGCCAGCGCGAAGGTGCCGATCGGAACGCCATCCGCGTCGATCGGTTCGAACAGGACGGAGTAGTCACGGCCGCGTACCCTCATCCGTTGCAACACGTTCGACGCCGACGGCGGACGCGGCGGCCGTACCGAACCCGTCGCCCCGAGGGCCGTCCCATGCGAGTCGTAGAGCGCGACCCCGCCAACGCTTTCACTGCCGAGGTCCTTCAATATCGAATCGATCTCCGTTCCGGCGACGATCACTCCGACGACTTTCCGGCCGTCGGAGATCGCCGTTGCGGTCGCGAGCTCCCGGTAACCGGCCGGCGTCGTGACGAAGGCCGTCACGGCCGGGTGCCGCGGGAGCGCCGTAGAGTCCCCCGTCCGCAATAGATCCGCCACGATCGGAACGCTCCCCCACCGCTCGCTCGACAGCGATCGCCACTCGGTGGTCCGTCCGGAACGGACGAACTCACCGATCGACGTTCCCTTGGGACCGACGACCGCAAGGTCATCGAGACGCGCGCTCTGCGAGAGAACGATGGTCATCGCTTCGCGCACGAGGGCCGTTGCATTCGCTGCAACGGCCGGACGGATCCCTTCGATATTCGCGGCGAACTGCGCGGCTTCGGACAGATAGAGCTCGCGTTCGAAGAGCGAAGCGCGCGTCCGGTCTGCTCGACTCGCGAGTACCTCTACGATGCGCGCCTCGGCGTCCTGCGTGAGATCGCGGATGATCATGAACACGGGTGGAGCGAAGATCAAGATGATCGCGATCGGCGCGACCGCCATCTTCGCGGCCAGCGGTAGGTCTCGCAGCCTCTGTGTCAGTCGCATCACAAGACCCGTACATCCGGTGCGTCTTGTTTGACGGTTCCGATCTGTTCCATCGTCACGTCGTGAGCCCTCGTCGTCGTTGATTGGAATCCTTCGACGTGCGCGTGGTTGTGCAGGACCGTCCCGGCGGTGTTCGCCGAAACCTGGACGGTCAGTGTTTCGAGCACGAGCGAGCGTCCGGACGGGATGGTGACGAACCGCGTCATGCCCGGAGGATTGTTGTGCGGTGCGTTCGGGTCACTCGACGAACCGTCGTAGTCGCCGGGCGTCGTGCAGATCCGAACCATCCCCGTCATCTGACAACGCAGTGTTCCTTTGGGCGTGTGAAGGTTGACGGTTAACGCACCGACGAAGGCATGAGCGCCGACGTTTCGTGCGACGACTGAATACGTCACCTTGTCGGCGATCCTCGCGATCGTGTGGTCCACGTTCATCGAGATGTCGAGAACTTCGGGCGACGCGCTCGGCGGCGTTGACGTCGTCTCCGCACGCGCATGTTCGGCAACGGGTGTCGAGAACAAGGTGCCCGTTGGCGATGGTGAATTCCGAAGAGTCGGCGACGGTGTCGCCGTGTCGGCACCCGCGATCAGCCCCGTTGAAAGATCGTGCAACGAAAGATGGCGCGGTGGTTTCGACGCGAACCGCGGGGCGAACACCCCGACGGAGATCGACACGATCATGGCGATGGCGGCAACGATCGCCGCGACGGCGAAAGCCCGTCGCGTGGGAAGACCGCCCCCATCCGGCCGCCCGTACCACTGGCCGCCTGCACTGCGCACGTCGTCCTCCCCTTCCGAGAACATGGTACGCCTTAAGGCAACACTCGCCACACGAGTGACAGCTGGGACGTCCCTCCGGACACTAGGATTGCGCCCGTGCGCCGGGCATACGCGCTCCTTCTTGTCGTCCTTCTTACACTCGGCGCGTGCTCCCACACGCTTGAGAACCCGACGCTCACCAAAGCGCTCGCGGCCCACGCCGCCGGCAAGACGGCGGAGGCCGTCACGCTCTACGAACAGGTCCTCCGGACCGACCCGACGAACAAGTACGCCCTTTACAACCTCGGATTGATCGCGCAGACGAAGGGCGACGCGGTGACGGCGGACGCCGACTACACGAAGGCGCTCGCAAGCGACGCCAACTTCGTGCCGGCGCTGTTCAATCTCGCCGTCCTTCGGGCGCAACAGAAGCGCCCGGACGATGCGATCACGCTCTACCGCAAGGTCATCCGCATCGAGCCGAAGGACGCGAACGCCCATCTCAACCTCGGGTTCGTCCTCGAGAGCGAAGGGAAGACGTCCGACGGCAAAGCCGAGCTCGATCAGGCCGTGCGGCTCGATCCGAAGCTGAAGAGTCGCCTGCCGACGCCCGTGCCGAGCCGGCGCTAGCCCTGCGTGTAGAGCGCCGTGAAGCGGAAGGCCGCGAACTTGCTCGGCGTGCCTTGCCCCGGCACGACCGTGATCTGGACCGAGAGCTTGTCGCCCGCGTTGAAGGTCACGGTGTCGGCGGTGTCCTGGCAGGTGAAGACGTTCACCCCGGCGAGGTCGCAGCGAACGATGGTATCGGCGCCGTTCTTACGGATCGTCACGCGCCATCCGGCGCCGGCGCCCGGATCGTTGTCCGTGCTGACGTAGAGGTTGCTGATCGTTCCGTTGAGAGGAAGGGGCGTCCAGCACTGTGCCTCGCTCCCCGGGCTGCATGACGTCGCACCGAAGATGGGCAGGAAGTTGCCGTCGTTGATGCGCGTGCCGCTCCCGCCGCCGACCATCCCGTAGGACGGGCCCGCGGGTCCTTGCTGGCCCTGAGGGCCTTGCGGTCCCTGGACACCTTGCGCTCCCTGGATGCCCTGCGCTCCTTGCGGACCTGCGGGTCCGGTGGACCCCTGAGGTCCCTGAACACCCTGCGGCCCCTGCGGCCCCTGGGGACCCATCGGCCCGACGGGACCCTGCGGCCCCACGGGCCCGACCCCACCCTGCACGCCGGTCGCGCCCTGCGGCCCGGGATCGCCTTGCGCGCCCTGTGGACCCTGATCGCCCTGTTCTCCTTGGACCCCTTGGGCGCCTTGGGGACCCTGCGGACCCACGTCGCCTTGCGGTCCCTGTGGGCCGGCGGGCCCGGTCGGGCCTTCCGGACCGACGGGACCTTGGTCGCCGGTCGCGCCTTGCACTCCCTGGGGCCCTTGGGGACCTACGTCACCCTGCGGACCCTGCGCACCGACGTCACCTTGCGGTCCTTGGGCGCCGACGTCACCCTGCGGGCCCTGCGGCCCGGCGGGTCCGGCGGGTCCGGCGGGACCGACGGGGCCTTGGTCGCCGGTGATGCCTTGGAGCCCTTGCGGACCTTCGGCACCCTGCGCTCCGACCTCGCCCTGCGCCCCCTGCACTCCGATCTCGCCCTGCGAGCCCTGTGCGCCTTGCTCTCCCTGCGCGCCCTGCAGGCCCTGCTGACCTTGATCACCCTGCGCGCCTTGCGCTCCCTGGGGGCCCGACGGTCCGGCGGCTCCGACCGGCCCGGCGGCTCCGCGGTCGCCGTTGGGGCCCTTCTTGCCGACGACGACGCGGAAGGGCAGCCCCGGCGCGGGTGAGCTCGGCGCTTGGACCTTGAGATCGGTGGAAAGTGCGAGGGGAACGGTGTGGGCGCCGGCCCCCTGTCGACCGGCGCCGGCGGACGACGGACCCTCGACGACCCGGACGAAGTGCCGGACGCCGACCGTCGATGTGCTCATGACCAGGACCAGGGTCGCTACGAAGAACGCGCCGTGGACGCGGGTGAAGAAACGAGTGAGAACAGTGAGCAGCGCATCCATCCGGGTCCCTCCGCCGAGCTACCGATACAGCAGTGACTCGGCCCGCATGCGCGGCGGATTACGGCAGCGGTCAGATCCCGCGGAGCATGTCGATCGAGGCGAGCTCGGCCTCCGTGCGAAGCAGCTCGTTCGCGAGCCACTGGGCGTCGGCCGGACCGCGCTTCTCGGTCGCCGGGAAGAGCAGGAGCGACAGCTCATCCTGCGCCGAGATCGTGAAGCCCCGCGCGATCAGATATGCCCCGAGCTCGAACTCCCAGGAGAACTCGATCGTCCCGTCGGCGAACCACGTCAGCCAGAAGCGGAGGTAGTTGTTGGAGCGGCGGACGTAACGGTTCGCACCTTCGCGCGTCCGCTGCACGACTTCGAACTCCTGCTCCTTCAGGTACTCCTCGAGCGTCATCCGGGCACCGTCACTCGCTCGGTCGATTCATCGATGTCGACCGTACTCGTTTGCGGACGACCTCCCAAACGACGGCGAGCCCGGTGAGCACGGCCCAGATCGAAGGGAAAAGATCGCCCGTCTCGTGATACAGCGACTGACCGAGGCGAGCGCGCACGGTCACGACGAAGCCGGCCGTCGTGAAGAGCTTCGTCCGGTGGAGGACGCGGCCGTCCGGTGTCAGCTCGGCGCTGATGCCGGCCAGCGCGTCCTGGACGACCCACTGCCGCATCTCGAGCGCGCGCATCTGGGTGTGCTGGAGGTGCTGCACGGCGGCGTAGGAGTGTTCGAACGACGCGTTGTTCGTGGACAACACGAACAGTTGCGCACCGTTGCGCTCGAAGTCGATGAAGTCGCGCGGGAACACCGACTCGAAGCAGATCGGCGTCGCGATCTTCACGCCGGCAACCGAGAAGACATTGGCGCGACGTCCAGGCGTTTGGTTGTACGGCACCTGGTCGGAGAGCGTCGACACGTAACGTCGAAGGAACGAGATCGGAACGTATTCGCCGAACGGAACGGGATGCCGCTTCTGATAGGCGTCGAGGACGGATCCGTCCGCCGCGATGTGTTGCACCTGATTCACGAACGGCGCGCGCGGGCCTTCGTCGATGGAGTGTCCGAACAGGATCGGTGTGTGGAACTCGCGTGCGACCGCTTGCACCTTCTGGACGGCTCCGTCCGACACGCCGATACCGACGGAGTCCTCGGGCCACACGATGACGTCGACGGACCGATGCGCGAGGAGCTTCCTCGTCTCGGCGATGTGATTCGCGAGGATCACGTCGCGCTGGTTCGGGAGCACGGGGCGCGGCACGCCGCCCTGGACGACGGCGACGCGAACCGGCTTACCTTCCGGTTTGTCGTGAAAGAGCGCGAGATCGACGGCGAGGAACAAGACGAGCACGCCGGCGACCGCCGCGATGGACGCCCACGCGATCTTGCGGTGCACGATCCGGTGCGCGATGACCGCCGACGCGAAGACACAGAGGAACGTGAGTCCGTAGACGCCGACCGTCCCCGCGAGGTAGCGCACGACCGGAACGCTCGCCTGGGTCGTGCCGACGGCGCCCCACGGGAAACCGCCGTACGGCCACCGGTCACGCCAGAGCTCGACGCCCGCGAACGCACCGGCGGCGAGGAGCGGCGACAATGGGAGCCGGCGGACGAGGCCGGCGAGCAGCGTCGCCACGCTCACCTCGAGCGCGAGCCAAAGGGTCAGGGCCGTCCATGCCATCCAGCCGAAGATGTAGATCCAGGACAGATCGATGCCGAAGTAGACGGCGCCGAAGACGATCCCGTAGAGCCACGACCACCGCAGCCGTTCCTCGGACGCTATCGCCACGAGGAGCGGGACGAGCGCGACCCACGCCAGGGGCCCGAGCGCGAGCGGCTCGTTCGCCGCGAAGGCAAGGAGCCCGGATACCGCGGCGAGCACAAGCTTCGTTCCTCGAGTCACAAGGTCAGTATCCTGGGGCCCCGATGGCGAAGAAGAAGAAAAAGCACCGCCGGCCGGTAGCCCCGCCGGTGCACTCAGCCCCCGGCGCCGCGGCACCTTCGGCGCACACACCGGTCGCCGCGTCTCCGCCGGCCCGTCCCGCGGGAGCGGAACGTCCCGCGCCGGAGGCACCCGTTCGCCGGAAGCCGCCCAAGCGGAAGAGCTCACGGGCACTCGGTAAGCGGCGGCGGCGGGTCACGCCGTGGGTCGTCACGATCGTCATCGTCGCCGCTATCGTGGCCGCCGTCGCGGGCAGCAGGATATCGGCGAACAAGTCGGCGGGACGATTCGACTCGCTCGCCGCGACGGCGGGGTGCGGCAAGGTCCAGACCATCTCCGGCCTCAGCCGCCAGCACCTCGACGGTCAGCGCATCCACTACTCGACGTCTCCTCCCGCCGGCGGCGATCACTACCAGGTCCCGCTTCCCGCCGGCTTCTACGCCCATCAGCTCACGACGAGCACGGCGAACCCGGCTGGAGCAACGTCGATCTACCGCGCGGTGCATTCGCTCGAACACGGCGCGGTGATCGTCTGGTACAAGGGCCTGTCCCCCAAAGCGGTCAGCAGACTCAAGGATCAGTACGACGGCGAAGCGAAGGTCATCGTGACGCCGTACTCGCAACTGAAGGACAGCGAGCACGTCGCCCTCTCCGCGTGGGGGCATCTCGACTACTGCAAGCAGATGTCGACGAAAGTCATCGACGCCTTCATCGACCGCTACCGCGACGCACACAGCGCGCCGGAGGCCGGGCTCTCCATCTAGTGAGCGGCGTCCGGACGGAGCGCGACGGTGCCGTCGTGCATCTCGTGCTCGATCGGCCCGACAAGCTCAACGCACTGAACGGTGAGGTCCTACGCGCGCTGACGGATTCCGTCGCCGCGCTCGAAGACGATCTCGATGCACGCGTCGTCGTGCTGCGCGGTGAAGGACGCGCGTTCTCGGCCGGCGCCGACATCTCCGGTGGCGGCTTCGGCGGCGCAGGTTCGTCCGGGTGGGCCGCACGTCGTCACGCCGCGGGCGGGTGGCAACGTCTGCTCGATCGCTTCGAAGCCTTGTCACAGATCACGGTCGCCGCACTGCGCGGACACTGCATCGGCGGCGCCGCGCTGCTCGCGGCCGCCTGCGACATCCGCATCGCGGACGAGAGCTTGCAGGTGCGCATCCCGGAACTCGCGATCGGTATCCCGCTGACGTGGGGCGGCAACCCGCGCCTCGTCCGCGAGATCGGTCTTCCACTTGCGCGCGATCTCGTGATGACCGGTCGAATCATGGAAGCGGACGAAGCACTTCGCAGTGGTTTCGTCCAGCGGCTCGTCGCCGACCTCGACGAGGGTGTCGCATCGTGCGTCGAGGAGCTGCTCGCGATGCCGGACGCACCACTGCGGATGACGAAAGCGATGATGTCCGCGATCGGCCGCGCGCAGATCGGTGCCGCAGCATGGGCGGACGCCGACCTCATCGCGTGGTCACCGCGAGAGCCGGAATCACAGCAAGCCGCCGCCGGGTACGCTGCCAGGAAGCGAGGGAGAAAGAAGACGTGAGCCTGACGTTCATGGCCGTGCATGCGCACCCCGATGACGAAGCGTCATCCACCGGCGGCGTGCTCGCGAAGTACGCCGACGAGGGACACACCACGATCGTCGTGACGTGCACGAACGGCGAGCTCGGCGATCTCCCCGGCGGCATCAAGCCCGATCACGACGAACACGACGAAGAGCTCGTCGTGAAGCTGCGAACGGCCGAGCTCGAGAAGGCGTGCGAGATCCTGAACGTCACGCACCTCGAACGGCTCGGCTATCGCGACTCGGGCATGAGCGACTGGGATCACAAAGGTCACCCGGACGCGTTCTGCAACGTCGGATTCGACGTCGCCGTCGCAAGACTGATCGAACTGTTCGAGAAGTACCGTCCCGACGTCGTGGTCAGCTACAACCCCGACTCGCCCTACGACCACCCCGACCACGTCCAGGCGAGCAAGATCACGATCGAAGCGACGAAGCGGACGCAGATCCCGAGCAAGCAGTACTACACGGCTATGCGTTCGAACCGGTTCGCGCGCATACGAGAGCTTCTCGAGGAGGCCGGCGTCGAGCTACCGCCGCGTCCCGCGCCAAATCCCGACTGGGTCAAGCGTTCCCAAGAGCTCGAGAAGCTGATCACGTCGACGGTCGACGTTTCGCCCTACGTGTTGCGCAAGCTCGACGCGCTTCGCACGCACGAGAGTCAGATACAGAACTTCATGTGGAACAGGATCCCGGAACATGGTTTGGTCGAGGTCTTCGGGCAGGAGAGCTTCGTCCGTATGCACGACACGACGGGGGCCGCGCTACCCGAAACAGATCTGTTCGCCGGCCTCGGATAGGAGGTTCGTCCATGGAATACCGTCCGTTCGGACGCACCGGCGTGAAAGTCTCGCCGCTCTGTCTCGGCGCGATGATGTTCGGTCAGTGGGGCAATCCCGATCACGACGATTCCATCAAGATCATCCACCGCGCCCTGGATGCCGGGATCAACTTCGTCGACACCGCCGACGTGTACTCCGCGGGCGAATCCGAAGAGATCGTCGGCAAAGCGCTGAAGGACCGCCGCGACGACGTGTTCCTCGCGACGAAGGTGCACGGGACGATGGGACAAGATCCCAACATGTCGGGCAACTCGCGACGATGGATCGTCCGCGAATGCGAGAATTCGCTCCGGCGGCTCGGCACCGACTACATCGACCTGTACCAGATCCACCGGCCGCAAGCGGAGTGCGACATCGACGAGACGCTCGGCGCGCTGAGCGACCTCGTCCATCAGGGCAAGGTTCGCTACCTCGGTTCGTCCACGTTCCCACCGTCGGAGATCGTCGAAGCCCAGTGGGTCGCCGAAAAGCGCGGACGTGAACGCTTCGTCTGCGAGCAACCGCCGTATTCGATGCTCGTCCGCGGCATCGAAGCGGACGTGCTCCCGACGTGCGAGCGCTACGGCATGGCAGTGATCCCGTGGAGCCCGCTGGCGGGCGGATGGTTGTCCGGCAAGTGGCGCATCGGGTCGGAGGACAACACGTCGCGGCGCGCTCGTTTGGTTCCGGCGCGGTACGACCTGTCGAAGCCGGAGAACCAACGCAAGCTCGAAGCCGCCGACGCGCTGGCAAACGTCGCGGACAAGGCCGGCGTCACGCTCGTGAACATGGCCGTCGCATGGGTCATCAACCATCCCGCCGTGACTTCCGCGATCATCGGCCCCCGCACGATGGAGCAGCTCGAGACGCAGCTCGGCGCGACCGACGTCGTCTTGTCGGACGAGACACTGGACGCGATCGACGAGGTCGTGACGCCCGGAACGAACTTCAGCTGGGCGGACGCGGGCTATGCACCGCCGGCACTCGCCGTCGGGCCGGCGTCGATGATGTCACCGGGTGGTTCGTCCGGCCCGCATCCGAGGCGCCGCCCGCACTAGCGTTTCGCGCTCCAGACCTCGAAGCCGCCGCCGGCCGGACAGTCGTCGTCCGCGAACGATTCGACGATGTCGTCGCGACGGTCGCCGTTCACGTCGGCGAGTGCGACGTGCGCGCCCCGGCATGACCCGCTGAAGCGCGGGATACGACGACGCTCGCGAGTGAGGAACCCGTGCCCGTCGCCGAGGAACACGACGGTGTCGCCGTGTCCGGTGAGCGCGACGAGATCGGTGTGTCCGTCACCGTCGAGGTCGCCCGTCGCGAGCGACGTGATCGACGTCGTCCCGCTCGCGACGGCGAGGGTCCGCCGTGTGAAGCCGTGCGCGCGACGGAGAAAGACGTCGATCCCCGTACGCGCGACATCGTTCTCGAAGCCGACGTACCCGACGGCGATGTCGCTCCGTCCGTCGCCGTCGAGATCGCCCGTCGCCACCGAGAAGACGTACGAGCGCGGACGGACGGCGAGGGCTGATCGTTTCCCCGTCGCGTCGAAGACGATCTGATCGCCGGAGAGCGTGCTCGAACCGGTGACGGCTTCCGGTTCCCCAGCGACAGTCGTCGTCGCGATCGCGTCGCTGAAGATGTCGGACGCCGACGCGTGGCGCGTGAACTCTCCGCGCCCATCGTTGCTGTAGACGACGAAGCCCTGCGATCCGGACACGTTCGATGCCGTCGGCCCTTCCCCGACGGCGACGACGTCGGGCTTGCCGTCGCCGTTCCAGTCGGCGATCGCGAGCGCCTGGCTCGTGAACGACGCAGGCGGGGCGTCGAGTCCCCTCGTATCGAGCGTGAAGTGGCCGTTGCCGTCGCCGAGCAAGGCGACGATGCCGAGCAGATGCATTCCGAGGACGAGGTCGGGGTGTCCGTCGCCGTCGAGGTCGCCCACCGCCGCCGCGCCGTAGTCGTATCGCTCGGCGGGAAAGGAGGCCTGCGTCCACAGGTGGAAGTTCCCGTGTCCGTCGCCGAGATAGATCCGCGGGACACCCGGCTGCTTGCGTGCCGGCGTCGTGACGATGTCCGCGATCCCGTCACCGTTGATGTCGTGGACGTCGAACGAATTGCGCCACTGCCCGGTCGCCGGAAGCCCACGGCCGAGCCGGACGAACCGCAGACGAGAACTCGTCTTCGTCGTCACCCGATAACTCGCGGCGTCGTCGGACGGAGAGGGAGTCGATGTCCCGGTCGAGATGTCCGATGTATCGAAGACCTCGTAATAGAAGTACCGGGCGTCCTCGCGCGTCACGGCGAGCGGGATACCGCCGTTGGCTACGACGGATCCGTCCGGACGGCGCAGGGCCTGCGTTTTCGGGATCCGGGCGAGGTAATAGCGCCGGCCCTGCGCGTCCACCAGCCACTGATGCGCGGCGGGCTTCGCGGCCGGCGCCGGCGAGCACGCGCCGAGCAGCAGCCCGAAGATGATCGCGATAGCGAAGAGGGCTTTTGACATCAGCAGGTCCTGAGGCGCTCACTGTAGTCGCGCAATGAAACGAGCGATCGCACCTTTCGTGCTGGCGGCTGCGATCCTGAGCGTCGTCGCGCTCCCGACGACCGGCCGTGCGTCGATCGATCCGTTCCGCATCACGAACCAGCCGGGCTCGACGCTGCTCCTGCCCTACTTCGAAGCCGGCATCAAGAAGGGTCCGGATACCCAGTTCACGTTCGGTACGACGGGCACCGAGGACCCGGACGCCGGCGGCTTCAACGACGCGCCGACGGCGATCCTGACGAACGTGACGATCTGGTCCGACCTCGGCCTCCCCGTCTTCCAGTTCAACGTCTACCTCACGGGCTACGACATGGTGAACGTCGACCTGCGGGCCATCTTGAAGGGCCACCTTCCGGTGACGGCCAGCGCCGGTCAGGATCCAAACGACGCGATCAGTCCGAAGGGCCAGTTCTCTCAGGACATCAACTACGCGAGCTGCACCGGGAAGCTCCCGCCCGCCACGCTCTCGAAGACCGAGGTGCGGCACATCCAGAACGCCTTGACCGGCCGACCGTCACCGCTGACCGGTAACTGTTACTGCCAGAACCACCACGACAACATCGCGCGCGGATACATCACGGTCGATGCGGTGAACTCCTGTGGCACTCAGTTCCCGAGCGACACGACCTACTTGCAGAACGTTCTCGACCAAGGCCTCAACACGCTGTGGGGTGATTACAAGATCACCGGATTGAATTTCAGCGACTCGATGGTTTCCGTGCGTTCGAGCGTCACGGACTCCTATCTCACGACGTCCGGGAAGTACACGTTCTACGGTCGAAGCGACGGCTTCACGGCGGCGGACCACAGACAGCCCCTCCCGACGAAGTTCGCCGCGCACTACATCAAGCTCCGCCGGCACAAGGGGAAGACAACGCTCATCGTCTGGCGCGATCCGAAAGACCAACCGTCCGACTTCGGGTTCGCCTGCGGGCATCCGCCGCTCACGTTCCCGCTCTCACAGGACAACGTCGTCGTCTTCGACAACCAGGAGCACCCGGTCAAGGTCGTCGGCGCGCCGTTCCCGGCCGCGACGCAGCTCGTGACGGTAGGGACGGGCGCCCTGCCCGTGACGTCGAGCTCGGGCTGGATCTATCTCGACCTCAACCATCACGCCGTCGCCGCGCCCGCGGCTGACCCCAACACGGCGCAGTCGTGGGTGGCCGAGATGCAACGCTCCGGCCACACGACGTTCAGCTACCCGACGTTCCAGCTCGACAGCGCCGGTAGCGCCACGCACAACCTGCTGATCCCGTAGCTACGCGCTGACGAGATCTCTTCGACTGAAGATCGCCACGCCGATCGCACACGTGGCGAGCCCGATGAGGACGAGGATCGCGGCCGACTCCCAGTTCGGCGCGGCGGCCGGCGCCGGGGTGACGTGCGAGAGCGGTGATGTGTCCTTCAGCCAGTGGTTGCCGTTGAAGAGGGCAGCAACGAGATCCACGACGAACGACCACACGATCAGGCCGTAGGCGACCATCACCGCAGCGCGCGGAACGATCGCGAAGGCGAGCACGCCCACACCGAGCACGACGACCGCGGGCGGGGTCACGTTGATCCCGGCTTCCAACAGCTCGACGAGCCCGAGCCCGGCGTGCTGACTCGCCGAACCGGCCCACGCGGCGATACCGGCGACGACACCGGCGAGGGCGATGAGGACGATGCCGATGACGACGCGAGAAAGAAGCCACGACGAACGCCGGACGGGGCGAACGAGGAGGTTGTCCAGGTGGCCCGTCGACTCTTCGCTCCGGATCGACGAGATCTGCCCGGCGACGGCCACGGCGATGAGGATCGCGACGATCAGGAACACGGCCCCGAGGTAGATCACGGCGCCCTGCCGGACGGCCCCCAGCCGTCCGAAGGCGCGGTTCATCCCGGGCGATGCGCGGAGCAGCCTGCCCGCCGAAACGGTAACGAGTCCGAACACGACCCCGACGGCAGCGAAGATCGTCGTCCACGCGATCACCGCGCCGCGCGCGAGCCGAACACTAAGGCCCGCCTGGCTCCCGAGGAACAGGGTGTGCGGCTTGCCGGTGTCTCGTCCGGCGAGAAGGCTCGCCCCCGCATCGCGCGCGCTCGCGAGCCCGTACGACACCGCGACGAGGATGACGACGAACCACACGATCGGAAGAAAGGCCACGCCGCGCGATCCGGTGAGCAGATGCGTGTTCTCGATCCATCCGAACGGCGACGCCCACCGCAGCCACGACAGCGACGCGTCGGAGTCGGCGACCATGCGGATCACGTACGCCGCGGCGATGACCGCGCCGCCGAAGAGGTTCGCGTCGTGCCGGGTCGTCGCGAGCTGGGACATCAACAGTCCGACCGCCATGAACATCACGACGACGGAGACAAGCGCCGTGACGAAGAACAGCATGGCGGACGAAGCGATGCCGGCCGACTTCGTCGCACCCGCGGGAACCGCCAGGATCACCGTGGTGAGCCAGACGCCCGTGGCACCGGCAAGCAGGCCGATACAGGCTTGCAGCGTTGCGTGACGGCGCGTCGTCGCACCGGACAAGAAGAGCTCCCAGCGTCCCGACTCTTCTTCCCCGCGAAGCAGTTTCGTCGCGATGAACAGACCCCAGATCGCGCCGATGATGATGATCGTGTAGCCGACCTTGTACGCCGTGTAACCGGCGACCGTGTCGACGCGACGCAGGGGGCCGAACAGCGCCGCGAACCCGGAGTTGCCGCGCATCGACGCCGCGAGCGTCAGGCGCGACGCGCGCGTCGGGAACGCTTTCACGTAGGTCGTCGCCGACGACCAGACGAGGGCGCCGAAGACGAGCCCCCAGAGCACGCCCGGACGGAGCGCGCGTTTCGCGCTGTTCAGCGTGAGTGCTCGCGCCGCGCGACCTTCCCCGTAGACATCGCGTCTACGGATGCGCATCGCTTCCTCCGTAATGCGCGAGGAAAAGCTCTTCGAGCGACGGCTCACGGCTCGTCATGTGGTGCACCCCGGCTTTGGCAAGAGCACGCAGCAGCGGCTCCATCGGACCCGTCACCTGACAACGCACCGTCTTGCCGTGGACCTCGAAGCCGTGCACGCCGGGAATACGCGAGAGATCGGGAACGGTTCCGTCCAACTGCGCTTCGACCTGCAGAGCGGTGAGATGACGCATCTGTTCGAGCGTCCCGACTTCGACGAGCTCACCGGCGCGCAGGATCGCGATCCGATCGCACAGTGCTTCGACCTCGCTCAGGATGTGCGACGAAAGGAACACGGTTTGTCCGCGTTCCTTCGCTTCTCCAACACATTCGCGGAACGTCCGCTCCATCAACGGGTCGAGTCCGGCGGTCGGTTCGTCGAGCAGCAAGAGGTCCGCGCGCGTCATGAGGCTGGCGATCAGGATCAGCTTCTGACGATTGCCTTTCGAATACGCGCGCACCTTCTTGGACGGATCGAGATCGAAGCGCTCGACGAGTTCGTCGCGGTACGCGATGTCGACCTCCCCGTGGATACGTCCGAGGAGGTGCAATGTCTCGGCTCCCGTGAGGGACGGCCACAGGCTGACCTCACCGGGTACGAACGCGGTGTGCTTGTGCGCGGCGACGGGATCGCGCTGCGTGTCGATGCCGAAGATCTCTGAGCGTCCGGCGGTCGGTTTGATGAGACCGAGCAGCAGGCGGATCGTGGTCGTCTTCCCCGCACCGTTCGGGCCGAGGTATCCGAGCACCTCTGTCTTCGGTACCTCGAGGTCGAGGGAGACGAGGGCTTTGGTGTCCCCGTACGACTTCGACAGCCCTTGGGTCCGGATCGCCGGAGCGGCTTTGGCGCGACGACGCGGCGCCTTCGCCTTCGGACGGCTCTCGGCGAAGGAGGCGAGAGCCGTCCACGTCTTGTAATCGTCGGGATCGACGCCGAGCTCGGCCGCGACGTCGATGAGTGCGTACATCGCCCCGTCGTCGCCGGCATCCGCACGCCGTCCGAGTTCCGCGAGCGTCGCGGTTGTCTTCGCCATCCCTCCTTATCTAACCGCGTTCGTGGCCGCTGTTCTAGGCTTCGTGCGTCACGACCGGTCGCACCTCGAGGATCGCGTTCGGGCCCGGCCACGTCTTCGCGATGGC
>JAICYB010000070.1 GCA_025934435.1 Actinomycetes bacterium | reverse complement strand
CGCTGCGCGATCAGGGTCCGCCCAAAGGGCGTGAGCTTCGCACTACTGTGGGCCACGAGGGCCTCCTTCCGGTTCGGGTCATCGACACCCCAAACCGAACAAGGGGGCTCTCAACTGTCAAGAACGTCTACGGGAAGTACAGCTAGTTCCTGGCCTTTCACGGGCGGTCGGTGGAGGCTTTCCCGGATGCGCGTGTTCTTCGTGTGTTGTTTCGTGCTGTCCGCGACCGCCGTGATGAGTGCTGGAAGCGCGACGGACGGTGCCGGCGCGGCCCCCGTGGCCGCTCGCCTCACCGACCCGGATCAACCACAGCCGGTGACGGTCGTGATCGGTGCGACGCCGTCGCCCTCGGAGACACCCACACCGTCGCCCACCGATGCGCCGGTCGTGCACGCGGCGTCCATCGCGACGCCCCGTCCGACGGTCCGTGCAACGCCGGAGCCCACGCCGAAGCCGACACCGAAGCCCACACCGAGGCCTACCGTGAAACCGACGCCGCAGCCCTCGGTGGCACAGACGAACGAGGGCAGCGACCAGGTGAAAGCAGAGATCCGTGAAGCGTGGGGCGGCGACGACAACAAAGCGATCTCCGTCGCGAACTGTGAGAGCGGATTGAACCCGCAGGCGTCCTCCCCGAGCGGGACGAACCTCGGTCTCTGGCAGTTCACGAAGCAGACCTATCAGCAGTACGGCGGATCGGGCGATCCGCGCAGCGCGAGTGCGTACACGCAGACGCAGGTCGCGTGGAACCTCTATCAGCAGCAAGGCTGGAGCCCGTGGGGCGGATGCGCCGGTTAGTCGCGCTCGTTGCGCTTGTGGTGTTCATCCCCACGGCTGCGCTCGCGTACGCAACCGATCCGGCGACGGTCAAAGCACAGATCCGCCGCGCATGGATGGGCAACGACGCGAAGGCGATCCGCGTCGCGAACTGCGAGAGCAGCCTCAACCCGAAAGCGGTCGACCCGAGCCACACGTACTTCGGCCTCTGGCAGTTCAGCAAGTCGACGTGGAAGGCCTACGGCGGACCCGGGACGGATCCCCGCTTGGTGAACTCGTACCGTCAGACGCAAGTCGCATGGCGCCTGTTCAAGGCGCGACGCTGGGCCCCCTGGCCGTACTGCGGCAAGCAGTAGGTTGTTCGCGTGAGCCTGTCGCCGGAGCACGAAGAGTTCCGCAAGGTCGTCCGCGCGTTCGCGGACCGGGAGGTTCGTCCGAAAGCCGCGTACTACGACGAACGCGCGGAATTCCCGACGGACGTCATCCTCGCTTGCGGCGAGCAGGGTTTCCTCGGTCTGCCCATACCGGAGCGCTACGGCGGCGCGGGGGCGGACTACCTCTCGTATCTCATCTGCGTCGAGGAGCTCGCGCGCGTCGATCCGTCCGTGGCGATCACGGTGGAGGCGCACACATCTCTCGTGTGCAATCTGCTGTACCACTTCGGGACCGAGGACCAGAAGACGCGCTGGCTCACACCGCTCGCGGCCGGGAAGAAGATCGGTGCGTTCGCGTTGACCGAGCCCGGCGCCGGTTCGGACGCCGGCGGCACGCAAACCTCAGCCCGCGAAGACGGTGACGATTACGTGATCAACGGGGCGAAGATGTTCATCACCAATTCGGGAACGGACATATCGCTGCTCGCGATCGCGACGGCGCGTATGGCCGACGGACAGATCTCCGCGTTCATCGTCCCCGTCGGCACACCGGGTTTCGAGATCGGGCGGAAGCTCCGGAAGATCGGTTGGCATGCCTCCGACACGCGCGAGCTCGCCTTCACCGACTGTCGCGTCCCGAAGCACAACCTGCTTGGGGAGTCGGGCAAGGGCTTCAACCAGTTCCTCGCGCAGCTCGATGACGGACGCATCGCGATCGCGGCGCTCGCCGTCGGGCAGGCGCAGGGATGTCTGGACGAATGCCTACGCTACGTCGCCGAGCGCAGGCAGTTCGGCCGGCCGATCGGGTCGTTCCAGGCGATCCAGTTCAAGCTCGCCGACATGGCCACAAAGATCCATCATGCGAAGCTCGCCGTGTACCACGCAGGGAACCTTCGCCAGAACGGGGATCCGTTCAAGATCGAAGCGTCCATGACGAAGCTCTTCGCCACGGAGATGGCCGTCGACATCGCGCGCGAAGCGGTCCAGGTCCACGGTGGCTACGGGTTCATCGAGGAGTTCCCCGTCGCGAGGTTCTACCGCGACAGCAAGGTCCTCGAGATCGGCGAGGGGACGAGCGAGGTGCAGCGGATCATCATCGCTCGCCAGCTCGGTCTCGATCCCGGCCTGCGCTGAACGCTTCTTCTTCTTTTCGTCGTCCGGGAACAGCACGAACACGATCACGATCGCCGCGCCCGCGCTCGCGAGCGGCAGCGGCGCGTGCAGGAACGCGAGGACGAGACCAAGCTTCGGGAGCCGTACCCACGCTTTCCCGACGATGTCTCTTGGAGTCGGCCGCCAGTCGTCCGGGAAGCCGTTGTTGTCGCCCCGTGTGATGTAACCGTGCGTCGCGTCGCCGCCGATGATGCGGTGGATGACGACGATGCCCGCGCCGAAGTCTCCTTTCGGAACCTTGTAGGCGATGATGTCGCCCTTGACGTAGCTCGCGTGCTTATGCGTGACGATCAGATCGCCGCCGACGTAGGTCGGGAGCATCGAGACGCCGCGCACCATGACGTACCCCGCCGGACCGCCGAGCCCGCCCGGGCGAAGCGCGAAGAACCACCCGCCCACGACGGCGACCATGGCAACGATCCAGACAACCGTTTTCGTTCTCATGTGGTGTAGTCGATGACGAGTTGCGGAGCGTGTGGCGCGCTCGCAGCTTCATGGGTCGAATACGTCGCCGTCGCCGCGACGGCGGCGTTCTCGGCATCGTCCCGGATCATCCATCCGTTGTTCGTCGCAGATCCCGCGACGAACGCCGCGACGTCCGTCGTGACGTTCCAGCCGGTGACATATCCGGCCGCGAGATTGGTGAGACACAAGGTTCCGACGCTCATCTGCGCGGTCGCCGATCCGCTCGAAGGATTGTTCACCGTCGTTCCGAACGGCTGGTTGTTCCATGTGATGGCGGCGTCCGACCAGGTCGCGGTCACTCGGAAGATGTCGTCCGTTCGGCACGTGGCGGGAACCGCGGTCGCGAACAGACGGACAATCGCCGTACGGACCGTCGCCGAGGTCGGGATAGCGGGTGCGCACGAGGTCAGGTCAAAGCGGACGTAGGAGCGTTGATTCTTCGAACTGAGCGACTCCGCGGTCATCGATGTGCCACCACCGTGCGTCTGGGTTGGCTTGCTCTGGTCAACGAGCGCGTCGGACACCGACGTGCTCGTCGTTGCGACGCCCGAAAGCACACACGAATGGAAAGTCGTCAGGTTGTTCGACGCAACGGTCACGGATGAGGCGAACGCAGGCGAGGCCCCCAGTGCGAGGGCGCAGAGCACGGCTGTCAACACCTTCCGCAGTGTCATCAGATCACCGAGATCTCGTTGTCCATCGATTGCGAGAGCGCGATGGAGGTGACGGTCACCGTGAGCGATCCACCGCCGCCGGGAACCGTCCCGGACCCTGACGACGTCGTCGTTCCGTTGTTGACCGTGACCTTCATCGTCGCTCCCGCACATGCAGAAGCGATATTCGAGACCGCGACGCTCACGACGTTCGATGAGCTGAGGTTGTAGAGCGTCGTCACGCCGTCCGTGTCGCAGCGTCCGACCGCCGCCTTCCCGGCCGCGACCGTAGTGCTCGCGCTCGACAGGCTCGACGCCAACGCCGGACCGAACATCCAGGCGCCCGCGATCAGTGCCGCCACCACGATCAGCCCTCCGATCTTCTTCATCGTGCCTCCGGAGACACTGCGGGCCCCCGTGGGAGCGGAGGCCCGCAGCACTCTGTTGTTCTCTCCCTTAACCGGTGATCGTCACGTGGACGTTCGCGACGCTTGCCGCGCTGACGCCCGTGAAGGCGATCGCCTTCGTGGTAACCGTGGTCGACAGCGTTCCCGTCGCTTCAGCGCCGAGCACGTTGTTGCTCGAGTCGGTGAGAACGACCTTGTACGCCTTACCTCCGCAGTTGGGCGTCGAGGTGATGTCGATGCCGTTCAGCGTGACCGTCGTGGCCTGGTAACCGGGCTGCGACGCGCTGTACGTCGATGCGTACGACACGTTGATCGGCGTGGTCTGGCACGCGGCGACCGTCGCGGACCCGGCACCCAAGGTGTCCGACGTCACGGTCAGGCTCGCTGCAAGACCGTAGATCCCCGTGCCGATGATCGCTGCGAGAGCGATCGCGATGACTGCTCGCTTCATGTTGCCCCCTCCTTTCCTTCGACCCGGGACTAACCCGTGATCGTGACGTGGACCCCCGTGACGTTCGCCGCGAGGATGTTGTTCGACGTCAAGCTCGAAGACGTGAAGCTCGTGCCTGAAGCCGGAGTCGTGCCGGTGATCTCGAACAGCTGGGTGTTGGACGCACCCGTGAGCGAGATCTTGTAGGACTTGCTTGCACAGTTCGTGCTCGACGTGGTGTCGAGTCCGTTGACCGTGACGGTGCCCATCTCGTAACCCGGGATCGTGGAGTCGTAGGACGTCGCGTACGTGACCGACAGTGCCGTCGACTGGCAAGCCGCGACGGCGGTGTTTCCGGCGCCGAGGGTTTGCGAGTTGACGCTGAGGCTCGCCGCGAGACCGTAGATCCCGCTCCCGATGACCGCCGCAAGGGCGATCGCGATGATCGCTCGTTTCATTCTTCTACCTCCCCTCGATCCCGATCAGCCCGTGATCGTGACGTTGACTCCCGCGACGTTCGCCGCGAGGACGTTGCTGGACGTGAAATCCGCCGTGAAGGTCGTGCCGCTCGACGGCGCGGTGCCCGTGACTTCGCCGAGCGAGGTGTTGCTGCCGTTCGTGAGCGCGACCTTGAACGCTTTGCTGAAGCAGCCGGACTGCAGACCGCTGACGGTGACGACACCGACCTGGTATCCGGTGAGCGACGAGCTGTAGGAGGTCGCGTACGAAGCGGTGAGCGTTCCGGCCTGGCATGCCGCGACGCTCGTGTTGCCGGCGCCGAGGGTTTGGGTCGAAACATTCAGGCTCGAGGCGAGTCCGTAGACGCCGCCGAAGATGGCGAGCGAGAGGGCGAGCGCTATCGGCACGCGCTTCGAAACGCGAGGCCGGCGGAAGCGCGGACGGCGTTTGGCGATCGGAGCGACGAGACGCGCTCCGCACATGCCGCAGAACATCGCGGCCAGCGGGAAGGCGATACGACAGCTTGAGCACCGTTTCATCTGCACCCCCTCCGTGGAGGTCGGGAGCCCCTCCGGCTCCCTCACGAGCAGAATCGTTCGGAGGACCTCGGTGAACGAGACCGGTTGGAACTAGGTGGCCCTAGTTCTTGCTGACCAGCGGCCTAACGGCAACGGGCGCGGACGACCCACACCGCGCAGCCGATCTCGACGCCTCGCGGGGTGACGAAGCGCTCGAGAGCGGCGCGAACGCGCTCGACGGCTTCCGGACCGCCGCGGTCGGCGATCTCGCGCCCGACGCGTGAACCGACGACGAAGCGCATCGCGGCGTCGAGATCGCCGCGGCCGCCGAGGAGCATCGTCCGCTCCACGCCGTCGATGTCGACGCGGACGAACCCCGCTTCGTCGAGGTAGCGACGGAGCACCTCGGGATCGGCGAAACGGAACGGCCCCGGTCCGTCATCTCCTGCCTCGACGTCGACGCCGCCCGCCTCGCGGGGAACCTGGAGCCACTCCTGACGGTCGAGGCCCTGCCAGCAGACGAAGGCGAACCGTCCGCCTGGTGCAAGCGCCCCGGCGATGTTCGCGAACGCGGCCGCGGTGTCGGCGAAGAACATCACGCCGAACCGGCTGAAGGCTCCGTCGAAGGAAGCGGGCTCGAAGGCGTGCGTCTGCATGTCCGCCTCGATGAACGACACGCCGGGTACGCCGGCCGCCCGCTCGCGCGCCGCTTCGAGCATCAGGCGGGAGATGTCGGCTCCGACGGCCTCGCCGGCCGCCCGCGCGAGCTCGAGCGTGGTCGCACCCGTACCGCACCCGACGTCGAGGATGCGCTCGCCCGGCACAGGCGCGAGAGCGTCGATCGCGAGGCGCCCGAGCGGTCCGAGCATCTCGTCGTGTTCGCGCTGCTCGTCGATCCAGTTCCGCGCGGCGTTCCAGTACTCGAACTGGCCTTCGTTACTCATAGGGAAATGATGAGCGCCCGGACGTGGTTTCGTCCGGGCGCTCGAGATCCTCCTGCGGTGCTACGCGCTCTTCGGGAGCATGCGGGTCATCTTCGTCCCGCACACGGGGCAGGCGCCCTGGGCGGCCTTCGACCCGTTCTTGAGGTCCTTGATCTCACCGTCGAACGACCGCTTCTCGCGGCACTTCACGCAGTAACCCTCGTACGAGCCCATGCACGACTCCTTTCGTTAGGTCGGGGGTCTGCAACATTCTGACCCGGTTCACCGCCTGGAGGGGCATATCTCAGGCGTGAAGAACACCCGCCGCGTCAGGAATCACACCCATCGCGTTCGAATCGGGAGAAAAAGAGCGGCCCGCCGGACGTCCGGGGGCCGCTCTGACGATTCTTGGCTAGGCGACGACCTGCCGCGGCAGGCGCCGGTAGAGCACGACGAGGCCGACGAGGAGCACCGCGAACAGCGCCCACGTCACTGCCGTCTTCGATGTGTGTGACGCCGGGATCGCCTTCGCGGCGGTACCGATCGCCGGGAGCTGGAGCTGGGAAACGTCGCCGCCGGAGACCGCGGACGGAGCGTTGTCCGCCGTGCCGGCGACCTGTCCGCCGTTCGAACTGCCGCTCGACGACGTGCCGTTCTGGCCGGACGATGCACCCGTGCTGCTGCCGCCGCTCGTCGAGCTCCCGCCCGTCACGTTGCCCTGGACGACGCCGACGGACGAACCACCGCTCGAAGAAACCGATGTCGAGGAGGAGGACGATCCCGAAGAAGACGACCCGCCCGCCCACGAGGAGCTGCTACCCGTAACCTGCGCGAAAGCCGGCCCGGCTACCGCCAGCAAACCAACCGTTGCCAATGCGAGGAAGCGCAGCCGCATATCCATTTCCTCCCGATCTTCGTGCCTTGCGGCGTCACTCTACCCCAGGTTGACGACCTTGCAAGGCGCGGGTAACGCGACTGGCGACCTCTTTTCCAAGCGCCGCGCAGAGCTGCGTGCTGGCGCGCGCAACCGCATCCAAATCGATGCCGGACTCGATCCCGAGGCCGTCGAGCATGTACACGAGATCCTCCGTCGCGAGATTGCCGGTCGCGCTGTGGGCGAACGGACATCCCCCGAGGCCGCCGGCGCTCGCGTCGACAACCGCGACCCCGCACTGCAGAGCGGCGAGCACGTTCGCGAGGCCTTGTCCGTAGGTGTCATGGAAGTGCACGGCGAGGTGCTGCGGGCCGATCGCAGCGTCGGCAAAGGCTTCGATCAGGTCCTGCACGCGCCCGGGCGTCCCGACGCCGATCGTGTCGCCGAGGGAGAGCTCGAAGCACCCCATGTCGAGGAGCCGGCGCCCTTGCGCGACGACCTCGTGCGGCGGGATGGCCCCCTCCCACGGGTCGCCGAGCACCATCGACAGATAGCCGCGGACGCGCACGCCGGCCGCGATCGCCTTCTCGGCGACGGGAGCGAAGATCTGAGCGGCTTCGTCCCGCGAACGATTGAGGTTCCGCTGCGAGAACGTCTCCGTCGCGGACGCGAAGATCGCGATCTCGTCGGCGCCGGCGGCGATCGCGCGGTCGAGACCACGTTCGTTCGGCACGAGCACCGGATACCGTACGCCGGCCTTCCGCTCCAGGCCGCGGAGGACCTCCTCGGCGTCCGCGAGTTGCGGCACCCATCTCGGATCCACGAAGGACGTCACCTCGACCACGGGCAGCCCGGCGTCGGCGAGGGCCTCGATGAACGAGATCTTGAGCTCCGGCGCCACGACGCCCTGCTCGTTCTGGAGCCCGTCCCGCGCGCCGACCTCAACGACCTGGACGCGCGCGGGCAGATCCACGTGACGATTGTGCGCCCGCACCCCCCGGCGCGGCTAGATCACGCAGATGGCCGCATCTGAAGGCAAGCGCGGCGTGCCGCCTCCAGGCGCTCGGCCGCCAGGATCGGCGACCGGTACACCATGAGAGACTCGACCGCGTCCGCGATCAGGCGATAGATCAAAACGAGCTCATCCGCCCGCAACGCTTCCTCGGACTTCATCTCACCTCCGCACCAGTACAGCGATGTAGAGGGCCGAAAGGTTACGGGTTGGCTCCCGCGATATCGACGAGGGCTTGCCCGCGGTCGACCTGCTCGCCCGGCGCGCAGAGGACGGCCCTCACGATCCCGTCGGACGGAGCCCTGATCACGTGCTCCATCTTCATCGCCTCGATCACGACAAGCTCGTCACCCTTGGCGACCTCGTCGCCGGACGCCACCCGCACGGAAAGCACCTGGCCGGGAAGCGGCGCGGTCAGATGCGAGGCGCCCGCGGTGAGGCGGCGCGGAGCCGGACCCACGTCGAACTCGTAGGGTGCGCCGTCGGACCAGACGAGCCACCGGTCGCCGTCGCGGATCGCCGCGCCCGACAGATGCTCGCCGCGGACGATCCGCTCCGCGAATTCCGTGTCCTCATCGCGGACGACCACGACCGACGTCTCCGGGGAGAGGGCCGACCACGGATCGCGATCGCTCGCGGCGATGCGATCGGCGAGCTCCGCCGCCGCCGCGATGTGCGCCGCCGGCGCGGGGTCGCGCAGTGAATGCCATCCGTCGTAGGCGGATTCGAGCCAGTTCGTGGTGATCCGTCCACCTTCGACGATCGGGTCCTCGGTCACCGCGCGCAGGAACGGAAGGTTCGTCCGGAGGCCGAGGATCTCGGTTGAGGCGAGAGCTTCGCGCAGTGCGCGGAGCGCTTCGTCGCGGTTCGCGGCGTGGACGATCAGTTTCGCGAGGAGCGGATCGTAGGACGTCGTGACGTTCGTATACGTCTCGATGCCGGTGTCGATGCGTGCATGCATCGGCCAGCGAAGGTGGAGCACGCGTCCGGCCTGCGGCAGGAATCCGACGTCGGGATCCTCGGCGTAGATGCGAACCTCGAACGCGTGTCCGTTCGGTGGCGGCGCATCGCCGATCTCTTCGCCGAGTGCGACGCCGAGCTGCCACTCGACGAGGTCGAGTCCGGTGACGGCCTCGGTCACCGGATGCTCCACCTGCAAGCGAGCGTTCATCTCGATGAACCCGAAGGTGCCGTCGGGCGCGAGGAGGAATTCGCACGTTCCGGCGTTGCGATAGTTCGCAGCGCGCGCGAATCCGACGGCCGCGTCGTGCAGCGCATCGCGCGTTCGCTCGTCGAGGTTCGGCGCCGGCGTCTCCTCCATCACCTTCTGATGGCGTCGCTGCAGCGAGCAGTCGCGTTCACCAAGGTGCGTCACGTTCCCGTGCGCGTCGGCGAAGACCTGCACTTCGACGTGACGTGGACCGTCGATGTACCGCTCGAGGATCAACCGGTCATCGTCGAACGCCGCTCGCGCGATACGCCGTGCCTGTCCGAGCGTCGGACGAAGCTCCTCGGCGTCCCGCACCACGTGCATCCCTTTGCCGCCCCCGCCTCCGGCAGGCTTCACGAGGACGGGATAGCCGATGTCGTTCGCCGCCTCGAGGAGTGCCTCGTCCGACTGATCCTCGCCGCCGTATCCGCGGAGCACGGGGACACCCGCGCGCTCCGCGAGCTCACGCGCGGACGCCTTGTCGCCGACGGCTCGGAGCACGTCGCTCGGCGGGCCGACGAAGGCGAGGCCGGCGTCCTCACACGCGGCGGCGAAACGGTCGTCCTCCGCGAGGAAGCCGTAGCCGGGATGGACCAGGGTCGCATCAGCATCGAGCGCAGCACGGACGATGCCGTCACGGTCGAGGTAGGACTCGATCCGTACGGCGACATCGGCCGCTCGCGTGTGTGGCGCGTCCGTATCGGGATCGCAGTAGAGCGCGACCGTCCGCATGCCGAGACGGTTCGCCGTTTGGAAGATGCGCACGGCGATCTCACCGCGGTTCGCAACGACCAGCGTGCTCACGACGTCAGCTGCCCCTCATACGGCCCGCGGCCCGTCAGATTCGCCGCCCCGCAGCGCGACGCGAGCTCGAGGGCGTCATCGATGGACTCTCCGGCCCCGAGCGCGTACGTCAGGCCCCCCATGAACGAATCGCCGGCGCCGTAGGCGCAGATGCGCGGACCCCGAAGCGGCGCCGCCGCGAACTTGCCTTCCCGCACTTCCGATGTCGAGAACGTTCCGCCTTCGGAGCCGAGAGTCAGCACCACCGCCCCCGGCGTGGGGTCGATCGCTTCGTAGCGCTCGGCGGGATCGTTCCCGCTGCCGACGACGGCATCGAGATACACGCCGACACGTCGGAGACGTTCGGCCTCGCGAAGCGTTGCGACGAGCGTCTTCGCGCGGCGAGCGTGACGAAGTGAATCGTCGTCGCCGGCCGTGAAGAACACGGCGTCGGTTTCTTCGAGCTCGTCCCACGGGAGTGGTTCGTCCGCCCGGGGACCGAGGCGCTCGCCGACGACGGTGATCGTTCGTTCACCCGTCGCATCGACGAAGGTGAAGCCGGTGCGCTGCGGCTGCGGACGGAACACCGCTTCGACGCGAACGCCCATCGCTTCGAGCTCAGCTTTCGAACGGTGTCCGATCTCGTCGTCGCCGAGCGCGGTATAGAAGGTGCAATCGCCCGCGAGCTTGAACAGCTGGACGGCGGCGACGGCGCCGCCTCCACCGGGCGCTTCGAAGGTCTCGTCCGCGTGGATGATCTCGCCGGGAAGGGGAACGTGATCGACGCGAACGAACGTGATCCATTCAACATGACCGACGACGGCTGTCCTCACCTGTGGTTATGTTCCTCGCGTCGCTTCCCCACGAACTTCGCCTCGTCTCGGAGGTCTTCGATTATGGGAGCGATGGACGCTCGCCGCCTCGAGCTCTACGAACAGCTCAAACCGACTAGGTGACCCGAGTCGATCACCGACGTCGACCGGTGATGACGCCGGCGTCCTTCGTGATGTGGAACGAACCGCGTTGCTCGATCTCCGCACGCACCTTTTCCGCGAGCTCGCGCTCGGCCCCCGGCCGGACGCGGCGGAAAGACGACATCGATCGCAGGTAGGCGAGGACGGGCTCGACCTCGGTCGCCTCGATCGTGTCGTCGTGGCGCTCCATCGTGACGTCGTCGAAGTATTTCGCGATCCGGGGCGGGCCGTTCTCGAGGCCGAACACGTCGACGTAGCTGAATCGGGTCTTCAGCACGGCTCGCACCTCTTTGAATTGCGAGTCCCCGTTCGTCGTCGCGAAGAATCGGCCGCCGGGACGGAGCACACGGGAGAACTCCGCGAGTGCTGCGTCCAGATCGGGGACGTGGTACAGCATGTGGTTCGCAACGAGAACGTCGAACGAGGCGTCAGCGAACGGCAACGCCTGCGCATCGGTCGCAACAGCGGCGAAGGGCAGAGCGGACGAGGCTTCCGCCACCATCCCCGGTGAAAGGTCCGAGATCACGACGCGTGCGTCGTCCGGCAACGCCTTCCCGAACCACAGCAGGCCCGGCCCGCAGCCGACCTCGAGCACCCGCTCTCCGCGCGCGAGCCTGAGGCGGTCGAAGACCCAATCCGTCCACCGGTACGGATTGGTCGAGAACCGCGCGTGGAGAGCGACGCGAGCACCGAAGTTGGACGAGTCCTTGTACTGCTCGCGGACGCCCCGGCGGTCGCTGAGCGTCAAAACCGGAACACCCCGTACCGTGGGTCACCGATCGGCGCGTTGTACGACGCCGAGATGCCGAGTGCGAGCGTGTTGCGGGTGTCGAGCGGATCGATGATGCCGTCGTCCCACAGACGCGCCGTCGAGTAGTACGCACTCCCCTGCCGCTCGTATTGCTCGCGGATCGGCGCTTTGAACCCTTCGTCGTCGGGCGAGCCACGGACGATCGCGAGCACCGTCGCCGCTTGTTCGCCGCCCATCACAGAGATGCGCGCGTTCGGCCACATCCAGAGGAAGCGCGGGTCGTAGGCTCGTCCGTTCATCGCGTAGTTCCCGGCGCCGAACGAACCACCGATGACGACGGTGAACTTCGGAACGACCGCGCACGAGACGGCGGTCACCATCTTCGCGCCGTCCTTCGCGATGCCGCCGGACTCGGACTCGCGTCCGACCATGAATCCGCTGATGTTCTGCAGGAAAACGAGTGGGACCT
>JAICYB010000017.1 GCA_025934435.1 Actinomycetes bacterium | reverse complement strand
TCGCGGCCTTCTTGACGGGTGAAGCATCGACGTGAAGGCCCCGTCCCATCGCTTTGTCCGGACGCGTATACACCGCCACAACGTCGAAGGCTTCATTCGCCAGGGTGAGGCAGGGCACGGCCGCGGCCGGCGTCCCCATGAACACGACCCGCATGCGTCAGAGACGCGACTGCTCGCGCTGAGGTTGCGGTGCCGCGTTACCGAGCGCGCGTTCGCGGAGGATGCGCTTCGCTTCGCGACGGAGCTCCGGGTCGATGCGGTCGATGTACAAGATCCCGTTCAGGTGATCGACCTCGTGCTGGATCACGCGCGCCTCGTACTCCTCGGCTTCGTGCTCGAACGGCTCGCCGTTCGGATCGAGTGCGCGGACGACGATGCGCTCCGCTCGCGGAACCGGGTACGCGAGGCCCGGGATCGACAGGCATCCCTCGTTCTCCGTCTGTTCGCCTTCGGACTTCGTGATCTCGGGATTGATGAGCGCACGCAGCGGGTCGTCGTCGAACGCTCGATAGACGAGGACGCGGCGCTGGACGCCGACCTGCGGCGCCGCCAGCCCGACACCGGGGGCGTCCTGCATCGTCTCGAACATGTCCGCGACCAGCTTGCGCACGGCGTCGTCGACGAGATCGACCACCGCCGCCGGCTCGCGGAGCACCGGATCGGGATAGATACGGATCGGGAGTATCGCCATCTCACACAAGCCTACGGGTTAGACGACGTCAACCGGGTCGACGTCGATCTTCGCGCGCGGATGCTTGCGCGAGAACGCGCGCAGCGGTTCGAGGAGGGGGTCGAGGTCCGCCGCGCGCACGAGGGCGCTCGGCTCCCCGCGTCGTTCGAGCGAACCGATCACCGTCGCCCGGCCGTGCAACGCGTCGCGCAGGGCATCGACAGCGTCGGTCTCGATGCGGACGACCGCGCCGAAGGGCGGGTAGTTCATCTCACGGCGCGTCTCGATCTCCCGGTCGAAGAAGAACCGGTACGACTGCCGCACGAAGGACTGCACAGCATGATGCTCCGGCTCCCGCGTCTGGACGAGGAAACGGCCGCCGGGCATCAGCACGGTCGCAAGCTCGCACAACGTCTGCAGCGCGTGCTCCGACGCCCGGAAGTCCGGACGCATCAGCAGCTGATCGAGATCGGCGACGCAGACGCTTCCGACGCGACCCGCGGCGTACGCAGCGGCGAGCGTTCCGACGATGACGGCGGGACGCGGACGTTCCGTCGGTATCTCGCCCGCGACCATCCGCAGCACGGGAGCGGGAAAGCCCGCGCGGTCGAGCTCGCGCGCGATGCGTTCGTGCCCCCATCCGCGCTCGGAGAGCTGCCCGCCGCACGAACCGCAATCGTCGGGGACGGCGGACGAAGCACCGCACGTCCGGCACACCAGCACGCCGGCTCGCGTCGCCATCGGTGTTCCGTCCTTCGGACACACCGGCGTCCATCCACAGTCGCGGCACCGGAGGCGCAAGGCTTCGCCACGTCGTCCGGCGAAAACGAGCGCGTCCTCGCCGCGCTCGATCGCCGAAGCAACAACGTCGATCAAGCGGTCCGTCACCGGGCCTTTCCGCGGACGAACCACCTCCGGCCTCAGGTCGGTGCGCTTCGCGCCGATCCACGCCGCCCGGTGCGCGAACTCGAGCGGCGGCGCCGGTGACGACACGACGAACGTCGCTCCCGCCCGCCGCGCACGTTCGCCCGCGACGACCGTCGCATACAACCTCGGCGCACGTTCGGCTTTGAGCGACCGGTCGTGCGCGCCCATCACGACGACCAGGGAAAGGTCCGGGATCGGTACGAACAGGCTCGAGCGCGACCCGACGATCACGGATGCGCGCCCGTCGCGCGCGGCGGCCCACGCTTCCGCGCGTTCCGAAGGGCGGTCTTCGCCGTGCGCAACAACCGCGCCTTCGATCGCAGCTGCCACGCGCTCGGCGACGTCTGTGCGCGGACAGATCACGAGGGTTCGTCCCTCCGTGGAGCCGGCGAGATGCGCGACCGCCTCGATCTCCGCTTCCGCGGACGGCGGCAGCAGGCAGACGCGATCGGTCGAGAGGGGCTTCATCCACGGCGGCGGCTTCGTCCGGCCCGGCCTGGGGTAGATCCGTTCGTCGTCGCCGGTCGAGAACCGTCCGGGCACGGCTTCGTGCAGGACGAGACCGACGGGCACGATGTACCGCCGCGCGGTCCAGCGCGCGAGCTCGATCTCGCTCGCCGTGAAGAGCGGGGTCGGTGAGACGAGTTGACTGAGCGGACGCGTCTTGGCCACCGCAGGCGCGTCGAGGAGGTCGGTGACGAAGGCGCGCATACCGCGTCCGTGCACGACGACGCGCACGACCGAGCCGACCTCGACGCGCCCGAGCATCCGTTCGGGGATGGCGTAGTCGAATGCACGGTCGAGCGCGCCGACAGGCGAATCGAGTGCGACGCGGCAGAAACGGTGGGACACCCGCTAGTTGTAGCGAGGTGGGACGACGAGCTCCCACCGCATCTCGCGGTGCCCGTCGCGAAGGTCGTACCCGACGTGCGCGAAACCGGCCTTGCGTGCGACCCCGGCGCTCGCCGCGTTCTCGAGGGCGCAGTGGATCACGAAGGTCGCCGGCGCGAACTGCGCGATGAGCGCGGCGACCGCTTCGCTCATGTAGCCCTTCCGGAGATAGCCGGTGTGGATCCAGTAGCCGAACTCGACGGTGCTGTCCTCGTCGGGCGTCGCGGTGATGTGTCCGACGAAGGTGCCGTCGGTCAGCGCGATCGCGTACGGGTAGCGCTCGCCACGGTCGAACAGGTCCCGCGCCATGCCCAGCCATTCGCCGAGATCACCGCTGAGCTCCCGCGCGGCGTTCGGCATCCACGGACGGATGTTGTCGAGCGAGCTCGCGACGAGATCTTCGAGCGAAGCGAGATCGGTCGGTTCGTACCGACGGAGAACGAGGCGCGGCGTTGTTAGAGGGACTCGACTCCCGCCTTGAACTCCTCGACCCGCTGCAGGCTCTCCCACGTGAACGTCTTCTCCGTGCGCCCGAAGTGTCCGTAGCTCGCGGTCTCGCGGTAGATCGGCCGGCGCAGATCGAGATCGCGGATGATCGCTGCCGGACGCAGATCGAAGAAGTCTTCGACGAGCTTCGGCAGCTTCGCGGGATCGACCTGTTCCGTCCCGAACGTGTCGACCATGATCGAGATCGGGTGCGCGGTTCCGATCGCGTAGGCGAGGCCGATCTCGCATCGTGACGCGGCACCTGCGGCAACGAGATGCTTCGCGACGTAGCGCGCCGCGTACGCACCGGTGCGGTCGACCTTCGTCGGATCTTTCCCGGAGAAACAGCCGCCGCCGACGCGGCCCATCCCGCCGTAGGTGTCGACGACGATCTTGCGGCCGGTGAGGCCGGTGTCGCCCTGCGGACCGCCGATGACGAATCGTCCCGTCGGATTCACGAGCACGCGGACGTCGTCGTTCCAGAGCTCGCCGGGGACGATCGGTTTGATCACGTGTTCGACGAGATCCGGACGAAGCACCGAATCGAAATCGGTGTCCGCCGCGTGTTGCGTGGAGATGAGCACGGTGTGCAGACGCTTCGGCGTCCAACCGTCGTACTCGATCGTGACCTGCGTCTTGCCGTCCGGGCGCAGGTACGGCAGCAGCCCGGCCTTCCGCACACCGGCGAGACGCTGTGCCATGCGGTGCGCAAGCCAGATCGGTGTCGGCATGAGCTCGGTCTGCACGCCTTCGTCGCAGGCGAAGCCGAACATCATCCCCTGGTCGCCGGCACCGAGCAGGTCGAGCTCGTCGTCCTTCTTCAGCGTGCGCGCTTCGAGCGACTCGTCGACGCCCATCGCGATGTCACCGGACTGCTCCTGCACGGCCACGGTGACCCCGCACGTGTGTCCGTCGAAGCCGTACTTCGCGCGGTCGTAACCGACGTCGACGATGGTCTGGCGGACGATCTTCGGGATGTCGACGTAGGTCGATGTCGAGATCTCGCCGGCGACGATCGCGAAGCCCGTCGTGACGAGCGTCTCGCATGCGACGCGACCGAACGGGTCGTTCCGGAGGATGTCATCCAGGATCGCGTCGGAGATCTGGTCGGCAAGCTTGTCCGGATGTCCTTCGGTGACGGATTCAGAGGTGAACAGCCAGTCGTGAGCCAATATCGTTCCTTTCCGGGTCCCTAACGCCGCGAGACAGTCTAGGTGGCCGTCCGGCGCTCCGCGATGCGATCCCAGATCACGCGCGCGAGATCGTCCTTCGCGAGCCGCTCGAGTGCCTCAGTCGTATCAACGCTGATGATCGTCGCGTCGTTCGTTTCGGAGTCGAACCCCGTATCCGGACGTCCCACCTGATTCGCCACGATGAGATCGGCGTTCTTCGACGCGAGCTTGAGCTGCGCGTGCTCGACGACGTTCTCGGTCTCCGCCGCGAACAGGACGAGGAACTGGCGTCCCTTCTTGCGTCCGAGCTCGGCCGCGATGTCCCGCGTCGGTTCGAGCTCGACCGATCCGGCCGCTTTCTCCTTCTTGACCTTCTCGTCGGCGACGTGCGCCGGACGGAAATCGGCGACGGCGGCGTTGAGGACCGCGACGTCGATCTCTTCGAACCTGTCCATGCACTCGCGGAACATCTCCTCAGCGGTCTCGACCCGTACGACGTCGACCCCCGGCGGCTCCGCGGCCGACGTCGGTCCGGCAACGATCGTGACGGACGCACCTCGCCGCTTCGCTTCACGTGCGAGCGCGAATCCCATGCGGCCCGTCGAGCGGTTGGAGATGAACCGCACGGGATCGAGCGGTTCGCGCGTCGGTCCGGCGGTGATGAGTACGCGTGCGCCCGCGAGGTCCTTCGACGTCAGCGCGTCGACGACCGCTTCGACGATCGCGGACGGGTCCGCGAGCCGTCCCGTTCCGTGATCGCCCGACGCGAGGTCACCCACTTCGGGATCGACGAGGAGTGCACCGTCCTGCTCGAGTCGTTCGACGTTGCGCTGCGTCGCAGCGTGCTCCCACATCTCGGTGTGCATCGCCGGAGCGAGTAGGACCGGACACCGGCACATCAGGTATGTCGCCGAAAGGATGTCCTCGCCGGAACCGATCGCGAGGCGCGCGAGCGTCGAAGCGGTTGCGCCGCAGACGAGGAGGGCTTCCGCCCACCGTCCGAGTTCGACGTGGACGACCCGCTCCGGATGTTCGAAGACATCGGTCTCGACGGGCTCCCCCGTGAGCGCCGCGAAGGTCGCGGGGCCGACGAACTTCGTAGCGGAGGAGGTCATGCACACGCGGACGACGGCACCCTGCTTGATAAGTCCGCGAACGACCTCAGCCGCTTTGTATGAAGCGATCGATCCCGAGACGCCGACGACGATGCGTCGTCCTTCGAGGTTCACCCTTCGAGTATCCGCCTGATCGGCGGCTACTTCACCGACTCCTCGACTTCGGGCGGCCGCTCGTAGCCGATCCGGTCCTCATCGATCTCCTTCAGGGCGATCGTGAGGGGCTTCATCCCGTGGATCGAGCCCTCGAGCAGTGGCGGCAAGGGCTTCTCTTCGAGGCCCGCACCGAGCTTCGCGTGATAGTCGACGATCTGGCGCGCGCGGCGCGCGGACAGGACGACGAGCGAGTACTGGTTGTCGACCTTCTCCAGCAGTCGTTCGGCAGCAGGCTCGATCAAAGGGTCTCCTTCCGGGTCAGGACCGATTATACCCCTCAAGGACCTGGTCGCGGAGCGCATCCGGGGGCGTGGAGGTCGAGTCGAGGACGAGGTCGTAGATCGACAGGTCGGTGAGGTCGGCCCCGTAGTACCGCGAATAGCGGTCCCGCTCCCGGGCGACGCGGTCGGCCATCGAGGCGGCTTGAGCCTCGGCGTTGTCACCATCACGCTCGACGAGCCGGCGGACCCGCTCTGTTTCGTCGCAGACGACCCACGTCTTGAACGCGCTGATCTCGTACCGGTGGGCAAGCCACCCGGCGAGGCGCCCTTCGAGGATCACTCCCCCGCCGCGGAGGAACTCGATCTGCTTTTCGTCGAGTTCGCGGTCGACCGACTCGTCTGTTGAAGCGAGGGCGTTGTACTCGGCGAGTGTCATGCCGCGGCGTACGGCCTCTTCACGAAAGAGCTGGCCCGCGTAGATGTACGGGAGTTGCAGCTCACGTTCGAGCAGACGGCAGAGCGTTGTCGTTCCGGTCCCGGGAAGACCGCCGACGGTGAGCGTCAACGGTCGTCCTGTCGCGCTACTTGCGACCGAAACGCTCCTTCAACGCTTGCTTCTGCTTGTCGCCGAGTCCGCGCAGCCGACGGCTCGTGGAGATGTTCAATTCCTCCATCACCTTCTGCGCGCGCACCTTGCCGACGCCGGGCAACGCTTCGAGCATCGCCGCGACCTTCATCTTGCCGATGACTTCGTCTTGCTCGGCTCGCTCGAGACACTCGGACAAACCGAGACCGCCGTTCTTGAGTTTCGCCTTGATGTCCGCCCGTTTGCGTCGGGCCTCCGCGGCTTTCGCGAGCGCTTCCCGACGCTGTTCCTCGGTGAGTTGCGGAAGTGGCATGCGAGCCTCCTTGTCGGGCACCCCTGCCCCCGAACCCGTGCAGTATAGCGTTCACCCCTGGAGGCGCCAACGCCCCGACCAGCGCAAACGAGCCCTCAACGACCGAGGTGACGGCTTCCCGGTGACTCCGGGGTCGAGCCCTCCCGACAGAGCGGGCAGTCATCGGCTTCCCAAGCCTTCGCGTCGATGCGCAGTAACGCTTCGAAAGCGACGCCGAACGAAACGCCCGGCGATCGATCGACGATCGCCGCAACGCCGACAACGTCCGCATCGTGTTTGCGCGCAAGCTCGATGACTTCCTTCTGCGATCCGCCGGTGGTAACCGTGTTCTCCGCGATCAACACGCGCGACGTCGCATCAAGTGTGAATCCACGACGCAGCTTCATCTTTCCGTCTTCACGCTCGGCGTACACCATCGAGACGTTCAACTTCCGTGCGATCTCATGTCCGATGATCACACCGCCCATCGCCGGACCGAGCACGACGTTCGCGCCCGCGGACGCGAAACGTTCGCCGAGTTCGTGACCGAGCCGTTCGGCGATGCCCGGCCACATCAAGATCGCCGCACTTTGCACGAAGACGTCGGAGTGCTTCCCGCTCGAGAGCAAGAAGTGTCCGGTCTTGATCGCGCCGTGCTCTTCGAGGAGCGAATGGACCTCCATCTCGTTCATCCGTTGATCTCCTCGAGGACGCGGTCGACGGCTCCGGCCGGATCGTCGGCCTGCGTCACGGCGCGACCGAGGACGATCAGATCCGCCCCGTCCTGCAGGGCTTGCTTCGGCGTACCCGTTCGCTTCTGGTCGCCCTTCGACGCCCACGCCGGACGCATCCCCGGCACGAGCAGGAAGAGTTCGGGGTGGTTCGCGCGCACCCGCGCGACCTCCGAGGCCGCAAGGACGAGGCCGGGGGCCCCTTCCTTCGCCGCGATCTCGGCGATGGCGTCGACCTGATCGCAGATGGTTCGTCCGACGCCGAACTCGGTGAGGTCGCCCTGGTCGAGGCTCGTCAGCACGGAGACCACGAGGATCTCGGGACGACCGTCGACCGTCGCGTCGAGCGCTGCCGCGATCGATGCTCGTCCACCCGCGCCGTGGATCGTCATCAGACGGGCGCCCACTCCCGCCGCCGACGACACGGCGCCGGCCACCGTATTCGGGATGTCGTGCGCCTTGAGATCGAGGAAGACCTCGAACCCCCGCGACGTGACTTCCCGCACCGCCGCGGGTCCCGCCGCGGTGAAGAGCTGAAGCCCGACCTTGAAGATGCGGAGCTTGTCGCCGATGACGTCGAGCGTTCGCTTCGCGTCGTCGAGCGACGCATAGTCCAGCGCGACCGTGATCGGCGGGTCGAAAGTGCTCAACTCCGTCATCCCTCCTTCAGCATCTTCTTCAGCTGTGACACGTCCTTGATCCGCTTGCGCGTCAGGTACTCGACGAACTCGTCGTAGATCCGCTTCGCGGTTGTCGGCTCGGTGAAGTTCGCCGTGCCGACGGCGACCGCCGATGCCCCCGCGAGCATGAACTCCGCGACATCGGCTCCGGAGTTGATGCCGCCCTGTCCGATGATGGGGATCTCCGGGAACGCGCGCGACACCTGATACACGCACCGGATCGCGATCGGCTTGATCGCCGGCCCGGACAAGCCGCCGGTGAACGTCGACAACTTCGGCCGCATCGATTCCGTGTCGATCGCCATCCCGAGTGCCGTGTTCATGACGGACAAACCGTGCGACCCGCCGCGCACCGCCGCACGCGCGATCTCGACGATGTCGGTGACGTCCGGCGACAACTTCGTGAACACCGGCTGGGACGAGACACGCCGCACGCCGCGGATCACGGCGCCCGTTGCATCGGGATTCGAGCTGAACATCAGCGAGCGGTCGTCGAGGTTCGGGCACGAGATGTTCACTTCGATCGCGACAACGCCCGGCGCGTTGCGCAACCGATCGGCGACGCGGATGTATTCCTCGACGGAGTGTCCGACGATCGACGCGATCACCGGGACCTTGCGCTGGACGAGCCAGGGAAGATCACGGTCGATGAACGCTTGGACACCGGGATTCTGCAGACCGATGGCGTTCAGCATCCCGGACGGCGTCTCCGCACCTCGCGGTGGCGGATGTCCGGGCCACGGCTTCACCGACAAGCTCTTGACGATCACGCCGCCGAGCCGGCGGAGATCCATGTACGGCGCGAACTCCTTGCCGTAGTGGAAGCAGCCCGACGCCGTGAGGATCGGGTTGCGGAACTTCACGCCGGCGAGGTCGACCTCGAGGCGTGGATCGCTCACGTGGTCACTCCCGCCGGAGCGTCTTCGACCCGCTCCCAGTGGATGCGCGAGGCTGAGAACACCGGTCCTTCCGTGCAGCACCGCGCCCATCCCCAGCCCTCGTCATTGCCGGCGCCGCGTTCGAGCCGGACGGGAACCGCACAGACGAGACAAGCACCGAAGCCGCACGCCATGACCTCTTCCCATGCGACCTGGCACGGGAGCTTCAGCCGCGCGCACTCGCGCGCGACGGCGCGAAGCATCGGGACCGGGCCGCACGTGTACACGACTCGCGCCTTCGTCGCGCGCACGCGTTCCTCGAGGATGTCGGTGACGACGCCCTGTGTTCCGGACGAACCGTCGTCCGTCGTGAAGCTCACCGTGAGCGAGGCGCGCTTCGCCTCGATCGGACGAAGCAGGTGCTCGGAGGTCCGTCCGCCGAGGATGTAGTCCACGCGGTGCCCGTGCCCGCGGAGTTCTTCGGCGAGGAAGAGCAGCGGCGCGGCGCCGATGCCTCCGCCGACCAGCAGGCAGTTCGTCTGCTCCTTCGGGAAACGGAACGGACGTCCGAGGGGGCCGAGCACGTCGAGGCTCGTGTGCTGGCGCGCGCGAGCGAGCACCTCGGTGCCCCGTCCGCGGATATCGAAGACGATGTCGACGGTTCCCGCCCAACCGGGCCGGCGGTCGACGCGATGGATCGAGAACGGACGACGCAAGAGGAGGCTCCGGTCGTCGGGCGTCCGCACGGCGATGAACTGACCCGGTGCGGCGCGCGCGCAGATGTCCGGCGCGACGATCGTGAGTGAGTGGTACGGCTCGGCCAGGCGTCGATAGGCGAAGACCTCGACCTGCCCCGACCAGGCGGCGTCCTTGGTCGGACTCACGCGTTCCCGCTTTCGCTTCGCTCGAGCGTTGCGAGATCGTCGTGGTAGTCCTGCAGCGCCTTCACCGTCGGCTTGCTCGAGATCGCCGCGGCGATCCCCTGCACCGCGGCGATCGCGCCGGCGAGCGTCGTGATCGCCGGCACACCGTGCTGCACCGTCGCCGTGCGGATCTGGTAGCCGTCCGCGCGGTACCGGTCGCGTCCGGCCGGCGTGTTCAAGACGAGATCGACCTTTCCTTCGGCGACGAGATCGACGACGTCCGGTTTGCCTTCGTCGATCTTCGCGACGGCCGCGGCATCCACACCGGCAGCTTTCAGGTACGACGCGGTTCCTTCCGTCGACACGAGATCGAAGCCGAGCTCACGCAATCGGCGGGCCGGCTCGACGATGCCGGCTTTGTCGGCGTCGCGGAGCGAGATGAAGATCGAACCCGATGACGGGAGCCTCGTCCCGGCGGCGTCCTGCGCTTTGTGGAACGCGCGCCCGAAGTCGTCGTCGATGCCCATCACCTCTCCGGTCGAGCGCATCTCCGGGCCGAGGATCGTGTCGACGCCGGGGAACCGTCCCCACGGAAGGACGGCTTCCTTCACCGCCGTGTACGGGATGTCCTGGATGCGCGGCGTGTGCGGAAGGCGCCCCTCGTCGCGCAGTTGCTGCAGCGTCTTGCCGAGCATGACCCACGTCGCGACCTTCGCGAGCGGAACGCCCAGCACCTTCGAGCAGAACGGCACCGTGCGCGACGCGCGCGGGTTGGCTTCGATGACGTAGACCTCGCCGTCGCGGACCGCGTACTGCACGTTGATCAATCCGCGGACGTCGAGCGCTTCCGCTATCCGTTTCGTGTCGTCGACGAGCTTCAGGATCAGGTCGTCCGTCAACGTGTGCGGCGGCATCACGCACGCGGAGTCACCGGAGTGCACGCCGGCCTCTTCGATGTGCTCGAGGATCCCGCCGAACAAGATCTCGTGCCCGTCGTAGATCGCGTCGACGTCCACTTCGAGTGCGTCTTCGAGGAATTCGTCGACGAGGATCGGGCGGTCGGGCGATGCGATCGTCGCCGTCTCGATGTAGCGCGCGAGTGATTCGTCCGAATAGACGATCTCCATGGCCCGTCCACCGAGGACGTAGCTCGGACGCACGAGCACCGGATATCCGATGCGGTGCGCGATGGCGAAGGCTTCGTCCGCGGACGAAGCCGTTCCGTACGGCGGATGCGGGATCTCGAGCGATTCGAGGAGCGCACCGAACCGCCCGCGGTCTTCGGCGATGTCGATCGCGTCGGGCGTCGTGCCGAGGATCGGTACGCCCGCGGCTTCGAGGTCGAGCGCGAGCCTGAGCGGCGTTTGTCCTCCGAGCTGGACGATGACACCGCGCGGCTGCTCGACCTTCACGATGTGGAGCACGTCCTCGAGCGTGAGCGGCTCGAAGTACAGGCGCGTCGACGTGTCGTAGTCGGTCGAGACCGTCTCGGGGTTGCAGTTCACCATCACGGCGTCGAGGCCGATCTCCTGCAGCGCGAAGGCCGCGTGGACGCAGCAGTAATCGAACTCGATGCCCTGCCCGATACGGTTCGGTCCCGAACCGAGGATGAGCACGGAGTTGCCCGGGTTCGGGACGGCTTCGTCCTCCTCCTCATAGGTCGAGTAGTAGTAGGGGGTGTACGCCTCGAACTCCGCGGCGCACGTGTCGACGCCTTTGTAGACGGGCTGGAGGTCTTCCGGCGCGCGGCCTGTGAGGTAGGCGATCTGCCCGTTCGAGAAGCCGAGCCGCTTCGCGTCGTAGAGATCGAACGCACCGGTCTCGATCTTCCGCCGCATCTTTGTGATCTCGATCATGCGGTCGAGGAACCAGGGATCGATGCCGCTCGCTTCGGCGACGTCGGCGGCGGAGTGTCCGGCGCGGAGGGCGGCTTCGACGTGGAACAACCTGTCCGGTGTCGGCGTGCGGACGTTGTCCAGCTCGCCGGTGAAGTCCTTCTCGCCGCGGTCGCCGTTGAGGCCCATCCGACCCGACTCGAGCGAACGGATCCCCTTCTGGAGCGCCTCCGGGAAGGTTCGTCCGATCGCCATGGATTCGCCGATCGACTGCATCTTCGTCCCGAGCTCCGGCGGCACGCCCGGGAACTTCTCGAACGCGAAGCGCGGGATCTTCACGACGACGTAGTCGATGGTCGGCTCGAAGCTCGCCGGCGTCTTCCGCGTGATGTCGTTGGGGATCTCTTCGAGGAGGTAACCGGCGGCGAGCTTCGCCGCGATCTTCGCGATCGGGAAGCCGGTGGCTTTCGAAGCGAGCGCGGAAGAACGTGAGACGCGCGGGTTCATCTCGATGATCACCTGACGTCCCGTGAGCGGATCGACGGCGAACTGGATGTTCGAACCACCCGTCTCGACGCCGACCTCACGGATGCACTTGATCGAGTTGTCCCGCATGATCTGGTACTCGCGATCGGTGAGCGTCTGCGCGGGCGCGACGGTGATCGAGTCGCCGGTATGAACGCCCATCGCGTCGAAGTTCTCGATCGAGCAGATGATCACGACGTTGTCCGCGAGGTCACGCATGACCTCGAGCTCGAACTCCTTCCAGCCTACGAGGGATTCCTCGATGAGCACCTCGTGGACGGGCGAGTAGTCGAGACCTTCACCGGCGATGCGTTCGAGCTCTTCGGGCGTGTGCGCGACTCCGGAACCGGCGCCACCGAGGATGTAGCTCGGACGGACGACGACGGGATATCCGATCGCGCCGGCGATGTTGCGCGCTTCGGTGAGCGTGTACGCGTACCCGGACCGGGCGCACTCGAGGCCGATGGATTCCATCGCGGCTTTGAAGAGCTGCCGGTCCTCCGCTTTCTTGATCGCGTCGATCTTCGCGCCGATGAGCTCGACGCCGTACCGATCGAGCGCTCCGGAGTCGTGCAGGGATACGGCGGTGTTCAACGCCGTCTGTCCACCGAGTGTCGGGAGCAACGCGTCCGGACGCTCTTTCGCGATCACCGCTTCGACCATCTCGGGCGTGATCGGTTCGATGTATGTGCGGTCGGCGAACTCCGGGTCCGTCATGATCGTCGCCGGGTTCGAATTCACGAGGACGACGCGGAACCCGTCCTCGCGGAGCACTTTGCACGCCTGTGTGCCCGAGTAGTCGAACTCGCAGGCTTGGCCGATAACGATAGGACCGCTACCGATGATGAGGATCGTTTCGATATCGGTCCGTCTCGGCATCTAGTTGATCAACACCCCCGCGGCGACGACACCGATGAGCACCAGCAACCCGCCGGCCCCGCCGATCAACCAGTTGTGCTGATCGAGTCCGGCCCAGACCAACAGCACTCCGGCGATCGCGAACACGAGCAACGCCAGGATCGCCGGGGCAGAACCGGCGGACGCACCGAACTTCCGGTACGGGAAGGACGGCTCGCGTGGTGCGTCCCCCCATGAATCGACGAGCTCCTCCATGTCATTCGTGATGGTCCGGCCGTTTCGGATGAGGGCGAGCTCGGCTTCCGAGAAGACGACGGTCTCACCTGAATCGAAGCGAAGCTCCCAGAGCTCGCCCTGCTCCGGATCCCACGGGACGTTCAACCGCCGGATGAGAAGACCTTCCTGACCTTCCCACGCCGACCGATCTTCGTGCGTCGGAACAGGACGGACCAGTTGCACGACCTTGGCGCGTTCCCCCACTCGCATGTTCAGCGGCATCTACCTGGCCTCCGTGATGAGTGTTGCGAAGTCCCCAAAGAGATACCGCGAATCGTGTGGTCCAGGCGCGGCCTCCGGGTGGTACTGCACGGAGTATGCGGGAACGTCGAGGCAGCGGAGGCCCTCGAGGGTCCCGTCGTTCAGATCGAAATGCGTGAGTTGGACGTCCCCGAGCTCACTCGACCACATCCAGTCGTCGGACCTCGTCTGGGAGAGGTTCTTCCACGCCTCCCCGCCCGCGGCCGGATCGAGGCCCGTCCTCACGGCGAAGCCGTGGTTCTGCGTCGTGATCTCGACGCGGCCGGTATCGAGCGACTTCACGGGGTGGTTCGCGCCGCGGTGGCCGAACTTCAGCTTGTACGTCGAGCCGCCGAGCGCCGTGCCCAGGATCTGGTGACCGAGGCAGATGCCGAATGTCGGCACGCGGGCTTCGACGACGGAGCGCAGGGTGCGCCACACATACGGCACGGCGGACGGATCACCCGGTCCGTTCGAGACGAACATCCCGTCGGGAGACCACGCGAGGATCTCCTCGGCCGGCGCGTCCGCACCGAAGACACGCACCGTCGCACCCATCCCGACGAGGCAGCGCAGGATGTTGCGCTTCATGCCGAGATCGAGCGCCGCGATCTTCACACCTTGCAAGCGTTCCTCCCGTTCGACGGCCGCAAGCTCGCCGGTCGCCCAGAGTTCGGCCGGGTCGGCGTCGTAGGCCGCGCTCGGCGTGACCTCCTTCACGAGGTCTCGACCCTCGAGCACCGGCGCGCTCTGGACGCGCTCGACGAAAGAGCGCTCGTCGAGATCCTCCGTCGTGATGCCCGCGGTCATCGCACCCCGGTCGCGGAGCACGCGGGTCAGCTTCCGCGTGTCGATGCCTTCGATGCCGACGACGTTGTGACGCTCGAGATATGACGGCAAGCTCTCGCGCGAGCGCCACGACGACGGCTGCTGCGTGGCTTCGCGGACGACGAACCCGCGCACCCACGGATGCGGCGCTTCTTCGTCGAGATCGTTCAGCCCGTAATTGCCCTGGTGCGGGTAGGTCATCGCGACGATCTGACCGTGATAGGAGGGATCGGTGAGCACTTCCTGGTAGCCCGTCAACCCGGTGTTGAACACCATCTCGCCGAACCTTTCACCGCGCGCACCGAAGAAGCGTCCGCGGAACACGGTTCCGTCCGCGAGAGCGAGAAGCGCATCAGCCATGATCGATCTCACCGTCCCTCACCGAGAACTCGCCACGAAGGATCGTGTGGATCACGCGTCCGCGGAGCTTGCGTCCGGAGAACGGCGTGTTGCGGCTGCGTGATGTCAGCGCCATCGCGTCGACCGTCCACGTCTCTTCGGGATCGAACACAACGAGGTTCGCCGGATGACCCGGCGCGACAGGACCGCCGTGGTCCGGAGCCCCGAGGATCGTCGCGGGCGCGACGCTCAGCATGTCCATCGCGCGCTCGAGTGTGATGATGCCGGGGTCCACCAGCTCGGTGAGGACGACCCCCAGCGCCGTTTCGAGACCGACCATGCCGCAGGGCGCGTAATCGAACTCCTTGTCCTTCGCGTGCGCGGGATGCGGCGCGTGATCCGTCGCGATCGCGTCGATCGTTCCGTTCGCGATGCCTTCCTTCAGGGCGTCGACGTGCCGTTGCGAACGAAGCGGGGGCGCAACCTTGAAGTTGGCGTCGAATGTCCGGACGGCTTCGTCCGTCAATGCGAGATGATGCGGCGTCACTTCGCACGTGATGCGGATACCTTCGGCTTTCGCGCGACGAACCGCATCGACGGCTTCGGCCGTCGAGATGTGTGCGATGTGCAGCCGGGCCCCCGTCATGCGCGCGAGCGCGATGTCGCGCACGACGCAGATCTCCTCCGATGCGGCCGGCAATCCCGCGAGGCCGAGCACGGCGGACACATCACCTTCGTGCATCTGACCGTCGCGAAGACTCGGGTCTTCAGCGTGCTCGATGATCACACCGTCGATAGCGCTGACGTACTCGAGCGCGCGTCGCATCAGGCGAGCGGTCGGGACCGGATCGCCGTCGTCCGAGAACATCCGCACGCGCGCGACGGAGTTGTACATCTCGCGCATCGGTGCGAGCGCTTCACCACGGCGTCCCGCGCTCACGGCGCCGGTCGGATAGACATCGACGAGTCCAACCTCGCGGCCGCGTCGCCAGACGTAGTCGACCACGGCTGCGTTGTCCTGTGGCGGATCCGTGTTCGGCATCGGACAGACCGCCGTGTAGCCGCCCATCGCCGCGGCGCGTGATCCGCTCTCGATCGTTTCGGCGTCCTCGCCACCCGGCTCCCGGAAGTGCACGTGCAGGTCGACGAAACCGGGCGCGACGATCGCGCCGCGGCAGTCGACACCCTTGCCGTCGAGCGACGACCCGACCTCGACGACCTGATCGCCGTCGATGCGCACGTCGAGCTGCCGGTCGACGCCAGACGCCGGGTCGACGACTCGTCCACCCTTCAGGACGAACATCGCTACGCCACCTCCGCCGTCGCTTGTCCGCCCATGAGGAGGTAGATCAGCGCCATCCGGACGGCAACGCCGGCCGAGACCTGTGCTTCGACGAGGGTGGCGCTCGACTCCGCCGCGTCCCAGTCGATCTCGACGCCACGATTCATCGGACCGGGATGCATCACGACGGCGTCGTCCTTCAGCCGGACGAGGCGCTCGCGCGTGAGTCCGTACGTCGCCCAGAACTCGTGCTCGGACGGAAGGAGCGGCTCGCGGTGGCGTTCGCGCTGCAGACGGAGGAGGTAGACGACGTCGAGCTGCCCGAGCACCGGGTCGAGCTCGGTGAGCTCCGTGCAACCGAAGGCTCGCACTCCGACGGGGATCATCGTCGGCGGCGCGATCACGAAGACGCGCGCGCCCATCCGCGAGAAGCCGAGCGCACCCGATCGCGCGACGCGCGAGTGCGCGATGTCCCCGATGATCCCGATCCGCAGACCTTCGAGGGAGCCGAAGTGCTTCTGCACCGTGTACATGTCGAGGAGGGCTTGCGTCGGATGCTCGTGCGATCCGTCGCCGGCATTGATGACCACCGCATCCGTGAAGCGCGCGAGGAGCGCCGGCGCGCCGGAAGCGGGATGACGCAGGACGATCGCGTCCGCACCGAGCGCGCGGAGCGTCTTGGCCGTGTCGCGCAGGCTCTCGCCTTTCTCGACGCTCGACGCGCTGGACGAAACGTTGATCACGTCGGCCGAGAGGCGCTTCGCCGCGATCTCGAAGGAGACGCGCGTACGTGTGGAGTTCTCGTAGAAAAGGTTGACGACGGTACGGCCGCGGAGCGTCGGAACCTTCTTGATCTCGCGTTCTCCGATCGCTTCGAACGATGCGGCCGTATGCAACACCTCTTCGATCTCGTCTCGTCCGAGATCGGTGATCGACAGGAGGTGCTTCACTTCGGGCCTCATTGCCCCTCCGCTGCGCTTCGGGGTGGCTCGTGGATCTCCACGCCGTCCGAGCCGTCGATCTCCTCGAAGAGGACGCGCACGTTCTCTCGTGCCGACGTCGGCAGGTTCTTGCCGACGTAATCGGCCCGCATCGGAAGCTCCCGGTGTCCGCGATCCACGAGTACCGCGAGTTGTATCGCCCGGGGCCGACCGAGATCGTTGATCGCGTCGAGTGCGGCGCGAACGGTTCGTCCCGTGAAGAAGACGTCGTCGACGAGGACGGCGACCCGTCCATTCAGATCGGGCACCTCGGTCCGCTCGACGGGCAGCGGTCCTCGTTGCGCGATGTCGTCGCGGTAGAGGGTGATGTCCAGGGAACCGATCGGCGGACGCTTCCCTTCGATCCGTTCGATCTCTGTCGCGATACGTCCGGCCCACAGATCGCCGCCGGTCCGGATGCCGACGAGGACGACATCACTCGCGCCCTGATTGCGTTCGACGATCTCGTGCGCGACGCGGGTGGTGGCGCGGCGGAAGTCGTCCGGCTCCATGACGCGCGCTTTCAGCGTCGTCATGCTGGACTCCCGAAACAGAAAACGCCCGACCGGCGCGCTGGGCTCACCGTATGCGGGCGTCTATCGATCATCGTGCGCTCCTTGGCCGCCTCTCCGGACGGCCCGTTAAAGGGACGCTTCGCTGATGAATGTATCACCGCCGAAGGACATCTGAGTAGGCTCGTCGTCGTGCTACTCGCGTACATCACGTACACCCCGATGGAGAAGTGGGGTCCCGTGTCGCCGCATGGCGTCGGCACCGCGCTCGGATTCTTCCTGGGCGCGTGGTTGATGGCTCGTCGCGCCGAGAACAAGGGGATCCCGCGTCAGGAGGTCTACAACGCCGTGACGTGGGGCGCGATCGGCGCGATCCTCGGCGCGCGCGGCTTCTATGTGCTCGGTCACCGCTCGGCGTTCCACTCGGTGAAGGACGTGCTCGCCGTATGGCAGGGCGGGCTCACGATGTTCGGCGGGTTCGCTGGGGGCCTCGTCCTCGGCCTGTGGTACCTCCACCGGAAGGGCTATAAGATCCCGCCCTCGCTCGACGCGGCCGCGCCCGGCTTCGTCATCGGCGTGATCGTCGGGCGGATCGGCGACATGATCATCGCCGACCATCTCGGCGAACGGACGCACTTCTTCCTCGGCTACAAGATCCCGAACGCCCCGATCGCCCCCGGATACACCGGCGCGGACTACGCCCCGGGCGTCATCGTCCACCACACGGCGATGTACGACTTGTTCTTCGCGCTGATCCTGCTCGGCGCCGTCTACCTCTACGAGAAGCGGCGGCCTCCGACCGGCGCGCTCTTCGCGTTCTTCGCGATCTGGTACGGCACGCAGCGTTTCCTGATCGACTTCACGCGCAACCGGACCCTTATCGAATCGCACTACTTCGGCTTCTCCGGGAGTCAGCTGGCCGGGGCAGCGTTCGCGATCGGCGGTGCCATCGCGATGGCGCGCATCTATAGGAGGAGCACGAAGGAGCACAGCGGTATCCCCGTCGCGTCGCCACTCCCGGCCGTCGTCTCGCCGGCCCCCGACCCGCTCGCGATCTCCCCGGAGCCCGCGGTCGAAGTCCCCGCTCCCGGACCGCTTCCTACCTCACCCGTTCCCGACGAGGTCGCGCAGCCCCCGGCCGAACCTCAACCGGCGACGGACGAACCGTTCGAGCCGTTCGGCGAAGAGCCCCCACCTTCGCCGTAGAGGGTCGACTTCACCGCGGCGAGGACCCCGTTCACGAACCGTCCCGCGTCCTCACCCGAGAAGCGTTTCGCGATGTCGACGGCTTCATCGATGGCAGCGGCCGGTGGGACGTCCCGCTCGAGCAGTTCGAGGACTGCGACTCGCAGGACGTTGCGATCGACCGACGACATGCGTTCGATCGTCCACCCGAGCGAATGCTTCGTGATGATTTCGTCGAGTTCCGTCTGCCGGCCGCGGACGTGCTCGACGAGATGGAGGGCGTAGTCATCGAGGTCGTCGCGCTGCGCCATCAGCTCGCTGACGTCCTGCTCGCGAACGTCCGAGCCGTAGAGCACCTCCACCGCCGCGGTTCGGGAGGCGCGGCGGGACATGCCTACGCTTGCACGCGCGTTACGTAGTCGCCCGTCCGCGTATCGATCCGAACGGTGTCGCCTTCGTTCACGAACAGCGGAACCTGGATCGTCGCGCCCGTCGAGACCGTCGCGGGCTTCGTGCCCGCGTTGCTGCGATCTCCCTTGAGGCCGGGATCACTCTTCGTGACGAGAAGGTCGACCGTCGTCGGAAGGTCGACGGAGATCGGTGATCCGTCCACCGCCGCGACGACGCAGGTCGTGCTCTCGACAAGGAACTTCGAGACGTCGTCTCCCACGAGCGACTCCGGAAGGTGCATCTGGTCGTACGTCTCGTTGTCCATGAAGACGTAGTCCGTCCCGTCCCGGTAGAGGTACTGCATGTCCCGACGGTCGACACGCGAGACGTTCACCTTGCTGTCCGAGTTGAACGTCCGGTCGAGGACGGCGCCGTTCCGTAGATTCTTGATCTTCGTGCGTACGACCGCGTTCCCCTTCCCCGGCTTGTGATGCTCGAAGTGGATCACTTCGAAGAGGCCTTCAGGAAGGTCGAGCACCATCCCGCGGCGCAGATCGTTCGTATTCGCTGTGTCGGCCATCTAGATCTCGCTTGCTCCGCGCTGAGGCGCTCCGCAGTCGTTCATAACTCGCTTGCTCCGCGCTGACGCGCTCCGCAGTCGTTCATAACTCGCTTGCTCCGCGCTGACGCGCTCCGCAGTCGTTGTTCATGACTAAGAAGGTAGCGACGATCCGCGTGGCATGGCGGTGAGGTTCTCAGCACCGTCTCCGGTGACGAGCATCATGTCCTCGATCCGCACGCCGCCGACACCCTCGAGGTACACGCCGGGCTCGACGGTCATCACCATCCCCGGCTCGAGGACGTCCTCCGACGACGGCGCGAACGCCGGCATCTCGTGGATATCCAGGCCCACGGCGTGCCCCGTCGAGTGGGTGAAGTACTCGCCGTAACCCGCGTCCGTCAGGACGTCGCGGCAGACCTTGTCGACGTCGGCGCAGCGAGCCCCGGGCTTCACCGCCGCGCATCCGGCTTCGAGTGCTTCGAGGACGGCGTCGAATACCTTGCGCATCTCGTCGGGCGCGTTCGGTCCGAGGAAGGTTCTCGTCATGTCCGAGCAGTACCCGTCCACCTTCGAGCCGATGTCGATGAGCAGCAGGTTCTGCATATCGACCGGTTCGCGCCGGGGATGCGCGTGCGGGAGAGCGGCGTGCGCCCCGCTCGCGACGATGATGTCGAAGGACGGACCGTCCGTCGTCGTCCGCAGCGCGACTTCGAGCTCGATGGCAAGGTCGGATTCCATACCGCCTGCGAAGCCGCGCAGCACGTCGGCGACGGCGGCCTCCGTCCGTCGCTGCGCGGTCTTGATCGCGCTCACTTCCTTCTCGTCTTTGTACATACGTACCTTCTCAACGACGTCGGTCGTCTCGACGAGCTCGATCCCCGACAGACCGTCGCGCAGGCGCTGCATGGTCGCAAGGGTCACGTGCGACGCCTCGACGCCGACGCGCGTGATACCGCGGTCGGCGAGGGCTTTGCCGAGCAGGTCGGTGAGCTTCGATCCCTGCGAGTAGATCTGCCGGTCGACGTCGCGAACCTGTTCCGCGGACTGCGTGATGTATCGGCCGTCCGTGAAGAAGACCGACTCCTTCGCGAGCAGAAGCTGACCGTTCGACCCCGTGAAGCCCGTCAGGTAACGCACGTTGACCGGATCGGTGACGAGCAGCGCGTCCTCGCCGAGCTTGTCGAGCACCTTCTCGCGACGGGTCATGCCTTCTCCTTCAAGAGTGCTTGCAGACCAAGAAGATACGACTGCGCCCCGAAGCCCGACACGACCCCCGTACAGACACCGGACACGAGTGACCGTTGGCGGAACTCCTCACGGGCGTAGATGTTCGACAGGTGCACCTCGACGACGGATGCGGCGATCGATGAGATCGCGTCGCGGAGCGCGACGGACGTGTGCGTGAATCCGCCCGGATTGAGCAGCACGCCATCCCACGCCTGCTCCTGCAGCTTGTCGATGAGCTCGCCTTCGTGATTCGACTGGAACGACACGACCGCGGCCGGCTTCGCAGCTTCGGCGACCATCGCGTCGATCTCGGCGAGGGTCGTCTTCCCGTAGACGTCGGGCTCGCGCGTGCCGAGGAGATTCAGGTTGGGCCCGTGCAGAACGAGGATCGTCAACTACAGCTCCTTCCACGCGCGCTCGAGGACGTCCACAGGAACCGGACGAACCACCGGCTTCGCCGGTCCTTCGAGCAGCACCATCCGGTCACCCATGGCGTATTTCTTGTCGAGCAACATCCGCTTGCGCACCTCGCTCCAGCGCAGCCCGTCGACACGCGTCGGGAGGCCGACGGCGTCGAGCACGCGCCGGTGGTCGTCGACGAGATCGGACAGCCCAAGAAGGCGCGCGACGATCGCCGCATAGACCATGCCGACCGACACCGCTTCGCCGTGCTGCAGATCGGACGCGAGCTCGATCGCGTGCCCGAGGGTGTGCCCGTAGTTCAAGATCGCGCGGCGCCCGGCGTCCCGTTCGTCCGAGGCGACGACCTCGGCCTTGATCTTCACGGACCGCGTCACGACTCCGAGAAGGTCTTCCTTCTCGAGGAGTTTCACGATGGACGGATCCGCGATGAACGCGTACTTGATCACTTCGGCCAGCCCGCCGCGGTAGTCGCGCTCGGGCAGCGTGCGGAGCACATCGAGGTCGGCGTAAACCGCCGATGGCTGATGGAACGTGCCGACGAGATTCTTCCCTTGCGGCAGGTTCACACCGGTCTTCCCACCGACGGACGAATCCACCATCGCCAGAAGCGTCGTCGGGACCTGGATCACGCGGATGCCGCGGCCGTACGTCGACGCGACGAAGCCCGAGACATCGCCCACCACGCCGCCCCCGAGCGCGATGACGACATCGTCGCGATGGAGTGCCGCTTTCGCGAGACCTTCGGACAACACCGCCGCCGTCGCGAGTGACTTGTGCTCCTCCCCTTCAGGGAACGTGAGCCACGGATGCGCGAACGCCGCGCCGTACAGCCGCCTCAGGCGCGGGTGTGAGATGACAACGGCCTTCTCCGCGCCCTTCGGCAGCGCGATGTCGCCCAGGAGACCTCGCCCGATCGTGACCGTGTAGGACGGAGCGGTCGCAACGCGAACGCGGTTCGTCCGCTGAGTGCCGTCCAGCTTCGTCGTGATCTGCTCCACGACGCGGTCGGCGTTTCGCGCATCGGAGCGCACGACGATATCCGCCACGGATTCGTAGATCGGCTCCCGCTCCGAGAGCAGCGCGCGCACGCGTCCGGCGACATCTTTGCCGAGCATCGGACGCTCTTTCTTCGATCCCTCCAGCCGGCGCACGAGCTCGTCCTCGTCCGCCTTGAGGTACACGATGAGCCCCCCGCGTTTCAGTTCCCGGACGTTCGACGGATCGACGACCGTCCCGCCACCCGTCGAGATCACAGCGTTCGATGCGCGCGCCGCTTCCTTCACCGCGGCACGTTCCTTCGCTCGGAAGGCGCTCTCTCCCCCGTTATGGAAGATCTCCCCGATGGACGAACCACCGGACGTGATGAGTGCGTCCGTATCGATGAGCTCACGCCCCGTCGCCTTCGCGAGGGCTTTCCCGACCTTGCTCTTGCCTGATCCCATGAATCCGACGAGCACGATGTTCATGCCTTCTGCAGCGCTTCGAGCCACGAACGGTGTGCGGCTTTGAACTCCTCGACGGAGTCGCCGCCGAACTTCTCGAGCGCCGCGTCGGCCAGCACGAACGCCGCGACGGCTTCCCCGATGACGCATGCAGAGGGCACCGCGCATGTGTCGGTTCGTTCGACGATCGCGATCTGTTCTTCCTTCGTTTCGACGTCGACCGTACGGAGCGCTTTGCGAAGCGTCGAGAGCGGCTTCATCACGACGCGCGCGCGGACCGGTTCGCCCGTCGTGACGCCGCCTTCGATGCCGCCGGAACGGTTCGTCTCGCGGTGGTAACCGGCTTCCTCGTTCCAGAAGATCTCGTCGTGCGCGTCCGACCCCCGAACGGCATGCGCGTCGAGCCCGTCTCCGATCGCGACGGCCTTCATCGCGTTGATGGATAGAAGCGCTTGCGCGAGCCGTCCATCGATCTTGCGATCCCAATGCACGTATGAGCCGAGCCCGAGCGGCACACCGTGCGCGACGACCTCGAAGACGCCGCCGAGCGTGTCGCCATCGGCCTTCGCGGCCTCGATGGCGTCGATCATCGGTTGCTCGGCGTCCTTGTCGAACGTCCGCACCGGCGATGCTTCGATGGCCTCGACGTCGGCCGGAACCGGCACCTTCGTGGAGCGAGACATCACACCGCCGATGCCGACGACGTGGCTCACGAAACCGACCCCGATCTGCCCGAGGAGGTCCTTCGCGATCGAGCCGGCGACGGTTCGCGCCGCGGTTTCCCGGGCCGAGGCCCGTTCGAGGACGTTCCGCGCGTCGCGGTGTCCGTACTTCAGCATCCCGACGAGGTCGGCGTGCCCCGGACGCGGACGCGTCAGGGGCTTCGCGTTCTTCGTGATCGGGTCGGCAGACATGTCCTCGGACCACTTCTGCTCGAACTCGGTGTTCCGGATCACGACCGAGATCGGGCTTCCGAGCGTCATGCCGTGCCGGACGCCGCCGCAGATCTCGAGGTCGTCCGCCTCGAGCTTCATGCGGGCGCCGCGTCCGTACCCCTGGCGGCGCCGCGCGAGCTCGAGGCCGAGCGTTGCCGAGGTGACGACGAGGCCGGCCGGCACGCCCTCGACGATGACGGTTAGCGCCGGGCCGTGCGATTCACCCGCGGTGAGGTAACGGAGACTCCCCATCCAGAGAGTCTAAAGGCCGTTCTCAGCGCTGAACGGTTTGTCCCTGACAGACGGAGAAGACCTTGCCGCCCTGGTCGAAGGACGCGCAGCCGTCGCCGACGCGGTTCACGATCACGCCGTCGGGGAGCTTGTCGCCCGCGTGCGCGCCGGAGATCGACTTCCCGTCGAACTTGAGATCGACGGCACTCCCGCTGACCTTCACGACGTTCAAGCTGAAGTGCGGATTGACCTGCTCGGCGGCGAGCACGCTCGCCTTCGGGGCCGGAGCAGCCGCTTGCGCGGCCGGTGCGGCCGACGGGGCAGGCGCCGAAAGCGGCGCGATGCCGATCGGACCGGAGAAGGGATCGCGTCCGCCGGGTGTCTCCTCGTTGCTGGCCGGCGCGGGCGTCGTGGTCGAAAGCGGCGTATTGGACTGGGGCAGCGTCGACGTTGCCGTCGACGAGGCGGTCGACGGCGCGGCACCGCCGCCGTGGCCTGCGAGGACGAAGTTCACGAGGACGAAGCCGATCAGTGCCGCGCCGATCGCGACACCACAGATGACCAGGAGGCTCTTACGGACCGCCGGCTGCTCTTCGGTGACCTTACGTGCCATCGTTCTACGCTCCCGGGGCCGGACTGGTTACAACGGACGGCCCGGCAGCCACCGGCGGCGGGGCCACGAAGATCGCAAGGCTCATGCTGACCTGGAGGGGTGCGCTGCCCGCCGTCGGGCCGCCGCCACCGATCGACAAGCTGGACACACGGAGCGCGCGCGGCAGATGTTCCAGTCGGTGCAGGAAATCCTTCATCGGGAAGAAGCTTCCGTTCGCCGCGATCGAAACGGTGATCGCCTGGAGTCCGCCACTCGTCGTCGTCAGTGTCGGCGCGGTCGCTGGGGCGCCCGCAGCCGGGGTTGCTGCCGGGGTCGCGGATGGTGCCGGCGACGTCGCTGGGGCCGGTGCCGCTGGGGCTGCAGGTCCCGAAACCGCCGAGGGCAAGCTCGGTTGCACGGACAGGAAGTCGATACCCGACTTGTTCGCTGCGTCCTGCACGAGGCGGATGAAGTCAGAAACCGACGGAGAATCCGGAAGCGCCCTCGTGAACCTGGCCGAGTCGGCCTGCAATGTCGCGGCGTCTCTCTTGTAGGACAGCAGCGTTGCAAGCTGTGTCTGTAGCTGGGACTCCTGGGCCTGGGCCGACGCGACGTCCTGGCGAAGCTTGCCGAGCTTGGCACTCCCAGGGTGGTACACCACACCGAACCACAGGAGAAGGACGAGCAGGCTCGCTACGCCGACGGCAACGATGCGCATCTTTACGGACATGGCGCGGTCTCCGTCTGGCAGCGCCCGGAGAGCGCGGCGCTGGTCAGGTTTGCGGTGGCGCTGAATGTGACCGTTCCGGTCCCGGCGGTCTTCGAACCGCTGCCGAGGTACACGAAATGCAGCCCGCGCGCCCCGGCCATCGTGTCGAGCCAGCCGGCGAGGCCCGGGAAGTCCTTGACCTGGCCGCTGTACTGAACGGTTCCGTAGGCGACCTGGCCGTCGGGCGTCGTTGCTTGCGTCGCCGAGAGGCTGAGCGAGCTCAGGGTCGAGTCACCCGGGATGCGGTGGTCGAGATCGTCGAGGAATCGCGTCCAGGAAACGTCGCCGAGCAGAGCGGTCCCGAGCGTCTGACGCTTCGTGTCGACCGTTGCCTTCAGTTGTCCGTACACCGCGAGCGCGGCGACCTGGGTCTGCAGCGCACTCACACGTGCCTGCGCTTCGTTCAGCGTGTTCTGCTCGGTCGAGATCTGCACCCGTTGCGCGATCGTCAAGATCACGAGGAGCGCGACCAAAGCGATGGCCCCGATCGTCGCGTAACCGAAGTAGCGCTTGGTCTTCTGCTCGCCGCGGATCTCGCGGGGAAGAAGGTTGATCGGGACTTCGGGCTGCTTCCGCGAAGGTAGTTCGAGCTTGAGCTTCGTTCCGATCGCCATCTATCCGTTCACCCCCGCGAGGGCCAGTCCTACCGCGAGACCGATGAACGGTTCGGCGACGGACATCTCTTGCGGACTTACGTTGATCTTTCCCAGGGGCACCCGGTCGAACGGGTTACCCTGCTGAACCGAAACGCCCAGCGACGCGCTCAGCCGTTCGAGGATCCCGCCCATGAGCGAGCCGCCGCCGGTCAGGATCACTCTTTCGAGATCGGCTGCGTCCGGTTGCGATGTGTAGAAGTCGAGCGAACCCCGGACTTCCGTCACGAAACGGTCGAGCGCCGGCTCGATCGCGTCGGCCGCGGCCTCGATCTGCGACGCCGGCGTTGATCCGTTGGTGTGCGTGTCGTGTTCCACGGAACCGGAGTCGTCCGTCAGAAGCTCGTCGTTAGGCATCGAACGCGTCGGACGCGTCGAGCTGTGCGCACGAACGCGCGCGTGTGAGATGTCGCGGGTACGAAGCAGCGCCGACGCGCGCCGCTTCAACGTTTCTGCGTCATCGCGCGACACGCCGAGCGCGTCGGAGACCGCGCGCGTGAACTCGTCACCGCCGAAGGCCGGAAGGATGCGCGTGAAGCGGATATTGCGTCCCGATGCGACGACGATGTTGGTGACGCCGGCGCCGATGTCAACGATCGCTTCCGCGCCGCTCGCGTCCTTCGATCCGAAGACACGCATGAGCGGGTACGCGCTGAGCTCGAGGGTGGCCGCATCGAGTTTGGCGTGCTGCACGGCGGCAAGCGCCGGCTGGATCGTTCCGCGCTCAGCGGCGACGACGAGGACGTGCTGCACGTTCCCGTCGGGACGCTGCACTTCGTCCAGAACTTCGAAGTCGAGGACGGCTTCGTCCAGCGGGATCGGGATGTGGTCTTGCGCTTGGAACCGGATCGCGTTCTCGAGGTCGTCCTTCGACATCGCGGGCAGCTCGATCACACGGACGACGACGCGCCGGTTCGAGATGCCGAGATGGACGGACCGACCCGTGAGGCCGAGCTTCTTGAAGAGGGTCGTGATGGTCGACGCGACCGCGATCGGATCCTGCACCTCGCCGTGCTCGACGGCGCCGGGTGGAAGAAGCGTGCGGCCGAAACGCGTCAGCAAAGTCTTACCGCCCGAAGGCGTGACCTCGGCGACGCTCACAGCCCTGCTGCCGATGTCTAGTCCGATCGAACTGCGGCCCATCTCTCCTCCTGCCAAGCCCTCTCCGCGAGTGATTCTCCCTTACAGTCTTCGGCCGATATCGGCCATCCGTTAGGGGACGGGAAGGACGATTCCCCGAGGGGAAAACCGCAGGTCGGAGCGGTGACTAGTTAGGCGCTCAGGCGCCTACGACGCGCTCGCGCAGGTAACGGTCGACCTCGGACGCCCGGATCCGGTAGTTCTTGCCCACACGGATGGCACCGATCTGGCCGCCTTTGATCAAGCGATAGACCGTCATGTTCGAGACCCGCATCGCGGATGCGACCTCGGACACCGTCAGAAGGCGCTCACTGAGCACCGGGTTCTCTTCAGTCATCGATATCCCTGGCCCCCCATGGCCTCAGGTCTATCTCCCAAGGCGAGTCTCAGACTCAACATCAGCCTCACCCGCCACGACAGTTACAAGCGTAACGATGGGCGACTCAAGGTGTCAACGCAGCTAAAGCGCGTCAGGATCGTTGCGAAGCGATGCGTGAGCTACGCACCCTTGCGAAAGGTGCAGCCCTCACCACGCGAGCAGCTCGGTACGTTCCTCCTTCTTCTCGCTGCGCCGCTCGTGTTCCTCCCGTTCACGTCGGCGCCCTTCGTCGACGGCAAGCTCGTCCTCGTCGTCGCAGCAGCAGCCGTGCTCGCCCCCGGCCTGCGGGACGCACCGGGGCCGCTTCTGCTTGCGAGCTTCGCGTGGATCGCCGTGGTGGCCGCGGCAACGGTCTTCTCGATCGATCCGTGGGTGAGCGTGTTCGGGACGCAAACGCAGGGCGTCGGAACGATCGTCCTCGCCGCCGGTGCGGCTCTGCTCTGCTCTGCCACCACACTGTCGGACGCAGCACGCGAGCTCATCCCGCGTTTCCTCACCGCCGCCGCCGCCGTTGTGAGCATCTTCGCGATCGTGCTTCGGTTCGTGAAGATCGGCGGGACCGGCTGGATCCTGGACCCCCTTGGATCGACGCTCGGCCAACACGTTTTCGTCGGTGCCTTCATCGGCGCGGCGATCATCGCCGGCACGGCACTCCCGCGCGGGTGGCGCCGGCGCATCGTCCTCATCGTCCTCGCCTCGGGTCTGTCCGTTTCGATCTCGCGGGCCGCCTGGCTCGGAGTCGCCGTCGGATTCGCGATCCTGTTCCTCGGACGCGTCCGGCGTCGTGACGCGCTCGAAGCCGCGGTGATCACCGTCGTGATCCTCGCAGCGTGGACGCTCGCCGCTCCGATCGTTCCCGCCGTCACGACGGGGGTCAGCTACTCCGCCGCGTCGAGCTTCTCGCAGGCTGGCGAGTCATCGACCCTCCGGGTTCCTTTGTGGAAGGCGGAGCTCCGGTCCGTGCGGACGAAGCCCGCCCTCGGGTCCGGACCGGCGACGTCGTGGGCCGACTATCTTTCGCACGCGTCCGTGCGGGACATACGGCGGGCAAGCCGGATCTTTCCCGACGCGCACAGCATCGCGATCGAGTTCCTCGCGACCACCGGCCTTCTCGGGCTCGCGCTGTTCGGCCTCCTGCTCGCCCTCGTACTCGCGCTGACCGACAGGACGAACCCCTGGGGCCTGGCAGCCGCTGCGGCGTTACTCGTGACGCATCTCGTGGAACCGACGAACGTCCTGCTGACGCCGATGATGTTGTTCCTTGCCGGCACATCGGTCGCGCGTGCGCGCGCGGTGACGACGCGTTCCGCTGCTCGGTCCGTCGCCGCTCTCGGAGTAGGCGTCGTCTCGGTGGTCCTCGTGGCCGCAACGATGGTGCACGCGGCAGCGTCCGCACTCGAACGGTATGGAACGGACTACACGTCGGAACGGTCGCTGCGGTGGGCAGCATCGCTCGATCCCAGCCGCATCACGGCCTCGACCGAGCTCGGACGAGCGCGCGCCTTCGATTCCCTCGGCGGACACCGAGCGGCCCGCGACGACGCGTTGTCGATCGCGCGTCGCATCGTCGCCCGGCACCCCTGGGATCCTCAGGTGCGGATCGAGGCCGCGAACGTCGCGCACGTCGCAGGAGACGATGCCCTCGCCGCAGACTTCTTGCGCGCGCACCTGCGCCGCTTCCCGCATGACCCGTCCGCACTCGAAGGTCTCGCTGCACTCGAACTCGCCGAAGGAGATGTCGCTGTCGCGAAGCGTTTGGCACGAGAGGCCCTGCGCGCGGATCCCACGCTGACGGGAGCGCGGTCGACCTTGCGCGATGCCTCGCGTCAAAGACCGAGCGTGCGGTGAACGAATCCCGTCCCGAGGAATAGCGCCGCGACGGCGCCGAATGCGAGCGCCGGACCGAATGGCATCGCCGACTTCCTTCCGGCCCGTCGGGTCAGCAGAAGCACGACGGCGAACAACCCGCCGCCGATGAACGCGATCAAGATCGCCGAAACCGTTAGCTGCCAGGCGAATCGTCCGGTCAGTATCCCGATGAACGCGGCGAGCTTGACGTCACCGAATCCCATCCCGCCCGATACGAGCGCGATCACGAACAAGAGCGCGAAGGCCGCTGCACCGCACAGAGCGGCACGAACGACGAGGCGTCCGTCACTCGTGAGGGCGGCGAGGACGATCACCCATAGCGCGGCGACTGCGGTGCCCGGCAGGACGATCGAGTTCGGGAGTCGGCGCGTGTCGATGTCGATCATCGCGAGGGCGAGCAGCGTCGAAACCATGAGCGACGCGAATACCGCTTCCTCGATCTTCGCGAATCGAAGCGTGCAGCCGATCCACAGGGTCGCCGTCGCCGCTTCGACGACGGGGTAGCGAGGCGAGATCGCCGCGTCGCACGATCGACAGCGACCGCGCAGGAGGAACCACGAGAGGACGGGGATGTTGTCCCGCGTCTTGATCGGTGCCCCACACGACGGACACGCCGACGCCGGCTTGACCACCGAAAGCCCGCTCGGCACGCGGTAGATCACGACATTGAGGAAGGATCCGATCGCCCCGCCGAACAGACCGAACGCGACGACACGCAGGGCTGTCATCGTCCGATTATCGCCGAGCGATCAGACGGCTACGGCGCTCACCGGCGTGTTCCGCCAGTTCGCGACGACGATCCCCTTCGCGACGGTGCCCGTGCAGGTCGTGTTCGCATTGGACGCCGTCCGTTTCGCCCACCACGTGCCGGCGTTCGGTGCGACGGCCTGCTGCCAGACGTACCAACAGGTCTTCGAATCGCTGAAGGCAGCGCCGTACCACGACTGCGACGGCGCGGACGCCCCGGAGTTCACGGAGATCTGCTTCGGAGTGGCGCTCGAGGTTCCCGTCGCGACGAACGACAACGAGACTTCTTCGGTGGCGAGCTTCGTGTTGTTCGCGGGGAAGAAGTCGGCCTTGTCCGTGTACACGGTGTTCGCGATGTTGATCGCGTTACGAATGTTCGATTGTGTCGCGCGATCTTCGACCCTCGTGCGCGCGCCGGCGTAGGTCGGCAAGGCCAGGGCGATCAGGATGGCGATCGTCAGGACGACCACCATCAGCTCGACGAGCGTGAAACCGTCCTCGTTCTCGATCAACTGCTTCATCCTGCCCTCCGCAGAATAGGGTGCTCATACGATATATCGGTCGCGGCGGCCACCGGTTGAGGGCAAACAAAGAGAGCCGGGAGAAATCTCCCGGCTCTCTTCTTGAAGCTATGGAGCGTTAGAACGAACCAGCTGCGCTCGGACTGGAGGCCCAAGTCGCCGCGTCAAAGGCCGGAGCCTGAGCCGCCTTGCAGGCGGTACCGCTCGATGCAGCAGCGGTGCTCTTCGCCCATGTGGTCCCTGCGTTCGACGTACCCGCAGGCCCGGCGATGTCCTGGATGTACCAGCACGTCCCCGAAGCGCTCTGGACGGCCGCGGAGAACCGGTTGTTCTTAACCGGCGCGGAACCGCCAGGCGGTGCGACCGAAGCGCTGGCCACCGACACCGTGTTCTGGTCGGTACTCGCCGCTGCCGAACCGACGAACTTCAGGCTCGGCTCAGCCGCGCCCAGCGCCGTCGTGTCGGCCGCTGCGTAGTCCTCGTTGTCCGTAAAGATCGTCTTTGCAGACGTAACTGCGTTACGGAGCGACGACTGCGCCGCGCGGTCCTGCGCACGCGCACGAGCGCCGAGGAAGGTCGGGATCGCGATCGCGATCAGGATTCCGATGATGAGGACGACAACCATGAGCTCGATCAGCGTGAACCCGGCATCTTCCTTACGGCGTTCAAGCATTGCGTTGATTCGCTTCATTGTTTCCACCTCCTCCCGTCGTGGACTCGGCGGTAACCATCCCCGCCTGCAACAACTATCGTCCCTGGGACGTCCCCCCTTAAATCATCCATATGGGTGACTTCGGGCTCATCCGCAGGACTACCTACTTGATCAGGTCGATGACTTTGAACATCGGCAGGTAGAGCGAGATCAAGATCCCGCCGACCACCGCGCCCATGATGACGATGAGCAGCGGCTCGATCAACGAAGCGAGCGCGTCGACGGTCGCGTCGACCTCGGCATCGTAGAAGTTCGCCACCTTCTCGAGCATCGTGTCGACGGCGCCGGTCTCCTCTCCGACGGCCAGCATCTGCGTGACCATCGCCGGGACGACCTTGTGCTTGAGGAGGGGCTTCGCGAGGCTCTCGCCTTGCCGGACCGCGGATTCCACGTCTTCGACGGCTTCTTCGACGATGCGGTTCCCGACCGTCTCCTTGGTGATCTCGAGGGCTTGGAGCACGGGCACGCCCGAGCGCATCAGGGTGCCGAGGGTTCGCGACATTCGGCTCATCGCGACCTTGCGGAAGAGCTCCCCGAAGACCGGCACCTTGAGCTTCATCTGGTCCCACTGGCGCCGGCCGGCGTCCGTGTTGATGTACCGCCGACCGAGGTAGACGAGTACACCGAACGCGAGGATGAACAGAGGGAAGAACTTCTTGAGCGCGGCGCTGATCGCGAGCAGCGCGCGTGTCGGTGCGGGCAATTCCCCGCCGAGGTCGCTGTAGATGCTCTTGAAGGTCGGAACGATGAAGAGAAGGATCGCGCTCGTCAGCAGGAACACCATCGCGCCGACCATGATCGGGTAGGTCATCGCCGATCGGATCTTGTTCCGCAGGGCGACTTGCTTCTCGAGCGTGTCGGCCAAACGAAGAAGAACGGAATCGAGCGCACCGCCGGCTTCACCGGCTCGGACGACCGCGACGTAAAGCGTGTTGAACGCCTTCGGGTGTTTCGCGAGCGCGGCGGAGAAGGACGAACCGGCTTGCACGTCCGCTCGAACCGCGTCCCAGGTCTTCGCAAGAGCTTTGTTCTCCGTCTGTTCATTGAGAACAGAGAGAGCGCGCATCAACGGAAGACCCGCGTCGATCATCGTCGAGAGCTGCCGCGAAGAGACCGCGACGTCCTTCAGATTGATGCGATCGGAGAGCCCCGGGATCTTGAGATCCATGCTGAGGCCGCGCTTCTTCGTCGAGTTGATCTCGAGCGGGACCCAGCCTTCTTCGCGCAGACGCGCGATCGCTGCACCTTCGCTGTCGGCGTCGAGAACGCCGACCCTGGACGAACCCTTGTTGTCGAGCGCGCGGTACTTGAACTCACCCAATGCTTCTCACGCTCCCGCGTGCACCCGCGAGGCGCACGAACTCGTCCGCGTTGTGGCAGCGTTCCTTGGCCGCCTCGAAGGTTACGACGCCTTCGTTCACAAGGGCCGCGAGCGCTGCGTCCATCGTTTGCATACCGAACTGCGCGCCGGCCTGCATCACCGAGTAGAGCTGGTGGGTCTTCCCTTCACGGATAAGGTTCCTCACGGCCGGTGTCACCATCATGATCTCGGCCGCAACAGCGCGCCCCGCACCGTTCGCGAGCGGAAGGAGCTGCTGGGCGACGACACCCTGGAGTGACAGCGCCAACTGGACGCGGATCTGCTGCTGCTGTCCGGGCGGGAAAGCGTCGATGATCCGGTCGACCGTCTGGGCGGCGTCCTGCGTGTGCAGGGTGGCGAAGACCAAGTGGCCGGTTTCCGCTGCGGTAACGGCCATCTGCATCGTCTCGATGTCCCGCATCTCCCCGACCAGGATCACGTCAGGGTCTTGACGGAGGACGTGCTTGAGCGCGTTGGCGAAGGCGTGCGTGTCCGCACCGACTTCGCGCTGGTTGACGACGGCCATGCGGTGCGGGTGCAGGAACTCGATCGGGTCCTCGATCGTCATGATGTGGACGGGACGCTCGCGGTTGATCACGTCGACAAGTGCCGCGAGCGTCGTCGACTTACCGGAACCGGTCGGACCGGTGACGACGACGAGGCCGCGCGGGATGCGTGCGAACTGCTCGATGATGTCCGGCAAGCCGAGGTCGTCGACGCTACGGATCGCGAACGGAACGAGACGGAAGGCCGCTCCGACCGCGCCCCGCTGCTGGTAGAGGTTCACACGGAAGCGAGCCTTGCCGGGCAGTGAGTACGAGAAGTCGAGCTCGAGGTTCTCTTCGAACTGTTCGCGCTGCTTCTGCGTGAGCATCCCGTACGCAACACGCTGGAGTTCTTCGGGTTCGAGCGGCGCGTAGCCTTCGATCGGCATGAGCTCACCGTCGATGCGGAGCGTCGGCGGAAGGCCGTTCGTGAGGTGAAGGTCGGACGCGTCGTTCTCGAGCACCATCTCGAGAACCTCGTGCAGGTCGAGCATCGGCTTGTCGCCGAGGTCGAGTCCGACGCGGCCGCTCCCCTTCTGTGTCGACGCGTCGGCGGCGCCGTCGCCGTAGACGGCGAGGATGGCTTTCGCGATCTGCGCCTTCGTCGCGAGTACCGGCTCGACGATCGTCCCGGTGAGCGCCGCGACGTCGTTGAGCGCTTCGGCGTCTTCGGGGTCGACCATCGCGAGGATCAGTCGGTCGCCCTCGAACGACATCGGCATGACCAGGTGCCGGCGGGCAACGTCACCTTCGAGCGTCGCGGAAGCGAGCGGATCGAGTACTGCTGCGTTCAGTTCAACCTTGCGGACGCCGGCAGCACCTGGTCCCGACTTAGACGACGACACGGAGTACCTCCTCGATGCTCGTGACTCCGGCGAGTGCCTTCCTCATCCCATCCTCCCGGAGGGTTCGCATGCCCTCGGCGATCGCGTACTTCTTGATGTCTTCGGCTGGATAGCGCTCGACCGTGAGCCTTCGGATCTCATCTGAGACCTTGAGTACCTCCACGAGGGCGATCCGGCCCTTGTATCCCGACCCCGAGCATGCACCGCAACCGACCGCTCTGTACAGGATCGGTATCGCCTTGCCCCCGGCGGAGGGGAGGCCGTTCTGCTCGAGCATCTCGAGCGACGGCTCGTAGGCCTCGGCGCACTTCGGGCAGAGTCGCCGTGCGAGTCGTTGCGCGACGACGCACTCGAGAGCCGAGGCGACGAGGAACGGCTCCACGCCCATCTCGACGAGGCGCGTCATCGCGGACGCGGCGTCGTTAGTGTGGAGCGTCGAGAACACGAGGTGCCCGGTGAGCGCGGCCTCGACGCCGATCGTCGCGGTCTCGTGGTCTCGCATCTCACCGACCATGACGATGTCCGGGTCGGAACGCAGGATCGAGCGGAGCGCGCCGGCGAACGTGAGTCCCGCCTTGGGGTTGACGTTCACCTGGTTGATGCCCGCGATCCGCGCCTCGACCGGATCCTCGACGGTGATGATGTTCTGCGCCGGTGAGTTGATCCGTTCGAGCGTCGCGTAGAGCGTCGTGCTCTTCCCCGAGCCCGTCGGCCCTGTGATGAGCACCGCGCCGTGCGGACGTGTGATGGAGCCCTGGTAGAGCTTCATGATGTCCTCGTCGAAACCGATCTCCTCGAGGGCGCGGACGCCCGACGAGCTGTCGAGGATCCGGAGCACGACCTTCTCTCCCCAGCTCGTGGGCAGAGTCGCGACGCGGAGGTCGACGGGACGGTTGTCGACGGTCACGGTGACGCGTCCGTCTTGCGGAACGCGCTTCTCCGAGATGTCGAGTTCGGTCATGACCTTGAGCCGCGAAATCATCCCGCTGTGCAGCGAGCGCTTCGTCCGCATGGTCTCGGTGAGGACGCCGTCGATGCGGAACCGGATGCGGACGTCCTTCTGCTGCGGCTCGATGTGTATGTCGGACGCGCCCTGCTGGACGGCGCGCGAGATGATCCGGTTGATCGCCCTGACGATCGGTGCGTCCGCCGCGCTGAATTCCTCGTCGTCCTCTTCCTCTTCGTGCGAAGCGGCCTCTTCGAGCAGGTGCTCAGCCGAACGGTCGAGTCGATCGAAGCGCGTGATGAGGTTGTCGACCTCTTCGGGCGGGGCGACGACGACGTCCAGGTGGCGTCCGGTCGTGGCTCGGAAGTCGTCCAGGGCGATGATGTTCGCCGGGTCGGAAACGGCAACGATCAGCGTCTTGTCGTCGAACCCGAGGGGAACGGCGTGGTGCCGCTTGATGAGGCTCGTCGGAACCAGCTCCCATGCAGCGGGGTCGATCGGGTACTCCGACAGGTCGTCGGAGAACCGGTATCCGAGGCGCTCGGCGATAAGGCCGAGTCGCCTGACACTCTCTTTCGGGTCGGCGCCCCGACTATCCGAGTCGGCTCGCCGCGTCCGTCGCGCTTCGATCTTAGGCATGGAACCTCCGCGTATCTGCTCGGGAGTCGGCCCCGGAGCAGCGCGTTTGAGGGGGTCAGCCCGGACGGGCCATACCGGCAGCCGCACGGCGCATGACCGCGGCCGGCGCCGGGCTCCCCCAGAAGAGCTCGTAGGCGGCCGCGGCCTGGTGCACGAGCATCATCAAACCGTCCGCGGACGCGATCCCGACGCGGCGTGCCTCACGGACCAGCGGTGTTTCGTCCGGACCGTAGACGAGGTCGAGCAGGACGCCGCACCGCTTCGCTTTCTGCAGCTCGTAGGGGCCGAGGATCGCTTCGTCGCCCTCGAGTCCGACGGACGTGGCGTGAACGATCACGTCGACGCTCGCGGCCGCGGTCGGCACCTCGCGCCACGGGATGACCTTCGCCGTCCGGCCGATCGAGGAGCGGAGCTTCTCCGCGCGCGCCGCCGTCCGATTCGCGACCCACACTTCCTTCACCATCGCGGCAAGCGCCCACGCGGCGGCTCGTCCCGCTCCGCCGGCGCCGATGACGAGCGCCGTCGCGTCGGGCTCGATCGGCCCGATCTCCTTCACGGCCGCCGTGACACCCGCGACGTCGGTGTTGTGCCCGGACGCCTTGCCGTCGGTGAACACGATCGTGTTGACCGCGCCGACCTGGTGCGCCTGCTCGTCGAGGACGTCGCACACTTCGGCGGCCGCGCGCTTGTGCGGGATCGTCACGTTCAGACCGACGGCTCCCGCCGCGCGCATCCCGTCGACGAAGGTGGCGAACTCGTCGGGCAGCACGTCGAAGGCGAGGTAGACCGCGTTGCGTTTGTCGTGACGCAGCGCCGCGTTGTGGATCGCCGGCGACAGCGAGTGCGCGACGGGATGGCCGACGACGCCGCAGAGCTTCGTCGCGGCGTCCATCAGTGCGTCCCCGCCGGACGCCGCGCCTTCAGCTTCTCGAACTCCGTCGCCGAGTTCGTGAAACAGCTTTGCCCGGACGGTTCACACACGACGTAGTACAGCGCGTCGATCGAGGCCGGGTGCACCGCGGCGTCGATCGCGGAAAGTCCGGGGCTCGCGATCGGCGTCGGCGGGAGTCCGTCGATGAGGTAGGTGTTGTACGGCGACGGACGCCGCAGGTCGGCGAGCGTCGGCACTTTGTGCGGGATCCCGTAGATCGCGGTCGCGTCGATCTGCAAGCGCATGTGCTTGCGCAACCGGTTGTAGATCACCGCGGCGACCTTCGGACGATCCTCCGGCACTTTCGCCTCGCGTTCGATGAGGGAGGCCACGATCACGACCTGGTAGCGCGAGATCGCAAGTCTCGTCGCCTGCGACCAATCGAGCGAGGCCGTCTTGGCGTCGAACTCCTTCTCGATCCGTCCGACGACGGCAGCGGCCGTCTCTGTGTCGCTGATGACGTACGTCTCCGGAAAGAGGACGCCTTCGAGCGTCGATGCCTTCGCCCCGCCCAGCACGGATGGGAGTGAAGTGTTCGTCGCGGCAGCGAGGAACGCGGCCTTCGTGATCTTCGTATGCGCGGCGATCCGGTCGGCGATCTGATCGAGGGTGAAGCCCGGCGGGATCGTGACCGCGACGCCTTTCTCTACCGGCGGCTTCGCGAGCACGTCGAGCGCCGCACGCACGCCCATGTGTTTCCACATGTCGTAGCGACCCGCTTCGATCTTGCCGTCGAGTCCGCGCAGCTTGGACAAGATCCTGAACGCGAGCTGATCGCCGATCACACCTTCAGTCGTCAACAGGTCGGCAACCGCGACGGTGGTCGCACCCTGGGGCACGACGACGGAAACGGGGTCACCTTTCGGCGGATCGCGGAGCACCGCGTAACCCACCGCCCCGACGGCGAGGACGATCACCGCGATCGCGACGGCCAGCACCTTCTTCATCGCCGAGACTCCAGGAACGACTGGAGGAAGACGGCCGCCGCGACCTTGTCGACGCGACCTCGCTGCTGTCTCGCGTTCCTGCCGCCGGAGCGCATCGTCCGCTCGGCCTCGACGGTCGAAAGCCGTTCGTCCCAGAGCGTCACGCTCTTGCCGCTGCGGTCGCGCAGCTTCGTCGCGAACGCTTCGGCGGCGTCGGCCTCCGGGCCGCGCGTCCCGTTCATGCGGATGGGTAGACCGACGACGAATTCATCGGTGTCCATAGCGGCAAGCGTCTCGAGCGCGGAATCATCGTTCGCGATGACGTCGAGGGGTTGCGCGACGAGACCTTCGGGGTCGGACACAGCGAGTCCGATGCGCGCGGCCCCGAGGTCGATCGCGAGCACACGCGGCATCAGGAGAGCAGGCGCTCCGCTTCCGTTTGCGCTGTCGCGAGAGCCTTGTCCAGGCCGGACGGATCCGGTCCGCCGCCCATCGCGAGATCGGGTTTCCCGCCGGCCTTGCCCCCGATGTGCTGCGCGCCGGCGCTCAGGATCTCGCGCGCGTCGATACCGAGATCCTTCGACGTCGCCGCTACCAGGTTGGCGCTCCCGTTCGAAGCCGTCCCGAGGATGACGACGCCCGACTTCAGCTTGTCGCGCAGCGTCATCGCGAGCTCGCGCAATACACCCGCGTTCTCCGACCGCTTGGCGACGATGAGCTTGGCGCGACCCGCTTCACGCGCGCCGGCGACGAGCTCGTCGACCGCGGACGCAACTCCCGAGCGTTCTTGCTTCTCGAGTGCCTTCTGCATCTCCTTCTGCGTCGCGACGAGACGCTCGATCCCCTGATAGAGCTCGTCCGTGGGCACTCTGATGAGCTCGGCGGCACGTTCCGCATCCCGCAACTTGGCATTCACGTACCGGAGACCCTCGATCCCGGTCAGCGCTTCGACGCGGCGCAGGTTCGATCCGATGCTCCCTTCGCCGAGCAGCTTCACGAACCCGACGCGTCCCGTCTGCGGCACGTGCGTGCCCCCGCAGAGCTCGTAGGAGTAATCGCCGATCTGGACGACACGCACCAGGTCGCCGTACTTGTCCTCGAAGAACGCCATCGCGTGATAGCGGTCGATCGCTTCATTGAGTGACGTCTCGAAGATATTCACGTCGTCGTCGGACGAGACTCGCTGATTGACGGTCTCTTCGATCTCCTCGAGCGAACCTCGATCGACCGATGCGAAGTGGGAGAAGTCGAAGCGGAGTCGTCCGGGCTCGACGAGCGACCCGTGCTGACGAACGTGCTCGCCGAGGACGTTGCGGAGCGTGTGATGGAGTACGTGCGTCGCGGTGTGCGCGCGGGACGTACCACCACGGAACGCGGGATCGACTTCAGCGTGGACCCTGTCCCCCACCTTCAACTCGCCGCTGGTGATGCGCGCGCGATGGAGCACCGCGGAGCCGACCGCCTGCGTGTCGAACACCTCCGCTTGAGCCGTATCGGAACGGATCACGCCGCGGTCGCCAATCTGTCCACCACCTTCCGGATAGAACGGTGTCCGATCGAGGACGATGCCGACCTCCTCGCCCTCGCCCGCGCCGAGGACCGATTCCACGCCTCTGACCAGCGCCGATACCCGTCCGTCGGCCTCCGTCGTCCCGTAGCCGACGAAGTCCGTCGGAGCGACGTCGAGACGCGCGTATTCGTCGGTGCGTTTGCGGCCTTCCCCGACCTGGCGTGAACGTTCGCGCTGCTCGCGCATCAGACGTTCGTAGCCTTCATCGTCGATGTCGAGACCTTTCGAAGCCGCGACGTCCTTCGTGATGTCGAGAGGGAATCCGAACGTGTCCTGCAACCGGAACGCGACCTCCGCGGCGAGTGTGTCGTCCGTCGTCTTGGCGATCGCCTCTTCGAGGATGCGGAGTCCCATCTCGAGCGTCTGCGTGAAACGTTCTTCTTCGCGCGAGACGAGAAGGCTGATCCCTTCCGCGTTGCGTTGGAGTTCGGGGTAGACGTGACCGAATCGTTCGATGACCGCTTGCGTCATCGGCTGCAAGAGGTCGTCCGTCACGCCTTCGAGGCGCGCCATGGTGATCGCGCGACGCATGACCCGCCGCAGGATGTAGCCGCGCCCCTCGTTCGACGGCGTGACGCCGTCGGCGATCAGGAACGCGGCGGAGCGCGAGTGATCCGTGAGTATCCGGTGCAGACGGTCGGCTTGCTCTGTGCTGCGCCGGCCCGTCCGGGTCAGCTCGGCCGCGCGGTCCATGATCGGGTCGAACAGATCGGTGTCGTAGACCGATGGCGCGTTCTGCAGGACGGTCGCCATCCGATCGAGGCCCATGCCTGTGTCGACGGACGGCTTCGCCAGCGGCGTGAGCGGGTTCTTCTTCCCGTCCGTTTCGAACTGCATGAAGACGAGGTTGTAGATCTCGAGATAGCGCGTGTCGTTGACCGCCGGACCACCCGGCTCGCCGTACTCCTCGCCGCGGTCGTAGAACAGCTCGCTGTTCGGACCCCCCGGACCGGGAACGCCCATGTCCCAGAAGTTGCTGTCCTTCCCGAGCCGCTGGATGCGCTCGGCCGGGACGCCGGTTTCCGAGATCCAGAGCGCTTCACTCTCGTCGTCTTCTTCGTAGACCGTCGCCCACAGGCGCTCGGGGTCGAGCCCGAACTCCTTGGTGACGAGCTCCCATGCCCACCCGATCGCTTCCTTCTTGAAGTAATCGCCGAAGGAGAAGTTGCCGAGCATCTCGAAAAGCGTCAGGTGTGTCTGATCGCCGACCTCCTCGAGGTCCGTCGTCCGAAACGACTTCTGCACACTCGTCGCGCGCGGATGCGGCGGTCGCTCGATCCCGAGGAAGAAAGGCCGGAACTGGACCATCCCCGCCGTCGTCAGGAGCAGGTTCGTGTCCGGCGGCGGGATCAGGGACGACGACGGATAGACGCGGTGATCGCGCTCCTTGAAGAACGCGAGGAACGTCGAGCGGATGTCGTCGCCGAGCATGCCGAAAGCCTAACGGTGGCCCGCTCGGCTAACGCGCCGGGCGGCGCGGAGCGGCCTTCTTGCGGACGGCCGGTTTGCGAGCCGCGCGCGGCTCCGGGCCTGGACGCGGCTCGCCTTCTTCGTCCGGACTCGCGGGTGGCGGTGGAACGGGAACAGGTTCCGGCGCCGGACGAGACCACGGGAAGCCACCCATGAACAGCGTCGGATAGATCACACCGGCGACGGCTCCGCCGATACCGGGACCGACGAAGTAGACCCACCAGTCGTGGAGCTGGCCGGCGATCGCGGCCGGACCGAGGTAGCGCGCCGGGTTGAACGCACCCCCGGTCAGCGGACCGATGGCGAGAACGCCCACGACGACGGTCAGGCCGATGAAGAGACCTCCGACGGATGGCGCGCGGTCGTCGATCGCGGTTCCCCAGATGACGATCAGAAGGAAGAAGGTGAAGACCGCTTCGACGAGCAGACCACGTCCAGCCGACACGCCTTGCGCCAGTTGCGGCGCCCCGAGCGTTGCCGTGCGCCAGACGGCGTCGGTGAAGATCACGCGAAGCGTGACGGCCGCGCCCAGCGCACCGAGGAGTTGCGCGGCGACATAGCCGACCGCATCCAGCGCTTCGATCTTGCGGCCGATCCACGCCGAAAGCGTGACCGCCGGGTTGAGGTGGCCACCGGAAACTGCCATGAAGGCCGTGATCATCACCGCCAGACCCACACCGTTCGCGATCGCGACGCCGAGCAGTCCGCCGTCGCTGATCTTCGAACCGGCGAGGATCCCGGCTCCGGCACCGATCGTGACGAATCCGTAGGTGCCGATGAGCTCCGCGATCCAGCGCCTGATGTTTGGTGACATGCTTAACCGTCTATCAGAAAACGTCCTCGTCGGTGAATATCTCAACGCCGGCGCGCTTCAACGCAGCCGCCGTGATGCCGTCGCGATCGGTCAGCGTATGTGTGAACGTGCCGTCGTAGACCGCTCCGCAACCACACGCCGGCGACCTCGCCTTGAGGACGGCGGCCGCGCACCCGTTCTGCCGAGCGCGATCGACCGCGATCTCGGCACCTGTTCGATACTCCTCGGAGACGTCTCGTCCATCCATCGTGAGGACGCGTCCGTCGGCCTGGACCTCGGCGGCGGGTCTCGGCGTTGTCAGGCCGCCTTCTTCCTCGGGGCAGACGAGCACCGCGCGGCCGTCGGCGACCAGACGCAGGATCGTTTCGTCCGGACGCGCACTCCCGTCGTAGGCGCACGCTCGACCAGCCAGGCAGGCGGAGACGAGGATGCGGCCCTCGGCCGGGAGTTGCCGACGCATGAAGCGAGCCTATCCTCGTGACGCATGGAACCCGGCGCAGAAGCAACCGTCGAGCTCGTCGTCACCGAAACCGATACGGCTTCGTCCGTGCGTTCCGGCGACGTCGACGTCCTGGCTACGCCTCGTGTCGTCGCGCTCTGCGAGGAAGCGGCGGTGGCCGCACTCGACCTCGATGTGTCCTTGACGTCGGTGGGAACGCGCATCGTCCTCGATCACCTCGCGCCGACGGTCGTCGGCAGGCGCGTGCGCGCGGTGGCCACGCTCGAGCACGTCGACGGTAAGACGCTGTCATTCGTCGTCGAGGCATCGGACGAAGCCGGCGTGATCGCGCGCGGTACACACACGCGAGTGGTCGTGGACAGGGAGCGGTTCGTCCGGAACGCACGTGATCGACGCTGAGCGATTCGACCAACTCGTCGCGGACGCGATCGACTCGCTTCCCGACGAATTCACGTCGCGTCTCAACAACGTCGGTGTCGTGGTCGAGGACGAACCGCGTCCAGACCAGGTCGCCCCGGAGGGCACGCTCCTCGGGTTGTACGAGGGCGTGCCGCAGACGAAGCGCGGCGACTACGCGTGGGCGATGCCGGACAAGATCACGATCTTCCGCGGGCCGATCACCCGCGCGTGCCGCAACGACGACGCGGCCATCGCGGCGATGGTCCGGCACACCGTGATCCACGAGATCGCGCACCACTTCGGGATCTCGGACGACCGCTTGCGCGAACTCGGCGCGTACTGATGCGCCGACGTCAGGCGAGGTTGCTCGAACGCGGGTATGCGTTCGCGGGATCCGTCAGCACGTTCAAGAGGTACGGCACACCGGCGCCGAGCGCGCGATCGAATGCGTCCGGGAGGTCGACCGCCTTCTCGATCGTCTCCCCCGCGCCGCCGAACGCCTTCAAGATGTCGTCGTAGCGAGCTTCTTGATTCAGATCGGCGGCGACGTCGTAGCCGTACATCGCTTGCATCGGATGCTTCTCGAGACCCCAGATACCGTTGTTCCCAACGACGATCACCACGGGCAGGTTCATCCGGACGAGCGTGTCGAGATCCATGCCGGAGAATCCGAGGGCTCCGTCCCCGGCCATGAGAACGACCTGACGGTCGGGATGCACAACGCGCGCGGCGATGGCATAACCGAGACCGAGCCCGAGGCACCCGTAGGGACCCGGATCGAGCCAGGCTCCCGGCGTCTGCACGTCGACGAAACGTCCGGCGTATGAGACGAAGTCGCCGCCGTCTCCGGCGACCACGGCATCGCGATCGAGCTTCTCGCGGAGTACGCCGTACACCCGGGCGGGGTGGATCGGGTACGCGTCGGAGTTGAGGTCGGCCTCGTCCGCTTCGCGCCGCGTTCGTTCCTCGTTCGTCACCTTGCCGATCCATTCCGTCCGGTCGATCGGTTGCTCGTCCGCGAGCTCGTGGAGGATCGCCGCGATGTCGCCCCAGACGGCGGCGTCCGGGTTCGCGTGCGTTCCGATGCCTGCTTCGCTGTCCTGGATGTGGACCGTCTTCGCGTCACCGAAACGCCCGAACCCCAAGCGGAAGTCGAGCGGCGTTCCGGCAACGACTACGAGATCCGCGTTTTTCAGCGCGAACGACCGCGCGCGCGAGAAACACAGCGGGTGATCGGCGGCGAGGCAACCACGCCCCATCCCGTTCGGGATGACCGGGATCTGCGCCACCTCGACGAGATGGCGGAGGACATCTTCGGCGCGGTTCAGCCAGACATCGGTTCCGACGATCAGCACCGGACGCTCCGCTTCCTGCAGGAGTGCCTTCGCTCTATCGAGATCGCCACCGTGAGGCGCGTGCTGTTCGACGACGTCGGGCAACGCATCGGCCTCGACAGGACGGAACAAGCCGTCCATCGGGAAGTCGAGGAACACCGGACCGCGATGGCGGGATGTCGCCGCCGAGATCGCGTTCGCCATGGCACGCGGGACGTCATCGCCCTTGAAGACGGTTTCCGCGTGTTTCGTCACGCTGGAGACGATCGGCAGGTGGTCGAGCTCCTGCAGGGAACCGGCACCCCACCGGGACTGTGGCGCGCGTCCTCCGAGGATGAGCGTCGGCGAACCGTTGAAGTGCGCGGTCGTCATCGCACTGACGGCGTTCGTCACGCCCGGTCCCGCGGTGATACACGCAACGCCTACGTCGCGAGTCAGCTTCGCGTGCGCTTCAGCAGCGAACGCCGCCGTCTGTTCGTGACGCACGTCGACGAGACGGATGTTGCGCTTCACGCAACCGTCGTAGATCGAAAAGATGTGGCCGCCGGAGAGCGTGTAGACGACATCGACTCCCCGGCGCTGCAACATCTCTGCGACGAGATGTCCCCCGTTCGCTTCCATACGGGTGGCATCCTAATCGGGTCGGCGGGCCCGTAGCTCAGTCGGTCAGAGCAGGGGACTCATAATCCCTTGGTCGAAGGTTCGAGTCCTTCCGGGCCCACAGTGAGCACAAGTCCCATCGGGCGGCGTGGGGTCGCCGTTGCCGCGCTGCTGTTCGCTGTTTCGATCGCCGTGCGTGGGCCGGGCATCTTCACGCCACACACCTTCGCGTTCGACGAGTTTCTCTACGTCCCGGCCGCCGGCCGCTACATCAGCGGGACGGATCCACACACCGAGCCCGCGCACCCGCCGCTCTTCAAAGAGCTCGCATCTCTCGCGATCCGCGCGTTCGGCGGGATCCACGTGAAGTGCCGCGCGCGAGCGCCGTCGCGGGACTGGTTCCCGGTCGCGACGGACGGATCTCACATCGCATGGCTCGATAGCGGCCGGATGCTTCATGCCGGTGACGTCACGAGCGACTGCGCTGTCCACGAGCGGCATCGCCTCGCCTCGCCGCTCGATGTAGCGCGCGTTGCGTTGGTCGGTGCACGCGCGTATGCGACAGACAAGCGCGGCGACCTGCGTGCGGTCGGCGGCGGTCGGACGCTTGCTCGCGGCGTCGGGGACGTCGTCGGCGATGGTCCGGACGATGCGCTGTGGGCAACCCTGCCGTCGCAGCGACTGGTCGAGCGGATCTCGACGGCGGGCGAGGTGCTCGCGCGCATCCGCGTGCATGCGCGCCCGCTCGGTCTCGCCGCGATCGTCGATGACCAAGCCGGGAACACGCCGCACGCGTACCGTCTCGTCGTCCGGGAGCCGAATGGCACGGCGGAAACGATCGATCCCTACGGCAGCCGCGTAGCGTTCTCGCTGGACCATCTTGGGACGGGCGAGACGACGGCAACCACGCCGAGCATCATCTGGTCCAGCAGCGGACGAACCCTTTCCGCGATCGAAGCGACGTCACTCGCGCACATCGGTACCGTGACACTTCACGGCGCACCGCGAGCTCTGGTATCGACACCGTTCGGCGCGGGTGTCGCCGACAAGGATGGCTTCTTCACCGTCTTCACTTCCGGGATGCTCCCCTCGGCACGCGCCATCGTCGTCGTCTTCGGCGCACTCGCCGTTGCCATGACGGCGCTGCTTGCGTTGCGCGTAACGGGTTCGCTCGCCGTCGCGGCAACGGCCGGCGCGATCCTCGTCGTCGATCCGATGCAGCAAACGCTCTCGCGTCTTGCGCTTCCGGACATGCCGATCGTCTTCCTGACCGTCGCCGCGTGGTTCTGCGTCCTTTCGGCCAAGGTTTCGCGATCGCACCGCTTCGCGTGGCTCGTCGGAACCGCCGTCTGCTGCGGGTCGGGTGCGTCCGTCAAGTGGAACGGCGCGTGGCCGCTCTTCGGGATCGCCGCATTCCTCGCGTGGGACCTCTACCGGAATGGCGACGATGCACTGCTTCGTTGCGCCGGCGCTTCTCCGATGCGAGTACTTGCAGTTGCCGCGGGAGTCGCAGCCCTCGTTCCGGTCGTCTACGTGCTCACATTCATCCCGAACGGACTCGCGAACATCGTTGCGCAACACCGCGCGATGCTGCGCTCCCACATCGCTTCGAGCTACACGTACTTCGAGTCCCCGTGGTATCAGTGGGCCTTCGGAGCGCGCGCGTTCCGGCTCTGGGCGACACCCGCGACCCGCGCGATCCGCGTGGAGATGTGGCTGATCCCGAACGCTGCTCTCGCCGTTTCGAGCAGCATCGCCGTCGCGTGGGCCGCGGTCACGCGTCACGATCGTGCGCTGCGCGTCATCGCTCTGGCCGCCGCGGCGGAGGTCGTCCCGTGGTTCTACGTGCCGCGGGCGACGCTCGTCTATCACTCCGCGGAGCTCCTTCCGTTCGGAGCGATCGCCCTCGCGGCACTGCTGTGGCGAGGGTTGAGAGCAGGCTGGCTACAGCGCGCCGTCGTGGTCGCGGTGGTATCGGTCGTTTTGTTCGTCTCTGTTCAGACGTGGCCGCTCGCGAACGGGACCCGCATGCCGCAAGCACGGATCACATCTCTGCTCGCGCGCTGGAGGTTCCAGATCGACCCGCCGTCGCTTCCGTGGGGTCTGTGAGCGTCCCACCCGGCGAGAGGTCCTTACTCCGGTTCGTACACGCCCGTCGGACGCGGTCGGCCTCGAAGTTCGAGCGCGCCTGCCGGAACCCAACCTCCATCGAGCACGCCGGCTGCGCGGATCGTCGTCTCACTCACAAGGACTCGAGATGGTCTCGCCTTCGCCTGATCGGTCAAGCGTGCCGCTTCGTTCGCGGCATCTCCGATGACGGTGTACTCAGCACGGTCTTCCGTGCCGACATCGCCGGCGACGACCTGTCCGGTAGAGACACCGATCGCGGCGTCGAATCCGGGGTAGACGCCGGCGAGCCCAACGATGTCCTGCCGGAGGAGGGCCGCGGCGGTCAGTGCACGTGCCGCATGGTCGGGGATCTCGATGGGCGCGCCGAAGATGCAGAGTGCGCCGTCACCTTGGAACTGGTTGACGAGTCCACCGCACGCCGCGACCCCGCGGATGACGTCTTCGAACAGCGCGTTCACCATCGCAACGATCGCTTCGGGTGGACGTTCGGCAGCGAGGGCCGTCGAGCCGATGATGTCGACGAACAGCACGGTGGCCTCGATGTGAACGCCACCGAGACCCGTCGCCGCGATCGCCCGCTTCGCGACGTCCGGTCCGACGTGACGAGCGAAGAGCTTCTCGAGACGGTCCCGTTCCCGCAGCCCCGCCGCCATCCGGTTGAAGCCCATCTGGAGGCGGCCGACCTCCCCGGCGTCGTCTACCGGAACGGACGCATCAAGATCGCCACCCTCCACGCGAGCAAGTGCGGCGCTCACGACGTCGAGCGGACGCGCGACGGATCTCGCAGCGCTAACCGTCACGATCGCACCGACGGCGAGTCCGAAGGCGCATATGCCGTAGAGGAACGGCGCAGAGCGCGCGAGCGGGAAGCCGTTCACGGTGAGGCCGATGGCGACGAAGTACGTCGCAGCGCCCGCGACCCACGCCATGATCAGTCGCGGACGAACGCCGACACTTGAGTTCGTCGTAGCACGGTCACTCAAGGCGCGGATGTACAACGATCGCAGCGCATCTTCTGTCGCGAGATAGGTAAGAGAACAACCGATCATCGATCCCATGAGGATCGCGACACACACCCTCACAAGCTGCACACCGAGGTGGTCGAAGTTGACGAGGCCTGAATAGATCGCCCATCCAACGCTCCACACCCAGTGACCGAACGCATACACCGTCAACGCGCGCGGCAGATCAATCAGTTCGTGCGCTTCGTCCGGCGTCGGGTCTCGGTCGGTGGTAGCCCACGTCTCGATCACGCGGAACCGCTTCCAGAGTTGCCGTCGCACGAACAGCCACGGAGGCACGTACACCCCGAACGGAAGTATCCAGACGCTCGGCGACGTGTAGCTCGCCGTCAGTACGAAATATCTCGCTCCGAGCCCGAAGTACAGGAGGAGCGGAACGATCCCGATCAGGTTCACGACGAGGTAGCGGATCCAAAGCCTGTTGCGGAGAGCTACGACGTCTTCGGGGGCCACGCCGCTATATCCGCAGGTCAGAGGCCGTTTCGGCTAGCCGGAGACGGCCGTCTGGAACCCGGCAGTGTCGATGCCCGCGCGTTGCAGGAGCGGCTCGATGCGGAGGTGGAAGTACTGGACGAGTCGCTTCCCGGCGTCCTTGAAGCGAGTGTCTCCCTGCGCGACGAGGCTCTGTCCGGCGTCGCCTTCGAGCACACCTCGCGTGAGCAGGTTGATCCCCGACATCTGGTCGTCGTAGATCGACGCGAGCCCGCGCAGCGCATCGCGCACGCGCAAGTTGTTCGCGCCGTCCGCGTGCGTGTTCATGCTGTCGATCGAACCTTTCAGTGTTTCTTCTGACGCACTCGCGTCCACACGGAACGTCGCGGCGTCCATCTTTCCGCCGAGGAACCGCGCGAGGATGTCGCTTCGGTAGTGGTCGCGCTCACCGTTCCAATCGGTGATGTCACCTTCGAACGCGTCGAACGCTTGCTTCTCCGTCGGACCGTACACGCGCAGCAGGCGATCGAGGTGTTGCTGCGCCGTGTGCATCGTCGCGGGCCGGTACGCGATCGCCGAGCCGCCGACGAGCAGGACGAATCCGAGCACGACGGTGATCGCGGTGATCTGTCGTGACGCGGTGAGCCGGACCCGTCCGGTGCGGAGCAGCGTGAAGACGATCACCGCCGTCGCTCCCGCGAGGAAGATCGGGAGCCCTCTGAGCTCGAGGAGCGCCGTCCGACCATTGCTGAGGAGCGACGCGACCGTACCGGCCGCAAACAGCAGCAGGGCGCCACAGATGAAGGCGATGACGACGTGCAGGATCCACGTCAGGACGACGCGCAGCGTCGACGCCGGTGCGACCTCCGCCTTCGCGACGGGGTGCCACGCCGGCGCGGGCTTCGGCGCTTCGACCGGTTTGGGTGGTGGTGGTTTGGTCCCGACGACCTCGCGCGTCGGCACGGCGATCGGTCCCGTTGTCGGTTCGTCCGCCGGCTTCGGGGGCTTGAAGATGTCGTCGTCCGGGCGTTCGGGCCGTCGCTCACGCAGACGTTCGAGCATCGGCTTGGACGTCTCTTCGATCGGGACATGCCACGTCGGTTCGTCCGCCGGCGGCGGCGGGGGCTTCGGCGCTTCGAGCTTGTGTCCGCAGCTATCGCAGAAGCGGAAGCCCGGCTCGACGCTGCGTCCGCAGTTGGGGCACGAGATTGTGTCCGGCATCGGGGCGGCTTCATGGTACAGGCGCCCGAACGCAAAGAAGCGGCTCTCGAAAGAGCCGCTTCTTCTTGATTAGCGTCCCGGCACCGACCTACTCTCCCACCCCCGTTGGAGGGCAGTACCATCGGCGCTGGAGGGCTTAACTTCCGGGTTCGGAATGGGACCGGGTGTGACCCCTCCGCTAAGGGCACCGAGACAATCCTTCGTATTCCGGGCCGCCGATCCACCCTTTCGGGGGCGACAACCCTGTAGCGAGCGCAGGCACCTTCAAACCAAGCCCTCGGCCTATTAGTACCGGTCGGCTCAACGCATTACTGCGCTTCCACCTCCGGCCTATCAACCCAGTGTTCTGGCTGGGGGCCTTACCTGGTTAACCCAGTGGGAGACCTCATCTTGGGGTCGGCTTCGCACTTAGATGCTTTCAGCGCTTATCCGTTCCGCACGTAGCTAACGAGCCGTGCCGCTGGCGCGACAACTCGCACACTAGAGGTACGTCCGTCCCGGTCCTCTCGTACTAGGGACAGCTCTTCTCAAGTCTCCTCCGCCCGCAGAGGATAGGGACCGAACTGTCTCACGACGTTCTAAACCCAGCTCGCGTGCCGCTTTAATGGGCGAACAGCCCAACCCTTGGGACCTTCTCCGGCCCCAGGATGCGACGAGCCGACATCGCACGTTTCTCCACCGTTTCCGGTGGCGCAGACTATGTCTTCACCCTGCCTTGACCAAAGGCGAGGGGTCGGCGTCTTGTACCGATCGTAGATTTCCGCTGATCACTTCTTGACGGATAAGACCGATACCTCGGCCCGTAGGCCTCAGTCGTTACGGGGTCACACGCGGGAGACCACTTCTAAAGGTCACATGTCTCCCGACCGACTTCCCACGGCATCGCCCGTTGCTGACGCAACTAGGGTTTCACCGTTATAAGCCGACACTACTTGCGACATTTCTGCCGCAACACCCCCGATTTGAGGTGCCAAGCTCCGCCGTCGCTGTGGACGCTCGGGCGGAATAAGCCTGTTATCCCCGGGGTACCTTTTAGCCGTTTAGCTCACGCGCTTCCACTTGCCACGTAAGGATCACTAGGCCCGACTTTCGTCCCTGCTCGACCTGTCAGTCTCGCAGTCAAGCCTCCTTGTGCCCTTGCACTCGACGTGTGATGGCCAACCACACTGAGGAGACCTTGGGGCGCCTCCGTTACCTTTTGGGAGGCGACCGCCCCAGTCAAACTGCCCACCAGACGTGGTCCCAGATCCAGATCATGGACCTTGGTTAGGATCCCAGCACATGCAGGGCGGTATCTCAAGGGCGACTCCACGCCAGCTGACGCCAGCGCTTCAAAGTCTCCCGCCTATCCTGCACAACACGAACCAGAATCCAACATCTAGCTGCAGTAAAGGTCCCGGGGTCTTTCCGTCCTTCTGCGGGTAGACGGCATCTTCACCGCCAATGCAATTTCGCCGGACCTCTGGTTGAGACAGCGCCCAAGTCGTTACGCCATTCGTGCAGGTCGGAACTTACCCGACAAGGAATTTCGCTCTCCGATTCCCCATGTCGCCATGGGGGGAGGACCATATCTTCAGCTCTCCGCGTCGAGAAGAGCTGGCTGGCGTATGGCCTCTGAGGATTCCAGGAACCGAGACCGCTTCTGAGTGTTCATCGTCTGCGAGATCAACGCGATGGAGCGCATCCCCTCGATCGTGAGGTGAACGCCTTGCTCCATCATCCGACAGATCTCGGCAAACTTCCGAAAATTCTCACTCTTGACGGTTCTCAGTGGATTCGCTTCGAAGAACGGAATGATCTTCGACAACAGATCAGCCCGTCGAGAGACCTGGTACTGCATCAGGTCTTCGCGGTGATTGTCGTGCCGGCGATTGCGATAGATCCTGCCGCATCCGAAATAGTCCTGGATCAACTCCAGAGCTCGGACACTACTCTCGCCTTGCACAACTGAAAACACCGGCTGCAACTGCCAACCCATCCGCAGCGTCCTATTCCGCTGGATGGGTGCGCTGAAGCAGCCTTCACCATCTACAAAGCCGACGATCCACTGCTCTAGTTCCGGCCTTTCCTGCTGATTGTCCGCACTCGACGGATTGTCACCGCTGCTCACATCGCACTTTCGCACGCGATGCTGACATCGGTACCGCGAGATACTCGGAGTTCCCAGCAAATAGCCAACTGCACTTGCGTCATCACTAACGCAAGGGGCAGAGCTGAGATCTGCACAACTCTCAGCCGGCTACCTTAGGACGGTTATAGTTACCGCCGCCGTTTACCGGGGCTTAGGTTCAGAGCTTCGTCCCGAAGGACTAACCCCTCCCCTTAACCTTCCGGCACCGGGCAGGCGTCAGTGCATATACAGCGGCTTGCGCCTTCGCATGCACCTGTGTTTTTAGTAAACAGTCGCTTGGGCCTGGTCACTGCGACCCCTTCGCGCTTCGTCCGCAGGGACTACACGCTAATGAGGTGCCCCTTCTCCCGAAGTTACGGGGCTAGATTGCCGAGTTCCTTAACCAGAGTTCATCCGCGCGCCTTCGTATTCTCTACGCGCCCACCTGTGTCGGTTTGCGGTACGGGCAGCCCGACAACTCCCTAGAGGTTTTTCTAGGCAGCATGGCTTCAGAGACTTCACCTATTTGCGGTTCGGCGTCGTACCTCAGGATTGTCCCGGCGGATTTGCCTACCAGGACTCCCTACGTACTTACCCCAGGACAACCAACGCCTGGGCTCTCCTAGCCTCCTGCGTCACCCCGTCGGTCACCCTTACGGTTTCACCACCATCGAGATTTGACTCCCAATGGCAGCTTCCCCGATCGGGTGCTGTCGCGGTCGAGCTGGTACAGGAATATCAACCTGTTGTCCATCGGCTACGCCTTTCGGCCTCACCTTAGGTCCCGACTAACCCTGGGCGGACGAACCTTCCCCAGGAAACCTTGGGCTTTCGGCGGGAGGGATTCTCACCCTCCTTTTCGCATACTCATGCCGCGGATTCTCACTTCTGCACAGTCCACGGACCGTTACCGTCCCGCTTCACTCCGTGCAGAACGCTCCTCTACCACGCATCCGATCCGAAGATCGGACGCATCCATAGCTTCGGCGGTGTGCTTGAGCCCCGCTACATTGTCGGCGCGGAGTCCCTCGACCAGTGAGCTGTTACGCACTCTTTCAAGGGTGGCTGCTTCTAAGCCAACCTCCTGGCTGTTTTCGCGACTCCACATCCTTTCCCACTTAGCACACACTTGGGGGCCTTAGCTGTTGGTCTGGGCTGTTTCCCTTTCGACGATGAAGCTTTTCCCCCACCGTCTCACTCCCGGGATCTAAAGCAACGGCATTCGGAGTTTGACTGGGGTTGGTAAGTTTTTTGACCCCCTAACCCAATCAGTGCTCTACCTCCGTTGCAAAACTCCCGAGGCTGTCCCTAGAGACATTTCGAGGAGAACCAGCTATCACGTGGTTTGATTGGCCTTTCACCCCTACCCACAAGTCATCCGAGCCCTTTTCAACGGACACCGGTTCGGGCCTTCACGGGTTCTTACGCCCGCTTCACCCTGCTCATGGGTAGATCACCACGCTTCGGGTCTACAGCCAGCCACTAGACGCCCTATTCAGACTCGCTTTCGCTGCGGCTACGTCTCAACGACTTAACCTTGCGACTGACCGTAACTCCCCGGCTCATTCTTCAATAAGCACGCTCTCACCGGAAACGGATCCCGAGGGACCCGCCCCACGCTCGAACTGCTTGTAGGCACATGGTTTCAGGTTCTATTTCACTCCCCTCCCGGGGTTCTTTTCACCGTTCCCTCACGGTACTTGTTCGCTATCGGTCGCCAGTGAGTATTTAGCCTTGCAGGGTGGTCCCTGCGGGTTCCCACCACGTTCCACGTGTGCGGTGGTACTCGGGTGCACACCGGGAGGATCACATCTTTCGCGTACGGGGCTGTTACCCACTCTGGCGGGCCGTTCCAGGCCGCTTCTGCTAGACGTGATCTTTGTAACTCCCTGGAAGTTATGCGCAACTTCCTGGTGTGTCCCACAACACCGCTACGGCAACGCGCGCACGCTTGACACCGCAACGGTTTGGGCTGTTCCCCTTTCGCTCGCCGCTACTAGGGGAATCGAGGTTTCTTTCTCTTCCTCCGGTTACTGAGATGTTTCACTTCGCCGGGTTGGCTCCTATGCGCTATGTATTCACGCATAGGTGATGGGACATGACTCCCATCGGGTTTCCCCATTCGGACATCCTCGGATCAAAGTTCGCTCGGCAACTCCCCGAGGCTTTTCGCAGCCAGCCACGTCCTTCCTCGCCTACTGGCGCCTAGGCATCCACCATGTGCCCTTTACAGCTTGGCTTTGATGAAGATGCCTACGCTCGCTATGTGGTTGTCAAAGAGCCCGGATACGAAGAAGTTCTGCTCCTTGAGAACCGCACGTGCGGGTGTTCGAGAACGACTCGTCTTGCACACCTGGACCCCAAATGCCCCTCGCATTTCATTGCGAAGGTTTCTAAGGGTGCTCCTTAGAAAGGAGGTGATCCAGCCGCACCTTCCGGTACGGCTACCTTGTTACGACTTCACCCCAATCACGAAGCCCAGACTCGACGGCTCCCCCCTTACGGTTGGGCCACCGGCTTCATCTGTTCCCCGCTTTCGGGGTGTGACGGGCGGTGTGTACAAGGCCCGAGAACGCATTCACGGCAGCATGCTGATCTGCCATTACTAGCGACTCCAACTTCACGGGGTCGGGTTGCAGACCCCGATCCGAACTGAGCGCAGCTTTTCGGGATTGGCTCCACCTTGCGGCTTTGCAACCCGCTGTACTGCGCATTGTAGCGCGTTTGCAGCCCCAGACTTAAGGGCCATGCTGACTTGACGTCATCCTCTCCTTCCTCCGGAGTTTCTCCGGCAGTCTCCTATGAGTGCTCGCCATAACGCGGTCGCAACATAGGACGAGGGTTGCGCTCGTTGCGGGACTTAACCCAACACCTCACGGCACGAGCTGACGACAGCCATGCAACACCTGTCCTCGTTCCCGACTTTACGGGTCGGACACCCTTTCAGGCGCCTACTTCGAGAATGTCAAGCCTGGGTAAGGTTCTTCGCTTTGCATCGAATTAAGCAACGCGCTCCGCCGCTTGTGCGGGCCCCCGTCAATTCCTTTGAGTTTTAGCCTTGCGGCCGTACTCCCCAGGCGGCGAACTTAATGCGTTAGCTTCGGCACGGAGACCGTGAAGGTCCCCACACCTAGTTCGCACCGTTTACGGCTAGGACTACCCGGGTATCTAATCCGGTTCGCTACCCTAGCTTTCGGGTCTCAGCGTCAGGATCGGCCCAGTCGGCCGCCTTCGCCACTGGTGTTCCATCCGATATCTGTCCATTTCACCGGTACACCGGATATTCCACCGACCTCTACCGTCCTCAAGTTCCCCAGTATCGGATGCAATTCAGCGGTTGGGCCGCTGGATTTCACATCCGACTTAAAGAACCGCCTACACCCGCTTTACGCCCAGTGAATCCGGGCAACGCTAGCCCCCTACGTTTTACCGCGGCTGCTGGCACGTAGTTAGCCGGGGCTTCTTCTGCAGGTACCGTCACCACGGTGACCCGTGGCTTCTTCCCTACTGAAAGAGGTTTACAACCCGAAGGCCTTCATCCCTCACGCGGCATCGCTGCATCAGGCTTGCGCCCATTGTGCAAGATTCCCTACTGCTGCCTCCCGTAGGAGTTCGGGCCGTGTCTCAGTCCCGATGTGGCCGGACACCCTCTCAGGCCGGCTACCCGTCAAAGCCTTGGTAGGCCATTACCCCACCAACAAGCTGATAGGCCGTGAGCCCCTCTTATGGCGGAAGAACCTTTTGCTTACCGGGCCATGCGACCCAGAAAGATCATCGGGTATTAGCCCCAGTTTCCCGGAGTTATCCCCGTCCATAAGGCAGGTTGCCCACGTGTTACTCACCCGTTCGCCGCTCCGTAATGCCGGGTGCAAGCACCCAACATCCGATCGCTCGACTTGCATGTATGAGGCGTGCCGCCAGCGTTCGCCCTGAGCCAGGATCAAACCCTCCATAGGAAAACCAGAAAAGCGTCTTCCCGAAGAAAGGTCGATCCGATCGTCCTCGACCGTCTCGGATAGGCGGAGCCAATCCGTGCCGAGCACGACGGACCTTTAGCTCACTTCAGGTCCAAGGAATGTTTCGACGGTTGCCCTCAAAACACCCGCACTATGCAGTTCTCAAGGAGCAGCGCCCTCACAGGGGCAAACTCTGATTGTACTTCTGCTTCCCGCGCACGCAACAGGGACGTGCCCTGCCGGTGAGCGGCCTATGAATATACATCGCCGGACGAACCCCTGCGCTACTTCGTTACCTGGAAGGCCCCGCTGTCGCAGCGGTGCTTGGCCCGCTTCTTCCCGCGCTGGTCGTGCAGGTGCCCGTTGCAGAGCGGATCGTGAGCGTCCCTCCGGACGGCCAGACTCGCGTTCTTCGGGATCGCCATCGTTTCGGTCGGTCCGCCATTGAAAGCAAGGCCTCCGAGATTGGGGTCCCCGACGCTGAAGCTGTCATGCGGGCCGGGGGTCAGGTGGCAGTCTACGGTGACGTCCTGGATCACATTGAAGTCGTGCGACACCAAGGTCGCGCCTATCGACCAGCAGTCCGGGTCGAGCCCCAGCGGGGTCCTCGTGCCGAGAACCGTGTTCTCGCCGAAGATGCTGGCTTGAAGGAATGTCGTTCCACCCGACGCCTGGATCCCACCGCCTTCGACGCGAGCGTCGTTCTTCGCGACGGTGTCCCGAAGGATCGTGTTCGTGCCTGCCACGACCTCGAGGCCACCGCCGGTCCCCGACGTCGCATCGTTCTGAGCGACCGTGCTGTCGACGATCTGAGCGTTGCCGAGGTTGATGTATACGCCGCCGCCGTTCGCGGCCTGGTTGCCGGAGATCGTGCTCCGCGTGATCGTGAGCTGCGCCGACGCGTTGTTCTCGAAGATCCCGCCGCCGCCACCCGTGCTGGTGAGGCCGGCGCTATTGTTCGCGATCGTCGACTTCGTGATGAACGCAGTCGCGTCCTCGACGATGCCGCCGCCGGCGCCCGTCGTTGAGGTGTCGAAATTCCCGGACACGTTCGAGAGCGCCATGTTCAGGACTCCGCTCCCGGAGTTCTCGATGCCGGCGCCGCTCGGCGCCTCGTTCGCGGTGACCAGCGTCTTGGAGATGTTGATGGTGCTCGTGCCTTCGTTGGCGATCCCACCACCTTCGCTACTCGCGACGTTGTTCGAGATGACATCCGAGATCAGGTTCACCGTTCCGCCCACGGTGTTCTGGATGCCGCCGCCGAAGCCGGTGGCGTTCCCCCCACTCACGGTCAAGCCCTTGAGCGTGGCAGCGGCCGCGGGTCCGAATGTGAATACCGGGTGCATGAAGGTGCTCTGTCCGATCGTGTTCCCGACGATCTGGGTCGCGGACGCCCCTGCGCCCTGGAGGGTGAGCTTCTCGTTGATAGCAAGCGACCCGAGGCCGTTCGAGAGCTGGAAGAAGCCTCCGGGGATGACGATCTTCGTCCCGGGCTGAGCCATCGTGATGGCGGACCGGAGCGAGCAGTACGCCTTGACGAGGCACGTGCTCGTCGCGTCGTCCGTCGTCGTGACGTGGATCGTCGGGTGGTGCCGATGCCGCGCCTCGGACCCGCTCACCCAGCCGAGCGAGATCACGGCGACCACGAGCAGCACGCTGAAGGAGCGGAACGCAACACGACGCATGGCTTCCCCCTATTTCGCTGACATCGAAGACATTCTCACGCCGCCGTCCAATCCGCACATCGGACGTTCACCCGACTACCGGCCGAAGAAGCCGCCCTTCGGCCGCGCGTGGCAATGCCAGTGGTCGGGGATGTTCCGCCGGTGCGGGTCCGGCCACCAGCCGTCACCGTTGTAGTGCTTGGTCGCGACCTCCCCGAGCTTCGCCATGAGGCGGTCCTCGGTGTCCTTTTCGGGCAGGCCGTGCGGGCGCCAGACGATCATCGGCGTGTCGCAGATCATGCACTCCGCGACCCAGCACTCCTCGTCCTCGTAGAGCCACGGCGTAATTTTGTTCGCGATGCAGAGCTCGCAATTCGCGTCGTAGTTCGGGAGCTCGGTCACGCGAAGAGCTTAGACACTTCGGTGAAGACCGCCTCCACGTGGCCTTTCGCGTCGACCGGCGCTTCGGGCCAGGTTCGCAGGACGGTTCCGTCCTCTCCGATGAGCGCCGTCGCGCGCGCGGACACCTTCCATTCCTCTTTGTAGGCGCCGTAGAGGTGGGCGACCGTGGCGTCCGGGTCGGCGATCAGCGGGAACCGTATGGGCCCGACCTTGTCGGCGAAGGTTCGCTGCGCGTCGAGGGTGTCGGTGGAGCAACCGGCGACCCGCAGACCGAGCCCCTCGAAACGGTCGAACCATGCCTCGAACTCGAGGACCTCGTGCGTTCAGCCGGGCGTGTCGGCCTTGAAGTAGAAGAAGAGGACGAGCGGTCCGGCCTCGAGGGCGTCCGATAGGCGGAAACGCCCGCCGGTCGAGTCAGCCTCGAAATCGGGAGCCTTGGAGCCTTCCGGGATCACTTCTTATTGGAAGGATTCGCCGCAGGCGCAGGCGGACCGCTGGTTCGGGTTCTCGATCACGAACCCCGACTTCGTCAACGACTCGGCCCAGTCGATCACGACGCCTTTGAGGTACGGCGCCGACATCGGATCGGACACCACCCTGACGCCCTCGATCTCCTCGACGATGTCGGTGTCGACGATGTCGTCGTCGAAGAAGAGGCCGTAGCGGAAGCCCGCACAGCCCCCGGGCTGCACCTCCAGACGCAGGGCTGCGTCCGGACTGCCTTCCTGAGCCGCGAGCTCACGTACCTTGGCTGCGGCCGAGGCCGTCAGCGAGAAGATGTGCTCCGGGGCTTTCGTGATATCGAGTGATCTGCGTGCCATCTCGCCTCCCAGGTTAGCAACCCTTCCCGGAAGCATGTGATTCCTAGAACAAGCTTTGGCCGACCGGGTCTTTGCGGATGGGCGGTTCGAGGCCCAGGTGACGCCACGCGGCGTCCGTCGCCACGCGGCCGCGCTGCGTCCGGCCGAGGAATCCCGACTGGACGAGGTACGGCTCGTAGACGTCCTCGACCGTCTCGGGCTCCTCGCCGACGGACATCGCGATCGTCGCCACGCCGACCGGGCCCCCGCCGTGGGTCTGGCAGATCACCTTGAGGATCGCGAGGTCGATGCGGTCGAGGCCCTGGGGGTCGATGTGGAACACGGCGAGCCCCTCGGCGGCGACGTTCGCGGAGATGAAGCCGTCGGCGCGGACCTCCGCGAAGTCGCGAACCCGGTGCAGCAGACGGTTCGCTATGCGCGGTGTACCGCGGGACCGGCGCGCGATCTCGACGGCGCCCGCGTGCTCGATCTCGACACCGAGGAGCCGCGCGGAGCGCTCGACGACCTGGGTCAGCTCGTCGGTCGAGTAGTAGTCGAGCCGCTCGACGAAACCGAACCTGTCGCGGAGCGGCCCGGTGATCATCCCCGTACGCGTCGTCGCGCCGATGAGTGAGAACGGTTCGAGCGCGAAGTGCAGCGTGCGCGCGGCCGGTCCTTTGCCGAGGACGATATCCACGGCTCCGTCCTCCATCGCGGGATAGAGCACCTCTTCGACCACGCGATGCAACCGGTGGATCTCGTCGACGAACAAGATGTCGCCTCGCTCGAGGTTCGCGAGGATCGCAACGAGGTCGCCGGCGCGTTCGAGCGCGGGACCACTCGTCACGCGGATCTGCGCGCCCATCTCGTTGCTCACGATGTGCGCGAGTGATGTCTTGCCGAGTCCCGGTGGACCGGTGAGCAATAGGTGCGGACACACCTCTCCGCGTTTGCGCGCGGCTTCGAGGACGATCGCGAGATGCTCCTTGACGTCGGACTGTCCGACGAATTCCGTGAGCGACTTCGGGCGGAGACTGCGGTCGAACTCCGCATCGTCGGGTCCGAGGGACGGTTCGAGAACGCGCGCCTCCTCTTCGGGCTCAGGCATTCGTCTTTTCGCCTCCGAGTGCGCGCAGCGCGTGGCGCATCAGCGTCGGAGCGTCCCCGTCTTCCGGAAGCGTGCCGATCACCGCTTGGATCTCTTGCGTCGAGTAGCCCAGACCCTTCAGACCTTCGCGCACTTCGCCGATCGCGGAGCTTCCCGTGGCGACGGCGACCGCTTCCGCGATGGCGCCGATCTTGTCGCGCAGATCGAGGACGATGCGCGCCGCGGTCTTCTTGCCGACCCCGGTGACCGCGGTGAGCGCACCCTCGTCGCCGAGTCCGATCGCGCTCTCGAGCTTCTCCGCGGTGTAGGCCGACAGGATCGCGAGGGCCACTTTCGGTCCCACCCCTTGCACCGATGTGAGCATGCGGAACAGCTCACGCGAACGTTCCGTCCGGAAGCCGTAGAGATGCACCTCTTCTTCGCGGATCTGCAGGACGGTGAAGACGATCGCCTCATCGCCGAGCAGCGTGAGGTCGTGCGTCGGCATCTCGATACGGATGCCGACGCCGCCGACGCTGATGACGGCGGAATCCTCGCCGACGTTGTGCACCCTGCCCGTGATGTGATCAAGCATTCGCGGCGAGCCTCCGGATCTTTCGTGTCGTCAGATGCGTGAGCGCGAGACCGAGTGCGTCGGCTGCGTCCGGCGGTTTCGGGATCTCGGTAAGACCGAGCAGCTTCGCGACCATGATCTGCATCTGCTTCTTGTCCGCGGCGCCGTAGCCGGCGACCGTCTGCTTCACCTCATTCGGTGTGTACTCCGCTACCTCGCACCCGGCCTGCGCTGCGATGAGCAGCGCGACGCCGGCGGCTTGTCCGACGGACATCGCCGTCCGCACGTTCGCATTGAACAGCACTTTCTCCACGGCGACCGCGTCCGGGCGCTCGCGCGTGATGATCGCGTGGAGTTCGTCGTAGAACCGCGCGAGCCGCCCCGGGACGGGACCGATCGGCGTGCGGATCGCACCGTAGGCGACCGCGCGCAACCCACCGTCCGCCTGTTCGACGAGGCCGTACCCGGCGCAGGTCAAGCCGGGGTCGAGGCCCAGCACTCGCATCGACAAAGGCTATGAGCACCGAGTGACAAGGGCACGGAACCTAATAGGAGGGGGCGCCGAACGGCGCATCCTAAAATCGCAGCTGTGAGCTTGACCGACGCGCGCCCGGAGCGGGCCGAGCCCCGTCCGGAAGACCCGAGCGGTCGGACGATCTTCTGGCGCATCGTCGCGATCGTCACCGGGATCCGGGTCGTCCTCGAACTCATCGGCCTCGGATCGCTCGCGGCGCACGGCCAGCCACTCAACCGGGGCCTCGTCATGTGGTCGCAGTGGGACGCGCCGCACTACCTGCGACTCGTGCAGGTCGGCTACCGCCCGCACACCGTTCCCGGGGACGACCCGCTGTTCATCGTG
>JAICYB010000052.1 GCA_025934435.1 Actinomycetes bacterium | reverse complement strand
TTGAACTGTTCGTCGTCGGTCATGCCGATCCCGTCGAGCCACTCCGCGTAGAACTGGGGCTCGATCGCCCCAACGGACATGTAGCGGCCGTCCGACGTCTCGTACACCTCGTAGAAGTGCGCGCCGGTGTCGAGGAGGTTCGTCCCGCGCTCGCCCCACATGCCGGCGTGGACCGCGGACGCGAGGAACGAGAAGAGGCTCATCGCCCCGTCGACCATCGCGGCGTCGACGACCTGACCTTTTCCGGACCGCTCGCGTTCGAGCAACGCACACACGATGCCGAACGCGCAGAGCAATCCTCCGCCGGCGAAGTCACCGATCAGGTTGAGCGGCGGCAGCGGATTCTCACCGGCGCGGCCGATCGTGTGAAGTACTCCGGAGACGGCGATGTAGTTGATGTCGTGTCCCGCGCGAAGCGCGAGAGGGCCGTCCTGCCCGAAACCTGTGAGCCGTGCGTACACGACGCGCGGGTTGCGCGCGGCGACGTCGTCCGGACCGAGTCCGAGTCGCTCCATGACGCCGGGACGGAACCCTTCGAGCAGCACGTCGCATCCTTCGAGGATCCGGAGTGCCGCTTCGACGGCATCGGGGTTCTTCAGATCGAGCGCGATGGAGCGCTTGCCGCGTCCGACGATGTCGCCGAAACGTGACACGTCCGCTGCGCCGCCGCCGCGATCGACACGGATGACGTCGGCGCCGAGATCGGCGAGGAGCATGCCGCCGTACGGTCCGGGAGCGAGTCGTGAGAGGTCGAGGACTTTGATGCCTTCGAGCGGTCCGGTCATGAGGAGCGGAGTCTAATAGAGTCGTTGCGTGAAGCGCGCCGCGTTCTTCGATCTCGACCGGACGCTGCTCGGTGATTCGTCCGCGCTGATGATCATGGACGCGATGAACGAGCGCGGGATGATCTCCGACCGCGACCAGTCGCTCGCCGAGGTCGGTCGTCGCTTCTTCCGTGTGCTCGGCGAAACGCGTATCGGCATGGAGATCACGCGCCGGTCGCTCTCGCGTATGGCCGGATGGTCGAGGACGGATCTCCGTGAAGCTGCCGCGCGTTCGGTCGAGAAGCTCGACGCGGCGGTGTACGCCGAGGCGCGGACGCTCATCGAACGTCATCGCTCGAAAGGCGACCTGGTCGTGATCGCTACGTCGACGGGACGCGACTACGTCGAACCGCTTGCCGACCGTCTCGGGGTCGACATGCTCATCGCGACGGAATACGAAGAGGACGCACAAGGCGTCTACACCGGCAATCTCATCGGCAAGTGGCTCTGGGGGCCGGACAAAGCCGACGCCGTGCGCGCGTTCGCCGAGGAACAGGGCATCGACCTCTCGGAGAGTTACGCGTACTCGGACTCCTATTACGACCGTCCGCTGCTCGAAAGCGTCGGTCACCCGCGTGTCGTCAATCCCGATCCGTTGTTGCGCGCGTATGCCGTGCGCAAAGGATGGCCGGTGCTGGGGTTCCGGAACCGCGAAGGCCTGCCGAAGGCGTCGTTCGAACCGTTCGATCTGATCCGTCCGTTCGCGCATCCGTTGCTGTCAGCGGTGAACCTCGTCGTCGAGGGCGTGCAGCTCATCCCGCGCGAAGGACCCGTCATCCTGGCCGCGAACCATCGGTCGTACCTCGATCCGGTCGTCCTTGCGATGGTTGGGTCGCGTCGCGGACGAAAGCTTCGCTTCCTCGCGAAGAAGGAGATGTTCGAAGCGCCCGTGGTCGGTCAGGCGATGCGCGCCCTGGGCCAGATCCGTGTGGACCGCGGCACAGGCGACGCGACGCCGCTGCAGATCGCCATCGACGCGCTCGGTCGCGGCGAAGCGATCGGCATCTTTCCCGAGGGGACCATCCCGAAGGACGGCGAGGTGCTGTCCGCACGCACCGGCGTCGCGCGACTCGCCGTCGAGACGGGAGCACCGATCGTGCCGGTCGCGATCTGGGACACGGAACGCGTGTGGCCGCGGAGTGACCGCGTCCCGAAGGTGATGGAGCTGATGCAGCGGCGTCCGGTGCACGCGAAGGTCGGCGAGCCGATCACGCTCAAGGACTCGGACGACTACAAGGCGCTCGCGGCTTCCGTCCTCGACCGGATCAGAGAGCAACTACCCGACTGACGCGTTCCGGGTAGTTGGACGTGATCGCGTCGACGCCCTTGCGATAGGCCGCTTCGATCTCCTCAGGTTCGTCCGGCGTCCAGACGTGGACCTGCTTTCCTGCGGCGTGCGCTTCGTCGACGAGCTCTGTGGTGAGATCGGGCGTGCGGTGGTTGACGGAGATGAATCCGAAGCCGAGCTCGATGCACGTTTCGAGGTTCGTCGCGGCGGACATCGGCGGCGAGGTGAGGAAGCCCGTCACGATCGCTGCGTTCCGTTGTTTGATGGCCGTCAGTGTCGGCGCCCAGAAGCAGATCACGTTGAGGTCTTCGATCGGGAACCTTGTTTCCTCGACGAGGGCGAGGAACGCGTCGGCGTAGCGTTCGCCGGACGGATCGAAGCTTCGTTGTCCGGGGATGTTCTTGAGCTCGGCGACGAGGCGCCATCCGTTCAGGGCTCCTTCTTGTAAGAGCTCGCGCGTCGACGGCACGCCGGACGGCTGGAGCTCTTCGGCCGTGTGATCGGCAACGTATCCGCTCATGTCGGTTGTGCGGTCGAGTGTTTCGTCGTGGATGACGACGAGGTCGTTCTTCGCGAACTGCGTGTCGAACTCCATCCAGTGCGCGTCGCCCGCGGCGTGTGCTTTGCGGAACGCTGTGAGTGTGTTCGCGGGAGCGTGACCCGACGCCCCGGCATGCGCAACGGCTATCGTCATGGGACTTCGAGTGTAGGAGGCAGCGGATGTCGGATATCGACAAGGTCAAAGAGCTCATCGGGACGGAGATCGGCGTCGGCGACTGGCACGAGGTCACGCAAGATCAGATCAACCTTTTCGCGGACGCAACGGGCGATCACCAGTGGATCCACGTCGACGTGGAGCGGGCGAAGCAAGGTCCGTTCGGGGGCCCGATCGCGCACGGATACCTGACGCTCTCCCTGATCCCGACGCTCGGCGGCGGCGGACTGCCGATCACCGGCGCGAAGATGGGCGTGAACTACGGCCTCGACAAGGTTCGCTTTCCCGCCCCCGTCCCGGCGGGTTCGAAGGTCCGGGCGCGCCGGAAGCTCGTGGACGTCGTCGAGGGCGAGGGGTTCGTCCAGCTGAAGATCGAAGTGACGGTCGAGGTCGAAGGCAAGAACCGCCCGGCCTGCGTGGCCGAAACGCTCTCGCGCGCGTACTTCTAGCGCCGGGAGGTAGCCGGCGGGTAGCGCACCGCCGCCACGCTGGCGCCCGGACCGTGGATCGCCCTCGCTTCGGCGACGGCGTCCTCGACGCTCGCGAACGGCTCGAAGCCCACGTGGCGTACGAGTGATTCGTCCTGCGCGCCGGCGACGAAGATCCGGCCGGCGTGCTTGAGGCGCTTCAGAGGGAAGATCGCCATGATCCCGTGCACGCCGTGGAACGAGTACCGGTTGCGGTAGGCGTCGATGTAGGACTCGCGCTTCGCGAAGTCGTCCTCGAACATGCGGCGCGCTTCGTACGGATCCTTCGTCGCGGGAAGCACGCGGTCCCATACCTCGCGGTAGCTCGCGTGGTGGACGGTGTCCCACTCGTCGCTGAGCGGCGTGGCCAGCACGACGGTGCAACCGGGCTTCCCGAACGCTTCGATGACACCGCCCATGTAGCCGAGACCGGTCGAGATGAGGGTGAGGATCGGATTCATGGACGCGTATGCGCCGTACGGGCTCCACGCCGGGACGCCGTAGACGACGATGTCGACCTTCTCCTTCACGAGATCGCGCCGGTTGCTCTGGTGCGCGCGCATGATCTCGACCGCTCGCGCGCGCGTCGCGTCGACGGTGCCGCCGATGATCTCGGAGACCGCGAGAGGGTTCGCTTGGATCGTCTCGAGCTTGAAGATCTTGTGGGGGCCGAGCTTGTCGACGACCAGCTCGCCCATCTCGGTCAGCATCTCGTGCATCGGGTTGCGATCGAGGGACATCGACATGTCGTCCGGGTTGTGGTGAGCCGCGATCGAGCGGAAGGTCGATAGTCCGACGCAGATCGACTTCCATCCGCCGGAGAAGCCGCGGACGGTCGAGCAGTTGAGGTAGACGAGCAGGTCATCGTCCACGCAAGCGCGGTGGAGGTCGACGTAGTAGCCGCTGCGTGTCGTACCGAGCGCGACGATGCCGTCGGGGTCTTCGGCATCGTGACAGGTCAAGCGGTCACCGAACTCACGCACGATGTCGTCGCCGAGCAGCTTCGCGAGCTCGTCGTGCGGGTACTTGCGGTGCAGCGCGTTCGCGCACAAGAGGGACACGTCTTCCCGCCGCACGCCCGCGCCTTCGAGCTCAGCGACGATGAGCGGGATCGCCGTGGACCACACCGGTCCGTACTGTCCGACGGTCGGATCGTCGAAGGCGATCGTGACCTTCGCGCCGGGCTTGACGAGTTCGCGCAGCGGCGGTGAATCGAGCGGCTCGCGCATCGCACGCAACACTTCGGTCGCGAGATCGTTCGTCACCGGGAGCGGCACGGAGATGCCGGTATCCGGTGAAACCGTGTTGTCCGGGAGCTCGACGTCGATCGACTGTGCGCCGTACGCGAGCTGCGTCCTCATGAAAGGGTCTCGAAGCTGTAGCCCTGTTTGCGCAAGTTGTCGATGATGATAGGCAGCGCGGCGATCGTGTTGCTCCGGTCACCCCCGCCGTCGTGCATGAGGATGATCGTCCCCGGACGAACCTGCGACATCACGCGGGCGACGATCGTCCCCACGGGTGGACGGCGGTAGTCGCTCGGATCGGCGCTCCACACCACCGTGCGCAGCCCGAGCGACGATGCGATCGACACGGTCGACCGCGTGTACGAACCATAGGGCGGACGGAACACCGTCACGGTCGCACCGAGTTTCCGCAAGAGATCGCGTGTGTGCTGCAGCTCGTCGCGCGCGGAAGCGTCGGAACGATGCGCGAGCATCGGATGGCTCCACGAGTGGTCGCCGACGAGGTTGCCTTCCTTCAGTTCGCGCTTCACGAGATCCGGGTAGGCGTTGGCCATGCGTCCGACGACGAAGAACGTCGCGTGCACGTGCTTCGACTTCAGAACGTCGAGCACGCGCTCGGTGTAGCCGGGGTTCGGGCCGTCGTCGAAGGTGAGCGCGACGGCTTTCGGTCCGGGAACGGGCTTCGACGTCAGCGGCACGGTGATGCCCGAGTCGAGGCCGTGCTTCAGCGTGATCGCCGCCGTGCCGAGCAGGAACTGCGGGTTGCCCGATCCTTCGCGCAGGTACTCGGTCTCGCTCGGCTCCGTCACGTCCTGCCCGTTGTGGAACTCGATGACGTCCCCGGACTTGAGCGTTGTCGTCGACTGCGCGTCGACACCGTTGATCTTCACCACCGGGAGGTTCTCGGCGGACGAGATCACGCCGCCGCTCACGTCGAGCAGTCGTCCGAGCTTGAGATGGATGTGCTCGCGCCTGAGGAGGTTCGACATCGTGACGTGGCCCATCATGCGGACGGCGCGTCCGTTGAACGACACGTTCGTCGGGTGCGGGAAGTCGTAGGCGACGGTCGGCGCGACGACCATGACGAGATAGACCGACGCGGCAGCGATGAGTCGCTGTCGCGCAGCCGTCAGCCGTGTACGTCGTTTCGGTCGAAGCCCCACCGGAAGTATTGTCGGGCCCCGAGGCCCTTCCCGCAGCCTTTTCTTACTTGATCGCGAGCGCGTTCGGTGGTGAGGCTACCCCGGCCTGAAGGTTCAGGGGGGCCGATGTGAACATGAATTCATAGGCACCGTCCTGCGCGCAGTCGGCGGCCAGCGCATCCAGGTCGAAGAACTCGCCGAGCGGCAGCCCGAGCAGCGGCAGGAGCCTGATGTGCATGAACACCTCGTCGAGCCGCTCCGGCGACGCGAGGATCGCCTGCAGATCCTCGGGCGACGCGAGCGCGGCCGGCGGCCACACCTCGACCGGGCCGTTGTCGGCACCGACGGCGGCGATATGCAGGTCCCACAGGAGACGCCAGTTCTCCGGCCCCGGACGGAGCCCGCACGACGGATGGCCCCGTCCGATGTACTCGACGCGCTCTTCGACGCTCGTGGAGCGGTACCACGCGAGCCACCCCGTCCGGATGAGCAGGACGTCGCCCTCTTCGACCGTCGTGCCTTGTGCGTCGAGCGTCCCGGTGATGTCCGACGCTTCGATCGGGTCGGACGAATCGCATCTCAGCGGACGACCCTCTGCTTCGCGCCAGCGTCCCACGTCGGCGAGCACGCCGCGGCCGGCGATCCCGCGCTGCGCCCAGTGGTGGATGCCGTGGTCCTCGTCGGCGATCCCGTTGTAGAAGCCGTGGACGGGATGCTTGATGTGACGGAAGCCGTCCCACTGTGACGACGACTGCGTGTTCCATCCCGAGAGGTGCTCGTCGTGTCCGGCCTCGTTCTGCAGCCACACGACTTCGTGTGTGAACGGCTCGCGTCCGAACAGCGGGGGATCCGGCATGTGCATCTCGAGGTTGATCGCGAAGACCGAACCCTTCTTCACGCACGCCGCGCCCTTGCGGACGTTGGCCGCGGTGAGGAGGTTGAGCGTCCCGAACTTGTCGTCGCTACCCCAAAGGCCCCACGACCGTCCGCCCTCGAGTTCGTCGAACGTCGGAAGCGTCACGACCGCACCCGCTCGCGGAAGGGGATCTCTTTGTCGACCTGCGGTTCCTTCGGCAGACCGAGCACGCGCTCGCCGATGATGTTGCGCATGATCTCGTCGGTGCCGCCGGCGAGGTGGATGCCCGGCGCGGACAAGAACGCGTTCGCCCACGTGCCCCCGTCCGGTGCGTCGTCGGACAGGAGCACGCTTTCCTGTCCGAGGATCTTCGACGCCGTTTCCGCGAGCTGCGATGCGAGCTTCGTGCTCACGAGCTTCATCGCCGATCCTTCCGGACCGGGGATCCCGCCTTTCGCGATCTTGGTCAGGGAACGGAAGCCGGTGAGCGAGAGGAGTCGTCCGGCGATGTATGCCGTCGCGAGCTCCTGACGGATGGCTGCGTCGTCGAACGCGACGCCGCCGTTCGAGTGGGTCTTCTGCGCGAGATGGAACAGCGGCATCAGCGACCCGCCACTTCCGCCGCCGACTCCGATCGCGAACCGTTCGTTCATCAACGTCGTGAGTGCGACGCGCCATCCGTCGTTGATGTCACCAACGCGGCGCGCATCGGGGATGCGCACGTCCGAGAAGAACACTTCGTTGAAGCCCGCCGCGCCGTTGATCTGCTTGAGCGGACGAACCTCGACGCCGGGATCGTGCATGTCGACGATGAAGCACGTGATCCCGCGATGCTTCGGCGCCTCGGGATCGGTGCGCGCGATGATGAGGCCCCAGTCGCAGAAGTGCGCGCCGGTCGTCCATACCTTCTGACCGTTCAGGATCCACTCGTCGCCGCTCAGCTCGGCCCGCGTTTCGAGGGACGCGACGTCCGAGCCGGCGTTCGGCTCGCTCCAGAGCTGGCACCAGATCTCGGACCCTTCGAGCATCTTCGGAAGGAACCGTTCCTTCTGCTCTTCAGTGCCGTGCGTCATGATCGTCGGACCGATCATCCCGAGGCCGATCGTGTAGACACCGGCGGGGACGTCGTAGGCCCCCATCTCCTGACCCAAGATGAAGGACTGCATCGGTGATGCGTCCCGGCCCCCGAACTCTTTCGGCCAAGTGATCGCGGCGAGACCGGCGTCGTAGAGCTTCTTCTGCCAGGCCTTGCTGCGTTCGACGAACGCGCCTTCGTCCTCTTCTTCTTCGCCGAGCAGGTTGTACGCGGGTTCTTCGCCTTCGGGGAGCTTCGAGGCGTTGGCATCGAGCCATGCGCGCACTTCGCTCCGCCACGTGGCGTCTTCGGGAGAGTCCTTGAAGTCCATCCGGATGCCTCCTCGTTACGTAGGAGCCGAGGATAGCTCCCGCGCCCGCGTGAACACCGCATCGAGCATGGGCTCCGTGAGCTTTCCCGTGAAGGTGTTCTGCTGGCTCGGGTGATAGCTGCCGACCAGGACGAACCGCCCCACGCGCGCTTCGGCAAGGTGCGTGAAACGCGGCTTCGGTTTCACCGCCGGAAGCACTCGGAGGGCTGCGTCCCACGCGAAAGAACCGAGACACACGATGACGCGAACCCGCCGCAGGATCTCGAGCTCACCGACGAGATACGGCAGACAGTTGTCGCGCTCCTGCGGCGTCGGACGATTCGCCGGCGGCGCGCATCGCACGGCAGCGCACACGTAGCAGTCGCGGAGCGCAAGCCCGTCGTCGGCGCTGACGGACGTCGGTTGGTTCGCGTACCCCGCTCGGTGCAGGGCGCGGAAGAGCCAGTCTCCCGACCGGTCGCCGGTGAAGATCCGACCCGTGCGGTTGCCCCCGTGCGCGGCCGGCGCGAGACCCAGGACCATCACGCGGGCTCCTTCGTCACCGAATCCCGGAAGCGGCTTCCCCCAGTACGATTCGTGGGCGAAGGATGCTCGCTTCGTCTGCGCCACCTCCTCGCGCCACAGGGCGAGGCGGAGGCATCGACGGCAGCGAACAACCTCGGCGTTCAGCTCGTTCAGCTCTGTGGACACCGCACCATCGTCGCCCGAAGGACAAACCCCTGCCACACCGGGATACGCCACGACGGATGAGGAGCGCGCCGGCGGCGCTGGCGCTTGCTTTCGCGGTGGTGGTGTCCGCGGGCGCCGCGCTGGGGGTGCGTCCATCGGCAGGGCCGGTGCATCGTCATGTGCTCGCGGTGGCGCCCAAGCCGGAGATCACGCTCGCGAAGCCCGCACCGGCGCAGCTCGCCGGGTACGCGCCGCGTCCGTACGTCGCGCCCGCCGCTGTGTCCGCCGACTGTCCGCAGATGACGAATCCCGGCGGACGAAACGTCATGGCCGCGCCCGGGCCGGATGCAACGGGCGGGTCCGTCGCGATCGGTGCGCTCGGTGTGACCGCGCCCATCGTGCGCGTCGGGTTCGACCGCAATTACAGCATGGTGCTCCCGACGAACGCGCGGGACATCGCGTGGCTCGATCAAGGCGCGTTCCCCGGCGCAACGAACAACGTCGTTCTCGCCGGACACATCGCGTGGGGTGGCGTCACCGGGGCGTTCGCGCACATCGAGCGGCTCCGTCCGGGTGATGTCGTGCAGGTCGCGCTGCACGGAAAGACTTGGCGGTATGCCGTGCAGTACTCGTGCTACTTCCCGTACAACTCCCGGCGCGGCGCGCAGGTGATCGGCTACACGCCGGTTCCGTCACTCACGCTCGTGTCGTGCGCGGGTGGTTGGAACGCCGGAGCGGGCACGCACAGCCTGCGCATCGTCGTCCGCGCCGTGCAGATCTATCCCGCGCTTCCCCACGAAGCCGGCGCGAGCGCGAGCGCCGGCGCGACTCGCGCGACGAACTCGCCCTCGCCGACGCCTTCTCCGCGTACGCTCGGCATCGTTCCGCTCCACTGACGCGATACTGAGAGCGGCATGGATCAACGGATCTCTTGGTGGCAGAGCGCGGCAGTCGTTGCCTGCGCCGTTCTCATGATCCTGATCGGCACGGCGCCGGCGACGACGACGGTGCAGGCGTCGCTCATCCGCGTGCGACAGGACGCGGTGAAGACGCAGATCGTGCATCAAGCGATCGCGGCCGGGTGTCCGGGTCTCGACAACCCGGGTGGACGTCTGGCGTGGAATCCGTCGCCGAACGCCGGTCCGTTCCCGACCGGCGGAACCGTCGTTCTGCCGACGGAAGGCGTCCAAGCGCCGATCGTGCGCGTCGGCATCGACGAGACGGGCGCGATGGTCGTGCCGACGAATGCTCGCGACGTCGCGTGGCTCGACCAAGGTCCCTTTCAGTCCGACGCGCGGCCCAACGGGCCGATGCTGGGACGAACCAACAACGTCGTCCTCGCCGGACACATCGATTACAACGGCGTCGCGGGATCCTTCGGCGGACTGCAGCAGCTCCGCGCCGGCGACACAGTTGCGGTGAACATGGGCGGCAAGGTCTGGGCCTTCCAGATCCAGTGGTCGTGCCTCTTCGACCGGAACACCCCGCTCGCGGACCGGATCATGGGCTACACGTCGACGCCGTCGATCACCTTGATCTCGTGCGGCGGCGTGTGGGATCCGTCCGCCGGGACGCACGACAAACGCGTAGCCGTCCGAGGGACGCTCATCAAGGTCGCCTAAACTGAGGGCATGAGGGGCGACAGGGTCGAGGTCCTGATCGACGTCGGCGACGGCGTGCGCTCCTTCGAGATCGAAGCGACGAAGGACGGGCGGCGCGTCGAGGTCGCAACGGTTCGCGGCAACGTGCACGTCTCCGAGGTCACGCGCAGCGGGCACGAGGTGCGGACGGCGCAGTTCATGGCCAATCGGGTTGTCGCGATCGTCGAGCACCCCGCCGGCGAGGACAAAGAGCCTCGTCCGCGCAAACGCCGCCGTGCCGAAAACGAAGACCAGCAGGCGCTGGGGCTTTGATGCGTCTGTTCCAGGTCGACGCCTTCACGGCCAAGCTCTTCACGGGTAATCCCGCCGCCGTCTCTCTGCTCGACGGCGAACGCGATCCGCTCTGGATGCAGGACGTCGCCGCCGAGATGAACCTGGCTGAAACGGCCTTCGTCGTTCCGCGCGACGACGGCGCGTTCGACCTCCGTTGGTTCACGCCGTCGCTCGAAGTCGAGTTGTGCGGACACGCGACGCTCGCGTCCGCGCACGTCTTGTGGGAAGAGAAGGAAGTCGAGCCGGACGACGACATCGCGTTCCACACACGAAGCGGCGTCCTCAGATGTCACAGGCGGCCCGACCGCATCGAGATGGATTTCCCGGTGCGGCGTGTGACCGAGATCGATCCCCCGCGCGCGGTCGTTGCCGCGGTCGGTGGGCATCCGTTGTCCGTGTGGCAGAGCTACGGCGGCTACTTGCTCGAGTACGAGACGCCGAACGACGTCGTCGCGCTCGAACCCGATTTCGCCGCGCTCCGAGCGATGCCCGATGGATACATCTCGGTGACGGCCCCCGGCGCCGACATGGGTTTCGACTTCGTCTCGCGGTTCTTCGCTCCGGTTGCCGGTGTCGACGAAGACCCGGTTACCGGATCGGCGCATTGCGTGCTCGCGGACTTCTGGTCGAAGAAGTCCGGACGAACCGACTTCCGCGCATACCAGTGCTCGAAGCGCGGTGGCGTCGTGTTCGCCCGGCTCGACGGCGAACGCGTGCATCTCGGGGGCCAGGCCGTGACGGTCCTGCGCGGCGAACTCATTCCGTGAGCAAGATCAAGGTCGGGTTCGGTCCCGGCGTCGGCGCCGCGGGTGGGATGGATTCCGAACGGTTCTTCGGACTCATCGACGCGCTCGAGCGCATCGGCTGGGACTCGATCTGGTTCTCCGAGCGCGCCGGCGGCGACATCCTCGACCCGCTCGCCGCGACGAGCGTCGCGATCGGACGGAGCGCAAAGCTGAAGTTCGGTTTCAGCGTGCTCGTGCTTCCGGGACGGAATCCCGTGTTGCTCGCGAAGGAGCTCGCGACGATGGACGTCCTCTCGAACGGGCGCGTCGTCGCCGCCTTAGGGCTCGGCTCCCCGCTGCCGGACGAGAGCGCGATCTTCGGCATCGATCGCAAAGAACGCGCCGGACGAACCGACGAGGCGACGAAGCTGATCGTGAAGCTCTGGACCGAGGACAACGTCACATTCGAAGGGAAGTACTTCTCGGTGCGCGATTTCACGCTTCGTCCGAAGCCCGTGAAGAAGCCGCACCCCGACGTCTGGTTCGGCGGGCACTCCGACGCCGCCGCGAAGCGCGTCGGACGGATCGGCACGGGCTGGCTCCCATCGTTCATCGCGCCGTCGGAGTACAAGTCGAAGGTCGACATCATCAAAGCGGAGGCCGAGCGCAACGGCCGCGAGATCGAGGACGACCATTACGGCGCGCTCGTCGCCTATATCCCGCCGGGCCGCGACGACGTGAAGGAAACGGTGCTGAGCGTGCTGGCGGGGCGTCGTCCGGAAGTCGACGCGCGGGACATCGTCGTCACCGATGGCGACGACGCGCTCCGCGCGAAGCTCGAGGAGTTCGTGACGCAGGGCGGCTCGAAGTTCGTCGTGATCCCGGCGGTCCCGCCTGCGAACTGGGAGGACGAACTCGCGCGCCTGTATGACACCGTGGTACGACCTTTGGAATCGTGAGCCCTTTCAAGGTCGATGTCGTGCTGCCGCCGGGCGTTGAGCCTGCCCGCCAGGCCGCGAAGACCTTCGAGGCGACGGGATACGACGGGCTGTACACGGTCGAGACGACGAACGATCCGTTCCTCGATCTCGCGTTCCCGGCGCTCGAGACGACGAAGCCGATGCTCGGTAACAACCTCGCGATCGCATTCGCGCGCTCGCCATACGTGACCGCCGTGCTCGCATGGAACTTGCAGCAAGCGTCGAAGGGCCGCTACTGCCTCGGCCTCGGAACCCAGGTGAAGGGACACATCGAGCGCCGCTTCGGGATGAGCTGGGACTCGCCGGGTCCGAAGTTCCGCGAGTACGTCGCGTGCCTGAAGGAACTCTGGAGCGCGTGGCAGGAGCGTCGTCCGGCGGCTCATCGCGGGAAGTTCTACAACTCGACGGTCAACAACCCGTTCTTCACGCCGGGCCCGATCTCCTACCCGGCTCCCAAGGTGTTCATCGCGGCGATCAACGAGTACAACGCGGAAACCGTCGGCTTCAACGCGGACGGCATCCTCATCCACCCGCTCCACTCGCCGAAGTACATCGACGACGTGCTCATGCCCGCCATCAACAAAGGCCTCGCGAAGTCGGGGCGTACGCGCGACGACATCACGATCGTCTGCCCGATCTTCCTCGCGGTGGGGGACACGGACGAGCAGGCCGCGTCCGCCGCAAGCTTCGTGAAGCAGCAGGCGGCGTTCTACGGCTCGACGCGTTCGTACCGGCGCATCTTCGAGACACACGGCTGGGACGAAACCCCGCCGCGCCTCCACGAACGGATGTCGAAGGGCGATATGGCCGGCATGCCGTCCGAGATCACCGACGAGATGGTCGAGGTCTTCGCGATCACCGGACGAACCGACGACGCGGTGGACGAGATCAAGCGCCGCTACGAAGGACGCGCGGACAGGATCTACTTCTACAACGCCTTCGCGACGCCGTTCGCCGACGAGGGCCGTCAGCGCGAGCTCATCGCCTCGCTTTCGTCTTCTTCTTAGAAGAGCCGAGCATCACATCGCGGTGGAACTTCCAGTAATGGATACGCGACGCCGCGCCGACCGACATCTCCTTCGGCTGGCGGATCTTCTTCCCGCATGTCTTGCACGTGGCCATGGGACCTCCAGGAAACGACAGGGGGAAGGGCCTATGGGGAAGGAACCGCACCGTAGCGCGCGGCAGTGACAGAGCTAGGTTGCGCGGCGCGGACGCGTCACGAGCTCGCCGCCGCAGTTCGGGCAGGTGTTCTTCATCTCCGTCGCGCACGACGCGCAGAACGTGCACTCGAAGCTGCAGATGCGTGCATCGTCCGCATCGGGACTGAGTTCTGCTTCGCATCGTTCGCACTTCGGTCGCATCTCGAGCATCGCTAGCGCCTCCTTCGCGCGAGTCGCGAACGTCCCCCGCCGATGATCCCGAGATCGAGACAGGCAGCGAGGATCACGATCACGAGATCGAAGCCGTGCACGGAGTGGCTCGGCGAGTGCAACGCCCACGCCCACGCGAGCGTCGTCGTCGGTGCGAAGAAGAACCCGAGCAACGGCCAGATGAAGCTCGAGAAGACCGAGAAGTAATGCGTGAAGATCCCGAGGAGCGCGACGATGAGGCGCGGAAGGAAGAGCCCGCCCGCCACCAAGAGACACGCCACATCGGTAGCGTAAACCGTGTGGACATCGTCGTGAACGGCAAACCCCGCAGCGTCGCGGACGGCGCGACGATCTCCGATCTCGTCGCCGAGCTCGGTCTCACGAACCGCAACGTCGTCGTCGAACGCAACGGCGAGCCGCTCGAACGGACGCGGTTCGACCGCGCGATCGGCGACGGCGACCGGCTCGAGATCGTCCGGGCGGTGCCGGGTGGCTGAGCTCGACGGACGGCTCTACGTCTGCTTCCCCGGCGAGTTCCCCGTCGACGTTCTCGGTTCGGTGATCGAAGCCGGCGTCGACGTCGTGCAGCTTCGGATGAAGGACGCCGAGGCGAAAGAGATCATCGAGATCGCCGATCAGTTCGCGCACGTGTGCCGCGATCTCGACGTGCCGTTCATCGTGAACGACCGTCCGGACATCGCGTTCGCGATCGCTGCCGACGGCGTCCATCTCGGCCAGGACGATCTGGCGCCGCCGGCGGCCCGCGAGATCTGTGGCCCCGGCGCGATCATCGGACGGTCCACCCACTCGACGTCCGACATCGAGCGTGCGATCGCCGAACACGCGGGCGGCTGCGCCGATTACATCGCCGTCGGACCGGTGAACGAGACACCGACGAAGCCGGGTCGTCCGGCCGTCGGCCTCGAACTCGTGGAGCATGCCGTGGCGACCGTCGATTTCCCGTGGTTCGCGATCGGAGGCATCGACACGACGAACGTCGACGACGTCGTGAAAGCGGGGGCCACGCGTATCGTCGTGGTGCGCGCGATCACCGAGGCGGACGATCCCGTCGATGCCGCGAAGCGTTTGAGAGGAGCGCTCCCGTGAACACGATCTTCGTCTACGGATTGCTGAAACCGGGTCTGCGTCTGCACCACGTGGCAGAACCGTTCGTCATCGCGTCCAAGCAGGCGCGCGTGAAAGGGCGCCTGTATGACGCGGGCGTGCCCGCCGCCCGCTTCGACGAGGACGGGGAGATCGAGGGCTTCGTCTTCGAGCTGGACGAAGCGAATCTGGACGAAGCCCTTCGCGTGCTCGACGACCTCGAGGACGAAGGCGTCGAGTACCGGCGGATCGTCCTCAGCGCGGCGACGCCGGAAGGCGCGGTCGAGGCCTGGGCCTACGAGTACCTCCGCCCCCTCGATCCCGGGGCGTTCGTTGGTACGACATGGCCCTAATAGTTTGATAGCCTAACTATGTGACTAGTGAACCATCCCGCTCCGCTTCGCTGCGCGGCGGTGAACCATCCCGCTCCGCTTCGCTGCGCGGCGGCGAACCAAACCACGGAGGCGCCGCTCGCGTCGTCGCGCGCCTCGCGAAGCAGGTCGAGCTCGCGCTGAACGAGGTCGATCTCTCGCTCGCCCAGTACCGCCTGATCGGGAACCTCGCCGACGGCCCCTGGCAGGCATCTGAGCTCGCCGAGCGCCTCATCGTCAGCCGGCCGAGCGTGACCGCCCTCGCCGACGGCCTGGTCGAGCGCGGCCTGATCGCACGGTCGGGAGCCGACGGGGACCGCCGGCGCGTGATGCACGTCCTGACCGACGACGGCCGGAAGGTGCTCCAAGGTGCGGACGAAGCGATCGATCGACGCCTCGCGACGTTCGCCGAGCTCATCTCGGACCCCGACCGGTCGCGCGCCTACAAGGGCCTCCACGCGTGGGGCAAAGCGCTCGACCGCCGGCGCGACGCGGTGGTGAGCAAGACCGGATGAAGACCGAAGAGCGTCCCGTCGCGATCCCTGCGCTGCACTACTCGGCGAACGAAGATCCGCGTTACCCGGCCCCCAAAGCGTGGATCCATCCCGACAAGAAGCGCTCATGGGTCGGCCGGATGTTGCCCATCGTCGTCTCGCACAAGCGCTCGCTCATCACGGCGTGGGTCGCCACGTTGTTCTCCGCGCTCCTCGCGCTCGCCGTGCCGTGGTTCGCGCGTAACGGACTGAACGATCTGATCATCTACGCCGGCGGTACGTCGGCGAAACCGTTGCTCGCCAGGCACTTCGTCTCGAAGGCCGCGGCCGAGCACGGGTTCTACGTCGTCATCGCGGTGATCGCCGCCGCTTCATTGCTGCGCTTCTTCGCCGGCTTCGTGTACCGCAACTGGATGCTGCGCTCGGCGTACGCGATCGAATACGACATGCGCGGGATCCTCTACGACAAGTTCATGAACCTGTCGTTCGCGTTCTACGATCGCGTGCAGTCGGGGCAGCTCATCTCGCGCGCGAACTCCGATATCCGTTCCGTCGAGATGTTCCTGGCTTTCGCGCCGACCGTCGCGATCCAGATGGTGACGTTCGTCATCGCGCTCTTGCTCATGCTGCACATCAACGTGCTGCTCACGTTGGTGACACTCGTGCCGCTGCCACTCGTCTGGTACTTCGGCACGAAGATGCGGCGCCAGATGTTCCCGGCGTCGTGGATCGTGCAAGCACGCCTCGCGGACGTGGCGACGATCGTCGACGAGAACGTCACGGGTGTGCGCATCGTGAAGTCCTTCGCCGCCGAGCGCCGTGAGATCAAGAAGCTCGCCGAGACCGCGCGTCGTGTGCAGTGGGCGAACGTCAAGATGGTCGACATCCGGGCCGTCTTCGCACCGCTGCTGCAGAACCTGCCGGATCTCGGGAAGGTCGGCGTTCTGTTCTATGCCGGCTATCTCGTCGCCCACGGCCGCATCGACGCCGGCGCGATCTTGGTCTTCATGGGCTACCTGATCTGGCTGACGGCGCCGTTCCGGGTGCTCGGCTTCCTCATGGTTCTGCACGAGCGCGCGGCCGCGTCGGCCGAACGCATCTACGAGATCCTCGACACGCCCTCGGACGTCTATGACCGCCCCGGTGCGTACGACCTCGAGCGCGGTCAGGGCCGCGTCGAGTTCCAGAACGTGAAGTTCGGATACGACGCCGACCGCGTGATCCTCGACGGCTTCTCGATGCACATCGATCCCGGCGAAACGGTCGCGCTCGTCGGGCGGAACGGCACCGGCAAGTCGACGGCGGCGCGCCTCCTGATGCGGTTCTACGACGCGGACGAGGGCGCCGTCCTCGTCGACGGACAGGACATCAGGAACGTCACGCAGCAAAGCCTGCGCGCGCAGCTCGGACTCGTCGCGGACGATGCCTTCCTCTTCTCGGACACGATCCACAACAACATCGCCTACTCGAACCCGGACGCGCCGCGTGACGACGTCGTGAAGGCCGCGCGCGCCGCGGGCGCCGACGAGTTCATCCTGAACCTCCCGGAGGGCTACGACACGATCATCGGTGAGCGCGGTTACGACCTGTCCGGCGGCCAGCGCCAGCGCATCGCGCTCGCCCGGCTCTTGCTCAAGGATCCCGAGATCCTGATCCTGGACGAAGCGACGAGCTCGATCGACGTGAAGACCGAGCAGGAGATCCACGACGCGCTCGTGACGGTCATGGAAGGCCGGACGACGCTGATCATCGCCCACCGTCTCTCGACGATCAACCTCGCCGATCGCATCGTCCTGTTGCAGAACGGGCGCATCGTCGCCACCGGGACGCACCACGAGCTCCTGCGCAACGATCCGCGCTACGCCGCGACGCTCCACCAGATCGAAGAAGAAGAGATGGACGCGGCGGCGAAGGGCGACGACCGCGACGCGCCGTCCGCGATCAACAACGACGACATCCATGCCCTCGACGACGTGGAGAAGAATTAATGGGCTGGGGAGGCGGCCCGATGGGCGGCGGCGGAGGGGGTCCGATGTTCGGCGGTTTCCGTCGAGCCGAAGGGCTTCCCTTCGCCGGCATCCCGCCCGAGCTTCAGAAGGGCGTGGACAAGATCCTCGCGACGGAGCCCGACCACGGAGACGAGCAGGTCGAGTTCCACCGCATCGTGGAGGACAACCGTCCGTTCACGCTGAAACGATTCTTCGGTCCGTACAAGTGGCCGATCTTCGGCTCGTTCCTGTTCATCGTCGCGGAGACGCTGACCGGGAACCTCGGGCCGCTGCTGACGGGCAGCGGGCTCGACCATGCGCTCAAGGGTCAGTTCGGCGTGGTGGTGAAGATCGCGATCGCGTACTTCGTCGCCGTCGCTTTATCGACGATCACGGGACGCGTCCGGCTGGCTTGGACGGGTCGAGTCGGAGAGCGACTGATGTTCGCCCTCCGCGTGCGCGTCTTCACGCACCTGCAGCGGCTCAGCATCGATTTCTACACGCACGAGAAAGCCGGACGGATCATGACCCGGATGACGTCCGATATCGAAAACCTCCAGCAGCTGTTCAGTGACGGCATCGTCCAGCTGCTCGTGCAGGGCCTTACGCTCGTGATCGTTTCGCTGGTGCTCTTCCTCAAGAACGTCCAGCTCGCCGCATACACCGTCGGCGTCGTCGTTCCGATCCTGTTCGTGATGACGGTGTGGTTCCGGAGGGTGTCCGACCGCGCATTCCTCACCGTTCGCGACCGCATCGCGGACGTTCTCGCCGACCTCGCCGAGTCGTTGTCCGGGATCCGAGTGATCGCCGCATACAACCGGCAGAAGTTCAACATCCGGAAGCACCGCAACATCATCGGCGCCCATCGGGATGCGAATAACTACACGGCGAAGGTCTCCGCGTACTACGGACCGGGAACGGACGCCGTCGGCTCGCTCGCGCAGGGATTCATCATGCTGCTCGGCGGGGCGATGGTCATCGCCGGCATCAAGACGGGACACATGACGATCTCGATCGGAACACTCGTCGCGTTCGTCCTGTACATCCAGTCGTTCTTCGCGCCCATCCAGCAGCTCGTCTCGCTGTACAACACCTACCAGCAGGGCCGCGCGGCGGTCGTCAAGCTCCGCGAGGTCTTCGGGACGGAACCGAGCGTCGCCGAGGATCCGGCGGCCGTCGACCTGCCGCCGGTTCAAGGTGCGATCACGTTCGACAACGTCACCTTCGAGTACGAACCCGGGCGCGTCGTCCTGCATGACGCGGACCTCCACATCACGGCCGGTGAAACGTTCGCCTTCGTCGGACCGACCGGAGCGGGTAAGTCGACGATCGTGAAGCTCATCGCGCGTCTGTACGACCCGCAGGAAGGACGGATCCTCATCGACGGCTACGACGTCAAACACGTCACGCAGACGTCGCTGCGCGAGCAGATCGGCAACGTCCCGCAGGAGTCGTTCCTCTTCGCCGGTTCGATCAAGGACAACATCGCCTTCGGCCGTCCGGATACGACGGACGAAGAGGTCTGGGAGGCGATCCGCGCCGTCGGGATCGAGTACCTGATCGAACGTTTCCCGCAGGGGATCGACCAGCCGGTGCACGAGCGCGGTGTGTCCCTCTCGTCCGGTGAACGCCAGCTCGTGGCGCTCGCGCGCGCGTTCCATGCCCGTCCTCGCGTCTTGATCCTGGACGAAGCCACGTCCAACCTCGATCTCCGCACCGAGGCCAAGATCGAACACGCCCTCGACGTCCTCCTCGAAGGACGAACCGCGATCATCGTCGCGCACCGTCTCTCGACGGTCATGCGCGCCGATCGCATCGCCGTCGTCATGGATGGACGGATCACCGAGGTCGGTTCGCACGATGACCTCGTCGCTCGCGGCGGCGACTACGCCGACCTGTATGACACGTGGATGACCCACACGGGTCAGGCGTCCCTCCTCGACGCCGCGCAAGCTCGCGGCTAGACGCGCACCGTAGGCTCGACCCAAGAACATCTACCTCAGGGAGGGGCCATGCGCGCCGCGCACCTCGTAGCACTCACCATCCTCTGCGCTTCGTTGCTCGTGCTCGGCCCACCGGCCGAGGCGCGGCCGAGGCGTGTCTCGTCCTGCCCGTTCACCGCAACGTCCGACGTCGTCGTGACGAAGGATCTGTCGTGCCCGGGTACGTCGGGGATCGTCGTCGGAAGGAAGAAGATCACGATCGATCTCGGTGGTCACACAGTCACGGGCGACCGCACGCCGTCCACCTTCGGCGTCGACACCGCCGGCTTCCCGAACGTGACGATCCGCAACGGCACCTTGGAGAAATTCGAGACAGGCGTGGAAGCTGTCGCTTCAGCGCACGTCGCGCTTCGGAACTTGGTGATCTCTGGGAATGCCGATTGGGGACTCTTCGACACCGGCAGCAACGGTTCGGCCCGCGCCGTGACCGCGTCCGGGAACGGCCTCAGTGGACTGCAGTTCACGGGCCCGCGACCGAGCGTCGTCGGGTCCGAGACATCCAACAACCACGACTGGGGTGTATTCATTTCGGCCGACCGGGGCGTCGTTCGCCGGACGGTCGCGACGAAGAACGGGTCCTCCGGCATCCAACTCTCCGGGCAGTCCGAGAAGGTTCTCGGTGCAACGACGAACGGTAACGGGAACTGGGGTGTATTCATCTCGGGAGGAGCCGCCGTCGTGAGGGGCGTACGAGCGGTGGCGAACGGATTCACGGGAGTCCAGTTGAGCGGCGTGGGCGCTCGCGTCTCGAAGATCTCGGCCGACGGCAATGGGGACTGGGGCGTTTTCGTCTCCGGCGACCACGTCCGGGTGTCGTCGATCGCGGCTGATGGGAACGCGTTCACCGGCGTGCAGATCAACAGCGACCGTGCTTCGCTTTCGCGGGTAGAAGCGTCCGCCAACGCACAGGACGGCATCTTCATCGCCGGCGCCAACGACAGCGCGAGATCCCTCGTCGCCGGAGGAAACGGTATGGAC
>JAICYB010000042.1 GCA_025934435.1 Actinomycetes bacterium | reverse complement strand
TCGACGCGACGCTCGGCCTCCGCCCTTCCGAGGTCTGCGCCCTCCAGGTCGAGGACTTCGAAGTGTCGAAGGGGCTCGTCGTCGTGAAGCGGTCGGCCCCCGACCGTAGCGACCCCGGCGATTGGCACATGAAGACGGAGACCAGCCGGCGAACGCTCAAGGTCGGCCCGGACTTCTTCGCGAGCATCGAGGATCACCTTCCCGACGAGGGATGGCTCTTCCCGGCGCGAGCCCGGGGCGGCGGACTCCCGCAGCGGACGCACACCGCGACGCCGTGCTGGCCGAACGATGCGCCGAGCCGTGAGATGCGCAACATGCGCCGCGCGCTCGGTCTCTCCGAGCGTTACGTCCCGTATTCCCTGCGTCACTTCGTCGCGACGCGTCTGATCCTGCAAGGCCAGCCGGAGATCCAGGTCGCGAAGTTCCTTGGGACGTCCGTCGAGATGCTGCAGAAGGTCTACGCGAATCACCTCGACTTCGGCGCACAACGAGAGATCGGCGAAGCCGTAACGAAACTGTTCTGACAGAATCGTGGCGACAGGGGAGAACCTATGAGCGAACGCACAGTCGTGACGATCGGATCGCTTCTACGGGTTGGCAGGCGACGTTTGATCCTTTTCGTCGAGCTCCCGCGCGATTGCCGCGATGCGTTGATGCGAGACGTGCAGCAGCGCGCCGACATCTCGCAGCGGCAAGCCGGCATCGAGCGAGCGCTTCACGGCGAGACGCGTCGCTGTGAAAGAGTCGCGAGACGCCGTTTCGGCTCTCGCCTTCGCCTCTCGCGCGCGCTCGATCGCCGCCTCGAGCTCGTCGCCCGGATGGACCTCCACGTCGATCTCGTCCGGCGGAACAGAACGCTCGAGCCAGGCCGACAGCGCGTCGGCCGCCATCTCCGGAACCTGTTCGAGACGCTTGGCCTGCGAGAAGACACCGGGCTGATCGGGGACCTCGATCGCCCACCACTTCCCGCTACGTCGTGCGATGGCCTTCATCTGTCAGTCCTCCTTCCCGAAGCTCTCGGCCGCCTTGATGGCGCCGCGAGCCGTGTACTCGTTTATGTCGTTGTGTCGAGGGACCGTCGTGACCTTGCGGCCATCGAAGGAAACGACCTCGTGGCTCCCGCCCTGGCGGACCGTCATCTCGACCCCCTTGGCCTTGGCTATCCCTCTGAGCCGCTTCATCAGGTCGTTCCTGTTCATGAGAGTAGTCTACACCCGTTGACTGATCAAGTCAACAGGGGTTGCAAGTTTCAGCCCGGGATGGAGTCGGCCGCATGACCAGCGACTTCCCGAAGGCTGTCCTGGACTGGGCGGGCAGCTAGCTTCGTCGCAAGAGGGGGAGGCATGTGAGCAGGAGGAATCGCATCGCAATCGCAGCCGGTGCCATCGTGGTGCTCGCCGTTGTCGGGATCGTGGTCGCGCCGCTTTCGAGTTGCGGTGGACCGTCGGCCGCGGTCGCGCTGCGTGGCCACCGTCTCGAACGTAAGGCCCGCGCCGAATACGACTTCGCCGTGCAGGTGGGAAGCGATCATCCGGAGGAGATCGACCCCGATACGGGCGCGACCCTTGCGGGCGACGTGAACATCGCGAGTGGCCACCTCGTCGCCGCGCAGGCCGAGGACGCACGCTGCATCCCGCAGGCGCACACACGTCTCGAGATAGCGGCTCTCGTGGCGCTGCTCGGTGCCGCGGCCATCGCCGCTATGTGGTTCGGCCTTGGGGGTTCGACCGAACAGTAACGTCTTGGCCAGTGCGATCTTCATCGGCGCTGCGTTCGCCACACGCTGGGTATGGAGCTCGAACAAGATGGAGCAGCCGGTCGGCTGCTGACCAGTCGTTCCGGATCGGGACTTGGCAAGACTTCACCTCATCGTCGGCCCGTGGGGATCGGGCAAGTCGACGCTCGCGGATGAGCTCCGTGGACGACGGCTCGGACTGGTGATCCTGGATTGGGATCTGATCATCCCTCTGCTCTCGGAGATCTCAGGCAGCAACGTCCACACCGATCCCTCGACCTGGCCGGCTCTCCGGAAGATGTGGGTCGGCGTCGTCGGCGCGATCCTCGCGAATGGGATCGATGTCGCGCTCCTCGGCCCGATGCGATCGAGCGATCTTGCGGACGAAGGCTTCGACGTGCACGAGGCGTATCTCGACTGCTCCGACGACACGTTGCGCGCCCGCCTCACGGCCCGCGGCGAATCACCGAACGCGATCGAAGACGAACTTGCGATGGCCGCAGATCTACGGTGCTCGAACATGTGCCGCGTCGACGCAGAGCGATCGATCGAGAACATCGCGGCCGATGTGATCTGTTGGCTTCAGGAGGCCTAGGCCGTTTCGGCGATGCGCTTCTTCAGTCCTTTGATGTCGAGATCGGGTTGTGGGAACTCCGGACGCATCTCTTCGAGCGTTTCGATGAGGATCCGCGCGACCGCCCAGTTCCGGTACCACTTGTGGTCGGCCGGCACGACGAACCACCCCGGACACTTCTCGATCGCGTCTTCGTACGCTTCGCGGTAGTCGTTCCAGGATCCGCGCTCGACGAGATCCTGCTCGTCGAACTTCCACCGTTTCGTCGGGTCGTCCAAGCGCGCGATCAGCCGTTCGGCTTGCTCCTTCTTGCTGATGTGCAGGAACACCTTGACTATGGTCGTCCCGTGGTGCGCGAGGTCGGCTTCGAACTCGTTGATCTCGGCGTAGCGCGCGCTCCAAACGCTTTCGTCGACCAGGTTGTGAACCCGCACGACGAGGACGTCCTCGTAGTGCGACCTGTTGAACACGCCGATCTTCCCCGCGGCCGGCAACTGCTTCGTGATCCGCCAGAGGAAATCGTGAGACAGTTCCTCGCGCGTCGGTTGCTTGAAGTCGGCGATCTGCGCGCCCTGGGGATTGATCGCGCCGACGACGTGCGTGATCGTTCCGTCCTTGCCGCTCGTGTCCATCCCTTGCAGGACGAGCAGGATCGAGCGCGCGTTCTCGGCCGTGAGTCGTTCCTGCCACGCTTCGAGGGCGCCGGCGTCTTTGGGGAGCTGCTTCTTCGCCGCGGCTTTGTCCGTCCCGGGCGTTGACCCCGTGTCGATGCGCGCGAGGTCGACTCGACCGGATGCACGCAGCAGATCGCGGACGCTCACAGCGTCTCGTAGCTGCGGATCGGCGCGCGCGGCGCCCGCCGCGGGGGACGTCCGGAGCCGAACTTCAGCAGCCGCGCGACCCGTCCTCGATGCGGACGGAATGGCTCGAGCAGTTCGAGCATCGCGTCGTCGTCTCCGCCGCGCTTCCCGGTGAAGGCGTACACCACGATCGCCGGCAGGTGATAGTCGCCGACAGCGACGGCGTCCGCGTCGGCCCAAGCGACTTGCGCCACTTTCGCCGAGGTCCATTCACCGACGCCGGGGAATGCTTCGAGACGGCTTCGTCCGACGGTGACCGCTTCCTCAACGCGTTCGACGCGTGACGCGAGCCGCTTGATGATGTCGGCGCGCTTCGATTCCACTCCGAGCGGGTGGAACCGGTAATAGGGCATCGCGGAAAGCATTCCCGGCGACGGAGGCAATCGAACCACTTGCGGTCCCGGTGCCGGCTCGCCCCACTTCCAAACCATGCGCCGCCAGTGTTCGTGCGCTTCCTCCGAGGTGATCTTCTGCTCGAGGACCGTCGGGACGATCGCTTCGAACACCGCACCGGTGGACGCCATGCGCAGATCGGACCAGCGGCGATCGAGTTGTCGGATCAGCGGATGACGATCGGGTTCCCAGCCGTCCAGGGAATCTCGTCCGCCCAACACGTCGGGAGCACGTTCGATGCACCACGACGCGCCGGGTCCCCATGCACGGACGAGGACGGACGAACCACTCGGCTCGTAAGAGACGGTCGCGGCGCCGGCCGGCGTGCGCGTCGCGCGCCACACGATGCCGTTCAAGACGCGCACGCTCGGATCGCGTGGTCCGTGCTTCAGTGCGGCGAGCGAACGCGGCACATCGATCGGGAGGCGCGGCCGCACGACGCTTTCAAGTGCTTCCACGAAGTGCAGGCTACCCTGTGCGGATGACCGTTCTGGAAGCGCCGCTCCGTATCGGCAGCACGCTGGTTCGCAACCGGTTGTACCGCGCGCCGGTACTCGAAGGAGCAGGTTCCGGTCCGGATGCGGCGCGGATCTACACCGAGGCCTTCGAAGCGAACGCACGCGCCGGCGTCGGTCTCATCATCCAGGGCAATTCGTGCATCTCCGAAGAAGGTCGTTCGTCGCCCGGCATGACGCTCGTCAATACCCGTCAAAGGACGCTCGATCTCAAGCCGGCCACCGACGCGGTGCATCGCTTCGGGGCGCGCATCTTCTTGCAGATCGGTCACGCCGGGATCTATGCGATGGAGGGGTGGCACGCGTCGTACGCGAAGACGCGCCGCTGGCCGCTGACGGCGGTGAGCAGGCCGCGCATCCACGTGCGGGTCGCCGTGCTCGGGCAGTCCGTGCATGTGCTGACGACGCCCGAGATCTACGAGATCGCGAACCGTTTCGGACGAACCGCCGCGTGGGCGCGAGAAGCGGGATACGACGGCGTGCAGATCGCTTCGTCCAACGCGAAGCTGATCCACCAGTTCCTTTCGCCCTACTACAACCACCGCGACGACGAGTTCGGGGGCTCGGTGCGCAACCGCGCTCGCATCCTCGAACTCATCGCGAAGGCGATCCGGCGTGAAGCCGGCGAAGGATTCACGATCACGGTGAAGATCCCCCTCGGCGAAGAGGCACCCCGCTTCACGCCGCGGACGACGTTCAGCGAAGGCGTCGAGCTTTGCAAGCTCTCCGAGGAGTTCGGCTACCACGCCGTGACGCCGGTCGGGTTGTCGATCTTCCCGCACACATCGCTCTGTCGCGGCGGTGATCCGTCCGACATCCTCGAGGTCGATTCGATCCGCCGGCGCTTCGAGGAAGCGATGAACGGCTCCCGCGTGAAGATGGCCGTGCTGCGTTGGGGATACCGGAGCGCGGCCAAGAACCATCCGTTCGCGCCGGTGTGGAACCGGGATTACTTCGCCGCGGTGAAGACTGCCGTTTCGATACCGGTCTTCGCCGTCGGTGGGATCCGCACGCGCGACGAGATCGATCGGATCCTCGGTGATGACGAAGCCGACATGGTCGGCATCGGACGACCGTTCTACGCCGAACCGGATCTGCCGAGACGGCTCCTCGCGGGCGACCGGGAAGCGACGCTCTGCGAGAATTCGAACCGCTGCCTGCCGCCGCAACAGCTCGGCCTCCGCGCGCGCTGTTACAACCCGAATGTCGCGCGGAAGCGTCAGGCACGCGCCGACGCAACGTGAAGCGGCTCGTCCCGCTCCTCGCCGCGCTCGTTCTGCTGCCGCAGGCCGCCTTCGCGCAGACGGAGTCGCCGACGCCCGAGATCCAGCAGGTGCCATCCGCGATCACGAGCCTGCTCGATGACTACGGGCGCGCCTGGCAAACACACGACGTCACGCTGCTCGGGAAGACGACGTCGGGGAAGTTCGCTCGGACGGACTCACGCGCGCTCGCGAACGCGGGTGAGGTGAACTTCGCGGAGTTCAAGGTCCGTACGCTCACGCAGTTCTCGGGCAACCTCGCCTACTCCCGGATCCGCTCGCTCTACCCGCACATGGACGTCCGCACGTACCAGATCGAGCAGGACACGCGCATCGCCTACGAGTCGAAGTCCTACGAAGAGGACGGAGCCTTCACGTTCATACGGCCGCCGTCCGGGGGCGGCGACTACGACGGTTGGCGCATCGCTTCCAAGAACGATCTCGATGTGCTCGGGTTCTTCTCGCCGAGCAACCTGTGGGACAGCTCGCCTGTTTCGATCCTCAACGGTCAGCACTTCATCATCCTCACGCACCCCGTCGTCACGCAGGAGGTTCGTCCGTGGCTCGCGGTCGCCGAGAAGGCGTTCGCTCGGGCGTCGGCGTTCTGGCCGGGTTCGGATGTGAAGACGATCGTGATGGAGGTTCCGGCGACGCAGGCCGAGCTCGGCGCCATCACGCACGATACGGCGGACCTCTCGAATTTCGTCGCGTTCGTGTCGTCCGGCGTCAGCCGCGAACACGGTTACGCGCCGACGGGTCCCCGCATGTTCGTGAACATCGGCCATCTCCTGCACTACCCGGAGAGCGCGCAGATCTCGGTGCTCGCACACGAACTGATCCATGCGCTGACGCGCAACGAATCCGGACCGAACACGCCGACGTGGGTCGAGGAAGGCCTCGCGGACGACGGCGGCGGCACCGAATCCCTCTTCAGCCACGTCCTTCGCGGAGCCGGCGCGCCGACGAATTTCCCGCCGGCCGAGAAGTTCGTGACCGGAGGCGTCTCGGACATCCAGGCGGCGTACGCGGAGGCGGACGTCGCGATGCAGGTCCTCCTCGACAAGTTCGGCCGACCGGGCGTCGTGAAGTTCTATCGAGCGCTCGGCGCGGAGCGCGTGGTGCCGGGGACGGAGACCTACCAGGTCCGGAAGGCGTTGCAAGACTCATTGCACTGGACCTACGACGACTGGGTCGCGGCGTGGCGCCAACGCCTCCGATAACCTCGACCCCCATGAGCGACGGATCTCTCGATGTCATGCGGCACTCGGCCGCGCACGTGATGGCGCAGGCCGTCGTGCGTCTGTTCCCGGACGCCAAGTACGCGATCGGTCCCGCGATCGACAACGGCTTCTATTACGACATCGAGATGCCGCCGGTCGCCGACGAAGACCTCGAACGCATCGAAGAGGAGATGCGGAAGATCGTCGCCGAGGATCAGCCGTTCGTCCGCGAGGAGATGCCGCGGCTCGAGGCGGTGAAGCTCTTCACCGACGAGTTCCCGCAGCCGTACAAGGTCGAGATCCTGCAGGGCGGGGACGAAGAAGGTCAGGTGAAGGTCGGAGAGGTCGTCTCCCTTTACCGCAACGGCGACGCATTCACGGATCTTTGCCTCGGCCCCCATGTGGAGTCCACATCGAAGATCGGACACTTCAAGCTGCTTCGTCACTCCGGCGCGTACTGGCGCGGCGACGAATCGCGTCCGCAGCTCCAGCGCATCTACGGCACGACGTGGCCGACCAAGCGGGAGCTCGACGAGTACCTCGAGCGGCTCGAAGAGGCGGAGCGCCGCGACCACCGCAAGCTCGGCCGCGATCTCGACCTCTTCTCCTTCCCGCAGGAGCTCGGCGCCGGACTCGTCATCTGGCATCCGAAGGGCGGGATGGTACGCAAGATCCTCGAGGACTTCTCGCGGAACATCCACATCGAGCGCGGATACGACATCGTCGCGTCGCCGCACATCGGGAAGTCGGTGCTGTGGAAGACGTCCGGCCACTTGCCGAAGTACGAGGAGAGCATGTACCCGCCGATCGAGGCGGACGAAGGCGAGTATTACCTCAAGCCGATGAACTGCCCGTTCCACGTGCTCGTCTACAAGTCGCGCACGCGGTCCTATCGCGATCTGCCTCTCCGCTTCTCTGAGCTCGGCACGGTGTACCGGCACGAGCGCTCCGGCGTGCTGCACGGCATCTTCCGCCCGCGCGGTTTCACGCAGGACGACTCACACATCTTCTGCCGCCCCGATCAGGTCGTCGACGAGATCCGCGGCGTGATGGACTTCGTCGTCGACTTCTACAACGTCTTCGGCCTCACCGACGCGGTTGTGCATCTGTCGACCGTCGACCCGAAGGTCGCCATCGGTTCGTCCGACATGTGGCGTGAAGCGGAAGCGGCCCTGAGGACCGCGCTGGACGGATCACCGTTCACCTACGACGTCCAGGAGGGCGAGGGCGCGTTCTACGGACCCAAGATCGACTTCGACTACCGGGACGCGCTCGGCCGGCTGCATCAGCTCACGACGATCCAGTGCGACTTCGCTCTGCCCGAACAGTTCGGACTCGAGTACATCGGCGAAGACAACACGACGCACCGTCCGGTCATGGTGCATCGCGCGCTCTACGGATCGGTCGAGCGGTTCCTCGGCGTGTACCTCGAGCACACGGCCGGCGCGTTCCCGGCGTGGCTCGCGCCGGTTCAGATGCGCGTGATCCAGATGCGTGATGCGGATACGTCCGGCCATCTCGCGCGACTGAAAGCCGAAGGCTTCCGCGTGGATCTGGACGACGCGAACGAAACGATCCAGTACAAGATCCGCCGAGGCACGCTCGAGAAGATCCCGTGGCTCCTCACGGTCGGCGGCAAGGAGGTCGAAGGCGGCACCGTTTCCGTGCGTACGCGGGACGGCAACGATCGTCGGGGCGTGCCGCTCGACGAATTCATCGCGGAAGCCCACGAAGCGATCGACTCCCGCGCGCTGTGAGCCGGCCGGGAACGGTCAAGATGCTCGCGCGGGCGATGGTGCGTCACTGCCCGTGGTGTGGACACGGCAAGCTCTTCCCTCGCTGGTTCAGACCCGTGCGGCGCTGCCCGCGGTGCGGTCTCGTGGTCGAACGCGGCGAAGGCGCGATGCTCGGCTCGATGTCGATCAATCTCGGCGTGACGATGGTCGTCCTGATCGCGTATCTCGTGGTGTGGCTCGGGATCGACATGCCGGACGTCCAGATGGCGAAGGCCCTCGGTTCGGCGATCGCCGTCGGCATCGCGGTCCCGATCCTCTTCTTCCCGTTCGCCAAGCTGATCTGGGCCGCGATCGACATCATGTTCCACGGCTACGACCCGAACTACGTCGACCCGGACGAAGCACGCCGGCTGAAACGGGGCCAGTGATGTACAACCACGAGCCGCCGGGCTACGACTGCCCGCTCTGCCAGACGATCAGAGGCGAAGATCAGGCCGAGCCCTGGACGAAGCTGTCGGATGTGTTCTACCGCGACGACGCCGTGATCGCCTGGGTCAACCAGAAGTGGTGGGGAGCGATCGAAGGAAACGTCGTGGTCATCCCGACGACGCACTACGAGAACATCTTCGATCTCCCGGATGATGTCGCGGCGAAGCTGCACGGCGTTGCGAAGCAGATCGCCACCGCGATGATGGAGATGTACGGGTGCAAAGGGATCTCGACGCGGCAACACAACGGTCCCGACGGGAATCAGGAGGTGTGGCACTACCACATGCACGTCTTCCCGAGATGGGCGCGCGACGATCTGTACGGGCAGCCCGTTCGCATGGCGTCCGTCGAGGAACGAACGCCGTATGCGGACCGTCTGCGAAGCTGGTTCTCGTAGTGGAACGACTGTGGAGGCCGTGGCGGATGGCGTACATCAAGGGGGACGAACGCCACGCAACATGCTTCCTCTGCGACGCGGGTGCCGCGGACCCGAGCGAGGACGAACACAACCTCGTCGTCGCGAGGGGTTCGTCCTGCTTCGTGATCTTGAATCTGTTCCCGTACAACACCGGACACCTGATGGTCGCGCCGTACCGTCACGTCGGCGAGCTCGACGACCTCACCGACGAGGAGACGTCGGACATCTGGACGTGGACCCGCAAGTCGATCGCCGCACATCGCGCGACCACGCAGCCGCAGGGATTCAACATCGGGATCAACCTCGGCGAGGTCGCCGGCGCCGGCGTCCCGGGGCACTTCCACCTCCACGTCGTGCCCCGCTGGGGCGGCGACACGAACTTCATGCCGGTGACCGGCGACACGAAGGTCCTGCCGGAGATGCTCGCGGACACGTACGCGACGCTCGCGCCGGCTTTGAAGGCCTCGAGCTAGCCCGACGAACTTCGCGGAGGGTTCGTCCGTTCCACTTCGTGATGGGAAAAGTGATCCCGCTGGTGCGGCAGCAGCAGGTGCCGGAGGCGCCGCGGCCGCTCGCCGATGTTCCGAGCCTCGGTGAGCTCGCCCTCGAGGGCGAGGAGCTCGAGTGGCTCGCGCGTCACGCCGCCGACATCGCGAGCAACCGCCCTCTCACCGAAGACGACTTCCGGGCGCTCGTCCGTGCCGTATCTCTCGACCGCGCGGTGAAGCACCTCGTGATGGTCTCGAACACCGACGGGGACCTCGCCGTGGCCGTCGAGCGTCGCCGGGTCGAGATCCTCGGAACGCTCGGTCTCTAGCTACTTCGCGGCTTCTTCCTTCTGCTTCGCCGCGTCATCGATGATGCCCTGCTGGAGGTGCTGCGGCACCTCTTCGTAGTGCGACGGCGTGAGTGTGAACGTTGCGCGGCCCCCGGTGATGGAACGCAGATCGATCGCGTATCGCGCCATCTCGGCGAGCGGAGCTTGCGCGCGGACGAGCTGGTAGCCGCGCCGGTCGGGCTCGGTGCCGAGGACGCGTCCGCGCTTCGAGTTGATGTCACCCATGATGTCCCCGAGCATCGCGTCGGGGACGAGGATCTCGGCATCGACCCACGGCTCGAGCAGGGTGAGCTGCGCTTGCTTTGCGGCTTCCTTGAACCCGATCGACGCGCAGATCTGGAAAGCCATGTCGGAGCTGTCCACCGAGTGGAACTTGCCGTCGTCGACCGTGACCTTCACGTCGACGACCGGGTAGCCCGCGAGCACGCCTTCGACGAGCGCTCCTTGCACGCCTTTGTCGATCGAGGGGATGAAGTTCGCGGGGATGGCGCCGCCCTTGATCAGATTCACGAATTCGTAGCCCTCGCCTTCGGGCTGCGGCTCGACGCGCAGATGGGCGACGGCGTACTGGCCCTTACCGCCGGATTGCTTCACATAGCGCGACTCGTAGGCGGCCTTCCCGCGGACCGTCTCGCGGTACGGGATGCGCAGCGGGAGTTGCTGCATCTCGACACCGAACTTCCGCTTCATGCGTTCCATGACGACGCCGAGATGTGACTCGCCGAGGCCGGACATGACCGTTTGGTGCGTCTCCGCGCGCCGTTCCACCTGCAAGACCGGATCTTCTTCGACGAGTCGTGCGATCGCCGCCATCAGCTTGTCCTCGTCGCCGCGTGACTTCGGCGCGACGGCGACCGACAGCACGGGGTTCGGCAGGTCGACCGGCGGGAAGACGATCGGTGCTTTCGGATCGGCGAGGGTGTCGCCGGTGTGCGTATGCGCGAGTTTCGCGGCCGCGCCGATGTCGCCGCACACGATCTCCGGCGCGTTCACGTGCTCCTTGCCGACGAGGTAGAAGATCTGTCCGAGTCGCTCGTCTTCGCCTCGAGTCGTGTTCTGCGCATGCTGATCCGGACGAAGCGATCCCGAGAACACCCGGAAGAGCGAGATCTTGCCGACGTAGGGGTCGGCGACGGACTTGAAGACGAACGCCGACAGTGGTTCGTCCGGAGTCGGCTTCCGCTCTCCGCCTTCGCCGGTGGCCGGCGGACGTTCGAGCGGCGACGGGACGAGTGCGCAGATCTCGTCGGCGAGCAGATCGATCCCGACGAGATGCGTCGCCGATGCGACGAGGACCGGCGCGATCGCACCGGACACGACCGCGGCGTGCATCCCCGTTGCTACTTCCTTCTCTTCCAGCTCGCCTTCCTCGAGGTACTTCTCGAGGAGTGAGTCGTCGCCTTCCGCGGCGGCTTCGACGAGTCGCGCACGACCCTCCTCGATCTCAGCGGAAAGATGTGACGGAAGTTCCTGCTTCGTCCCCTTCGGCGTCTTCTGGTCGTAGCCGTCGCACTCCATCTTCAGTAGGTCGACGACGCCGTTGAATTCCTGTTCTTCGCCGACGGGGAGGTGCAGCGGGAAGGGCTTCTTTCCGAACGAGTTCTCGAGCTGCTGCAGCGCGTTCGTGTACGACGCGCGCTCGCGATCCATCTTGTTGATGACGATGAAGCGGGGAAGGCCGAGGTCCTCGACCATGTCCCAGATCAGCTCGTGCTGGACCTCGACGCCGTCGACGGCGGAGACGACGAAGATGACGGCGTCCGCGACGCGGAGGGCCGAAACCACGTCACCGACGAAGTCCGCGTACCCCGGGCAGTCGATGAGGTTGATCTTGTGTCCGTTCCATTCGATCGGCGCCATGCCGAGCTGCACCGAGATCTGGTGGCTGTGCTCCTCGGGCTCGAAGTCCGTCGCGGCGGTTCCGTCCTCGATCTTGCCCATGCGCGTTGTCGCGCCGGAGGCGAACAGGAGCGCTTCCGCGAGCATGGTCTTCCCAGCGCCGCCGTGGCCGACGAGGGCCACGTTCCGGATGTTGGCTGGTTCGTATTGCCTCACGGGGCGGTCATTATAGGGTCATGCTCGATGCGAAAGCCCGGGAGGCCCTGCAGGGCTTCTACGGCTGGACGGGACGGTTCCTCGCGCGACTCGGCTTCACCGCCGACTCGCTGACGGTCCTCGGGATCGTCTTCACCGCGATCGCCGGGTGGCGCATCACGCGCGGTGCGTTCCTGTCGGCGGGGATCATCCTGACCGCCGGCGGCTGCCTCGATTTCTGCGACGGCGCGGTCGCGAAGGCTCGCGGAACCGCTTCCGTGCGCGGCGCGTTCTTCGACTCGGTGACCGACCGCGTGTCCGACTCGATCGTGTTCTCGACGCTCGTCTGGTACTTCCTGCGGACGAACAACGACCGCGGCGCGATCGTCACGCTCGTGGCGTACGGATGCGCCGTGCTGACGAGCTACATCCGAGCGAAGGCGGAGTCGCTCGAGTTCGACTCGAAGGTCGGTGTCCTCGAGCGGGCCGAGCGGCTCATCGTGATCTGCACGGTGATGATCCTCGGCTTCCTGTGGTCGCACCTGGTCGAAGCCGGCGTCTGGGTCATCGCCATCTTCGGTGCCATCACCGTCCTGCAGCGTCTCGTCCACGTGACACGGCAGGCGAGTGCCGCGGACTGATCCCGCGTACCTGATGTACCGGTTCGGACGACTCGCGTCGTCGGCCATCCCCGACGCGGCGTTGTTCCGGCTCGCGGAGGTCGCCGGCACGGCCGTCGCGCGCGCCAACGGCAACAAACGAGCGGTCGTCAGGCGGAACATCGCGCGCGTCGTCGATCACGACATCGATCACATGGTGGACGAAGCATTCCGCTCGTACGCGCGCTACTGGACGGAAGCACTCCGGCTGCCGAAGCCCGGCGGACGCGAGATAGCCAAGCGGACGACCGTCGAGGGACTCGAGAACCTGTCGCGGTATCTCGACGCAGGACGCGGCGTCGTGTTCGTGTCACCGCACCTCGGCAGCTACGACGTCGCCGGCGCGTGGCTCGCGACGAACGGATGGCGAGTGCTCGCCGTCGCCGAGGAGCTCGAACCGCCGGAGCTGTTCGAGATGTTCTGCGCGCTGCGGCGTTCGATCGGCGTGGAGATCGTTCCAGCGGGGAAAGCGTCGAGTGCGCGAGCGTTGCTGTCCGCGCTACACAGCGGTGCGTCCGTCGGACTCGTCGCCGACCGTGACATCGCCGGCTCGGGGATCGAGATCGAGTTCTTCGGTGAGAAGACGCTGCTGCCGAACGGGCCTGCCGTTCTCGCGCTGCGCACAGGATCGCCGATCGTCGTCGGCGCGTTGTTGCAGCGTCCGGGGGGCCGGTACCACGCGGTCGCGCTCGAGCCGATCGAGGTGGAGGAGACGAAGTCCGATCCGGCGAAGGTACGCGAGCTGACGGAAGAGGTTGCGCGACGGATGGAGTCGCTCATCAGCCGGGAGCCGGGACAGTGGCATCTCTTCCAACCCAACTGGCCGAGCGATCCCGGCTACCGGCACGGTTAACCGAGCGTGCGCGATGCCAACTCGAGTGGATCGCCGAGCGACCGGCCGTCGCCGACGAGCTCCTCGAAACTGTTGCCGAGGGCCGAGCGAAGGTCGTCCGGCAATCTCGACGGTGGGACGTACCTCGTGATGCCCTTCGCTTCGTCCAAGGCTAAGGCGGCCCCGTAGATCGCGGCCGCCGTCCGCGCATCACCGGTCGCCAGCAACACTCGCGCAACGGAATGCAAGACCGTCGACGTCGGCGGGTCGATCCTCGCCGCACTGGCGGCCACACGGCTCGTCAGCGTCGGCATGAGATCGAGCGCTTCTCTCGCCCATCGCATGGCGTCGTCAAGGTCGCCGAGCACCGCCTGCTCTGCCGCGAGCCGAGCGATCATTCGAGTGAGGTCGAGCGGCCGGTCGACCTTGCGAAGGATGTCGACGGCCTCGCTGAGGTACATCGCCGCTTGGGCATGGGCCGCGAACCAGCGTTCGAGGACCGCGCCGGTTTCGAGGAGGTTCGGGAAGTTCGATCCTCCCGTTGCGAGGCCGAACTCGCGGGAGAGGGCGATGCCTTCCTCGACGTACGCGCGCGCACTCTCGAAGTCCTCGAGCGACAGCGCCGCCTGCGACATGTGATCGAGCGTCCACTGGAGGGGGATCTTGTGCCCCATCGAGCGGAAGACGGGTAATGCCTCGCCGTAGTGACGCGATGCTTCCGCCCAGGCGCTCGCGTGCATCGCCATCAGACCGGACCAGAACGCCGTGATGCCGTCGATGAAGGCATTTCCCGTTCTCTTCCCGATCTCGCGCGCAACCTTGACGGCGTCGCGCGCGTCGTCCAGGCGCGCATGGAACATGTGCGCCCATGCGACGATCCCGTGGCCGTAGGCCGCGAGCACGTCGTCGCCGCGCCGGGTGGCGATCTCGATCGCGTGCTCGGCGGCCGGAACCGAGTCGGGGTGCGCTGAATAGGCCTTCGTGATGGCGTCGGCGAGGACGGCCCACCCGAAGAGGTTGTCGTCGGTGAGGTGCGCTTCGAGGAAGTGGTTGTGTGCCCGGGCGCCGAAGTCGTCCTGTGTCGGCTTGTTCTGCTGGTAACGCATCATCGCTAGACCGAGCTCGAGCCGTGCTTTCGTCTCGAGATCGACGTCGACGTCGGCGAGGCTTTCGATGAGCTCGACCAGCGTGCCGCGCGAACTGGCAAGGCCGGCGACCCATGCTGCGGCCGTTCCGAGCCGCGCGGCATCCGATCGCCGGTCTACCCGGACGGCCCACTCGAGCGACGACTTCACGTCAGCCGCGACCGCATCGAACGCCGCGAGGGCTTCGAGGTAGCGATCGCCGCGACTGTCGACGGCGGCACGCTCGGCGACCTCGATGACCCACGCGAGATGACGTCCGCGAGCCGCGTCCGATTCACGAGCGTCGTGGAGACGCTGCTGAGCGAAGAGGCGAACCGTTTCGAGGAGGTGCAGGCGTCCATCCCCGACCACTTCGACGAGCGAGCGATCCACGAGTCGGTAGATCGTTCCCTCGTCGGTATCAGCCACGGCCAGCGCGTCGTCTGCAGTGAATGTCGCGGCGAACGCAGCGACGAAGCGCAAGACTCGCGCCTCTTCGTCGGACAACAGGTCGTAACTCCATCCCACGAGCGCCTCGAGGGTCTGATGGCGTTCGAGTGTGCGCCGCTCGGATCCGGTCAGCACTCGGAACCGGTCGTCCAAGCGCGACTCGAGCTCGGTGAGACTCATATGACGCGTGCGCGCGGCCGCGAGTTCGATCGCGAGCGGGATCCCATCGAGCCGCTCGCAGATGCGGCCGATCACCGCGGGATCGTCCGCGAACTTCGCGTCACGGCGGCGTGCTCGCTCGACGAAGAGCTCTGCTGCGCTGCCCTCGGCCTGGAGCGACGGGACCCGCCGAGCAGCTTCGTCCGGAAGTCCGAGAAGCTCGCGGCTCGTCGCGATGATGCGTAGTTCGGGACATTCAGTGAGCAACTGATCCGATATCTCCGCGCAGGCGTCGACGAGGTGCTCACACGTGTCCAAGATCAAGATCGTCGGATCGGCGCCCAGACGCGCGATCACGTGTGACAACAGCATCTCCTCCGTGGCGTCCGGGACGCCGAGGGCGCGTGCGACAGACCAGAGCACGTCTGCTCCGTCGGCGACGGCCTGGAGTTCGACGAACCACGTACCACCCGCGAATCGCTCCCCATGCGCGCGTGCTGCCTCGATGGCGAGTCGTGTCTTGCCGCAGCCACCGGGCCCCGTCAGTGTCGTCAGACCACCCGCTGAAAGCGCGGTCCCGATATCTGCGACTTCGTCTTCGCGTCCGATGAATGTCGTCCGCGGACGGGGCAGATTCCCTCCGCCGACACCGAGCGAACGAACCGGCGGGAATCCGTGCGGGAGTTGTTCGTGATCGAGTTGCCAGATGCGGATCGGTTCGGCGAGGTCCTTGAGCCGGTGCATCCCGAGGTCGATGTACGTCACGTCCGTCACCTCGATTCTCGCTTCATCGGTGACGAGGACTTGGCCACCGTGCGCCGCCGCGGAGACGCGAGCCGCGTGATGGACGGCGAGCCCTACGTAATCGTTGCCGACTCGCTTCGCCGAACCCGAGTGGATCCCCATACGGACGAAGAGACGGGGATGATCCCGCAGCGCGAGCTGGATCTCGAGCGCCGTCCCGATCGCGTCTGCGGCCTCGTCGAATGCGAGGAAGAATCCGTCGCCCGCGTTGTCGACCTCTCGTCCGTTGTGGGCGTCGGTGGCCGCTCGAACGACGGAATGATGCCGGGAGAGTAGGTCGGTGTATCCGTCGCCGAGCTCCTGGAGGAGTTTCGTCGACCCTTGGATGTCGGTAAAGAGAAAAGTCGCGGCCCCACCCACGTCACTGATGATTCCACAGTGCGAACGCTGAGGAGCAACTAGCTCTTCTGGGTTTCGAGCTTCGGCTGCGCGACCGCACTCACGGTCGATGTGCCGATCGGCCCCCGCGTGTCGTAGACCGCGCACTCGCCGATCGCTACGCCGTCGGCGCTGACGTGCCGTGTCACCTCGAAGCCGATCCATTCGTCGACCGGAAGGCGCGCGAGATACAGCGTGATGTCCCCGTTGATGAACTCGAGGCCGTTTGTCCCTGAGTTCGCGAGCGGGTTCGCGATGTCGGCCGCCGTCGCCACGCGCACGAGCGGCGTGAGCTCTTCGCCGTCGATGAGTGGACGTGATTCGCGCAACCACATCCGCTTCTGCTCGAACGCGCCGAACCAGCTCTCGCCGACCGATCGCATCTCCCACGGCGCACCTGATGCCGGCGCCGGAAGCGAGTCCGGATGCGGCATGTCCCATGGAGGCGGCGTCCACACCTCGCCGGCTGGCTGCTCGCTCCGTTTGAGCAGGACGACGCTCGCGCGTGCGTAGACGTCTCCGTCGATCGAGATCTCGCCGTCGACGACCTTGATGCGTCTACCGGTGCGGACGGCACGCGTCGTCACTTCGACGGGCTTCATCGGAGGAGAGCGGAAGAGGTCGACGGTGATGCGTCCGGCCTGGAAGTCCGGATCGCCGTGTTCGCGTTCGATGTCTCGCGCGAGGAGGCCGGCGAGGAGACGGCCGTGCATCATGTCCGGCGCCCACGGCCCGCGCGCCTCCGGCGCGGGCACGAGCGTTGAACCGCGCTTCGTGAAGAAGGCTTCCATCGCCGCACGGTACCGAAGAAGTTGAGACGGTCGTGAGACCATCCGTGAGACATGTTCTGGTCAGGCTGGCCTCTTCCGGACCGAGGAGAGGATATGAGCCGCTGGAAGAAGCTCCTTCTGTACCTCGCGCAGCGACGCCGGCAACAGCAGCAACAGGCCCGCATGCGCCGGATGGTCCCCGCGACGGCCTGGTAGCGACGCCGGTAGGGTAGGGCCATGCGCCGTGCCCTCTTGCTCCTCCTCGCTCTAGCGCTCTGCGCGAGCTGCGGCTCGAAAACGCCGAAGTCGACGAGGGCTCCGTCCGGTACGTCGTCGAAGCCGAAGGTGGTCGTGCCGAGCGGTTCGCCTCCGACGAAGCTCGTGATCAAGGACATCAAGGTCGGACAGGGCGCCGCGGCGACGGCGGCTTCGACGGTCACCGTGCAGTACGTCGGTGTGTCCTGGTCGACGAAGCAGCAGTTCGACTCGTCGTGGGACCGGGGCGAGCCGGCGACCTTCGCCCTGAGTCAGGTCGTGCCGGGATGGCAGCAGGGGATCCCGGGGATGAAGGTCGGCGGACGGCGCGAGCTGATCATCCCGCCGGCCCTCGGTTACGGCGCGGCCGGCGCGCCGCCGGACATCAAGCCGAACGAGACCCTCGTCTTCATCATCGACCTGCTCAAGGTCGGCGGATAACCTCACGCTTCGGCATCGCGCCGGAGCTCGGGTCGAAGTTCGCGTCTCCGGAGTAGCTCGCGGTGATCCTGTGCTTGCCGACCGCGAGCTTCGACGTCTTGAACGTCGCCGTCCCGTCCGAGAGCGTTGCGGTACCGAGCGTCCTTCCGTTCTGGAAGAGGGTCACAGAACCGGTGGGCGTCCCGCCGGATGATCTCACCGTTACGGTGAATCGGACGGCACGACCGTGCGTCTGCGGATTCGGCCTTCCGGACACCGTCACCGTCGTCGCCGACTTCGCCGGGGACACGCTGGTCACGGCGATCGAGTGCGTCACGCGGTCGACGAGGCCGAGGGCGTCGGTCACCGTCAGGACGACGTCGTAGTTGCCGGACGCCGCGTACTGATGCGTCGGCGTCGCACCGCTTCCGTGCGCAGACCCGTCGCCGAAATCCCAGTCGTACGACGCGATCGTGTCCGTACCTTCGGAGTCGGTCGAGCCGGAACCGTCGAACAGCGCGCTGCTCCCGGCGACGACGCCGGTCGGTGGAGCGAACGCCGCGAGCAGCTGGAACCTCGGCTCGCAACCGTGCACGGGCGTGCCGCCGATGGCGTTGCTGTATTCGTTCTGGATCAGGTAGTTGTGGCCGTTGATCGTGTTCGTGTACTTCGTCGTCCCGGTCCCCTGAAGCGTTCCGAAATAGAAGTTGCATTCGTCCGAGATCTCCGAGTTAGACGAGTCGAGCCACGCGGTTCCGTCCGGATCGGTGATGGTCTCGATGTGCTCGTGCGATGCAGCCGACAAGACGAGGTCGGCAACGTTCCCGTTCGGTTCATCCGATGCGACGAAGCAGGGCGTGGCGTACGTGCCGTCGCCGGGGTACGGGAGATTCGCGTACAGCGGATCGGTCGTTCCATCGCCGAACTCGTGGTACGCGCAGTACGTCGTGTAGGCGCACGACGACATCGGCGTGTCATCGCAGCTGGTCACGTGCGGTGGGAAGAAGACGACGAAGATGTGGGACACGTCCATCGTGAGGTGTTGCGCGCCCGCGAAAGCCTGGACCTCGTTGTGGATCTGTTGATGCGTTGAGTCGTCCCAGATGCACGCCGACTCGCTGTTCCCGTCGAGATCCGCGGGATGACACTGCTGGAGAACGCCGGGGTACGCGTCGGTATCGTCCAGCCCGCCGGCGAAGGTCGTGTTGTAGTTCGCATGGTGCGCGGAGCTGTCGGTGTACTGCGCCGTCACGCCGTACGGGTTGTCCGCGTGACCGCTGTCGGCGGCGACGTCGGTGAAGAACTGTTCGACGAGCGTCTTGTACCCCGTCGGGTAGCTGAATCCGGAGGGGGCCCAGAAGATCGCGTACACCGTGTTCTGCGCCATGACCGGACCGCCGTGATAGGTCAGAGGCGGTGTGCAGCCTGTGTTGAACCCGTTCGCACACGTCGACGCGGGGGCCGCAGCGGCTGCCGCGGCGCTCGGCGCCCGGACGTAGCCGCCGTGTTGTCCGGATCGGCCCTCGGGACCGGCGGCGCTCGCCGGCAGCGTCGATGCGGCGAACGCGACCACGGCAACAACGGCCGCCAACACGAGTCGTACCCGCACCGTCCCCATCTCCTTCGCCCGCAGAGCCATCGCAATCGTAGCCCGTTAGGCTTCGGCGCATGCACGTTGCGATCGTCAGTCCGTATTCGATGTCGAAGCCCGGGGGCGTCCAAGATCACGCTCGCGAGCTCGCGCGAGCGCTCTTCCGCAAGGGACACGACGTCACGCTCTTCGGCCCCGAGCTTCGAGGAGAACAAGAAGGACTCGAAGGGGTCGGGACGATCTCCCTCGGGCGCGCGATCAACGTTGCGGCGAACGGGTCGATCGCGCCGATCGGGATCGACCCGACCGCGCTCGTCCGTTTCGACCTCACGCTCGACGCCGCGGACGTGGTGCACGTGCACGAACCGTTCCTTCCGATCGGACTGATGGCGCTGGCGCGGCGCCCCCGTAATACCGGTGTCGTTGGAACGTTCCATGCGGCGGCCGAGCGATTCGCTCCCTACGCCGTCGCCGCGCCGCTGCTTCGCCTGGCCTCGAAGCGTCTGGACGAAACGACGGCCGCGTCGCCCGAGGCGCGCCGCCTCGTGCGCCGATACGTCGCCGTCGATCCGGTGATCGTTCCGAACGGCGTCGACAGCGAGGCCTTCGCGAAAGCCGATCCGGATCCGTGGGCGGCCGAGCTCGGTCGGGTCGTCCTGTTCGTCGGACGGCCCGAGCCCCGGAAGGACTTCACCACGGTGCTGAAGGCGTTCAACGCGATCGCACCGGCGCGATCCGATCTCCACCTCGTGTGGGTCCCGGCGACAGAAGCCGACATCCCAACGGATGTGTCGCGCGACCGTGTCCATGCGCTCGGGCGCGTCTCGCGCGAGCGGTTGATGGCGCTGCATCGAGCGGCGGACGTCGTCGTGTGTCCGTCGACGGGCAGCGAGTCGTTCGGGATCGTCGTGCTCGAGGGCCTCGCCGGCGGCTCGGCCGTGCTCGCCGCGGACATCCCCGGATACCGGTACGCGGGTGGCGACGTCCCGCGTTACGTCGGCTCCGGCGACGTCGATGCATGGATCGACGCGCTCGCGGGCGTTCTCGACGACGACCGCGAGCGATCCGCTCTCGCCGCCGCCGGTCCCGACCGAGCCGCGCTGTTCGACTGGGACGTGATCGCCGACCAGACCGTCGGTGTGTACCAACGGACGCTCCCGTAGTGGATCTTCTGATCTCGCTCGCCACGGCGATCCGCAGCGCCGTGCTCCCGCACCTCGGCCGGCAAGCGATGCGGGGCTCGAACAGCGTGTCTGTCGGCGGGGACCCGACGTTCGGTATCGACGAGGTCGCCGAGGCCGCCACCGCGCGGTTCCTCGACGACATCGGCGACGTGGCGTACTACACCGAAGATCGTGGGCTCGTGGACCGTCCCGGCGCGAAGCGGTTGCTCGTCGTCGACCCGATCGACGGGACGCGACCCGCCGGCGCCGGACTCGAAGCCGGTTGCATCTCGATCGCCGCCGCTCCCTTCGACAAGGACGCAACGCTTTCCGACGTCGACGACGGACTGATCCTCGAGATCAAGACCGGCGCGCTCTACCGAGCGAAACGCGGGCGCGGTGTGCGCATCGTCCGGAACGGCGAAACGCGCGAGCCGTCGCTCTCGCCGCAGACGGAGATCGACGGGTCGTTCTGGACGTACGGTCTACGTGGACGACCCGCGGCTCCGTCCGTCGTCGTCTTAGAAGAGCTGCTCGACGGAAGCGGCGTGAGCGGAGGAGCCTTCGAGCTCGGTTCCGCCGCGTTCGGCATCGTCGGTGTCGTCACGGGACGCTTCGACGCATACGTCGACCACGGGCAGCGTATGGTCGACGATGTTCCCCCGACGAGGAAGCTCTTCGAAGCGATCGCGGACGGTGCGATCTTGAACAACAATCCCTACGACGTGGCAGCGGCCCTGCTGATCGCCGAGGAAGCCGGCTGTGTGTGCACCGACGCTGCCGGCTCTTCGCTTTCGGACAGACCGCTCGTCGGATCGGGAGCGGACTTCTGCGTCTCGACCGTTGTCGCCTGTACGCAGGAGCTACACGACGCGGTGATCGGTTCACTCGACCGCGGGATCGCGCGACTTCGCGACAAGCTGGAGGCCCATGGGTAAGCGATTCTCGAAGCGGCGGTGGCGGCGTCCGGAGCGGATGCTGCTCGATGCGGACGCCGCCGTCGCTCGACGCAAGGATCTCGGCGCCGCCGAGCCCGTCGGCGTGGAGACGGAGCTCGGTCGCGCGACGAGTGCACGCGCGATCAGCGTCCTTCTCGGGACGTTCATCGTGCTCGCCGCGATCGAAGGGTTGATCGTCGGACTCGTCGCGCGCGTCGTCCTCATCGCCGTTCCGGTATTCGTCTTGTACGCGGTCGTGTACTTCGTCGTCGCTCGCGAGTTCGGAGACGGTTGGCTTGTGCGCGCCTTGCGCGCGAAGCCGACGGACTCGTCGCGGCTCGACCGGTTGATCGAGTCCGAAGCGCGCACGGCCGGTGTTGCTCCGCCGCGTCTGCTGATGACCGCGGCGTCGGCCCCGAATGCGTTCAGCTTCGCACTCCGGCGTCGCTGGGTCGTCGTGACCAGTCCGTCGGTGGACGAAGACGAGCTCGCACTCGAGGCGATGTTCGCGCACGAGATCATCCATCTCCGCGACGGCGACGCATCCGTGGTCGCGCTGTACATCGTGCTCGCCTCGTCGCCGGAGCTCGTGCTGCGGCGAGCGGGGCTGCTCGCATTGCTCTCGGTTCCGCTGTGGCCCGTCGCGATAGCTCTGCGGGTCGTTCGGCGCTCCGCCTTCGCCGCCGACCGCGAGCATCGCGCGGACGTCGCCGCGGCGATGCTCACGCGCTACCCGCCGGGGATGGCGACGGCACTGACGGTCGCCGGCGGTGGTTCGTCCGGCCTCCGCAGCGCCGACGCCTTCTGGTTCGTCCCGCGCGGGGCGGCCGCGGGGACCGAGGCCGGTGAGCGAGCGGCCCTCATCGGTGAGATGTAGCTCGTAGGCGACGCCGCCGCGAAGCGGAGGCGCGAACGGGCGCTACGATGAGACCTCAAAGAGGAGGTCATCGATGGAACGCGGCACGGTCAGGGTCAAGCGCGGTCTCGCCGAGATGCTCAAGGGCGGCGTCATCATGGACGTCACGAACGTCGACGAGGCCAAGATCGCGGCCGAGGCCGGCGCCGTTTCCGTCATGGCGCTCGAGCGCGTCCCCGCCGACATCCGCGCCGAGGGCGGCGTCGCGCGCATGGCAGATCTTCGCCGCATCGAGGACATCCAGGCCGCCGTCACGATCCCCGTCATGGCGAAGGTCCGCATCGGACACTTCGTCGAGGCGCAGGTGCTGCAGTCGATCGGGATCGACTTCATCGACGAATCCGAAGTGCTGACGCCGGCGGACGAAACGAACCACGTCGACAAGTGGGCGTTCGACGTCCCGTTCGTGTGCGGGTGTACGGACCTCGGTGAAGCGCTCCGCCGCATCTCCGAGGGCGCGGCGATGATCCGTACGAAAGGTGAAGCGGGAACGGGAAACGTCGTCGAAGCCGTGCGCCACATGCGGCAGGTCAGTAAGGAGATCCGCGCGCTGCAGATGCTTCGTCCCGACGAATTGCCTACCGCGGCGAAGGAGCTCCGTGCACCGCTCGAGCTCGTGCAGGAGGTTGCCGGCTCCGGGGAGCTTCCCGTCGTGAACTTCGCCGCCGGCGGTATCGCGACACCGGCGGACGCCGCGCTCATGATGCAGCTCGGCTGCGACGGCGTCTTCGTCGGATCGGGGATCTTCAAGAGCGAAGACCCGGACGCTCGCGCGCGAGCCATCGTCGAAGCGACGACGCACTTCGAGGACCCGGAGGCGGTCGCGCGTGCGACGCGCGGACTCGGCGAGGCGATGCGCGGCCAGGAGATCTCGCTCCTCGAGACGCGGCTGCAAGATCGCGGCTGGTGAGAGTAGGGGTCCTAGCGCTGCAGGGCGACGTGCGCGAACACGTCCGTCTCCTGAAGGAGATCGGCGCCGATCCCGTCGCGGTCAAGACGCGCGAAGCGCTCGACGATGTCGAGGGCATCGTCCTGCCGGGCGGGGAGTCGACGACGATCGGCTTTCTCCTCGAGAAGTTCGAGTTGATGGATCCGCTGCGCAAACGCATCGAGGACGGGATGCCGACGCTCGGCACGTGCGCCGGCGCGATCCTCCTTGCGTCTCGCATCGACGGCGGTGACGTTCCGAAGCTCGGCGTACTCGACGCGACGATGCATCGCAACGCGTACGGCACGCAGATCGAAAGCTTCGAGGACGACGTCGACGTCGAGGGAGCCGGGACGATGCATGCCGTCTTCATCCGCGCGCCCATCGTCGAAGGCGTCGGCGAAGGCGTCGAAGTGCTCGCGACATGCCGCGAACGTCCGGTTGTCGTACGGCAAGGCAACGTGATCGCCGCGACGTTCCACCCCGAGCTCGCGGACGAAACCGGTCTGCACCGGATGCTCCTCACGTGAAGCTCGCCGCGTTCTTGCTCGCCGACGATATGGTCGCGACGATCGCCTTCTACCGCGACGTCTTGGGGTTCACGCTCAACGGTTCCTTCGGCGATCCACCGGCGTGGTGCCACCTGTCCCGGGACGAAGCGCAGCTGATGTTCCTGTGGTACCCGCCGCACGATCACGGGCCGGACGACGATCACGAGCACCTCCCGCCGACGATGACGGGGATGATCTATCTCTACCCGGACGACATCCGCGCGCTGTACGAGAGAGTGAAACAGCAGTGGGAGATCGCCGACGAGCTCGGCCCGCGCCCGCACGGGATGGTCGAGTTCGACGTGTTCGACCCGAACGGTTACCGCGTCCGCTTCGGCGCCAACCCGTCGTGAGTGACGTTCGGAGAACGTGGGGACGTTACTCGTCCGCGTTCGCCGCCGAAGGGACGGCGGCGGAAACGCGCGATTCGATCCGTCGCCTGATCGAGCTCTGCGAGCTGCCGGCGGGATCTTCGGTGCTCGACGTGGCGACCGGCGCCGGCTACAACGCGTTTGCGTTCACGCGCGCGGGTTGCCGTGTAATCGGATCCGACCCGACGCACGAGATGCTTCTCGCGACGAGGTCCGGATGGCGCGAGCGTGGCTTCGACGGGGACGCGCCGTGCGTCGAAGCGTGGGCCGAATCACTTCCGTTCATGGACGGATCACTGGACGCCGTCGTCTCGCACCGCGCTCCGCACCAGTTCGCCGACGTGAACACATTCGCGCGCGAGGCCGCGCGTGTCGTGAAGGCGGGCGGAACGGTCGCGATCGCCGACCAATCCCCGCCGGACGGATACGAAGGCTGGCACAACGATCTCGAACGCATGCGCGACCCGACGCACGAGCACGCGCGGAGTCCGCACGAATGGCTGGAAGTGTTCGAAGGAGCCGGCCTGACCGTCGCCGCGACCGACGTCGTCTACCAGGAGCACGACGTCGCCGAATGGTTCGACCGTGTCGACGCCGCGCCCGAGCGTCGGGAGCAGGCGCTCGAGATGCTTCGGACGATGCCCTCCGAGATCGCCGATGTCTACCGCTACGAGCAGGGGCGTATGCGGACGCCGCAGTGCGTGATGGTCGCTAGGCTGTAAGCCATGTCGGGACATTCGAAATGGGCGGGCATCAAGCACAAGAAGGCGGTCGTCGACGCGCGTCGCGGCAAGCTCTTCGCGAAGCTGATCCGGGGGATCGAAGTTGCGGCGCGCGAGGGTGGGACGTCCAACCCCGCAGGCGACATGACGCTCGCGGCGGCGGTCGACCGTGCGAAGTCGTCCGGTGTTCCGTCCGACACGATCGAACGCGCGGCGAAGCGTGGCGCGGGTGAGACCGGCGAGAACATCAACTACGACCGCGTCCTGTATGAGGGCTACGCGCCCGGCGGCGTCGCCGTGATCGCCGAAGCGCTGACCGAGAACCGCAACCGCACGTCGTCGGAGATCCGCTCCGTGTTCGGCAAGGGTGGCGGCAACCTGGGGGAGCCGGGCTCGGTCGCGTGGATGTTCGAGCGGCGCGGACTCATCGTCGTCGCGAATGCGAGCGAGGACGACGTGCTGCTCGCGGCGGCCGATGCGGGCGCCGAGGACGTGCGCCCGCAGGACGACGGCCGGTTCGAGATCCTCACGGAAGTGAAGGACTTCGCCGCCGTCCGGACGGCGATCGAAGGCGCGGGCCTCGCGATCGAGATGGCCGAGCTGACCATGCTTCCCCAGACGACGATCGGGCTCGATGCGTCCGGCGCGAAACAGGTGCTTCGATTGCTCGATGCTCTCGAAGACCTTGACGACGTCCAGAACGTGTTCGCGAACTTCGACATCCCCGACGAGGTCTTCGCGGAAGTCGCTTCCTAGATCACCCAGTTGAAGCGGTTGAACGCGAGCGTTCCCCAGAGGTTCACGATCACGCAGAACACGAGGAACGCGATCGCGATCTTGCTGACGCGGCCGCGTAGTCCGGACGCCGTCACGATCACCAGCGCGGGAAGGGGATCGAGCGCGTAGCGATAGCCGAACTGGCTCCATCCCGTGGCGCCGTGCGTGACGAGGGGGATCGACACCAGGAAGAGCGCGACGAGAGCGGCGATGGTCCGCTTCTCGAGCCTCGCGCGGAAGGCGTACAAGAACATCGGCGTCGTGAAGAGCAGAGCCATGCCGATGTAATCGGGACGCACGAACGGGAACTTCGCCGAGAAGTGCGGCCACTCGAAGAAGATCGCGCGGATGTGACGCGGGATGTAGCGCGGATTGAATCGTCCGTGCGCGAACCACCATTCCTTCAGGTACTGCGGATGGTTGTAGCCGAGGTCGCGGAACGTTCCGTAGCGCGCCCGGTTGTATCCGAGATAGAACGCGGCGCCCGCCCCGACGCTCGCGAAGAACGCGGCTGCTTTCCGTATGTTCTCGCGCACGGATCGAAGATCGCCATCGAGCACGAGGTAGGCGTAGAGCGGCGCGATGAGGAACACCGGGAGCCGCGACAAGCCGGCGAGGGCCACGCACAACCCGACGAGCCACGGGCGCCGCCGTCCCGTCGCTTCGACGAGCCCGGCCATCAAGAAGAAAACCGCGGACACATGTGCGAACGACCAGAACCCGCCGTCGGACGAAACCCACCAGAAGTCGGTACCGAAGGCGACGAGGATCGCCATCACGACGCGGACGCGGATGTTCTCCCACAGACGCTCCGACGCGATCCAGAAGAAGCCGATCGCGAGAGCGCCGACGCCGCACGAGATGAGGACGTTATCAGCACCTGTCCCGAAGATCGCGACGAAAGGCATCAGGAACAGCGTCGGCGCGGGCGGGTCGATCACGAACCACTTCTGACCGAAGCGCGCCGTCTCGAGGTAGGACGGCGGATTCACGAGCCACAGACGCTTGTGGAAGAACGCGTCGGTCAGCAGGACGTACTGGTTGTACGGATTGTGCGGCCGCCGCGTCACGTAATAGACGACGAAGACGATGAACGACACCAAGACGAACTGGAGCCACGGCTTCCGCTTCAGAACGTCCATGTGCCTGCCAGATACCACCAGCTGAACCAGACCTGCAGCGCGATCGCGACGATCATCACCATGACGAAGGCCGAGCGCGACTTCGTCGCTCGCGCGCCGATGAAGAACAAGGGATACAGCGCGATGAGGTAACGCGGCAGCGAGATCAGCCACGAGGTCGAAACGATGAGGACGAACCCCGCCCAGGCATACACGTTGTCGGCCAGACGCAGCGCGCGTCGTCCGGCGACGAGCACGGCAACTCCGAAGGCATAGGCGACGAGGCGGCTCGAGAGGATGAATCTCCGCGTCGGGTCCGCCGCGCCCCCATGGCGCAGATCGTTGATGCCGTCGACGACCGTCTGCCACGGCGCAACCGCGTGCTGCGACCAATGGGTCTTCTGCACGTAGAGGAACCAGAACATGTCGTGGTGGACGACGAGGTTGATCGCGAGATACGAAGCGACGCCGAGGCACGCGACGCCGATCCAGACGAAGCGCCGGACCTTCGGCCACGCTTCGACGAGGAGTGCCGGCAACAGCGCGAGACCGGCGACGCGCGTGCCGGTCGCGAGTGCGCCCGCCAAGCCGGACGCGGGCCAGCGATCCGTCCGCGCGGCGTACATCGATGCGACGACCGCGAAGAGGAAGAGCGCTTCGGTGTACGGCGCAGCGAGGAAGTACGCCGTCGGGAACGCGAACAGCAGCAGGACGGC
>JAICYB010000104.1 GCA_025934435.1 Actinomycetes bacterium | reverse complement strand
CGATCACCGCGAGATCTACAGCGGCGACCTCTTCTACGGCAAGGACGCGTTCGAAGGCCTGCGTCACATGGACGCGATCATGGCCTTCAAGCGCGGCGAAACAACGGAGAAACCCGTCGCGCCGGCGCGACGGAAAGCATCGAGCCGCGCGGCAGTGAGGGGTTCGTCCGCAACGGAACGCTCACGGGGGGTGTCGCTCGACGTCACCGTTCCGAAGGCGCCGTTCATCGGCACGCGCATCGTCAAAGGCATGCCGGTCCCCGAGATCGCGAAGTGGCTCAACCGCACGGCGCTGTTCCGCGGACGCTGGCAATACTCGCGCGGTAAGGGTCAGTCGATCGAGGAATACTCCGAGTTTCTGTCGACGGAGGTCGAATCGACGCTGCGGTCGCTCCTCGCACGTTGCGTCGAGGAACAGATCCTCCAACCGGCGGTCATCTACGGCTACTTCTACGTGCGCCCGGAAGGCAACGACCTCATCGTCATCGAAGAGGACGGACGCGAGCTCACTCGCTGGACATTCCCCCGCCAACCCGAAGGGCGCAAGCTCTCCATCCCCGACTTCTTCAACCCGGCGGGCGACGTCCTCGGCGTCCAGCTCGTCACGATGGGCTCGAAAGTTTCGGACGAAGCGCAGGGGATGTTCGAGCGCGATGAGTACACCGATTACCTGCACCTGCACGGGCTCGGCGTCGAGATGGCAGAGGCACTCGCGGAGCTCTGGCACGCGCGGATGCGCGAAGAGCTCGGCATCGCCTCGGACGACGCACCGACGATGGACGAGATCTTCAAACAGGGCTATCGCGGCTCGCGGTACTCGTTCGGGTATCCGGCCTGCCCCGATCTCGAGGGCCACGTCCAGCTGTTCGAGCTCATGAAGCCCGATCGGATCGGCATCGCGCTCTCAGAAGAGTTCCAGCTCGTGCCGGAGCAGTCGACGAGCGCACTGATCGTGCACCACCCGCAAGCGAAGTACTTCACGATCATGCGCAGCAAGGAGGATTCCTGGACTTCCGGATCGAGCTGATCATGGATGACAACTCCTTCGCGGAGTTCGCCGATCCCAACGGGAACACGTGGGTGCTGCAGGAGCGGAAAGCCCTCAGGCCGCGCTAGGCGTATCCTCAGGTCGTGCGGCGCGCGGCGGGAAGCATCATCGCGATCATCGCGCTTGCCTCGATCGCTTTCGGCCCACCGGCCGAAGCTTCGACGGTGACGCGGCATGCGGGACGGTTCGTCTACGTCACGCAGTCCGACACCGTTTCCCCCGGAAACGTTCTCGAAGCTGCCGACTGCCCGACCGGAACGAGCATCGTCGGCGGCGGCGGCGCGATGGGAGGCGGCCTCTTCGCCGCGCACATCACCGGCGAGGAGATCAAGAACTTCGGCGGCCCGCCGAGGGAAGAGCTCACGGGCGTGCTCGACGGGACGTCCTCGCAACCCGCGAGATCGATCGCCATATGCCTGACGGGAGCCGCGCAGTCCGCGCTCGAGTACGCCGGCGGAGCGAGCGGCGTTGCCGCGGAATCGAGCGAAGAACGCGGCGGCGGCTGCGGGATCCCCGGGAGCGTCATCCTGGGCGGAGGAACGGACTTCCCCGCACCGGCGGACACCGATCGGCTCGAGGGCTCCTTCCCCGACCCACCCACGGTTTGGGTCCTGCAAGCGTCCGACTTCTCGAACACGGCCGTGAGCATCGAATCGAACATCGTTTGCGTCCCGTCGGGAACGTTGCGCATCCGCATCGTCTCGAAGGTCGTGATCGTGCGCTCGCTCAAGGCGCGAACGGTGAAGGTGTCGTGTCCGTCGAGGTTCCATGTTGCCTCGGGCGGCTTCTCCAGCGGGCCCAGCGGAGTCGTTTTCTCGTCCGTGCCGATCGACCGCGGCGACCGGGACAAAGCACCGGACGAGGGGTGGGCCGTCCACCTCACCGACCAGAGCTTCGCGCCGATGGCCGTCGGCGCCTACGCGGTCTGCGTGAAGTAGATGCGAAGAAGGACGATCCTCCTCGCGTTGTCGGCGCTGGCCTCCACTACGGGCACGCGGACGGCACGCGGAGCATTCTCCAGCATCGCGTCGGTGCGTTACCGGAGCGTCACCGGTCGTTTGGGCTTTCCGCGCGACGTCGCTGCCTCAGTTCCCCTGAAACGAAGTGGCTCGTGTCGAGCAGCGGAACCTTAGGTTCGGACGATGCGCTGGTGATAGATCGGGCCAAACCGATCGGGCGACCGTTCCGCACGCGTAACAACAGGGCACCGATACCGACAAGTATCAACGCGACGAGGACGTACGTCACGAGCGGGACCCCGGTCCGCGGTAGTGTTCCGGATCCCTCGCTCGGATCCGCAACGGCAGCGCCAACGAGCACCTGAGGCGATGCGAGAACTTCCAGATCGACGCTGCTCTCGCCGCAGCCTCTTATCACGCCGATGATCCGATGGTGGCCCGGCTTGATCAAGGTCGGCAGGGTCCGTCTGTACGAGAAGCTTCCGTCCGCTTGCGCGTGAGACTGGCCGAGCTTGGCTCGTCGGCTGTCAACGAAGAATTCGATCTCGCCGTTCGCCTCAGCGGTCCCTTCGGGTCCGAAGACGATGATGTCGCTCCCCTCGGTCACCCGTCCCGGGACGAATGCACCATCGACTTGACCGTCGACCTTGAAGCACGCGCGGCCGTCACTGCCACCGACTGCCGGCCTCGGCGTCGGTGTCGGTGGAGGAGGCGGGTACTTCGCTTGTGCGAGGACGACCACGGGTGTCGCGATGCATATCGCTGCGACGAATGCGACCATCCAGAGACGTTTCTTCACGGAGTACTCCTTCGGACGCTCAGACTGAGGTGCGCGGTCCGCAGCTGGCTCCCTCTCGGGAAACGCGCCGGATCCGTGGATCTTCTTCGTCGAGACCGCCGTGCTGAGTCTCGTCGGCGCGTGTCACCGCGGCGTCACCGCGGCGTCACCGATGGTGATCCGAAGAGCTCGGTTGCCATAGAGGGAGCAGCGATTCACCCGACGGCGTCGATCAGTGCGCGGAGTTCGGGAAAGGGTTCGCTTTGCAGGCGCCGTACCCTAAGACACAGACGCAGGTCGGCCCTGAAGCGAAGCCTGACCTCGTATTATTCGCGCCACGCCCTCGTAGCTCAGGGGACAGAGCACCGGTTTCCTAAACCGGGTGTCGGAGGTTCGAGTCCTCCCGGGGGCGCTGTGTGATGTGTCGCGTCATCGTGGACGCGGACGAAGGCTCACACGTTTCCTTGTGGCCGATATCTCATCGGTGCGGCCGCCCGAACGGTACGCGCTGCTGACAGGTTCGATGGACGAACCGCTTGCGCCTTCACGATGTTGCCTATACGATCGCGGCCGAAAATCGTCGACAGGGATGGGGGTAGTGATGTCGAGACGTCGATTCTTCGCGTGCGCTTTTGTGGTTTCGATCGCCGTTTCCCCGTGGCTCGTGGGCACGGGATGGGCAGATCCTGTTGTGACCTCATCTACGGCCACAACAACGACGTACACGTTCAGCTACACAGGTGCCTCCCAGACTTTCACGGTGCCCACCGACGTCACCGAGATCGCGGTCGACGCATACGGCGCGCAGGGCGGGACGGGTCAGGAGGGCGGCGTCGGTGGACTCGGCGGCCACACGTCCGGAACGCTCACAGTGACCCCGGGCGAGGTCTTCCATGTTCTCGTGGGTGGCCGGGGCGGAGACGCGGTTCCGCTCTTCATCGGGCCGGGCGGCTTCAACGGCGGCGGTGCCGGGGGCGGGTCTGGACTCGCTAACGGCGGCGCCGGTGGCGGCGGTGGTGGCTCCGACCTCCGCGTCTCGCCCTTCGGCGCAGCCGATCAGGTGTTCGCGGCCGGCGGCGG
>JAICYB010000076.1 GCA_025934435.1 Actinomycetes bacterium | reverse complement strand
TGCGTGAGACGCGCGGAGAACGGCGACGCGATGACTTCACCGGACCCGAGTGCGTCGATCTCGATGACCCACGCGTCACGTAGCTCGCGACGGCGGCGCAGCAGACCGATGAGCCCGTAGCTGCCGGACGTGCCTGCGCCGGTCGCGGCGATCCATACATCGCGCGCCGGTGGCGTCACGACGAGCAGCTCGGCGAAGCGCATCAGCGCGAGCACACCCGACGTGTTGTCGTCCGGAAGCTCGTGTGGCGTCGTCAGCTCGCGGCGCGCGAGCCACGCGAGCGTGAGCACCGCTTCGGCCGCGACGATCGCGGTTACCGGACGCCAGCCGCCGGAGCGATGTCCCACGATCGCGGCTGCGAGGAGCAGCCAGCCCGAAACCGCGGACAGCGCTTCGTGCGCTCGCGTCATCGGGCGCCCGGCCGTGGGATGGGTGTCCAGATGCGCCGTGACGACGACGGGCCGTGCGGAGCGGTCCGTCCCTTTCCTCGACGTGATCACGTTGTGCGTGGTTGCGCCGAGCAGCGGCACGAATCGGACGAGGCCGCCGATCGCGGGCAGACCCATCGCGATGGAGGCCACCGCGAGGATGCGCGCACCGAGCGGCAGCTCGGCAGCGAGGAACGCGGCCGCCCAGACACGGCACAGAGCGCGGAGGAGGGGCGTCCACGTCGGGCTCGTCGGCGCTCGTGCCGGGACCGTCCGGGGACGCAGGCCGCACCGCCGGAGCAGGGCGGCGACGGTGCGCGCTGCTTCACGTTCGGCGAGCGAGCACGGGGCGCGCGAAGGGGCGAGCTCGGCGGCGCCGGTCATCGGCCTAAGCTAGCCGCCGGAATGAGCGGAACCGGGATCTTCCCTGCGGGCCAACTGATGCGCGAGCTCATCCTCGCGATCGGCGCGGCGCTCCTCGTCGGCAACATCGCGGTGATCGTGCGAGAGCGTCGACGCAAGCCGGACGACAAACGACCGAAACCGAACATGAAGGTCGTCGCGCTCAACATCCTGATCGGAGTCGTGCTGACGGTGTGGGGACTCGGCTCGTTACTCGCCGGCGGCCACTGAGGGAGCGGATCCGTCCGGCATACGAAGTAGCGCTGCCGCCTTCTGCCGATAGCCCGACGTGTCGTTGACGGACTCCGCCGCTCGGAGCTGGTCGTCGAGACACGACGGACAGAGATCCATCAGGTGATAGGCGTTCGGTCCGGTCTCGAACATCGCCTCTTTGCCGTGCTCGAGCGCGACGCGCTCGCCGCACATCCCGCAGTCGATCGTGATCTTCCTCACCGGCGACCTCCCGTTGCTCCTCCGCTTCGCTGCGGAATGGTGTCGAGAGCGGGTGAGGGGAATCGAACCCCCGCCTGAAGCTTGGGAAGCTTCCGTTCTGCCATTGAACTACACCCGCGGGTTTTCAGGATCGGCCGCCGGGCCGCCCCTGTCATAGGAACCTCGCCATGCTAACGCGGTCGGCTCGCGTGGCTAGAGTGGGCGGCGTGCCGGGCGTATATCCATCGCAGTGGATCGTGAAGTCGATCGACGAGGGACGCATCACGTCGCGTCTTCGTCTTCCCGACGATTCCGCGCGTCAGCTCCAGCCGGCGTCGCTCGACCTGCGCCTCGGGTCGAAGGCGTACCGCCTCCGGTCGAGCTTTCTTCCGGGTGACGAACCCGTCGATTCGAAGCTCGAGCGCTACTCGATGGGGACGGAGCTCGATCTGCGTGACGGCGCGATCCTCGAACGGAACACGCCGTATCTGATCCCGCTCGAAGAAGAGCTCGCGCTGCCGCCGCACGTGCGAGCGAAGGCGAATCCGAAGTCGTCCATCGGACGACTCGACATCTTCACGCGGGTCATCACCGATCGCGGCGCGCGCTTCGACGAGATCCAGCGCGGCTACGAAGGACGTCTCTACCTCGAGGTCTTCTCGCGCACGTTCACCGTTCGCGTCCAGAGTGGTCAGGCGTTGAACCAGTTGCGTCTGTCCGAAGGGACGACCCGACTGTCCGATGACGAGATCATCGGTCGGCGCATCGTCGTGAACAACGTCGGTCCGGTGCGCGTCGACGACGGTCTGTTCCTCAGTCTCGATCTCGACGGCGACGCGCGAGGCTTCGTCGGGTACCGCGCGAGGAAGAACAGCCAGCTCCTCGATCTCACGGTGACGGACAAAGCCGATCCCGATCTGTTCTGGGAGCCGGTGCGTACGGAGAAGGGAAGCTCGCGGCTCATCCTCGAGCCCGAGGAGTTCTACCTCTTGATGTCACGCGAAGCCGTCGCCATCCCGCCCGATCTCGCCGCCGAGATGAACGCGTACGATCCGACGTCCGGCGAGCTGCGCACGCACTACGCGGGTTTCTTCGATCCGGGCTTCGGATACTCGGACGGCGACCCGACGAGAGGCTCCCGCGCCGTGCTCGAGGTTCGCGCTCACGATGTGCCGTTCGTCGTCGAGCACGGTCAAGCGATCTGCACGCTGGGGTTCGAACGCATGCTCGAGGAACCGCAGATCCTGTACGGCGACGTCATCGGATCGAACTACCAGGGACAAGCGGACTTCTTGAGCAAGTACTTCTCGCGTTAGTGCTGTTCGAGTGGCTGCGGTGGTGCGTCCGGCGTGGATACCGGTTCTTCTGCCTTCGCGGCGACGCCAAGTGACCGCAGCAACACGTTCGCGACGTCCATGACCTGGACGTGCTCGGGAGCCTCGCCCTTCATCTGAAGGTCCTTCACGCCGTCGTCGAGCATGACGAGGCAGAACGGGCACGCCGTGCCGACGATGTCGGCGTTCGTCCCGACGGCCTCTTCGATGCGTTCGGAGTTGATCCGCTTGCCTTCGGTCTCTTCCATGAAGAAGCGCGCGCCGCCGGCGCCGCAGCAGAAGGTCCGTCGTCCGCAGCGGTGCATCTCTTCCTGGCGGGCGCCCGTGGCCGTGATGACGTTCCGCGGGTCGTCCATCACGGTGTTGTGACGGGCGAGGTAGCACGGGTCGTGATACGTCACGGTGGCGTCGACCGGTGTCTGCGGTTTCAGCTTGCCCTCGGCGACGAGCTGCGCGAGCAGCTGCGCGTGGTGGACGACCTCATAGGTGCCGCCGTAGTCGGGGTACTCGTTCTTGAACGTATTGAAGCAGTGCGGGCACTGCGTGATGATCTTCTTGACGCCTTTGCCGTTGAACGTCTCGACGTTCGTCTTCGCCATCTCCTGGAACAGGAACTCGTTCCCGATGCGGCGCGCCGGATCGCCGTTGCACACCTCTTGGGGGCCGAGAACGGCGAACTTCACGCCGGCCTTGTCGAAGAGCTCGGTGATCGCGCGCGTCGTCTTGATCGCGCGGTCGTCGGATGCACCCGCGCAGCCGACGAAGAACAGATACTCGGCGTCGTCCGGCATCTTGCCGTTGACGACCGGAACCTTGCTCTCGAGCCCCTTTGCCCACTGCATGCGAGCGTCGCCGGCGATACCCCACGGATTCCCGGACGACTCGACGTTGTTCAACATCCCCTGCGCTTCGCGCGGGAACCGCGATTCCATCATCACCTGGTTGCGACGCATGTCGACGATCATGTCGACGTGCTCGATGTCGACCGGGCACTCGTACACGCACGCGCCGCACGTCACGCACGCCCACAGCACTTCGTCGTGGATGACGTCCGGCACGAGGGACTGTTCGCACGCGAGCTTCGTGTCGCCCGTCGCGTTCTCGGCCGTGGTTTCGCCGATGAGCACCGGCATCTTGTTCAGCGCGTGATCGCGGAGCGCCATCACGAGCAGCTTCGGGTTCAGCTCTTTGCCGGTGTTCCACGCCGGACACACCGCCTGGCACCGTCCGCATTCGGTGCACGTGAGCATGTCGAGGAAGTGCTTCCATTCGAAGTCCTCGACGACGCCCGCGCCGATCTTCGTGTTCTCGTCCATCGCTTCGATGTCGATGTGCTCCGGACGAAGCCGGCCGAGCGCGAGCGGCTGCCGCCCGAAGGGAACGTTGAGGAGCGACGTGAAGATGTGCAGGTGCTTGCTGTGCAGAACGATGATCAGGAAGAGCGCGACGATGCTGACGTGCGCGATGAGCGTGCAGTAGTCGATCGTCGCGAGGGTCGTCTTCGAGATGTGCGCGGCCATGTAGTGGCCGATCCATCGCGATGCGAAAGCGCCGCGTACGTACGGAAGGATCCCTTCCGCGGCGCGCGTCGAATTGAGGAAGAGGAGCGAGGCGACGACCCCGAAGATCATCACGAGGATCAGGTACGCGGGGCCCATGTGCGATTCGTAGAAGCGCGAGCGTCGTCCGAGCCGGCTCGGCAGGTTCTTCAACCGGATCAGGAAGAACGAGATGAGCGCGAGGCCAACCGCGATGCAGAAGAAGTCGTAAACGAAGCCGAGCCACGACCACGTTCCGATGAGCGGCAGCTTCGCGTCCCTCCAGAAGAACTCGAACACGCTCTCGAGCAGCGCCACCTGCACGACGAGGAAGCCCCAGAAGGTGAACGCGTGCGCGAGTCCGGGGCCTTCACGCTGGAGGAGCTTCTTCTGCCCCATGATCTTGAGGAGGGCGTACTTCGTCCGAGTGGTGAGGAGCCCCTTGAAGCGTTCGGGGTTCGATTCTCCCGACCGTACGAGCTTCGACAAGCGGAGAACGCGCTTGCCGGCGATGGGCAACACGATGAGCGCGAGTGGGATCAGCGGCCACGCGCGGAGCGGCGTCATTTCGCGGGAGAGGATATCGGTTCCCGCAGGTAGAGTGCCCGTATGCACGAGCACGGAGTCCGCCCGGGTGGAGCAAGCGAGGTCTGATTGCCAACTCCGCGGAGACGCTCCGACGGACGCAGCTTGGTCATGCCGCCGGGCCGCTCGATACCTCGGCCGCCGTCCTCGCGGCCGCGCAAGCCGAAGCCGCCGGACGAACCGTCGACGATCTCCTCCGACGTCTCGAAGGCCGGCGGCGAGCTCATCGCGCTGGCATCACGGATACGCGCGTGCAGCGCATGCGATCGCGCTTGTCCGAACCGGGCGTACGGCACCGGTTTCCCCCGGGCCCCGATCATGCTCGTGAAGGAGCACCCCTCCCCGGCTGATGCCGATGCCGGCGAAGCGTTCGTGGACGAGGCGGAGGCGCTCACCAAGGCCTTCGGGGCTCTCGGGATCCCGCTGTCGTGGACCTACGGTGCGACGTCCGTGCGCTGTGGTTCGTCCCAAGCCTCGTCGGACCAGACGAAGGCGTGCGCCGAGCACCTGCTCGTCGAGATCGAAGCCGTTCTGCCCCGCGTGATCGTCGCCTGCGGAGAAAAGACGCTCGATGCGCTGCGCGTTCTCGACGGCCGATGCGGACTGCGGGTGCCGGAGGAGGTCGCGCCGGGGGAGCCGGTGGCCCTCCGTTCGGACCTCACGCTGATCTTGACCGAGCCGATGCCGGCGGCGGTGACGAGCAAGGAGCCGAAGCGCCGGTTCTGGCAGCATCTGCGTCTCGTCAAAGATCTCATCGGAGGGCAAGGTGCCGGCTGACGGGCTCCGTCCGGACTGCGACATGCCGGTGCCGGCCGGCGTGGGCAACGGCCCTCACCGCGGCCGGCCGCTCGACTTCCCGAAGCCTGCCTCGGCCGTCACGGGAAGCAAGCGCCGTTCCGGCGCGAGGCCCTCGCCCGGGTGGGCGACGGCGGTCTTCCTCGTCCTCGTCGTCCTCTTCGCCGCTTGCGCCAAGAAGTCGGGGCCCGCTATCCCGACGGAGCCACCCGGCGGCGCGCTCGTCGCCTTCCGAAGCCATGTCGTCGCCGTCGAGCTCGCCGTCAACCAGGCCGAGTGGGAGAAGGGCCTCATGAACCGCACGACCATGGGGACGAACAACGGGATGCTGTTCCTCTTCCCCTCGGCCACGGGCTCGCCCTTCTATATGAAGGACACGCTGATCCCGCTGTCCGTCGCCTTCCTCCAGCGGACGAAAGGCCAGACCTACAAGGTCATCGACCTGAAGGACATGACCCCCTGCAAGGCCGACCCGTGCAAGCTCTACTACGCGAGCTTGTCCTACGACGCCGCCCTCGAGGTGAACGAGGGTTGGTTCGCGCGTAACGGCGTCCACGTGGGCTCGACGGCCGAGGTCGGTCGGGCGCCCACGCCGCACTCCTAGAACCCCGCGCGGACCTGCCCGTTTGGGATTCTCCTTGACTGGGAAGCACTTAGATTCTTAGAGTGTTACTAATCCAGAACCTGGGCACGAAACGCCCGCGTGTATAGGAGGAACGGGACATGGCACGAGTTGTAGGCATCGACCTCGGGACCACGAACTCGGTCGTCTCCACCGTCGAAGGTGGGGAGCCGGTCGTCATCCCGAACGCCGAAGGCAGCCGCACGACCCCGTCCGTCGTGGCCTTCTCCAAGCAAGGAGAGGTCCTCGTCGGCGAGATCGCGAAGCGCCAGGCGATCACGAACCCCGACCGCACCGTGCGGTCGGTGAAGCGTCACATGGGTGAGAAGGACTGGAAGTTCACCGTCGACGGCAAGGACTACCTGCCGCAGCAGCTCTCGTCGTTCATCTTGCAGAAACTGAAGCGGGACGCCGAGTCCTACCTCGGCGGCACGGTGGACGAAGCCGTCGTCACCGTTCCGGCCTACTTCGACGACTCGCAGCGTCAGGCGACGAAGGAGGCCGGGGAGGTTGCCGGGCTCAAGGTGCTCCGCATCATCAACGAGCCGACGGCGGCCGCACTCGCGTACGGCCTCGAGAAGGAAGCAACCGACGAGCGCATCCTCGTCTTCGACCTCGGCGGCGGCACGTTCGACGTGTCGATCCTCGAGATCGGCGACGGCGTCTTCGAAGTGAAGTCGACGCACGGTGACACGCGTCTCGGTGGCGACGACTGGGACCAGAAGGTCATCGACTGGCTCGTCACCGAATTCAAGAACTCGAACGGTGTCGACCTTTCGGCCGACCGGATGGCGCTCCAGCGACTGAAGGAAGCTGCGGAGAAGGCGAAGATCGAGCTCTCGCAGGCGCAGGAGACGTCGATCTCGCTGCCGTTCATCACGGCGACGGGCGAAGGCCCGCTGCACCTCGAGATGACGCTGACTCGCTCGAAGTTCGAGCAGATGACGTCCGACCTCGTCGAGCGTCTGCGCGCTCCGTTCGAGCAGGCGCTGCGCGACGCAAAGGTCGCGACGGGCGATCTGAGCCACGTCATCCTCGTCGGCGGCTCGACGCGTATGCCGATGGTGCAGGAGCTCGTGAAGAGCCTCACGGGCAAAGACCCGCACAAGGGCGTCAACCCGGACGAAGTCGTCGCCGTCGGCGCGGCCGTTCAGGCTTCGATCATCAAGGGCGACATGAAGGAGATCCTCCTTCTCGACGTCACGCCTCTTTCGATGGGCGTCGAAACGCTCGGACGCATCAACACGAAGTTGATCGAGCGCAACACGCATATCCCGACGCGTCGCAGCGAGATCTTCTCGACCGCGGCGGACAATCAGACCTCGGTCGAGGTCATCGTTCTGCAGGGTGAAGGTGAGATGTCGGACTCGGCCGGCGTCCGTTCGCTCGGACGTTTCCAGCTGATGGACATCCCGCCGGCACCGCGCGGCGTGCCGCAGATCGAAGTGACGTTCGACATCGACGCCAACGGGATCGTCAATGTCTCTGCGAAAGACCTCGCGACCGGTAAGGAACAGGCGATGACGATCACCGGCGGTACCGCGCTTCCGAAGGACGAGATCGACCGGATGGTGAAAGACGCGGAGACGCACGCGAACGACGACAAGCGTCGTCGCGAGGAAGCGGAGGCGCGCAACCAGGCGGACAACGCGATCTACGCCGTCGAGAAGGCGCTCAAGGAGACCGGCGACAAGGCGTCCGAGGCGCAGCGCGCTGAGATCCAGTCGAAGATCGACGCGACGAAGCAGACGCTGCAGGGCGGCGACCTGGACGCGATCAAGAAGGCGACGGACGAGTTGCTCCAGGCGTCGCACCAGCTCGCGCAGCAGGCCTACGGTCAGCAGGCCACCGGCGGCGCGGCTGCCGGCGATCAGGCTTCGGGCCCTAGCGCGGCGAGCGACGACGTCGTCGAAGGCGAAGTCGTGGACGAGGGTGACGCGAGCAATGGATAACGAGCGCCCGAAGATCCACATCACGGACAAGCGGGGGGGCCCCACGGAGGGGTCCCCACCGCAAGCGTCGGACGACGCCGTCGAGCGTGACATCGACGAAGCGGCGAAGCTCGCCGAAGAGCGCATGGATCAACTGCTGCGTCTCAAGGCGGACTTCGAGAACTACCGCAAGCGCGTGATCCGCGAGCAGACGGAGCTCGTCGAGCGTGCGAGTCTGCGCATCGTCGAGAAGTTGTTCCCCGTGCTCGACGATCTCGACCGCGCGCTCGACGCCGCGAAGGACAACGAAGCGGTCCGGCGCGGCATCGAGATCGTGAAGAAGCAGTTGCATGACGTGCTCGCCGAAGAAGGACTCGAACGTGTTGAGTCGACGGGCGCGTTCGACCCGAACGAGCACGAAGCTGTCTCGTCCGTACCGGGCGACGTCGACGAACCCACCGTGCTCGAAGTGGTTCGTCCGGGATACAAGCTCAAGGGCAAGATCGTTCGTCCCGCACTGGTGCACGTCACGGTGCCCGAGGGGAGTGCATAGGTAGTGGCTTCCCAGTCGTGGATCGACAAGGACTTCTACGCGATCCTCGGCGTCGCCAAGACGGCGAGCGCGGACGAGATCAAGAAGACGTACCGCAAGCTCGCCATGCAGTACCACCCGGACCGCAACCCGGGGCCCGAAGGTGAGGAGAAATTCAAGGAGATCGGCGAGGCGTACGCCGTCCTGTCTGATCCGGAGAAGCGTGCCGAGTACGACAAGCTGCGCGACGCGATCGCGTCTGGTGCGTCCGGGTTCGGCGGCGGCATGCCCGGCGGCTTCCGCGTCGAGGACTTCGGTTTCGGCGAGGAGTTCGACGTCGAGGATCTGCTGAGCCAGATCTTCGGCGGCGCCGCGCAGGGCGGACGCGTGCAGTTCAACTTCGGCGGCAATCCGTTCCGCCGCGGGCCGCGTCGAGGACGCGATCTCGAGACGGAAGCCGCATTGTCGTTCGAAGAGGCGGCGTCCGGCGTGGAGAAGAAGGTGCCGACGGGACGGCGGCAGCACGTCACCGTCCGGATCCCCGCCGGCGTGAAGGACGGCGCGCGGATCCGTGTGCGCGGTCGTGGCGAGCATCCCGACGGTGGGGAAGCGGGTGATCTGTACGTCCGTGTGAAGGTGCAGCCGCACCGCTTCTTCGGACGGAAGGACAACGACCTCACGCTCAACCTGCCGATCACGTTCCCGGAAGCTGCTCTCGGTTCGGAAGTGAAGGTCCCGACGCTGAACGGTCCGGTCACGCTGAAGATCCCGGCCGGCACATCGTCGGGGAAGACGTTCCGCATCCGCGGGCGGGGGATCGGGCGGAGCGACGGATCGAAAGGCGATCTCCTCGCGACCGTCCAAGTGGCCGTGCCGTCGAAGTTGTCGAAGAAGGAACAAGAACTCGTGCGGGAACTCGGCGAGAGCAAGGACGAGTCACCGCGCAAGCACTTGGGGGTATAGCCAGATGGCGAAGAAGAAGGAGGAACGCAGCGCGGTGTACGTCATCAGCGTCGCCGCCGAACTCGCCGGCGTGCATCCGCAGACCTTGCGCGTGTACGAACGCAAGGGACTGCTGCAGCCGGAACGGACGTCGGGGAACACGCGTCGTTATTCGGCCGAGGACATCATGCGCCTTCGCCGGATCCAAGAACTGACGCAGGAGGAAGGTGTGAACCTCGCCGGCGCGCGTATGGTGCTGCGCCTCGAGGAGCAGGTCGTCCGCCTCCGCCGCGATCTCGAACGCATGGCGGCCCGCATCGACGAGCTCGAAGCCGACGCTCTCGTGCGAGAAGTGCGCCAGATCGCGAAGCAGGCGGCGGGGCTCGTTCCCGCCTGGCAACACCGGTCGCTCGAAGAGCTTTGGAGCGAACAACGCATGAAGGAGGAGAGCGGTCGCGGACCGATCGAACTCGGCCCGGCCGCCAAGTAACACGTGGACATCAACAAGCTGACTCTCAAATCGCAGGAAGCACTGCAGGCCGCGCAGCGGCTTGCCGACGAACGGAATCATCAACAGGTCGCGCCCGCGCATCTGCTGGCGGCGTTGCTCGCCGATCCCGAAGGTGCGGTCTATCCGACGTTGCAGAAGCTCGGCGCGTCACCGCGCACGCTGCGGGACCGCGTCGAGGAGCTGCTCACGAAGATCCCGCGAGCGTATGTCGAGCGTCCCGCGGGCCAGCCGGGACAGGTCTACCTGTCGCCCGAGCTCGGCAAGGTGCTCGACGAAGCGCAGAAGGAAGCGGATCAGCTGAAGGACGCGTACGTCTCGACGGAGCATCTGCTCCTTGCGCTCGCGACGTCGGACGGCGATGTCGGCAACGTCCTGCGCGACGCCGGCGCGACGCACGACGAGATCTTGCGTGCGCTCGTGGAGGTGCGCGGCGCGCACAGTGTCACGGACCAGAATCCCGAGTCGAAGTACCAGGCCCTGGAGCGGTTCGGCCGCGACCTGACCGAGCTCGCCAAGCGAGGCAAGCTCGATCCCGTGATCGGACGGGACGACGAGATCCGTCGGGTCGTCCACGTGCTGTCACGTCGAACGAAGAACAATCCTGTCCTCATCGGGGAGCCGGGTACGGGGAAGACGGCGATCGCCGAAGGACTCGCGCAGCGCATCGCGTC
>JAICYB010000013.1 GCA_025934435.1 Actinomycetes bacterium | reverse complement strand
GCGACGCGAGCTTCGGGCGTGAGCTTGGTGATGTCTCGTCCGTCGAGGGTGACGGTCCCGTCCCACGGGAGGAGCAGGCCGGCGAGGCAGCGAAGCGACACCGACTTGCCCGCGCCGTTCAATCCGACCATCGCAACGAGCTCGCCGTCGCCAACCGTGAACGTCACGCCGTGCAGCACGGTGTTCGCGCCGTACCCCGCGACGAGTCCCTTCGCTTCGAGCATGGTCAGACCGCCTCGCCCACGTATGCGGTGACGACTTCCGGTTGCTTGATCACCTTGCGCACGGGCCCGGACGCGATCACGGCGCCGGCGTCGAGCACATACGTCGTGTCGCAAACGGCGGTCACGAGCGGGATGTGGTGCTCGATCAGCAGCAGCGCGGTCGAGAAATTCGTTCGGAGTCGAGCTAGCTGTTCGGCCAGATGCTCGGCCGCGGCCGGGCTCATCCCCGCGGACGGTTCGTCGAGCAGGACGAGTCGCGGACGCGACGCAACGGCGCACGCGAGCTCCACCAGGCGCTGCTGTCCCGTCGACAGCACTTCGACGCGGAGGTCGGCGAAGTCCGCGAGTCCGATCTCGTCGAGCAGGTCGAGCGCGTTCGTGCGGGACTCCGCTTCGAGGCGGCGGGTGTCGCCGAGTGCCGTGAGCCCGGCGATCGCGCCGTAGTCGAGACGCGAGTGCTGCGCGAGCATCAGATTGTCGACGAGGGTTGCGCGCCGGACGAGGCCGACGTGCTGGAACGTACGACTGATGCCGAGGGCCGAGCGTTCGTGCGCCGGTGCGAGCGTGATGTCCCGCCCTTCGAAGAAGACCCGGCCCGACCGCGGCTTCTCGAAGCCCGAGATCACGTTGAAGAGCGTCGATTTGCCGGCGCCGTTCGGCCCGATCAGCCCCACGGCCGCACCCGTGGTCACTTCGAGGCTCGCGTCGTTGACGGCGCGAAGACCGCCGAACGTGACGGAGATCCCCTCGACACGGAGCAGTTCCTCGGTCACCGTTGCCGCCGGCCGTTCGGTACCGACGACTTTCGGACGCAACCCCGCGATGTCCTCCTTCGTTTCGCGCCGCCGTTTCAGCTCGCGCGCGTCGCGCAGTCGCTGCAGGTGATCCGGGAGCCCGCCGGGGTTCCGCACGAGCGTGATGATCAGCAGCGCCGGCGCGATGACGAAGTCCCAACCTTTGAGGAATGTGAACCAGTACGGCAGGAGCGTGAACAGCGCTGCCGAAACGACGACGCCGGGACGGGAGCCGAGCCCGCCGACGACGACGACGATCAGGTAGAAGAGCGAGATCTGTAGCGCGTAGCTCGACTTCACGATCACCTGCACCTGGTAGGCGTAGAGCGAGCCGGCGAGACCGGCGATCGCGCCGCACATGAGGAACGCGCGCATCTTCTCCTGCGTGACGGGGACGCCGAAGGACGACGCGATCTGTTCGTCCTCGCGTATCGCGAGCAGCGCGCGCCCGTACCGGATCGACATGAGCCTCGTGTCGAGCAGCCACACGATCGCGAGCCAGAGGAGCGAGAACGCGAGGAGGGTAGCGTCCGTCTTCAGATGGAACGGACCGATGTGCGGACGGGTGACCGTGACGCCGGAGCCGAGTCCGCTGATCTTCTGGATGTTGAAGATGTAGTTGTCGAAGGCGTCGGCGAAGGCGAAGGTCGCGATCGCGAGGTAGACGCCGCGCAGTCGCATCGCCGGGAGCCCGACGACCATCGCGATGATCGCGCCGATCACGACGGACAGAAGAAGCGACAGCGGCAGTCCGAAGCTGCCGGCGTGCGAGACGACGAACCCCGTCACGAAGCTGCCGAGACCGAGGAACGACGCTTGCGCCAAAGAGATCTGTCCGGCGTAGCCCATCAGCAGGTTGAGGCTGAGAGCGAGGATCCCCGCGATGACGGCGTAATCGATGATCGCGGCTTGCGCGCTCGACAACGCGCCGGTTGCGCCAAGGATGAAGAACATCACGGCGAGCGCGGCGACCCATATTGGAGCCTCGATAGGGCCTCTGCTCCACTTCGGCGTGGTCTCCCGCTTCACGTCGCGACCTCGACACCGAGGATCCCGGTCGGACGAACCACCATCACGACGAGGATGATCGCGAGCAGCACGAGTTCCGGGACGCCGGCGCTCCGGTTGAAGATGAATCCCGCGAAGCTGTCGATCTCGCCGACGACCACGGCGCCGACGACCGCACCGGGAAGACTGTCGAGTCCGCCGATCAAGGCGGCGACGAGCCCCCGGAAGAAGATCAGGCCCGACATCTGGAAGGCGAAGAACACGCCTTGCGTCGGCGCGACGAGGAGTCCGGCGATGGCGCCGAGCAGCGCCGCGGCGATCCACGTGAATGCGGAAACGGCGTTCGCGGGGATACCGAGAAGTCTCGCGCTCGACGGATCCTGGGCCGTGGCGAGGATGCCGAGACCGAAGCGTGTCCGCGTGAGGAGCAACGCGAGCCCGCCGGCGATCGCTCCGGCGACGAGCATGGCGGCGATGTAGATCGGCGTGAGGACGAAGCTGCCGAAGTGGATGCCCCACGTGCTGCCGCCGAACGGGGTCGGAAGTGTTTCGGGGCTCGGTCCGAACACTTTCAGCTCGATGCCGAAGAGCAGGAACGCGACCCCGAGTGTCGTGATCATCAGCGAAGTGCGTGGTGCGTCCCGCATCGGGAGCGCGATGAAGCGGTGCATCGCGTAACCGATCGCTCCGGCCACGGCGAGCGCGGCGACCGCGCCGACCGCCCACGCTTGTCCGTGACGCGAGATCAACCACCACGCGACGAACGCCGCGGTCGTGCCGATCTCGCCTTGCGCGAAGTTGATGACGCGCGCGGCGCGATACGTGAGCGTGATCCCGAGCGCCATGAGCGCGTAGATCGCGGCCTTCGCCAGGCCGAGGATGATGACGGTCTGGATCGGTGCGTGGAGCACCTTAGTTGAACTTGTTCGAACAGCTCACGAACTGCTTCCAGACCGTGTGTTGACCCGCCTGCGGATAGTCGGGGCTGACATACGGGACACGCGTCGCCTTCCACAGGTTCATCGCCGTGCCGCCGAAGTTGTGGTTCTTGCTGAAGTCCGTCCTGCAGAGCGGCGGCGTCTGCGCCGAAAGTCCCGATTCGAACATGCCGGCGACGTCGTTGCGATTGCAGTCCTGTCCGCAGAGCTGGAACATCTGCGTCACCGCTTTGAAGGCGAGCCACGCCTGCCAATCGATGTCGTCCGGCTGGTGGCCGTTGTCGTAGGTGTTGTACGCGGCGAGCATCTCTTTCTCCGCCGACCAGTACGGCACGTTCGGGTTCTTCGGATCGAACGCCGGTGTGACCCAGCCGCCGATCGCCGGGCCGACGCTCCGGCTCTTGTCGTCCATCGACTGACCGACGGTGCCGGTGACGAGATCGAACCCGTCTGGTGTGACGTACTGGGGATGGAAGCCTTGGCTCGACGCCGTCGCGACGAATTCATCGGCGCCGATCGCGTTCATCCACAAGAACACCGTTTTCACACCGTGCGCCTGCATCAGCGTGATGTCCGTGTTGAACTGCGTGTTGTCCGAACCGCTCGACATCGTGTACGAGTCGCCGTCGACGGACTTCCCGCCGTGCGCGTCGAGGTACGACTTGAACGTGTTGTACCCGCCGACCCAGTTCGGGTCGTTCACGTACACCGCGCCGTACGGGCCTTTCGTGTATCTGATCGCCGCTTGTCCCATCCACGTCCCGACCTGCTCGATCGAAGGCGACGCCGTGAAGCTGTACTTGTACGACTTCGGCCCTCCGTGTCCCTGCGAGCCGTCGTCGGCCATCGTGTACAGGTAGAGGAACTTGTTCTGCTCGGCGAGCGATCTGACGACGGGGTCCTGATCGAACCCGATCCCGCCGAGCACCATGAACGGCTTCTGGTTCTGACATTGCTGCGCGGCGATCTGCGCTCCCTGCGCCGTGTACTTGTCGTCCGCGATCGTCATGTTGACCTTCCGGCCGAGGACGCCGCCGTGCGCATTCAGGTAGCGGAAGTACGTCGTGACATCGTTCGCGGTCTCGTTGAATGCCGACCCGAGCGATATCGCGGCGTGCATGCAGAGGGTGATCGTGTCTTTCGTGATCCCCTGGAACGCGTCGGAAGCCGAGTACAGGTGCGCGGGTGTGTACGTCACGCCGGACGACGTCTTCTTCGGTGCGTAGACATTCACCGTCTTGCCGCTCGGAGCGGTGACGATGCCGGACGGCGCGGCCGGTCCGGCCGTGGTCGTGGTCGTGGTCGTCGTCGGTGTCGAGCTCGGGGCGGCGGACGAGGCACTCGGTGCTGCGCTGGACTGGGCGGTGGAGGTCTCGCCGGACACCGTCGAGACCTGCTTCGTCCGGCCGGGAAGGGTGTACACGGCGAGGACGCCGATCAGCGCGATCGCCAGAAGCTCCGCCATCCAGCGGCCCGGACCCGTGCGGGCGAACCGCCCGATCCGTCCGATGAGGTCTTCCACGCCCACCCCGTCTTGTCTACCTACCGAACGTTCGTTAGGTTAGGTGGGTGAGCGAATCCGTGTCAATAAGGGCCCTGCTCCCGCCGCGGGCGACGGCCGACGGGACGCACCGCCGCCTGCTCGAGGAAGCGCTCCTCCTGTTCGGCGCCCGGGGGTTCCACGGCGTGTCCGTCCGCGAGATCACGGACGCGACGGGCATCCGAGCGAGCTCCCTCTACGCCCACATGGATTCGAAAGAGCAGCTGCTCCTCGAGCTCGTGTCGATCGGCCACGAAGAACACAACGAGTTGCTGCGGACCGCCCTGGACGAAGCGAGCGCGGATCCGGTCGACCGGCTCGCGCGTCTCGTCCGCGCGCACGTCTTCTTGCACGCGACCTATCCGCTCCTCGCGCGTATCTGTAACCGCGAGCTGCAGGCGTTGTCGGATGAGAGCCGTATGCGCGTGATGGGGACCCGCAACGCATCGCAGCAACTCATCGCGGACGTCGTCGCGCAAGGTATGGCCGCCGGCGTCTTCCACGTCGAGGACGTCTGGCTCGCTTCGGCGTCGACGCTCGCGATGGGACTCCGGATCGCGGAGTGGTGGAGCGATGAGATGGGCTACACCGTCGAACAAGTCGCCGATGCGTACGCGACGTTCGCCGTTCGACTGATGACGAGCGAACGAACGGCCCCTGCGCCGTCATGAAGCGCATCGCGTTCGTTGCGTTGTGCGCGCTCGCGTGCGTTCTCGCTCCGTCCACCGGTCACGCGTCGATCGGTTCTGGCGGATTCACGAAGCACCACTACGGTGCGAACGGTGACCCCTTCGGCCGCGACTACTACATCTACGAGCCGCATCACATCGCGTCGCCGCGCATGCTCGTCGTGTACCTGCACGGCTGCTCGCAGACCGCTCGGGACGCCGCGATCGGCACGCGCTGGGATGACGTCGCGGATCGCAAGGGTTTCGTCGTCGCCTATCCGGAGCAGGACGCCGGCAACGATCCACAGGACGCGTCGCAGCGGAGCGCCGAAGGATCGGCGAACGGAGCGCGTTGCTGGAACTGGTTCCGCCCCGAGGACGATGCGCGAGGCGCCGGCGAACCGCAGACGATCGCCGGCATAACCCGACAGGTGATCGCGCGTGACCGGATCGATCCGCGCCGGGTATTCGTGATCGGCGCGTCGGCGGGCGCGAACATGGCGACGATCATGGCCGTCACCTATCCCGAGCTCTACGCCGGGGTGGGCTCCCTCGTCGGATGTCCCTACGCGAACTGCGGTGATTCGTCCGGCGAAGTCGCGTTCCGCACGATGGGTCCACGCGCGCGCCGCATGCCCGCGTTCGTCGTCGACGGCGAGGCCGACGAACTCAATCCCTTCGTCAACAGCCAGGCCGTCGTCGAGGAATATCTCGGCGTCGCGGACCTCGCCGACGACGGGCAGATGAACGACTCGGTGTCACGGCGCCCGACGTCGGTGTTCAACCACGGAGCGTCGGGCGTCGGTCATCCCGCCGACTCGTGCGTCCGGCCGATGGAGTTCCCGTGCCTCGGCGGTGTGGTCGGCTTCTCGGGCTCGTATCCGTACAGCGTGTTCACGTATCGCGACCACGCCGGCAGCATCGTGCAGTTCTTCCTCATCCACGGGCTCGGCCACGACTATCCCGGCGGGGATCCGAACGGATCGTTCACCGATCCGCTCGGCCCGGACATCACGTCCGCGGCGTACGCCTTTTTCGCGGGACATCCTCGACGATGAAGCGCGCCGTCGCCTTCGTCGTCGCGCTGTGTTCGATCGGTCTTGCCGGCAACGCCGTCGCGGTCGACCGTGCCGGACATCTGAAGCCTGCGGCTCCGGCCGTTCGGCATTTCCCGTCCGACTTCCACCCGCCGCGCGACGCCGAGTGGAAGGCATGGCTGCTCGGCGGTTTCGGCGGCCCGCGGACGCAGCGTTCGAGGCACATCCCGGTGATCTTCGTCCACGGCAACGAGACCGATGCGGCGACGTGGTATCCGGTCGCTACGGAGATGACGAAGTCGCTCGGCTATCGCTACGGCGACCTGTGGGCGATCTCGTACAACGGCGTGGGTTGCTCGAACGACAGCGCGTTGTTCACCGTCAACAACGGTTATCGCGGTTGGACCACGACGAACGACCGGCTGCGTGCGACGCGATGCGTCATCACGGGCGACGAGCAGAACGTTCCCGATCTTCGCGCGTTCGTCGATGCCGTCCTGAAGTACACGGGGGCCAAGCAGGTCGACATCGTCGCGCACTCGCTCGGCGTGACGATCGGTCGCCGGATGCTCTGGGAGAACCCGTCCTACTACAAGAAGATCGCCGCGTTCGTCGCGATCGCCGGCGCGAACCATGGCACGAGCTTCTGTCCACCGGGATCGGAGCGAAACGTGGAGTCGTGCAACGAGATCGCGGCGGGGACCGCGTGGCTCGCGCAGATGAACGACGGTCCGCGCGGACGGCGACCCGGCAAGGCGCGCTCGAATGAAGCGCCGGGACCGACGAGGTGGATGACGGTCTACGACGGCACGGGGGACGGCGATCCCGGTTACGCGGGCCCGAGCTACGCGCAGTCACCCGCGCTCGTCGGCGGGATCAACTGCCAGTTCCCGGACTTCTACCACAACGACCTGCGCGTCGATCCGCGGATCGTGCGCCAGTACGCCGCATTCCTGAGCGCAGTGGAGCAGCACCGCGCGTTCCGTCGTTGTGCCGCGCCCCCGAAGCCCGGCCCGGTGACCTAACCGCTGACATTCGGTCCGGCGCGTTCGATCGTCACGCGGATCACGCAGCGCTTCTCGCGTTCCATCGCCGCGCGATAGTCGTCCCAATCCGGGTGCTCGCCGGACAGGCGCCGGTAGTAATCGACGAGCAGGTCCATCGCGTCCGGTAGCGACACGATCTCGGCCGTCCCGTCAACCTGGACGAAACCCCCGAAGAACTCGTTCCGCAGGAAGCACACGGAGACGTGCGGGTCGCGCCTGGCGTTTTTCGTTTTCACCGCGGTCTCGCGGCTCGAGATCAAGAGCGATCCGTCGTCATCGAGCGCGGCGACGATCGGAGTCATCTGCGGTGCTCCGTCCCGGCGGCGGGTTGCGAAGATGCAGCGTGGGTTGTCGTTGATGAAGTCGCGTGCTTCGTCGATGTCCATGAGGGCTACGATAGTTGCATGGGCCAGCGTGCGGCGTTCTTCGATCTTGACCGGACACTCATCCCCGGTTCGTCCCTCTTCCTCGTCGCCAGAGGCATGTACGCACGGGATTACTACCGTGTGCGCGACATCCTGCGCCTCGGGATCCGCCAGATCGGGTTCCGTGTGAGCGGCGAGTCCGAGAAGGGGATCGAATCGGCTCGTGAGGCAACGCTTGAATTCGTCGCCGGACGAAGCGTCGACGAACTCCGAGAGATGGGCCGTGAGATCGCGGAAGAGCGCGTGCTTCCGCGTGTGTACGAAGGCGTCGCGAAGATCATCGAGCACCACCGCGACGCGGGCGACATGACGTATCTCTGCACGGCATCACCGATCGAGCTCGCGGAGATCGTGTCCGAGTCACTCGACATGACGGGCGCGCTCGGTACGCAAGGCGAGGTGTCGTGGAGCGGACGGTACACCGGACGCGTTTCTCCGCCCGGCGTGCTCCACGGCGAAGCGAAGGCGCAAGCGGTTGCCGAGCTTGCGCAGCAGGGCGACATCGACCTGTCGGAGTCGTACGCCTACTCCGATTCGAGAAACGACCTCCCGTTGCTCGAGCTCGTCGGACACCCGATCGCGGTGAATCCGGATTCGGAGCTGAAGCGGATCGCGCGGGAACGCGGTTGGCCGGCGTACGAGCTGCGGACGAGGCGTCCGTTACTGCTGTTCGGGATCCCGTCCGCGTTCGTCGCGGCGGCACTCTTCGGTGCCGGGGTTGCCGTCGGCGGCTGGTTCGGCCGCCGTCACAACGACTGAGCGTTAGGAAACGGGCCAGCCCCACGCCGTCGCGGTCTGCTTCAGCGCGGTCGACGACCAATCTCCGCCGACGGCGTCGAACACCTGCGAGGCGAGCGCGAGCAGATCGGCGTCCACGAGATCTTGCGGCGGCGGGACGTCGACGGGCCCGTGTTCGAGGTAGACCTCGAGTCGTTTGCCTTGCAACGCCAGCCGGTACTTCCGCCCGGACGGCGCGCGCCCCAGGTCGCCCACCTTCTCGATGGCGGGGCGGAATTCGTCCCACACGTTCTCGTCTACGAGTACCAACAGATCCATCAGCGGTACGCCTCCTCGGCGACGTCGACGAGGGCCTGCACACATTCCGTCGCGGCGTACTCCTGCACGAAGTGCCGAGCACCGGGGATGTGCCGGACGTGTTCGAGTGTTGCGCGCGGGAGCTTCGCGATGAACTCGGCCCCCTGCTCGTTCGGCGGGAAGACCGCGTCACTTTCGCCCCACACGAGCCGCACCGGGACGTTCCAGTGCGGCATCGCTTCGCGGATGCGATCGGCGAGCTCTTGCGTCGGATGGTTCGGACCGGTCGAGATCGCTCGCGGGAAGGCGAGTGTTCCCATCCGAGACGACGCGTCCGCGAAGGGCAAGGCGTAGCCGTCCCAGACGGCGTTCGGCATGTCGGCGGGGGCCGACAGCTTCAACGCGTTCACGAACATGCCGCGCCGGCCGAGTAACAGCGGTCCGGCGATCGGCGCGTGTAGCGCGCGCCAGAACGGGACGTTTCTCTGGAAGTCCGATTGCTCGCCCCAGAACGTATTCGCGAGGACGAGGCCCGCGAGCAGATGCGGACGTGCGAGGACCGCGCCCATCCCGATCGGTCCGCCCCAGTCCTGCAGGAACAGAACCGCGTTCGACACGTTGAGGTGATCGAGCAGCGCGACGAGCCGTCCGACGTGATGGACGATCGCGTAGACCGACTCCTCCGCCGGCTTGTCCGACAAACCGAAGCCGAGGAAGTCCGGCGCGATAACGCGATAGCCGCTCGAGACGAGGCGCGGGATGAAGTCGCGGTAGATGAACGACCACGTCGGGTTACCGTGCAGGAGCACCATGACGTGTCCGTCGCGCGGACCTTCGTCGAGGTAGTGGAGCGTGTAGCCGCCGACGGCCGCATACTTCGACTCGAAGGGGTAGATCGCCTTCACGTGCGGGGGTAGCTCGAGCCGGGGTCCCATGCGCGACGTATCCTAACTACGGGCAAGGGGCAGGGTGCGCGCGATGGGTGGGGACCACGCAACCGTTCGTGCCGGTCGGGAACCGGCGCTTGATGGCGTACGCGCGCTCGCCGTGCTCGCGGTCATGTTGTTCCACGCCAACGTGTCGTGGGCTCGCGGGGGATACCTCGGTGTCGACACGTTCTTCGTCCTCAGCGGTTTCCTCATCACGCGGTTGCTCCTCGAGGAGCACACGCGGACGGGACGCCTCGACCTGCCGGCCTTCTGGGCGCGACGTATGCGCCGATTGCTCCCGGCGTTATTGCTGCTGATCGGCGCGATCACGATCGCCTTCGTTGTTCGCGGCGGCGAGAGCGCGACCATCCGTTCGGACGTCGCGTCGACGGTCGCGTACTTCGCGAACTGGCGCCGCATCTTCGCCGGCTCGGCGTACTTCAAGCAGGTCGGCGCACCATCGCCGTTCGATCACACCTGGTCACTCGCGATCGAGGAGCAGTTCTACCTCGTCTGGCCTGTTCTGATGATCGGCCTCCTCGCCTTCCGCGCGCGGCGCGCGGCCGTCGCGACGTTCGCTGCGGTGGGGGCCGTCGCGTCCGCCGTCGTGATGACCCTCGTCGTGCACGCCGGCGCCGACCCGTCGCGCGCGTACTTCGGCACCGACACTCGTGCGCAGAGCATCCTCATCGGTGTTGCGCTCGCCGCGGTCCTTCGACGTGGCGTCCGCGAACGGCGCATCTTCACGGCCGTCGCGTTCACCGGCCTCGCGGGCACGGCGGTCGCGTGGACGACGCTCGCCAGCTCGTCGTCGTTCCTCTACCACGGCGGTTTCGCGACCGCGGGCATCGCGGCGGCGGCGGTGATCGCGGGTGTCTCGGCGCGCCCGCGCGGAGTCGTTGCACGCGCGCTCGGTGTCGCGCCGCTTCAAGCGCTCGGACGGATCTCCTACGGCGTCTATCTCTGGCACTGGCCGTTGCAACTCGCGATCACGCACAAGCTGACGGGACTGACCGGACCAGCGCTGATCATCGTTCGCATGATCGCGACGATCGGGGTCGCAGCGGCTTCGTTCGTGTTCGTCGAAGAACCGATCCGCCGGGCGAAATGGGAACCCGCCCGGACGATCCCCGGCTTCGCGGCAGCGGGCATCGCGATGGTCGCGGCGGTCGCACTCGTATTCGCTCCACCGTCTCCGGTCGGAGCGCTCGTCGCGTCGCCGTTTTCGAAGGTCGTGATCGATCCCGTTCGTCCACGGCTGGCGCTTGCGACGGCCGCGCCGGTCGTGCGTGCTCGGGCCGTTGTCGCCGCGAAAGCGGTGGTTCGTCCTGTTCCGTATCCGCCGCACAGCGTCGCGTTCTTCGGCGACTCGGTATCGATGAGCCTCGCGCAAGGATCGGCACCGGTTGGTCCCCCCTACGGGGTGAACGTTCTGGACGACGCGATCCTCGGATGCGGGGTCGCGAGGAGCGGCGATTACAAGCTGGCGGGAACGACTTACCGTCTCGCGTGGGAGTGCGCGCAGTGGGACACCGAGTGGAGCTCACGCGTGACGCGCGACCGGCCCGATGTCGTCGCGATCCTCGTCGGCCGTCACGAGGTGCTCGACCGTGTGTACAAGTCGCGTTGGACGAACATCCTCGATGACTCGTACGCCGCGTATGTCCAGGACGAGCTCGAGCATGCGATCGCGGTCGGGTCGAGCAACGGTGCGCGGGTGGCGCTTCTGACCGCTCCGTTCTACCGCTCGCGCGAACGTCCGGACGGTGGAAGCTGGCCGGAGAACGATCCGGCGCGCGTGCGGCGGCTGAACGCGATCGAACGTGCGGTCGCGGCGCATCATCCGGGCGTCGTCCGGCTGATCGAGCTCGGCGACCGCGTCGACCCCGGCGGTTCGTACGCATACTCCGTCGACGGCGCGCCGATGCGAAGCGACGGCGTTCACTTCAGCGCCGCCGCCTGCCGCTGGCTCGCGCCGTGGTTGCTCCCGCAGTTCTATGCGCTCGGAGCGCAGGGACGCGTAACGCCGCCCCGCACACCGTCACCCTCACCATCGCCTCGGGTGACGACGTCGCCTACGCCGTCACCCGAACCGACCGCAACGAATGTGCCGGTACCGTAAAGCGCAGCTCCCGCCCGTCGAGAGTGAGTGCTTGATCGACGGGTGATTCGTCCAGCCGGACGGCGTGCGCTTCGCGGACGTCGAACCCGAACCGGACGGTGCAGTCCATCGGTTCGTCCGTCGGATTCAGCACACGGAGGACGAACCCCTCGCCGTCGTCGGCCGGTTTCAACGCCGAGAGCTCGATATCGCGGGGCTCGATCGTGAGCAGCGCGGCGTCCGGCGGCGCGAGAGGCGTGGTTCCCGCGGCGACCGCGAACAGGCCGAGCTCGGCGTCCCGGGCCGCCGTCGCGTCGCCGCGCATGAGCGAGATGTCCGTGTCGAATTCGCGGATGCACTGCGCGCCGGGCGTCGGGAGTGCCGGTCCGGCATGCGACGGCCGCGTCGCGAGGTCCATGCGCGAGAGCCAGCCGACGCTGCGGAGCAAGGTCACTTTGATGGTGCCGTCCGCGGTGACTTCGCCTTCGTTGAGGCCGGGCGCGACGACCGTGAGGCCGTTCGCCTGTACCCAGCCCTGCATCGGGAAGGTCGCGGGCGCGACGTGCAACCACTGCGATCCGTCGCGGACATCGGTCGATCGCGTTGCCGTGTCGAGCGTCGTTGCCGCTTGGAACGTTTCCGTTGCGACTTCCGTCGGGAAGAGCATGCGTACTCGGTGGTCGGTCGCTTCGTTGTGCACGTGCAGGTGGATGTCGACGCGATCGACGCCGCGAGCGAGGCGAACCTCGATGTCGATCTCGAGATAGCGACTGATGTCGGACCGATGCGTGCGGTCCTCGGCGAGCGTGGGGACGGCGAAGTATCGCTTGATGCGGAGTACCTGCACGCCGTTTGGGTGCGTCCCCCGTTCGACCGTGGTGTCGCCGACCTTCCAGTCGCCTTCGACGGGATCGAAGTCGTAGCTGTCTCCGCGGTCGCCGATGTTCTCGAAGAACAGCAGGCGCTCGTAGCGGATGCCGCCGAAGTCGACGTTGAGCGTGCCCTCGTCGTTCGCTTCGACGGTGACGCTGCCGTTCGTGATGGTTCGTCCGTCGTCGACCGTTTCGGGGTGACCGTCGCTCGGCGTCAGCGCGAAGGTCTTGTATCCGAACGCCGGGATGTCCTCCGCGACGAACTCGACGTCGAAGTCGCTCTGCTCGTTGATGATGCGGACGCGGTCGTGCGTCTCGACCGCGATCTTGCGCGCGGGCTTGCCGTCCACCTCGAAACCCTTGTCGAGGCGCATGTTGATCCAGTTCAGCGGGTGGATCCCGTGCCGCACGGCGTTGTCGAACGGCGGGTAGCCCTGCACCGGGAAGCGCACGACGTCGGTGCGTGAGTGCGGCGACGGATTGAAGACGGCGAGCGTCACGGAATCGGACCAGTCGATGCGTCGCGTGACGTCGAGGCCGGCGATGCGTTCGCAGCTCCGTCGTTTCGTTTCCCGCGCGATCTCGTAGGAGTAGTCGTAGCGGGCGAGCATCTGCTCGTGCACGGCGTCCTGCGAACATCCGCAGATCGAATCGTGCGCTTGGTTCTGCAACAGCTGACGCCACGACGCGCGGAGCGCCGGACGTTCGTCGGTGAGGCCGAGCACAGAGCCGATCGCCGCCCACGGTTCCGCCCACCCGGTGAGCTCCGTCTCGCAGCGCCGGTTCGCGATCTTGAGGTACGTCCGTGTCGACCACACCGACGGCAGGAGATTCGCGATCCGTCCGCCGAGAAGTTCACCGTGGAACGCCGGACGACCTTCCGCGCTGAGCCCCGTCACGAAATCGGTGAGGAGACCGCGGCGGACGTTCCAGCCCGTCGCCTCCGCGAGCGCTTCGCACACCGCGCCGGTATGCGCGTCCGGCGGTTGGTGGTCCGTCCCCGCGAGGAGCAGGACACGATCGGATGTCGTGCGCGCGGACAACTCTTCGACGGCTTTCGTCAGCCGTTTCACGGCCGCGTCGATGTCGTGGGGGAGGCCTGCCGCGTTGCCGTACCCGAGCCACAGGTGACAGGCGAGGATCGTGGTCCCGTCGGGCGAGGTCCATGCGTACTCGGCGGGGAGCTCGACGATCTCGTCTGAGTTCCCGCGCCAGTAGACGAAGTGTTCGAGCCCGAAGCCCGCGAACAGTTGCGGGAACTGCGCGGGATGTCCGAACGAGTCCGGCGTGTAAGCGACCTTCGTGACCGGGCCGATCTGCGATGCGATGCGTCGTCCTTCACTCAGGTTGCGGATGTGGGCTTCGCCGCCCGGAAGGAGCGAGTCGGGCTGGACGTACCACGGCCCGATCTCGACGCGTCCTTCGCGCACGCGAGCTTCGAGCGCGGCTCGGCGATCCGGACGCATCTCCAGGTAGTCCTCGAGCACGATCGCTTGCCCGTCGAGCAGGAACGTGTAGCCGTCGTCGCCGTCGATCAGATCGAGGACGCGGTCGACGGTGTCGACGAGCCGCGCGCGGAAGGTTTGGTACGTGCGATACCACTCGCGATCCCAGTGGGTGGTGGCAACGAGGATGACGTCCATCTAGATCTCGCTTGCTCCGCGCGGGCGCGCTCCGCAGTCGTCCATCAGATCTCGCTTGCTCCGCGCGGGCGCGCTCCGCAGTCGTCCATTTAGATCTCGCTTGCTCCGCGCGGGCGCGCTCCGCAGTCGTCCATCAGATCTCGCTTGCTCCGCGCGGGCGCGCTCCGCAGTCGTCCATTCAGATCTCGCTTGCTCCGCGCGGGCGCGCTCCGCAGTCGTCCATCAGATCTCGCTTGCTCCGCGCGGGCGCGCTCCGCAGTCGTCCATCAGCCGAAGACACCTTAATAGGGCCGCCGCCGACGCCGCGAAGCGTTAAGAACGCGTTAAGACTCGACGGTCCCGCCGGATGGGCCGCGTCAAGGACGCGTTAACGGCTAACCTTTGCAATCGCATGGCGAGGCCGGCTGAAGTCGTCAAATCGATCCTCATCGGGCGTCCGAAGAGTACGGAGCAGCTCGAGCACGAACGGCTGTCCAAGACGGTTGCGCTGGCCGTGTTCGCGTCGGACAACCTGTCGTCCGCCGCGTATGCGACGGAGGAGATGCTCGATGCGCTGATCAAGGGCGGTCTCGTCGCCGCGGCGTACTCGATCCACATCTCGATCGCGTTGGTCGCCGTCGTTGCGATCATCGCGTTCTCGTATCAGGGGACGATCCACGCGTACCCGAACGGCGGCGGCGCATATATCGTCGCGCACGAGAACCTCGGCAAGATCCCCGGACTGATCGCCGCGGCGTCACTCCTTTTCGACTACATCCTGACGGTATCGGTGAGTGTCGCCGCCGGCGTCGCGAACATCGTGTCGTTCGCGCCGGGCTTCGACCGCTACCGCGTGATCTTCGCTCTCGCCGTGATCTGGTTCATCACGATGATGAACCTCCGCGGGATACGGGAGTCGGGAGCCATCTTCGCCGTCCCGACCTACGCATTCGTCCTGCTGCTCGGCGTGACGATCGTATTCGGGCTGGTCAAGTTCTTCTTCTTCCACGTGCACGTCCCGCCGATGCCGCCGATCAAGGCAGTCCAGTCGGTCGGCGCGGTCCTTCTGCTGAATGCCTTCGCGCGCGGCAGCGCCGCGGTGACCGGGATCGAGGCCATCAGTAATGGGATTCCAGCGTTCCGCGAGCCCTCATCTGAGAACGCATCGAAGACGTTGATCATGATGGCATCGCTGCTCGCGTTCCTCTTCATGGGCATCACGCTGCTGGCCCGCTTCTATCACGTAGCCCACGCAACGAAAACAGAGACCGTCGTGAGCCTCGTGGCGCGCCGTGTGTGGGGGACGAACCCGATCTTCTACGGCGTTCTCGGTGCGACCGCGCTGATCTTATTCCTCGCGGCGAACACGAGTTACGCCGATTTCCCGCGGCTCTCTGCGGTGCTTGCTCGCGACCGGTTCTGGCCACGTCAATTCATGAACCGCGGCGACAGGCTCGCCTTCAGCAACGGCATCCTGGGCCTCGCCGTCCTCGCATCGGGGCTCGTCGTCGTTTTCGATGCCGACGTGACGCGGTTGATCAATCTCTACGTCATGGGCGTGTTTACGGCGCTCACGCTCTCGCAGTTCGGGATGGTGAGGCATTGGCGTCGCGAGCGCGAGAACGAGCCGCGGTGGAAGACGTACATCGTCGCGAACGCCGTCGGCGGCGTGACGACACTACTTGTTCTGTGCATCGTCCTCCCGACGCGCTTCACGAAAGGCGGTTACATCGTCGTCATCGCTGTGCCGATCCTCGTCGCGTTCATGAACCGGATCCACCGTCACTACAACGAGGTCGGTGTCCAGCTCCGCGCACCGGAGCGTCGTCCGTCCGGGAGCGAGACGAACCACGTCGTGCTGCTCGTCGGGACGCCGAGCGCGGAGGAGGAGCGAGCGTTCTGGTACGGCGAGCGCATCAAGACCGACGACTTCCACATGGTCCACGTCGCGCAGCCGGACGACCCGAAGAACCTCGAGTCGATCTGGGCTCGTCAGATCGGGTTGCTCCCGACGACCCCGTCCCTCGAGATCAAGAAGGACGAGGGCTCGCTCACCGGCGGCGTCCGCAGCTATATCGACCGCATGCGCGCGCGCCTACCGGAGGAGGACTTCATCACGGTGATCGTCGCCGAGCGCGTCCGGCAGCGCGGCATATTCAACTTCGGTACACCGACGGGTCTTCGGCTCAAGATCGCGCTGTTGCTCACGCCGGGCGTCGTCGTGACGAACGTCCCGTTCCTCGGAACCGGTTCGCAGACCGCGCTCAGTGCGGAGTCCTCGCCGCGGCACGTCGTCTGTGTGCTGGTGCCGGCGGCGCACAACGCGTCGCTTCACGCCGTCGAATACGCGAAGACGCTCGCGGCCGATGAAGTGCATGCGCTCCACGTCGCCCTCGACCCCGAGAAGAGTGAAGAGCATGCGGTGGCATGGAACGAGCTCAATACCGGCGTGCCGCTGGAGCTCCTCGACTCACCGCACCGCCGCCTCGCGGCCCCCGTACGTCAATACATACGCGAGCTGCGGGCCGAACGCCCGACGCTCGTCACCGTCGTGATCCCCGAGTTCGTCGTCTCGAAGTGGTGGCAGCGCTTCCTGCACAACCAGAACGCATTCGACCTGAAGTGGTCGCTCATCCCCGAGCCGGACGTCGTCGTGACATCGGTTCCCTATCACCTCGTCGACTCGACGAAATCGGTGCCGCGCCGTCTCGAAGCGTGAAAGGCGCGGGGCGTCCCGTCTGGGACGACGAGACCTCGCCGGCCGATCTCGAAGCGCTGGATCCTCCACCGCCGGACGAACCGCCACGCACGCCGGACGTCCTCGTCGTCGGTGGCGGCATCATCGGTCTTTCGATCGCCGCAGCGTGCACGTCCCGTGGGATGCGCGTCGTCGTCGTCGAACGTGAGCGCCTCGCCGGTGGTGCGTCCGGACGAGCAGCCGGAGGTCTCGCACCCGACGCGCATCCGCAAGCCGGCCCGATCTGGCACACGTTCGCCCGCCGCAGCCTGCAACTCCATCTGGCGCAGGACGACTACGCCGTCGAGACGCTCGATCTTCGCGTCGCCCCCGACGCGATCGTCAGGGACCAGGCTCGCGTGAATCCGCTCGAGATGGCTGCAGCGCTCGCGCGACGAGCCGGCGTGATCAGTACGCACGCTGAAGACATCGACGCGTTCTCAGCGGGAGTGACCGTCTACGCCACCGGAGCGGAGCGCACGTCGCACGTCGTGAAAGGACATCTGATCGCGACGTCTCCCGCGGCGCTCCGTATGGGTGAGATCGTCTCGTCCGCCGATGCCGGATTCCTCGCGATCCAGCTTCCGTCCGGCCGCATCGTGTGCGGTGGTACGAAGGAGCCGGACGATACCGACGCGCGCGTTATCGGAAGCACGGTCGATCGCGTCCGCACGAAGCTCGTCGAACTCGTCCCGCAAGCAAGCGATCTCGACGTGACGCATACCTGGACGTGCTTCCGTCCGAAGACGTCGGACGAACTGCCGATCATCGACCGCGCCGACGACGGCTCGTTCATCGTCACGGGCTTCTATTCCACGGGCATCCTCATGGCGCCGGTCGCCGGCGAGCTCGTCGCGGACGCCCTTGAGGGGGCCGAGCTTCCCGCCGCCTTCTCGGCGAAAAGGTTCCGTTAGCGGGGACTCTCCCCGCGTTAAGAACACGTCAAGGGCGGTACCCGACCGCACGACGAGGCGTTACGGATTGCGGGTTAGCCGTTCGGCAGCGCGTGAGGAAACTCGTGATCCAGACCGTCGCAGGCGTCGGGTTGGGCCTTCTGCTTGGGCTCTTCACCAGGCCGCTCCTCGAGGCATACCTCGCGGCTCGCACCGCGCGCGAAGCGCTCCACCACGTCTACTCGGACGACGCTCCCGACCGAGTGACGTCGTCGTGAGCGAAGACACCGTGAAGCGTCCCCCGACGCTCGATACCGATCACGTCCCACCGTCGACGAACGGTTCGTTCATCAAAGGCGCGAAGCGTCTGATCATCGGCTCTCCGATGGAGACGGAGCAGCTCAAGCACGAGCGGCTCGGCAACATCACGGCGCTCGCCGTCTTCGCGAGTGACAACCTCTCGTCGAGTGCGTACGCGACGGAAGAGATCCTGCGGATGCTTCTTTTCGCCGGAATCATCGGGGGCCTTGCTTTCCATTACGTGGTCCCGATCACAGCTGCGCTGCTTGCGGTGCTCGGTGTCTTGCTCTTCTCCTACCGCCAGACGATCAAGGCCTACCCGCAAGCAGGTGGTGCGTACCTCGTCACGCGCGACAATTTCGGCGTTCTCCCCGCGCAGGTAGCGGGGACGGCGCTGCTGACGGACTACATCCTGACCGTGTCGGTGTCCGTCTCCGCGGGGACGGCGGCGCTCACGTCATTCGTGCCGGCGATGTTCCCGTGGCGCGTTCCGATCTCCCTGCTCTTCATCGTGATCATCACGTGGGGAAACCTGCGAGGCGTGCGGGAGTCGGGCCGGATGTTCGCGGTTCCGACGTACTTCTTCATCGTGATGATGTTCGTCTTGATCGGTGTCGGGTTGTTCCAACTGTTCACCGGCCATCTCCACCCGATCCATACCTTCGCCATCCCGAAGACGGCGACCGGGACGTTCAAGGCGGTTTCGCTCTTCATCGTCCTGAAAGCGTTCGCGTCGGGCGGTGCCGCTGTCACCGGTGTGGAGGCGATCTCGAACGGTGTCCCCGCGTTCAAGGCCCCCGAGTGGATCAACGCCCGCAAGACCCTGATGTGGATGGGTTGCACCCTCGGGGCCATGTTCATCGGACTCTCGATCCTCGCCGCGCACGTTCGTGCCGTTCCGGATCCGAAGGAACAGGTGACGGTCCTGGCGCAGGTCGGAAAGGCGATCTTCGGTGGGGGCGCCGTCGGCCATCTGTTGTTCGCTCTGCTGCAGATCTCGACGCTGCTCATCTTGGTGCTCGCCGCGAACACGAGCTTCGCGGACTTCCCGCGTCTCGCCTCGTTCCACGCGGGTGACCGTTTCCTGCCGCGTCAGCTGACGCGGTACGGCGACCGGCTCGTCTTCTCGAACGGGATCATGGTTCTCGCGGGATTCGCGGCGCTGCTCGTGATCCTGTTCAAGGCGTCGGTTACCGCGTTGATCCCTCTCTACGCGATCGGCGTATTCACGTCCTTCACGTTCTCGCAGCTCGGGATGTCGAAGCACCATCTGGTCGAGAAGGAGCCGGGCTGGCGCCACGGTCTGCTGATCAACGGTTTCGGCGGGATCGTCACCGGTGTGATGACCATCGTGATCGCGATCGTCAAGTTCAAGGCCGGCGCCTGGATCATCCTCATCACGATCCCCGTAGCGCTGAGCGGTCTCCTCGCCGTCAGCCGCCACTACAAGCAGGTCGGCAAGAGCCTGCGCCACGCCGACCGCCGGCCCGTTCCCGGCGCACGGAACCATGTCGTGCTCCTGGTGGGTCGTCCGAGCGAGGCGGAGAAGCGCGGCTTCCTCTACGCGGAGCGGATCGAGGCCGAGAGCTTCCGGTGCGTCCACTTCAGCGAATCGGACGACCCACGCAACCTCGAATCGATGTGGGCACGCACGCTCGGCTTGCTTCCGACCACGCCGACGCTCGAGATCATCAAGTCCGGCGGCGGCGCGACGGGCAAGGCGGTACGGGCGTATATCGAGAATCTCCGCAAGCGCATCCCGCCGGAGGATTTCGTGACGGTCGTCGTGTCGGCGTCCATCCCGAAGCGTTTCGGGCGACTCGTCGGCAGCCGCACCGCGCTCCGGATCAAGACGCAGCTGCTCTTCGTGAAGGACGTCGTGGTGACCGATGTTCCCGACGTTCCGGGCGCCGCGCAGATCGAGCCGACGGGCGTGCAACACGACGTCGTCCTGCTCGTGAGTGGTGTGCACAACGCAACGCTCCACGCGCTCGAATACGCGAAGTCGCTGGATGCGGACAGGATCAACGCGCTGCACATATCGATCGAGGACCACGAGACCGAGGGCCTCGTCCGCGACTGGAACGACTGGTATCCCGGTCTCGACCTCGAGGTGATCCACTCGCCGTACCGCGATATCGAGGGGCCGATCCTCGAATACGTGCGCGGCCTGTCGCGGGACGGGCAAGCCCTCGTGACGATCGTGCTCCCCGAGTTCATCGTGAAGAAGTGGTGGCACAACCTGCTGCACAACCAGACCGCGCTGACGCTGAAGCGGATGTTCGTCGCCGAGCCGAACGTCGTCGTGACGTCGGTTCCGTACCGCCTCGAGAAGTAGTTCTCCTGCCGGACGCGTAAAGTTGGACCATGCCGATACGGGTAAGGCAACGATCGGCGCTCGCCGGGCGGTCCGCACTCTCGTTTCGGAGAAGCGTCATCGGTTGGCTCCTCGCGGGGGTGGGGCTCCCGTTGCTGACGGCCGGCCTGGCCGCCGGTCGTCATGGTGTCGGACTCCCGAGCACGCTGCTCCTCTTCCTCTTGCTCGTCGTCGCGGTCTCCGCGGTCGGGGGGTTGTACCCCGCACTCGTCGCGGCGTTCGGCGGATCGCTCCTCGCCAACTGGTTCTTCACGCCGCCGTTCCACACGCTGAGCGTCAGGCACACGGAGAACGTCCTCGCGATCGTGGTATTCGCTGTCGTGGGAGTCGTCGTCAGCGCACTCGTCTCGATCGCGGAACGACGCTCCAATGACGCGACCCGCGCTCGGTCCGAAGCTGAGGCGATCGCGCGAGCGGCGTCGACGCTTGTCGGACGCGACGATCCCGTCCCCGAGCTTCTCGAATCTCTCCGAGAGAGTTTCGGGCTCGAGGCGATCGCCCTCCTCCGCGTCGTCGCGAGTGGCTGGCGTGTCGACGCTCACGCGGGGACGCCGTGTCCAACGGCACCGAGCGAGGCGGACGACTCGTTCGCTCTGTCGTCGTCGTACAACCTGGCGCTCGTCGGAAAGCATCTCTCCCTCGACGACCGGCGCGTGCTCGAGACGTTCGCGGGACCGATCGCGGCGGGGCTCGAGACCAGGCGTCTCCGATTCGAGGCATCGGCTGCGCAGAAGCTCGCCGCGCAGAACGAGCTGCGTACCGCTCTGCTCGCTGCCGTGTCCCACGACCTGCGGACACCGCTCTCTTCGATCAAAGCGTCCGTCACGAGCCTGCTCCAGGACGAGGTCGAGTGGAGTCCCTCGTCTATCGACGAATTCCTACGGACCATCGACGAGGAGTCGGATCGTTTGAACAAGATCGTGGGGAATCTTCTCGACATGAGCCGCCTCCAGCTCGGCGGTCTCAATCTCTCGATGCGTGAGGTGGGCGTCGACGAGGTTGTTGCGGCGAGTCTCGCGTCCATCGGCTCGAGGGCGCGCGGTGTGGGGGTCTACGTTCCTGAGACGCTCCCCTCGGTGGTCGCCGACCCGGCGCTACTCGAGCGAGCGTTCGCGAACATCATCGACAACGCGCTCACCCACGGCGCTTCACCGGTTACCGTGCTCGCGACGCGGCGCGACCAGACCGGGGAGGGGAAGATCGTCGACCACGGACGAGGCATACCAGCGGAGGAGCGGGAGCGTGCGTTCGGCGCCTTCCAACGACTCGGTGACCGAGCGCAGGGTGTTGGCGTCGGACTCGGACTTGCGGTCTCGCGTGGTTTCGTCGAAGCGATGGAAGGCGAGCTCGCGTTGCACGACACGGAGCGCGGCGGATTGACGGTATCTATCCGGCTCGGCATCTCGCATGTGTCGAAGCGCATGGGAGCGGCGTAGTTGACGCGCATCCTGATCGGAGAGGGCGCTTGACGCGCATCCTGATCGGAGGGGGCGCATGACGCGCATCCTGGTTGTCGACGACGAGGCGCAGATCTCCAAAGCGCTGTCGATCAACCTTCGCACTCGCGGCTACGACGTCGACGTGGCACCGACGGGAGAGAAAGCTCTTGAGCTCGCGGCGCGCAACCACCCGGACGCCGTCATCTTGGATCTCGGGCTCCCCGGTATCGACGGAACGGAAGTCGTGAGGGGCCTGCGTGGCTGGAGCTCCGTCCCCATCGTGATCTTGTCCGTGCGTGAAGGCGAAGCCGACAAAGTCGCGGCGCTCGACGCCGGCGCCGACGACTACGTCACGAAACCGTTCGGCATGGACGAACTGCTCGCGCGTCTACGCGCCGCGCTTCGCCGCGCGACACCGGCGGAAGAGGAGCCGGTGATCGAAACGCCGGACTTCAGTGTCGACCTGCGCGCGAAGCGCATCTTCAAGCAGGGCGATGAAGTGAAGCTGACGCCGACGGAGTGGCACATCGTCGAACTCCTCGTCCGCAATCCCGGGAAGCTCGTCTCGCAGCGTCAACTGCTGAAGACGGTCTGGGGGCCGAAGTACGAGGACGAAACGAACTACCTGCGCGTGTTCATGGCGCAGGTTCGTCGCAAGCTCGAGCCGACGCCGTCGCAACCGCGCTACTTCATCACGGAACCCGGTATGGGCTACCGGTTCGAGCCGGCCGTCTGAGTCACTGCGTGCAGCTTCCCGTGCCGACGGGACCAGACGACTTTGCCTGGTTCACGCGCGGGATGACTTCGTCGGACGTCAGCGCATAGCCGACATCCTTGTCCGTCGTGGACGCCGCGAATACGACGCCCATCACCCAGCCGTCCTGGCGAACGAACGGTCCGCCGGAATTCCCTTGCCGGATGAGGGCTTGCAACTGATACACGTTGCGCTCGGTGACGCTTCGTCCGTAGATGTCTCGTCCGGTGGCGATGAACTTGCGCAGGACGGCTCCGGCTTCCGCGTCGAACTTCCCTCCGCCGGGATAGCCGAGGACGGCACCGCCTTGTCCGCGCGGGACGTCTTCCGCAAGGAGCGGGAGCACGGCGTCCTTCAGGTTCGTCGTGCGCAGGATCGCAACGTCGAGCTCGGGATCGAAGAGGACGGGCGTCGAGCGATGTCCGCCGACGGAGTCCTGCACCTCGGGCGACTGGATGCCGGCGACGACGTGCGCGTTCGTGAGCACGAGGTTCGGTGCGACGACGAAGCCCGAACCTTCCTGGATCCCGCCACAGCCGACACCGACGACGCGCACGGTCGAATTCCCCGCGGTGCGCACCGCGCCTTGCACGACGGCGCCTCCCGGAACGGGAACGGGACCGGCCGGAACGGGCTCGAGGCCCGTGAACACACGCGGGAACGGCGTCGCGGCGATGAGCGAATTGAGTCGAGTGAAGACGCTCGGCGCGGGTGGGAGCTTGGCGACGAGCGTCCGGACGATGACCGAACGATTCAGCGCGCGCGAGACGCCCTTGGTCGGTCCGCCCGTGAGCAGCACCGCGATGAGCCAGATGGCGAACAGCGCGGCGACGACCGCGACGATCGACCCGAGACCCGCGTCCGCGGGCCCGAGCTTCAACCGCCGCAGCGCGCCCCACGCGTGCGTGCCGAGGAACCGTCCGGCCGCGCCGCCGATGACGGCGAGACCGAAGAACGTCAGAAGCGAGATGAACGCCGATGTGACGACGGACGAACCACCGATCTTCGCGAGGAGCGGTGCGAGCCACGCGCCGAGCAGCAGGCCGAGCCAGAACCCACCGAAGGACAGAACTTGGAGCGCGGCCCCCTGCGTCACACCGTGTGCGGCGGCGAGTCCGAGCAGGAGGATGATGCCGACGTCGACTAGGTTCAACGGTCGCCGCGTTGATCGCGCAGGAACCGTTCCACCTCCGCCACGAGTTCGTCACCGGACGGCACATCGGTGAGGTCTTCGGCGTCCGCCTGACGTTCGAGCTCTTCGACCGTCGCACTGATCTGTGGATCGGAGCTCACCGCTTCGCTGATGCGCTCCTCGTGCGCTCGTGCGCGGTCTTCGAGGTCGTCGAGGTTGATGTTCAATCCGACGATGCCGCCGAGACGACGCAGCAACGCGAGCGACGATGCCGGGAACGGTCCGCCCTGCAGGTAATGCGGGACGAAGCCCCAGAGCGTCAGTGCGTCGAGATCGGTCAGCCGGCATCCGTCGGCGATCGCACCGAGCACTCCGGTCGGACCTTCGTAGCGAGGCGGTTGCAGGTCGTACCGAGCGCAAAGATCGGGCGTCGTCCCCGTTCCGAGGATGCGCACCGGTCGCGTGTGCGGACGCCCCGCCAACAGCGCGCCGAGTCCGACGACGAGCTCGACGCCCGTCGTGTGCGCGACGTCGAGGATCATCTTCGTGAACGTCGGCCAGCGCATCGACGGTTCGATGCCGGACACGACGACGGCGTCACGTTCGACGCCCGGAAGCGTCGCGAAACCGAAGTCCGTCGACGGCCAGACCATCTCGCGGATCCCCGCTTCGTTCATGCGAACGAGCGGACGATGCGCTTGGAAGTCGTAGAAGAGTTCGGGGTCGACCGACGCGAGCGGCTCGGTCTTCCATTGCTCCTTGAGATAGGAGACGGCCGACGTCGCGGCGTCGCCGGCGTCGCTCCAGCCTTCGAAGGCGCAGACGAGGAATGGACGACGCAGCGCCGGCGCGGAGTGGTACTCGAGCCCGTCCATCAGGGACGATGCTATCCCGATGGACCACTGCGGAGTGCAGGAACGCGGAGCAAGCGAGTAACGATGGGATCCTTCGAGTCCTTCGACGGAACGAAGCTCTCGTACGAGCTGGACGGCGACGGCACGCCCGTCCTGCTGTTGCACGGCTTCGCGACCGACGTCTACACGAACTGGGTCCGTCCCGGGATCACGGATGCGCTGAACCGCGCGGGCTTTCGAACGATCGGTCTCGACCAGCGCGGTCACGGCATGTCGGACAAACCTCACGACGACTCGGCATACGCCGACGAGGCGATGGTGCGCGACGCGCAGGCGCTCCTCGATCACCTCGGTGTCGATCGTGTGCTCGGCCTCGGCTACTCGATGGGTGCGCGCAACATGCTGTCGCTGCTCCTCGTCGACGAGCGGGTCCGAGGCGCTGTGCTCGGCGGCGTCGGCGGCAACATGCTCGAAGCCCGCGGATTCGGCAACGCGATCTCCGACGCGATGCTCGCGGAGGACAAGTCGACCATCACGAACAACTTCGCTCGGTCGTTCCGGGACTTCGCGGACCTCACACGTGCCGACCGTGTTGCGCTCGCGGCCGTGATGCGTCAGTCCCGTCCGGCACTTTCCGGACTCGACAAGATCGACGTTCCCGTCCTCATCCTCACCGCGGACAACGACCCTCTCGCCCACGACCCGGGCCACCTCGCCGCCGCGATCGCCGGATCGAAGACGGCCGTCGTCGGTGGGACGCACCTCAATGTCGTGAACAATCCTGAGTTCCACAAGGTCGCGGTCGAATTCCTCTCCGAGATCCACGAGGTCGTTTGACCTCCCGTCTTGCGGCCACCGTCCGGCGGCCGCACCATTAGGGCGGGGAGATGAAGGACCTTCGGGGCAGTAACGCCATCCTTACCGGTGCCTCTCGCGGACTCGGCACCTTGATGGCCGACGCACTCGCGGCCGAGGGCATCAACGTCGCGCTTGCCGCACGGTCGGCCGACGGTCTCGAGAAGGTGAGCGCCGACATCGCGGATCGCGACGTGAAGGTCGTCTGCATCCCGACGGACGTCACCGACGCATCGCAGCTCGACGCGCTCGTGACGACGGCGACGAACGAGCTCGGCCCGATCGACATCCTCGTGAACAACGCCGGCATCGAGTCGACGCACCCCTTCGACGACTACCCGCCGGAGGAGATCGTTCGGCTCATCGACGTGAACCTGACCGCGCCGTTGCTTCTGACGCGCAAAGTGCTGCCCGGCATGTTGCGACGCGAGCGTGGTCATATCGTCAACATCGCTTCGCTCGCCGGGAAGGGCGGTTTCCCCTACCAGGCGCCGTATGCGTCGACGAAGGCCGGCCTCATCATGTTCACGCACATGTTGCGGGTCGAGCTCCAGGACTCACCCGTCGGTTGTTCGGTCGTGTGCCCGGGATTCGTATCCGAGCAGGGCATGTATGCGGACATGCGCGACCAAACGGGGATCAAAGCGTCGCGCTTGCTCGGCGAATCGCGGCCGGAGAAGGTTGCCGAAGCGGTGGTCAAGGCCATCAAGACGGACGCCTCAGAGCTGATCGTGAACCCCTCGCCGATGCGACCGATGATCGCGATGGCGCAGCTCTTCCCGGATGTCGTGCCTCGCGTGATGAAGAGCCTGGGCGTTACCGCGCTAGCGCGGAGGGTGGTGGCGGCGCAGTCGAAGGCCGAAGATCCGGAGGTCGAGCGTCCGTAGGCGCGTCAGCACGAGCGGCTCGCGGATCGCATACGTCGTCGACGTCACTACGACGAAGACGAGTAGCGAAACGATGACGAGCGTCGGCCAGAGCGGGCCCTGCGCGCCTGGAAGCGACGAACGGACGACGTCCGATCCGAATCCGCCGGACGGAGCACTCAGCGTCGCCGCCGACACCTTGACGGGCGCCTTCGACCCGTTCGCCGAGAAGTAGAACCACGTCGACGGAAGATCCAATGCGGACGCGAAGTCCGTCCCGCGCATGGTCTCCTTCGCGTCACGTCCGCCCGCCAGCTCGAGCGACTCGACACGCGGTGAATCGCCGCGCTTCAGCACGCGGAGCAATTCGAGCGGATCCGGAACGGCCTTGTTGCTCGCACGCAGCTGATCTTCGATCTTCGAGAACGTCGTGGAGACGTGCCAGTGGTACGGGTCGGCGAATGGGTATTTCACCGACTTCAGGTACGGGTACTGCGGTCCGTACGTTTCGGTCTGCCCGCCGCCGTTCCCGTGGTACATCGCGAGGATCGGACTTCCGTTGTAGGTGCGGATGACACCCGCGGTCGCCGCTTGCGCGGCACGCATCGGTCCGTCCTCACCGTCGTAGCCGAGATACACCTGACACTTGTCGCTGTTGCAGATGTCGTATCCCTCGCCGTGGTGCGTCGTGTACCACGTCATCGTCGACGCCGCGAGACTGCGCGCGGCCACCGCGAGGACGTCCATCGCCTGCGGCGGCCAGCCTGCGCCCTTCTCCTCGGCGATGCCGTCGACGTAGGTCTCGAGGTCGACGTGGTTGATCACCCGGACGGAGCCCGCGGCGGCGCGGCGGATCTCGATCGTGCCGCGGTAGCTGTGTCCGGTCGTGGCGACCGTCGTCAGGGCGGGATATCCCGCCGGGACGATGTACACGGAGTTCTTCGTCTGCAGCGCGGGCGCCGACGACGGCCTCGGCGTCGCCTTCTCGGTCGGCTTCGGTGTCGGCTTCGGTTTCACGATCGGCCGCGCCGTCGGTACGAGCGTCGCGAGCGGCGTGGGGGCCGGACGTTCCGTCGGGTTCGGCGTGAAGACGGGGTTCGGCGGTGCGGTGGCGGCGGCGTGATCGTCGGCGGTGTTGCTCGCCGCTTGCGCGCCGGAGGTGGCGATCTTCAGGGCGCCGCCCGATTCGCTCACGGTGATCCGTCCGCCCGGATTCAGTGCGGCGAGCTTCGGTCCGCTCGCGCCGCTGAGGACCGCTCCGCCCCCGGGAAGGGTGAAGTGTTGCGCGCCGCCTTCGGCGAGCCAGACGCGGACCGTCCCGCCGAAGTGGGAGGACGTCGTCCCCGGGTAGAAGAGACTCAGGATCTTGTCGTGGTCGAAGCCGTGGTCGGCTTCGCCTTCGACGCCGTCCATGGCGAGGCCGTAGCCGTGAGCACCACCGAGCCCGTCGATGTTGACGGTGTCGTTCGGGTCGTTCGCGCGGAGGATCGACGACGGTACGCCGGCGAAAGCGCTCATCGGGACGGTGATGAGCGCGACGAAGCAGCCGAGCGCGGCCGCCGCACGGAAGCGCATCGCTGCGAGGCTACTTGACTTGCGAGTCAACCGCTACGCAGGTCGTCCGGCTCCGATGACGTCCGGCAAGAGCGGCGCGATCTCGACGTTCGCGCCGGTGTGCGGCGCGTGGATCATCTCGCCGTGTCCGATGTAGATCCCGACGTGGCCCGGGTAAAAGACCAGGTCGCCCGGCTGCATCTTGTCGACCGGGACGGCCGTCGTCGCGTCCTGCTGCGCGTAGGAATTGTGCGGGAGGTCGACGCCGGCGGCGTGCCAGGCGTACATCGTGAGTCCCGAACAGTCGAAGGCGTTCGGCCCGTCGGCCGCCCATACGTACGGCTTGCCGAGCTGCGCCCGAGCCGTCGCGAGGACGATCTGGGCCCGGGACATCGGCCGTCGCGGCGTCATCTGCCAGCCACCCTTGTGGACGGCCCACCCGGTCGCGCGCGAACCCTTCTTCTTCGTCTTGCCCGGCACTTTGACCGGAGCGGCCGCCTCCTCCATCACGGCTCTCCGAGGCGTCGCGTGAGCGCTCGGGATGGCGGCGAACGTGATCGCGAGGGCGACGGCGCCCACCAGGGCGCGCGCGCGTAGGTCACCATGCAGCAGCATCTAAGTCTCCTTGTGGGATGTGCCTGCCCCGTGGCGGACCCGCTCGATGGGGATCCGGAAGGCACCCGCTCGTTTTGGACTTGCTGATTCTTACAAAGTCGTAGGAGTAGTCAAATCACTGCTTGTGACCTTGTGAACCCCCATCCACTTGGTCCGAGGAAGCCCTGCCGTGCCATGCTCCCTGCCATGCCCGGATCGCTCGTGCCCATCGAGGGACTCGTCCGCTACCTCGACGACCGCTTCGGTCCCTCGCCGGACACACCGACCGTTTCCCGGCTCGGCGAGGGCCACTCTAACCTCACATTCGTCGTCGAGCGGGGGCCGGATCGATGGGTCCTGCGGCGCCCGCCGCGCGGCGACATCCTCCCCGGGACGCACGAGATGCATCGCGAATTCGACGTGATGAAGGCGCTCGCCGACGCGGGCATGCCGGTGCCGGTTCCCGTGCCGATCGATCTCTGCCGGGACGACTCGTTCATCGGCGCGCCCTTCTATCTGATGTCGTACGTCGACGGTGTCGTCATGCGCGGTGGGGTTCCGGAAGCACTCGCCGGCGAAGAACGGAACATCGGATTCGATCTCTCCGACAAGCTCGCCGACATCCACGGCGTCGATTGGGAAGGTGCCGGTCTGTCACAGATGGCTCGGAAACCCGACGAGTTCCTGTCGCGCAACCTGCGCCGCATGCAAGAGCTGTACGACGCTGTTCGACACCGCGAGGTGAGCGAGATCGACGAGGTCGGTGAGTGGCTGCGCACGAACCAGCCGCCGCAACGTGACGTCACGCTGACGCACGGCGACTACAAACTCGACAACGTGATGCTCGCGCCCGACAAGCCGGGACGCATCGCCGCCGTCGTGGACTGGGAGATCTCGGCGATCGGCGACCCGCTCGTCGACGTCGGATGGATGCTCTACTTCTCACCGGAAGGGGGCGGTGTGTACCCGTCGCGCGCCGAGATCGCGGAACGTTATTCGAACCGCAGCGGACGAACCATCGACGATCTTCGCTTCTACTGCGCGTTCGCCGGATGGAAGATCGCGATCATCATGGAAGGCTCGAACTACCGCTTCAAGCAAGGCAAGGCCGACGACTCGATGTTCGCCGCGCTCGACGCCGGTGTTCCCGCGCTCGCCCGGCGTTCGCTCGAGATCATCTCGGCCGGGGTCTAGGTATGCAGCCGACGCCGTCGGCCTTGTCCGTGCAGCCGTCCGGCATCCGCGAGATCTTCGACCTGGCGTGGGGCCGTCCGGACATGCTGCACCTCGAGGTCGGCGAGCCGGACTTCCCGACGCCGATCCACATCGTCGAAGCCGCGTTCCGGGCCGCACGCCGGCACGCGGGTTACACGAGCACCGTCGGTCTTCCCGTGCTGCGCGACGCGATCGTCGAGCGCTTGAAGCGTGTCCACCGGATCGACGTCCCGGCCGAACGCGTCGTCGTGACGAGCGGGGCCGCGCAGGCGATCGCCGCGATCGTCTACGCGATGGTCGGTGAGGGCGACGAGGTGCTCGTGCCCGATCCGGGGTGGCCGAACTGCGAGATGGCGATCGCGGGACGTGGCGGCGTCCCGGTGCGCTATGCCCTGCCGGCGTCGAACGGGTTCGTCCCCGATCCGGAAGACGTCGCCTCACGATTCACACAGCGGACGAAGCTCCTCGTCATCTGCAGTCCGAGCAACCCGACGGGAACGGTGATACCGCCGGATGTGATCGAAGCGCTCGTGCGGGTTGCGCGGGAGCGGGACGTCCTCGTGCTGTCCGATGAGGTGTACGACGAGATCGTCTTCGACGGACGCGAGCCGGACACGGCCTTGCATCACGACGACGACGGTGTCGCGGCGGTGTGGAGCTGCTCGAAGACGTATGCGATGACCGGATGGCGCGTCGGGTACACGGCGGTTCCGTCGTGGCTCACGGCTCCGCTGATCGGCATCCAGGAGGGGAGCGTCACGTGTGTCGCGGAGCCGTGCCAAGCGGCCGCCGTCGAGGCGCTGACGGGGCCGCAGCATGCGATCGTCGAGATGCGCGACGCGTACGAGCACCGGCGGAACGTGCTCCTGCAGTTGCTACGAGAGGCGGGTATCGAGTGCGTCGTCCCATCGGGCGCCTTCTATGTGATGTTTCCCCTCCGGTCGGGGGCCGATGCGCGTAAGGCGGCGATCGATCTCGTGGCGCGAGGTGTCGCTCTCGCGCCGGGTACGGCCTTCGGGAGCGCGGCGTCCGATCAGTTGCGCATCTCGCTCGCGGCGAGCGAGCAGACGATCCGCGCCGCCGCCGAGCGGCTCACCGCGTGGTACGCCGACACCGATGGGGCCCTAGCTCTCTAGGAGCTCCTTCATCCCGGCGCGCACCGGTGAGAAGCAGTCGATGATCACGCAACGCTCCGTCAGCGCTTTCGCGCCGTGCGGGACGTTCGGCAGTGCGTGGTAGAGGTCGCCCGGATGGAGCAGGACGGTGTTCGTTCCGTCCGTGAACTCGCAATCGCCCGAGACGATGTAACCCATCTGTTCCTCGTCGTGCGCGTGGAGCTCGGCTTCGCAACCCGGCTCGATGACGACGACGTTGATGTTCATCCCGCCGCCGAGCAACGGATGGAGCGTGACGCCGCGCGCGACCTCGAAACCGCGCATCTCGCCACCGCGCGCAACACGAAGCTCGCCCCCGCCGACGGCCTTCTCGTTCGAGAAATAGCTCATGCGTAGATCCTTTCTTCGGCGATCTTCTCTGCCGCCCGCTCGGTGGTGATGTCCTCCGCTTTCGACATCGCGAGGACACGCGTGATCGTGTCCGCGATCCGCGCCACATGATCGAAGGCTGCGTCGTGGTCGTACGAGCCGCCCATCTCGTGCGCGATGTTGATGACGCCACCGGCATTCACGATGAAGTCGGGCGCGTACACGATCTCGCGGGACGCGAGCATCTCGGCGGCCTCCGGTGTCGCGAGCTGGTTGTTCGCGCAGCCGATCACCGCCCGGCACCGAAGTTGCGGGATCGTCTTCTCGTTCAGCGTCCCGGACAGTGCGCACGGCGAGAAGACGTCGCACGGGAACGAGTGGATCTCTTCGGTCGGAACGATCGTGACATCCGCGCGGCGCGAGAGGTGACGGAGCACTTCGTCGGACGTATCCGCGACGGTGAGACCGCATCCTTCCGCGCGGAGATAGCGCAACAGCGCCGTGCCCACCTTGCCGACGCCTTGGACGGCGACATGCAGCCCGGCCATGGTGGGTTGTCCGAGGCGCTGTTCGGTTACGGCGCGCATCGCGTTGTACACGCCCCACGCCGTCGCCTCGGACGGGTCGTGCGAACCTTGCGAGGTTCCCGTGACATGCGTCGTGTACTTCCCGATGACGTTCATGTCTTCCTCGGTGGTGCCGACGTCCTCGGTCGTGATGTACCGGCCGCCGAGTGAGTCGATGAAACCGGCGTAGGAACGCAGGAGCGCTTCCGTCTTGAGGTGAGGGTCGCCGATGATCACGGCCTTCCCGCCGCCGAAGTCGAGCCCGGCCGCCGCCGACTTGTACGACATCGCGCGGGCGAGACGCATCACGTCCGCGAGGGCTTCGTCCTCGCTCGGATAGGGAAGGAAGCGGGTGCCGCCGAGCGCCGGGCCGAGCTTCGTCGAGTGGATCGCGACGATGGAGCGGAGTCCGGTGGCCCGGTCTTGACGGAAGGCGACCTCTTCGTGGTCGTTCGCGGATCGCAGGTCGAGGAGTTCCATGCCTTCAGTTTCGTTCGCCGGAGGCGGGAGTGCGTCGTTCGCGGAGACCAAGCAGGAGGCCGAGGATGGCAGCGAGGAACGAGAGGCCGCCGGTGATGTACCAGAGGATGAGGGCGTTGCTGTGGCCTCCCGCCGCGACGAATGTCCCGAGGGCCGATGTATTCGCGTAGATCTGCAGCGTCGAGGCGAGGTTCTGGGCTTTGAGCATCGTCCACGACGTGCCCTGCAGGCGCAGGACCGTGGCCGCCATCGCCGGGTAGCGAAGCAGGACGGTCACGTTGTGCACGGGAACCGCGTCGGCCCGGGAGGGTTCGTAGGTCCCGGTGATCCGGTACGCGTTCCCCTGCGGCTTCGGTTTGACCGGAGGCGGCTTGATCGTCGCCGGATCGAGTGGGACGAAGCGGAAACGCACGGACGTATCACTGCCGTGCTTCGCGAACGATCCTTCGGGCGCGATCAGAACCGCTTGTCCGTCCGAGGTGGCGAGGTTGGCCGCGACCGTTCCCCTCGCGCCGATGTCGACGCTCTGCGAGAACGGCTTCGGCTTCGTGTTCTTGAAGCCGGACGGCGGCTTCACCCAGTTGTACGGACGGGGAGGACCGGAACCGTCGTACAGCGGACGAACCGGAACGCGCGTGACCACGACGGCGACGACGTACAGCGCGACGGCGGCAAGGCCGAAAGCGAACTTCTTCACGTTGTCAGCTTCGCGGTAGCGAATGCCGGCGGCCAGACCACAGCGCGCTTGCCGGGCGCGATCCACTTCCAGATCACCGTCAGCGCCCGCGCGTTGTCGCCGTCGGCGCCGAAGGACAGACCGCTGCCGTTCGGCAGGGAGCCCGGCGCAAGTGAAACGGAGTGCGCGGCGGCGGCGATCGCCGCAGCGCTTCGTCCGCTCGACTTCGGAAGTACGTCGTGGAAGAGCGCCCATGCGCCGGCGAAGCCGGCGAGCGCCGGAGCGGGCATGTCGCCGCCGTAGCGCTTGCGGTACTGCGTGCGCGCCCACTCGAGCGCCTTCACCGCGTCCCGCTTCAGCGAACCGGTGCGGAGGATGTCGCCGTCCGGTTTGTCCGAGGCGTACACGCCGACCGCTTCCTTGCCGAGCCGCGCGCCGAAGGCCGGCATGCAGTAGCTCGAGCTCGTGCCGATGTTGGCGAGCAGCGGAACGTGCTGACGGACGAGCGCGCGACGCAGCGCGACGCCGTCGTCGATGTACGCCGCAACGACGAGAACGTTCACCTTGTCGGCCGCGATGCGTCTCGCCAGCGCGTTGAAGTCGGTGTTCGGAAGCGAATAGTTGTAGCGAACGGGTTCGGCGCCGTGGCCTTCGATCTCGTGGATGGCGCCGCCGCCGACCGCTTGTCCGTAGACGTCGTCGACGTAGGCGACGCCGTAGCGCACATCGGCCGTCTTCAACACATGCTGCTGCACGAAGTCGACCGCGGCCGCGCCGAGCTCTTCGCCCGTCGGTGCGACACGGAAGAAGCGATCGGAACGCGGGAGCTTGCCCGGCATGTCGCCGACGGCGCCCGTTTCCCAGAAGACGACGTTGTGCTGTGCGGCGATGTGTGCCGCGACGACGGAGAGCGTGCTGCCGTACGAGCCGATGACGACGTTCGTGCGCTTGGCGAGGACGCGAACGGCCGTCGGGACACCTTCGGCGGACGGCGACGCGTGCAGATCGATCGCGATGTGCTTCCCGTTCACGCCGCCGTGCTCGTTCGCGTAGTCGGCGGCTATGAGGGCGCCGTGGTACTCCTGCGATCCGCCACCGCCCTGCGGCCCGGTCGTCGGGTACACCGCGCCGACCACGAATGAGTCGGCACTCCGAGCGCATCCCGCGCAGACCAGCGCGAGGGCGACGATGACCGTCGCGAGCCTCACCACAGCGACACCAGGTTGGCGAGGACGTGCGTCGCGGCGGAGGACGTCCAAGTTCCCGTGGCGTAGCGCTGCCAGCCGAAGATCAGCCCGGCGGCGAGGTCGATCGGCTGGACGCCCCACCCGTCCCGCGGCCCGTGGATGCGGGCGACGAGCGCAGCCGTCGCGAGGAGCGCGACGGCTGCGCCGAACCGTTCCAGCTGGGCGTACAGGAAGCGGCGGAACACCGCTTCCTGTACGACCGCGAGCCCGACGGTGAGCGCGACGCCGATCGCGCCGTAGTGCGGTGGCGGGAGCATCGTCCGGAAGCGGACGACCGTGAACGCCGCGCAGCCCGCGACGGTGACGAGGATCCACGTGTTCTTGCGTTCGAGAGCGATCGTCATTTCGCCATGAACGTAACGGCGGACAGGATGTCCTTGCGGAACGGCAAGTGATCGGACGCGACGTACTCCGCTTCGAGGATGTGCTGTCCGGCTTTCACGTTGCGGATGTGGTCGTCGAGGGAGCCGAGGATCGTGATCGTCTTCCCGTCGAGGCGGAGATGGATGTGCCCGACGTTCGGCTTGATGTTTGTCGTGACCACCTTCGTGATGGTGCCGCCTTGCAGGCTGAGTTTCACCTCGACGTCCTTGCCGCCGACCGTTTGACCGGAAGTCGGCTGGAGGATGGAAAGCTTCGCCGTCGACAAGGGCCTCGTCCCGCCGCCGCCGCCGCCGCCGTTCGAGTTCGAGCTGCACGCCGCCAGTCCGACGAGCAAGACCGCTAGCACCGCCATCTTTCGCATGTTCTCTCCTGTCAGATCGTCTGCTCGAAACACGCTCGAAGCGTCTGCGAAGTTCCCTTCGGTGATGCGTCCGCTCCGAATCGCCACTTGCCGCGACCGAGCCGACCGGACGCGATGAAGTGTCCCGCGGAGAAGCGTCGCACCGCGAGTGCGCGGGCCGACGTGTTCGGACGCCACGCCGTGATCTCGGGTGCCTTCAGGAGCGGGAGCTCGTTGCCCTTCGGATCGAAGAACGTGAAGTGGATCTCGTTGCGTCCCGGCCGGCCGGGGTCGATGTACATCGAATCCGAGCTACCGCCGGACAACGTCTGCGTGTAGAGCGTCAGGTTGTTCCCGCCGGACGACGTCTGCGTTTCGCAGTGGGTCGCTACTTCGAGCGGCACCTCGGCGGAGTCCGTGCTTCCTTGCGCGACGACGGTGATGGACCACAAGCCTTGGATCGACATGTTCGCGGCCGCCGCGGTCCACGCGCCGTCGCGGCGGTGCAGCGCCAGCTCGGACGGCCCGATCGTGCCGCTGCTCGCGTAGTCGAATCGGAGCGAGACCGTTCGCGGGTCGATCCGTGTGTCGAGCGAAAGTGTGAACGTGTTCAGCCCGGCTTGTCCGGGACTCACGACGAGATGTGCTTTCGTCGAGCGGCCGAGATCCGTCCCGTCGGCGACGAGCGGCGCACTGGACGCCGAAACGGGCGGAGGCGGCGACAACCCGAGCAGCATCGCCGTCGCCACGATGATCGCGGTGCCGACCGCGAGCTCGGCCTTGCCGACGCGTCGGAGCCCCGCGAGCGTCGTCCGCACCTTGTCGAGGTTGAAGAACCGCTGCCGCACGGCGAGCAACGAAAGCAGTCCGAGCAGCGCGCTCTTCGCTATGACGAGGTAGCCGTAGCCCGAGTGGAAGAGGCCGTGCCAGCTCCCGATCGCACCGATCGCGCGGTAGACGCCCGTCGCGGCAACGACGAAGATCGCGACGGCCGCGAACCGCGAGTACCGGAGCACTGCGCTCGCCTTCTCGTCGCTCTCCGCGCCGCGAAGGGCGATCAGCAGCGCGCCGAGTCCTCCCATCCACACCGCGGCCGACGCGAAGTGCACCGCCTGCACGGCGATCTCGAGCGGCGGCCCGCCGATCCACGAGTACGTCGCCGCGGCGTGCCCGGCGTGGAGATCCGCGAGCATCGCGCCGATGGCGAAGATCGCCGCCAGGACGAAGGTCCACGATCGAGCGGCGATCGCAACCACGATCGCGGCAAGGGCAAGCGCCGCGACCCGTTCGAGGAGGGCCTTGCCGAGCGCGAGTTTGAACAGGACGGACCACGACGCGTGAGTCGTCGCGTGCTGTGCGAGCGCGAGCACGACCGTGCCGGCGATGCCGACGGCCGCGCCGGTCACGACATACAGGCGCAGCGTGCGCCGCGCGGCGCGCACGACGAAGGAAGCTACGAGCGCGCCGCCGAACACGAGGACGGTCCCGATGATGAAGAAGAACCGTCCGGCCATTTCGGTCGGGTTCGGCGGCGGCCCGGCCGGCAGGTTCTTCTTGGGCGCCGACGGATCCGTACCGACGCCGAAGGCGAACGACCCAGCCGTGGCGTGCCCGTCGACCTTCGAGATGCAATGCCACGCGACGGTGTACGTCCCGTGCGCGCTGATCTTGACGCCGATCGTCAGCGTGTCGGGTTGCGATCCCAGGCGGACGTTGCCGTTGTCGACGCGTGTTCCGTCCGACGAGACGACCTGCGCGTCGGAGAGCGAGAGCTCGGGTTGCTCGGTGAAGCGCATCGTGACCGCTGTCGGTGCTGTGTCGAGTCGTGCGCCGGAAGCTGGCTCGGATGACGCGAGGTTCGCGTGCGCGAGCACACCGGGGGCGGCCGCGAGGCTCGCCCCCAGCGCGATCACGCACGCTGCAAGGAATTGCTTGATCGTCAGCCTCGTTTGCGAGCGACGGCGACAAGTGCGAGCAGCACACCGGCCGCACCGACGATCAAGGCGATCAGGGCGAAGGTTTTCGCCGAACCGGCTTGGTGGTCGCTTGCGTCTTGGCGCTGCGCGAGATCGCCGGCCGTCGGGTCCTTGGCCGGAAACTCGTCTGCCGTCGGGTCCTTGACGTTGTCGAATGTCGTGTCACTCGATTGGAAGAACTCGTCGATCTTGTGGCCGGCCGCTTGTCCCGTGATGTGGAACGTGTACTGACCGGGACGTGTCGGGATGAATGCCGCCGTGTATTCGCCCGGCTTCTCGTCGGACGGCTCGAGTTCCATCGGTCGCGTCCGCGTGGACGAACCTTTGTTGCCGAAGAGCACCACAGCACTCAGCTTCGCGTCGGCGATCGGTTGGCCGCCCGTCGCCATATCGACCTGGACGGCGTTGACCGAGCCGGAATACGTCGGTTCGTTGAGCCATCCGACCCGCATCTGGATGTTGTCGAACGTTCGCTCCTCGTGGGCGAACGCCGTCGCACCGGCGAGAACCAGCGTGCCCACGAAGGCAAGCACGGTTGCGAACCGCAGCATGGAGACCTCCTCGTTTGACCGTTACGTCGAGGCGAGGAGAAACGGTGGAGCGCGTGCCGCATCCGGGAGACCGACGAACCGCCGCGGGACCGATCGATCGAATCGCTCGAACCGCTCGAAGGCGTGTGGACGGATCGCTTCCTGCTCGGAGGCCGCGACGGCGGCGATGGTTCGTCCGGCTCGTTCGAAGAGTACGAGGAGCGCGGCAACGAGGCCGCCCATGAGGACCTGCACGACGGCGCCAACGAACGCGACATGCACCATGCCGGTGAGCGGATGGAGGCCGGCGGCGATCCGTTCGAGGATCTCGACGCCGAAGAACGCGGCGGTCTGGACGATCGCGATGCGCAGTGCGGCGTCCCACCAATGCGTGCGACGTTCGTCGCGAAGCCCGCGGGCGACGGCGACGGAGACGGCGAGCGCGCCGGTGATGACGGCCACGATCACGGCGTGTCCGAAGTAGCCGTGTCCCGTCGACGCGAGGACGTCGGCGCGGTACTGCGCATCGCGGTAGGCGATGACGTAGCCGATGGCGTGCGCCGCGAACACTCCCGCCGGGACCGCGCACCAGAGCGGGAGCCGGAGCCGCGGCTTCATCGGATTTTCGCTTGCTCCGCCCTGCGGGCTCCGCAGTCGTTCATCGGATTTTCGCTTGCTCCGCCCTGCGGGCTCCGCAGTCGTTCATCGGATTCTCGCTTGCTCCGCCCTGCGGGCTCCGCAGTCGTTCATCGGATTCTCGCTTGCTCCGCCCTGCGGGCTCCGCAGTCGTTCATCGGGTTCTCGCTTGCTCCGCCCTGCGGGCTCCGCAGTCGTTCATCGCTTCTTCGGTGGCTGTTCTTCGACCGGGCGGCGGTCGGCGGGACGTCCGCGTGCGATGCGCCGGACGACGAGGAACGTGAGGATCGGCGCGAGCATCATGAGGAGCTCGTCGATACCGCCGGACGCGGCGCGAATCATCATCCGAAGTCTATGCGGTCACTTCCCCGTAGGTGTCCGCCGCTTCGTGGATCACCGGGGGAGGCAGATGCCGCATCGCCATCGCCGCGCCCCCGAGCGCCACGGCCGCGCCGAGGGCGTCCGGAAGCGTGAAGGGCTCGTGGGCGAAGAGCGCGGCGCCGATCGCCGCGACGATCGGCACGCCGATGATGATCGCGGAAGACGCCGCAGCGTGGATCCGCGGCTGCGCCCACGTGACGAGGAAGTGCCCGAGCGTCCCGGGGCCGATCGCCAGTGCGGTCAGGATCGTCAGCTCTCTGTCGCCGGGGACGGTGAAGTGCTGGCGCGTGACGAGCGCGACGAAGCCAACCAGAACCGCGGCCACGATCGTCATCACGAACAGCCACGGGATCGCGCCGACCGTCGCGCGAGCGCGCTTCGTCGCGAGGTAATACGCGCTCCAGACGAAGAGGTTCACGACGGCAAGCGTCGTGCCGATCGCCGTGGTGTGACCCGAGCTCTTCGCGGCGAGGACGAGGATGCTGCAGCCGGCGATCGCCACGGCTGCCCATGCGAAGAAGCGGGGCGTCGTCCGTTCGCCGGTGATCCGTCCGCCCGCGGCTCCGATGATCAACGGTTGCAGCGAGAAGAAGATCGTGACGACGGCCACCGTCGAGAAGCGCAATGCGGTGAAGTGCGCCATCTGGTGGACGCCGAACAGGATCCCGCCGATCCCGGCCGCGCGCCACGGGAAAGAGCGGTCCGAACCGAACCACCACGCGACGAAGAGCACGGGGATGCCGATCAGCAGCCGGTAGAAGATCACGATCAGGATCGGCGACGTCGTGAGCTTGATGAGGACGGCCCCGATGCCCCACAGGACGGTGCCGCCGCCGGCTGCCGCGAGTCCCGATGACGAGTAGGCGCGTCGCGGCGTGTTCATGCCTACGTATCCTCGCAGGATGAAAGATGTCGCGATCGTTGGACTGCCCGCTTCCGGCAAGTCGACGGTGTTCACGGCGGTGTCCGGACGGATCGCGCAGCGCGGCGCGACCGCGGCGCAAGCCGTCGTCGAGGTCCCGGACGCGCGCCTCGATCGCATCGCCGAGATCTACGCTTCGGCGAAGATCACGCGCGCACAGGTTCGCTTGCTCGATATCGCCGGACTCGATCAGCGCGCGCTCGGTGAGGCGCGGGCGGCGGACGCCCTCGCGATCGTCCTGCGTGCCTTCGGCCCGGATGCCGATCCCGCGCGTGATCTCGACATGTTCCGGACGGAACTCGCGTTCGCGGATCTCGCGACGGTCGAGAAGGTCGGTGAACGGAAGAAGGTCGATCCGGCGGAAGGTGACATCGCGAAACGCGCCCAGGAAGCGCTCCACGAAGGACGATGGCTCGCGGAGGTCGATTGGTCCGACGACGAACGTCGCATCGTGGCGATGTGGACGCCGCTCACCATGAAGCCGTCGGTCAACGTGGTGAACGCCGAAGAGCCGGCCTCGTCCGACCTCGGCATCGTCATCTGCGGTGCGCTCGAATCGGAGGCGACGGAGCTTCCGCCGGACGAAGCAGCGGTGCTGTTGAAGGAGTTCGGGATCGATGAGTCCGCGGCCGGACGATTCGTCGCAGCGGCGTACAACGCGCTCGGGTTGTTGACGTTCTACACGGGTGGACCGACCGAAGCGCACGCGTGGGAGTGCAAGCTCGGATCGAAGGCTCCGCAAGCGGCGGGTGCGATCTACTCGGATTTCGAGCGTGCGTTCATCCGCGCCGAGCGCGTCGCTTACGACGACCTCGTCGCGTGCGGATCCGAACAGGTCGCGCGGGACAAGGGTCTGCTTCGTACGGAAGGCAAGGACTACATCGTGCAGGACGGCGACCTTCTGAACATCCTGCACGGTGCCTGAACACGTCTGGTACGCGGTGTACGGCTCGAACCTGAGCCGAGCTCGCTTCGACGTGTATCTGAAGGGCGGCGTCCCGGAAGGGGCGACACACGAATGTCCGGGATGCCGTGATCCATCCGACCCGGTCGAAGACTGGACCGTCGAGCTCGACCTCGAGCTCGCCTTCGGCGGGATGTCGCAGACGTGGGGCGGCGGCGTCGCGTTCGTCCGTCCGACCCCGGGCGCGAAGGCGAAGGCGCGTCTGTATCTGATCACGCAGGACCAGTTCGCGGACGTCATCGCGCAGGAGAACTGGCTCGAGCCGGGATCGGTGGGTATCGAAGGCGGTGCGTACATGTACGGGGTCGTCCTCGACCTCGGTGTGCTGGACGGGAGCCGCATGCTCACGGTGACGCAGCGCGCAGACGCCGAGCTGCGGCGGCCGTCCGACCGCTATCTCGAGCACATCATGCGAGGGCTCCGCGAAGCGCACGGCATGTCGGACGAAGCGATCGCCGACTACCTGAGCGCTGCCCCCGGCTTGCGCTGACGGCCTGCCAAACGATAAAGTTTGGCATGCCAAGAATTCCGATGCGGCGCGCGGCGCAGGCCGTGACGGTGTCCGAGCAGGATTACCTCAAGGCCATCTACCAGCTCGGGGGAGCGCGCGATGAGGTCGCCACCTCCGAGCTCGCCGGACGGCTCGGTTTCACACCGGGATCCGTCTCGTCGATGTTGCGCAAGCTCGACGAGCAAGGCCTCGTCTCGCACGAGCGTTACCGCGGCGTACGCCTGACGAAGCTCGGATGCCGCGAAGCCGTCGAGATGATCAGGCATCACCGGTTGCTCGAGCTCTACCTCGCGAAGGTGGTCGGTATGCCGTGGGACAAGGTGCACGCGGAAGCCGACGCGCTCGAACACGTCATCTCCGAAGACCTCGAGTCGCGCCTCGACGAGCTTCTCGGGTTCCCGACGCACGACCCGCACGGACATCCGATCCCGTCCGCCACGCTGGACCTCGTCGAGGACGACTACCCGGCCCTCGCCGAGACCGCGGCGGGGATGCGCTGTGTCGTCCGGCGTGTCAGCGACCGCGACGGCGAGCTCCTGCGACACCTCGCGGCGCTCGGCCTCGCGCCCGGAGCGAAGCTGTCCGTGGTCGAGGTGATCCCGTTCTCCGGCGGCGTCCGCATCCGCATCACGGGGACGGAGCACGTCGTCGGTCTCGAGGCCGCTCACGCCGTCGCCGTGGAGATCTTGTGAGCGAGGCCGACCTTACCGGCGATCGCGTCGAGGTCCAGTCGGGCTTCCTGCACGGAGCCGACGGCCGGACGAAGCAGGCCGCCGACGACGTGCTGTCGGGGACCGATCGCCGCGGCGTCCTCTTGCGTCTGCTGCCGTTCTTCGGCCCGGCCTTCGTCGCATCGATCGCGTACGTCGACCCGGGGAATTTCGCGACGAACATCTCCGCGGGCGCGCGCTTCGGCTACCTGCTGCTGTGGGTCGTCGTCGCCTCCAACCTCATGGCGATGCTCGTGCAGACGCTATCCGCGAAGCTCGGGCTCGCCACCGGTCGGAACCTTGCCGAAACGTGCCGCGACGAGTTTCCACGTTCGGCCGTCTGGTCGATGTGGGTCCTCGCGGAGGTCGTCGCGATGGCGACCGATCTCGCCGAGTTCCTCGGCGCGTCGCTCGGTTTCTTCTTGCTGCTGCACGTGCCACTTCTCGTCGGGGCGATCTTCACTGCGATCGTGACCTTCGCAATCCTGACGCTCGAGCGGTACGGGTTCCGTCCGCTCGAAGTAGCCATCGGTTTCTTCGTCGCGATCATCGCCATCTGCTACCTGCTGGAGCTCGCGATCGGACATCCGATCTGGTCGCAGGTCGGTGCGCACGCATTCGTCCCGGCGTTCCGCGGACGCGAGAGCGTCTTGCTCGCAGCCGGGATCCTCGGCGCGACCGTCATGCCCCATGTCGTGTACCTGCACTCGGGCCTGACGCAGAATCGCATCGTCACGCGCGATCCGGCGCGATTGAAGAAGCTGTTCCACTTCCAAACGGTCGACGTCGTGATCGCGATGACGGTCGCCGGGCTCGTCAACGGCGCGATGCTGATCATGGCGGCCGCGACATTCCACTCGCACGGCTTCGCGAACGTCGGCACGATCGAAGAAGCACACCGAACGCTCGCACCACTCCTCGGCTCGGCGTCCGCCGTGATCTTCGCGATCGCGCTGCTCGCATCGGGGTTGTCGTCCTCGACGGTCGGAACGATGTCGGGCCAGATGATCATGCAGGGGTTCGTCCGGCGACGGATCCCGGTGTGGGTTCGGCGCGCGGTGACGATGGCGCCGGCGTTCGTCGTGATCATCGCTGGACTCGATCCGACGCGGACGCTCGTGATCAGTCAAGTCGTCCTGAGCTTCGGACTGCCGTTCGCGGTCATCCCACTCGTGGTGTTCACGAGCCGTCGCCGTCTGATGGGTACGCTCACGAATTCGCGTACGACCATCGTCCTCGCTGCGATCGTCTCGACGCTCATCGTCGCTCTGAACATCGTGCTGCTCGTGCTGATCTTCAGCGGGACCGCTTAGATCTCCGGAACGCGAGGCCACCACCCACGATGACCATCGCTCCGACGAAGGCTCCGAACGCCGCATAGTTGCTCGACGGTTTCTTCGAGCCGGACGGAACACCGCTCGCCGACGCGCATGCGTGCTTGAAGGAAACGTTCGGCGGTTTCGGTCCCGAGCTGCCGCGCCCCCACACCCACGCATCGGTGGATCCGTCCGTCACCTTCCTCGCTTGCGCGCCGGCCTGGGCGAACGTCCACGACGTCGCGTTGGGAGCGCGCGTCCAGTAGCCCCAGAAGAGCGGGTAGAGACAGAAGCAGTTCGACGTCGACGCGCAACCCGTTCCGTTCAGGCTGCAGACCGCCGTCCCGATGGACGACACATTCACGCCGAGCGTGAAACCCCCGCGCTGGAGGAGTTGCAGGCCCGTGATCGACGATCCGGTGAACGGGACACAGTTGACCTTTGTTCCGCCGGTGTCTTCCACGACGATGGCCGCGCGATGCTCGGCGCGCGCCCCCGCCGCGACCGGCGCGGCGAACACCAGCGCGACCGTGATCCCTGCGATTACCTGAAGCGCGCGCGAAGGAACCACACCCCTGTGCCGATGCCCGCGCAACCGAGCGCGATGGCCGCCCATGCCGTGATCGGGATCCCGCCATGCTTCGTCGTGATCCCTCCGAACCCGAGGTTCGACGGGCCGGGCGACGCCTTCGATCCTTTCGCCTTCTTGCCTTTGGACGAGGAGGCGGACGACTTCGCCGCCGCCGCTGCTTGCTTGTTCGTCGACGTCGCGACGCGCGCGGTGTCGGTGGCGTTGTGCGATCCGGACGTTCCCGTTCCCGGTACCGTTCCCGCTCCTCCTCCGCCGGACCCGGATCCCGAGCCACCACCCGAGGGCTCGTCGCTTGCGCCGGGCGCCGTCCGTCTCGGAGTTGCCGACGGTTTCGGCTTGTTCTTGATCGCCACCGGATAGCTGTGGTGCGAGAGTGCCGGCACCGCGTTCACCGTCGACACCAGGTTGCCGCTGTTCGTCTGCGCGTTCGCGCGGAACGATCCGTTCGTTTTCTGGAACCGCTCGATGCTCGTCACCGGGTTCGCGCTGTTCTTCTTGACCCACGGCGCTTTCGTCGGATCTTCGCCGAGGGCGTTGATGGCGGAGATCGCGAGACCCGTGGAATCGACGCTCATGAAGTTGCAGTTGCAGCTCGCGTCGGTCGAGAGCGAGAACCCGCCGTCCGAACGCTCGACACCGACGAGATAGCTGCGGGCCTTCGGCACGGCATCGTCCGAGCGGTGACCCGACGCGATGAGGACGTTGATCGCCCACGCGGTCGTGTCGACGTCGGACCCCTGGTCACAACCGAGCGCCGAGAATCCGCCGTCGTCGCACTGCCCGGTTTCGATGAACGAGACCGCTTGGGACGGCAACGGGTCTTTCGCCGCGTTCGCACCGTTCGCCGCGATGAGATCGGAGAAGAAGTTCTTGTCGTCGTAGTTACCGGTCGATGCGTCATATTGCGAGTGCAGGATGTCGACGTAGTTCACGCCACCGAACGAACGCGGGTCCTGCTTCGCCGCGACGAGTCCGGCGATGATGCGTCCGGTGTAGGCAGCTTCGGTCGCTCCGGCCTTGCCGTGCGACTTGAGGTAGGCGAGCGCCTTGCTCACGGGCGTCCCCGTGACGTGGCCGGCCAGCATCGCGGCGAGCGTCTCGCCCGTCGTCTGCGGGTTGGAGAAGCTGCCGTCGGACGACTGCTGTGACGAGATGTACTGTCCGCCCCGTGTCACGGCCGGTCCGGCCGTCCACGCGACGGCGGACAGCGCGAACAGCAACACCGCGATGCCGGCGACCGCACGTCGCATAAGGGCTTCGATTACCCCCTACACACGCTGCGGAAACTGACTTTGGTCGGAGTCGGTTGCGGGAACGTCGCGTACTGGAGGTACAGCACATCCTTTGGCGCAACGTGCAAGCTGCTGATACCGACCGCGGCTTCCTTCGGATCGTGATGCGGCTTCTGCAACGACACGCCCCAGAAGGGATCGGTCAACAGACCGAAACAACCCGGCGGGACCTGGCCGTCTCCGTCGAGCCAGCACAGCGCACGGCCGAACTGCGGGTCGCTCGTCGTGTAGAACGCGAAGTGCGACCGCGTCAGCGCCAGCACGGCTTTCGTCCCGGTACTCGGGATCGGCACACACTCAGTATTCGTCGGTCCGCCGCCGTTCGTGTGCTCCACCACGATCGCGATCTTGTTCGCCGCACGACCCGAGGCCTGCGGCATCACGATCAGGGGGCCGAACACCCCGAGAACCACCACGACGAACGCGAACAACGCCTTGCGCGAACCACTCATGAAGCTCCACCTCCTCTTCCTCGAAGGAGTTCCGGAGCACCGTGACGGCCAGGCGTCCTGGCTTACAGGGTTCGCACCCTGATCACAGTTGCGGGTCAGCGCCGGACTTTCGAAGCGGGGACATCCCAACCCCGAGCACCGGCTTCGCTGCGAGGCCTACGGCATCCGGGCCGTAGGCAACCGCCACGTTGCTTGCGGCGAATCATACGCCTTCCGGCGACCGTCGGCTTATCGCAATAAGCTTGCAATTGCACATGGACGCAGATTCGGTACTCGACGCACTCGCTGCGGCGGGAGGACGGCGCACCTCCGCGCGCCAGGTCATCGTCCAGGCGGTCCTCGCCGCGAAGGGACACGTCACCGCCGATGAGCTCGCGTCCGACATCCACCGCCGGTTCCCGTCGATCAACATCTCGACCGTCTACCGGACGCTCGAAGCGCTCGAAGAGATCGGTGTGATCGACCATGTCCACCTCGGTCACGGGAGGGCGGTGTATCACCTCGCCGACGAGGAGCATCAGCATCTTGTCTGCGAACGCTGCGAAGCCGTGATCGAGCTACCGGCGTCGAAGCTCCGTCCGTTGCTGCGGGCGATCGAACGCGACCACAACTTCGAGGTCGACCGCCGCCACTTCGCGATCGTGGGGCTGTGCGAGAAGTGCCGCGAACCTAACCGCCGAAGATCGCCGGCAGAACCGCCGTCTTCCCAAGGAGGAAGATCAGCCCGAGGACGAAGCTCGCGCAACCGGTGATCGCGGAGATCGTCGCGTAGACCTTGAAGCTCCGTCCGGCGGCGAGGAACCCGGAGGCCGAAGCGATCGCGAGCGCGGAGTTCGCGGTGAAGAGTCCGATGAGGAACGTCGCCAGGACGAAGATCCCCGAGCTGACGCCGCCCGCACCGGATGCCGCGAGGAAGATCACGACCTGCGTCGGGGTTTCCGCGCCGATCCCGTGCAGCAGACCCACGGCGAACGACGTCCCCTGGCCGTAGTTCATGAACGGGTCGGTGTGCGAGTGCGTGTGCTTGTGTGTCTTCACCGGGAGCGTCGTCGTGCCGCCGTCACCGTGGTGCGCGAGCTCGACGTGCGTGTGTTCGTGCTCGACGAGCTCCGTCCTGTCTCGGAAACGACGGTAAAGGGTGCGGATGCCGGAGAAGATCAACATCCACCGGCTCCGCATGCGGAACTCGCTCTTGTAGCGGATCAAGGCGTACAGGACGTAGAAGCCGAGGAGGACGAGCGTCGCACCGACGACGCGGGTCATCACTTCGTCGACGGACTTCGGGAGGTTACGACCGAGGCCGATCGCCGCGATGCCGATCAGGAAGACGATGATCGAATGGCCGGCCGCGTACAGCGTGGCGAAGCGAAGCCCTGTGCGGACGGATCGCTGCGACGACGTGATATCCGTGATCGCCGCGATGTGGTCCCAGTCGATGCCGTGGCGGAACCCGAGGGCGAACGCCGACAGCAGGAGCGCGATGCCGAAGCCGTTATGCATGAGCCCTCATCTATACCACGGGCTGGACGCTGTTGCGACCTGGACGCGTTAGCCCACGTCGCCGATGTACGCGCGGTCGCGGTGGTCCTCGGTGAAGCCGAGTTTCGTGTAGAGCTCCACGGCGGGGCGCTGGGCGGCGTCCACGTAGAGGCAGCCGTGGTCGCGGTGCTTCGCGATGTGCTCGAGGCCGGCGATCACGAGCACCTTGCCGAGTCCGCCGGACTGCCAGCGCGGGTCGACGCCGATCACGTAGATCTCGCCGCAATCGTCGCCGCGCTTCGTCCAGCAGAAGCCGGCGATGCCCTCCTTGTCCTCCGCGAGGACGAACCCCTCAGGGTCGAACCATGCTTCGCCCATGCGGCGCTCGAGGGTCTTGCGGTCCCACGCGCCCTGCTCGGGGTGTTCGGCGAAGGCGCGGTTGTTCACTTCGAGCCACGCTTCCTCGTCGCGTCCGGGCACGAAATGACGAAGGACGATGCCCTCAGGCGGTTCGGCTTTCCGCTCGAGCGGCAGATCGACGCGCATGTGGAGGAGGTCGCGACCGTGCCGGAGGCCGAGGTCGGCAGCGAGTGCGTCGTCCGCCGCCGTCGGACGGAACACCCACAGGTGGAGATGACCGCCGCCTTCGGCGGCGAGCACGTCGATCGCCCGGTGCGCGATGTCGGCGCGGAGGGGATCGTCCGTCGCAACGAGCTCGAGGGCCCAGATCCGCTCGCCGTGGCGCGAGAGATGTGCGTAGCCGACGACCGTGCCGTTCTCACGGGCGACGATGCCGCGGAAGCAATCCTTGCCGCCGTGAACGAGGTCGAGGAACTTGTGCTCGCCGAGCGGTTGATGGTGCGTCCGCTCCCGCGCTTCGCGCAGAAGGCCCGCGATCTCGTCGAGGCTTCCTTGCCCCGATTCGGAGATGACCTCGACGTCCACGCGTTCGATGGTAGCGGTCGTGTGATGCCGGGCTTCGGACCCCATCGCACGGAGTCGCTACGCTCCATCCTGTGCCGGACTTCTCGCTCGATGGAAAGGTCGCGCTCGTCACCGGAGGCAACTCCGGGATCGGCAAAGCCATCGCGCGCGCGTTCGTCGAGCACGGCGCGGACGTCGCGATCGCCGCGCGGAGCGCGGAGCGCAACGACGGGACCGTCGCCGAGCTCGGCTCGAAGGCGAAGGCGTACACCCTCGACGTGGGTGACGCCGGTGCGGTCGACGCGGTTGTCGATCGTGTCTTCGACGAGCTCGGCGGGTTGGACATCCTCGTGAACAACGCGGGCATGGCGCGCGTGGCACCGGCGCCGGATCATCCCCTCGAGGACTGGCGCCGCGTCCTCGACGTGAATCTCACCTCGGCGCTCGTCGCGAGTCAGCGATTCGCCAAGCGCGCCGCGCGCGGCAAGATCATCAACATCGTGAGCGAGTACGCGACCTTTGCCGGACCGGCGCTCGTCGGCTACACGGCATCGAAGCACGGGCTCGAAGGGCTGACGAAGGTCATGGCGGTCGATCTCGCGCCCAACTTCCAAGTCAACGCGATCCAGCCGGGGTGGATCGCGACACCGATGACGGCGATGGTCAAGGACATCCCGGAGATGAACAACGACATCCTGCGGCGGACGCCGCACGGTCGCTGGGGCGAGCCGGAGGATCTCGCGGGAGCCGCGGTGTTCCTCGCTTCGTCCGCGTCGGATTTCGTGACGGGGGTAACCATCCCGGTAGACGGTGGCTACCGCATCCGATAGGAGGCACGTATGGACTTCAAAGGAACCGAGGTCACCTGGCTCGGGCACGGCACGTTCCAGTTCAAGACCACCGAGGGCAAGGTCGTCATCGTCGATCCGTGGGTGATGAACAACCCCGCGTGTCCGGACGCGCAGAAAGAACCCGGTCAGCTCGACCTCGTCCTGATCACGCACGCGCACTTCGACCACATCGGTGACGCCGTCGAGCTCGGGAAGAAGCACTCGCCCGAGACGTACGCCATCTTCGAGACCGCCGTGTGGCTCGGTGGGAAGGAAGTGCCGAACGTCACGGGGATCAACAAGGGCGGCACCGCGCAGGCGCAAGGCGTGAAGTTCACGATGGTGCACGCCGTCCACTCGTGCGGCATCCAGGACGGTGACCAGATCATCTACGGCGGCGAAGCCGCGGGGTACGTCATCGAGTTCCCGGGTGGACTGAAGGTCTACTACGCGGGCGACACGACCGTCTTCAGTGACATGCAGATCATCGGCGAGCTTTACGAGCCGGACGTTTCGTTCCTTCCGGTGGGCGACTTCTACACGATGGGCCCTCGTGAAGCCGCGCATGCGACGAAGCTGCTCGGTGCGCGCAGTGTCGTCCCGATGCACTTCGGCACGTTCCCGGTGCTCACGGGGACGCCGGATGAGCTTTCGAAGCTCGCGAGCGGCGTCGAAGTCTTGGCGTTCACGCCGGGGGAAACCAAGCGCTGAACGTCGCGGTTCGCATCATCGCGGGCATCGCCGGGGGACTCATCGTCTTCGGCACGCTGTCGTCTGTCGTCGGGACGATCATCACGCCGGGTGACACGCCGGGGCGGATCTCCGGGGTGGTCGCGCGCGTCTTCAACCCGTTGTTCCGGTTCCTGTCGCGGGCCTTCCGTTCGTACGAACGCAAGGATCGTGTGCTCGCGTTGCAGGCGCCGTGGTTCCTGCTCTCCTTGCTCGGCACCTGGCTGGCGTTGCTGCTCGTCGGCTACAGCATGATCCTGTGGGCGGTTGCGCACGTTCCGATCGGCGAAGCGTTGCAGGACAGCGGTTCGTCCATGACCACGGTCGGGTTCGCGATCGTGAAGACCCCGGGCGCCGTGGCCGTGGAGTTGCTCGCCGCTGCGTCCGGATTGATCGTGGTCGCGTTGTTGATCGGCTATCTTCCGGCGATCTACTCCGCGTTCAACCGGCGCGAAACGCTCGTCACGTTGCTCGAGGCGCGCGCGGGTGCGCCGGCATGGGGGCCGGAGATCCTGTGGCGGCATCAGCGCATCGGGATCCTCGACACCGTTCGCGACTTCTACGGGAAGTGGGAGGAGTGGTGCGCGGACGTCGCCGAGAGCCATTCGACGTATCCCGTGCTGATGTGGTTCCGGTCACCGGACCCGTTGCGTTCGTGGCTCACGGGACTCATCGCCGTTCTCGATTCGGCGGCACTGTATCTCTCGCTGGCGCCGGAGAGTGCTCCGTCCGAAGCGCGATTGTGTCTTCGCATGGGATTCACGGCGCTGCGGACGATCGCCGACGTGGTGTCCGTTCCGTACGACGCCGATCCTCGTCCGGACGGACCGATCGATCTCACCTACGAGGAGTACATGCGTGGCGTGAAACGACTGGAGGAGATCGGCTTCCCGATGGAGCGCGCTCCGGGAGACGCGTGGCACGACTTCCGCGGATGGCGCGTCAACTACGAGCAGGTCGCGCTCGATCTTGCCGACCGCATCACAGCGATCCCCGGTCCGTGGGCGGGGGAGCGGAAGTACCTCGGAGTCGGGACGATACCGACGAAGCGTCCCGTGGACCGGACACCCGATCAACCCGAAGGCACCGACTTCACGCGCCCCGGAACCTACGAAGACAGCTAGACGTCCTTCTCGAGGACGCCGTAGTAGACCGGTGACCCGGGCGACGTGATCATTCGTTCGAGGAACCAGCCGGTGCCGTCGGCGACGTCGGCCATCTCCTCGGGCGACACCATCAGGTAGTCGAACCACGCGGAGCGCAGGGTCTTGTAGCGCACGCGGATGCGGAGTTGTCCGGGCATGCGCCCGCGCTTGGCATTGAAACGGTGGTAGGCGAGATGCGCGCCCTCGGTCGTGTCGTAGACGTCGACGGTCTGCGCGATGATGCGCGCATCCGCGCTCGTCATCTTGTGGAGACGTCGCAGCAAGAGCTTCGCGCGTCGCTCGCTCCCGAAGAGCCCCCAGTTGTTGCCCCACATCACGACGGTGTCGAACGTGCCGTGCTTCGCATCGATGTCGCGGAAGTCGAGGACCTTCGCCGTGCGGACGCCCCGCCGTTTCATCACCTTGACCGCGAGCGGTGAGTTGTCCAGCGCGAAGACGTCGTGTCCGCGCTCTTGCAGGTACAGGGCGACGCGTCCGGCTCCCGCTCCGACGTCGAGGACGCGGCCTTGCGCGAGACGCAACGCTTCGCGTTCGGGCTTCGTCCAACGCTTCCCGAAGTAGACCTCCAATCCGAAGTCGACGTCGATCATCCCGTCGTCGCGCTCGATGATCGGGTTGAAGTGCCGCTCGCCTTCGAGATAGTCGAGCATCGCCTGCCCGTAAGCGTCCTGCTCGGGCTTCAACCGCCGAGGGCCTCGCGCACGAAGTCCATGTCGGACTGCATGACTTCGCCGGGTTGCGGCTGTTTGTTCTCGCAGATGACCGGTGCGTTCGCCGCGCGGATCATGTGCCGGAGCGCTTCGGGATCGATCTCGCCGGTGCCGAGCGTGCAGTGACGGTCGCGTCCGCTCCCGGCGGCGTCCTTCGAGTCGTTCGCGTGAAGGAGATCGACCTTCCCCGCGAATGAGATGACGCGCTCGATGACGTCCGACACATCTTCACCCGCGGAGTGCGCGTGACACGTGTCGATGCAGACGCCGAGCGTGATCTTGGGATTCACATCCTGCACTTTCGTCCAGAGCTTCTCGAAGTCGTCCATGCGTCGCGCGACCGCATTCTTCCCACCGGCTGTGTTCTCGATGAGGATCGGCGTTTCGCAGCTCAGGTCTTCGATCGTGCGGGCCCAGCGCCCGAAGCCCTCGGCGACGTCGTCCTCGGCGTGCCCGCCGTGGACGATCACTCCCGCGGCGCCGATCCGATCGGCAGCCGTGAGCGTCGACTTCAACACGTTGCGCGATCCGTATCGGACGTTGCTCGCCGGCGAGCACACGTTGATGCGGTACGGCGCGTGCACGTAGATCGGAACGGGGGAGTTTCGCAGCTCATCCTCGTCGTGGCGTTTCGGCGGCGCCTTGAACGACTGCGGATCCGACAAGAAGATCTGGACGCAGCCCGCTCCGAGGGCGTCCGCGATCTTCAGGGGCTGATCGCCGTCAACGTGACAACCGACCGGGTGCATCCCGGCATCGTACTAGTGGTTGCCGTTCGTCTCCTTCGGGATCGACGGGACGAATCCCTTCAGCTTCCGCGGCTCGATGATGTCGTCGATCAGGCCGTACTCCTTGGCCTGCTTCGCCGACATGATGTTGTCGCGGTCGGTGTCTTTCCCGATCTTCTCGGCGGACTGTCCCGTCCGCTCGGCGAGGATCTCGTTCAGTTGCGAACGCTGACGCAGGATCTCCTCGGCCCAGATCGCGATGTCCGCAGCTTGCCCCTGCGCGCCTTGCGCATGCGGCTGGTGGATGAGGATGCGCGAGTTCGGAAGCGCGAGACGCTTACCCGGCGTTCCTGCGGCGAGCAGCACGGCGGCCGCCGACGCGGCGAAGCCCATGCAGATCGTCTGGACGTCGGGCTTCACGTAGTTCATGACGTCGTAGATCGCGAACAGCGACGTGATCGAACCGCCCGGCGAGTTGATGTACATGTTGATCGGCTTCTCGGGATCCTCGTGTTCGAGGACGAGCAGCTGCGCGGTGATGAGGTTCGACACGTTGTCGTCGATCGGCGTGCCGAGGAAGATGATGCGGTCGCGGAGAAGCCGCGAATAGATGTCGAACGACCGCTCGGTGTTGCCGGTCTGCTCGATGACCATCGGGATCATCGCCATGTCGGGCCTCCTGTCATGTGCAACTGGATGGTTGCACTATACTCTTCGTTATGGAATCGGTGGTACGCGAGGTTACGTTACCGGCCGACGCCGCGGGCGCCTGGTCCATGCTCTCCGACCTGGGCGGATGGTTCGGCGCCGAGGTCGAAGGCGAAGTGGCGCTCGGCGAGGTCATCCGGATCGACGGACGGCGTGCCGTCGTCGAGCGGATGGACGAACCACGACGGCTGACGTTCCGATACCTCGACACCGATCCGTCCCGCGTCGAGATCACGGTGGAGCCGATCGGCGATCGCAGCCTCGTGCACATCCAAGAAACGCGCATCGAACCCGCCGTGACGCCGCGGCCCGAGATCGGGTTCGCGCTGGCCGAGAGATGAGCGATGCCGGGCGCGTCTTTGATGCGCTCGGCGATCCCACGCGAAGGCGTGTGATCGCCGAGCTCGCGAGCCTCGGTGCCGCGAGCTCCACGGAGCTCGCGCGCACCCTCCCGATCACGCGACAAGCCGTGTGCAAGCACCTCGACGCGCTCGCCGAAGCCGGACTCGTGTGCGCCGAGCGCAACGGGCGCGCCGTCGTCTACCGCGTGACGCCGGAGCGGTTCGGCGACGCGATGACGTGGATGAGCGATGTCGGTGCGCAGTGGGACGCGCGTCTCGCGAAGCTTCGCCGGCGCGCGGCGCGTTAAGAGACCGGCGGACGGCGATCCGCCCACGGTTTCGCTTGCTCGAGCTGCGCGGCGAGGCGGATGAGCACGTCTTCCCGTCCGGGACGTCCGACGATCTGCACGCCGACGGGAAGGCCGTGTTCGTCCCAGTGCAAAGGAACAGAGAGCGCCGGCTGTCCGGTCGTGTTCCACGGCGGTGTGAACGGGACGAAGCCCCCGGCGGAGAGGAACTCGTTGAGGGGCGCGTCGGGATCCTGGAACTCGCCGACCTTCGGCGGCGGTGTCGCGACCGTCGGCGTGACGAGCACGTCGTAGTCGTCGAAGAACCGCACGAGCACACGGGCTTCTTTCTGTATCCGCTGCTGCGCGAGCGCGTAGTCGGGGGCCGAGATCTTCTTCGCTTCCTCGATGAGCGCGCGGTTGAGCGGTTCGATCGACTCGAGCGGCGGCATGGGATCCTGCGACGCCGTGCCGACGCACCACGAGATGAGGAACGCCTCGATGATGTCGTCCGGCCACGCCGGCGGCGCTTGTTCCGTGACGTCGTGACCGAGTGACGCGAGGAGCGTTGCTGCGTCGCGCACCGCTTGCGCGTTGCCGGGCGCGACCGTCCCGCTCATGTCCGCGCGCGACGTGAACGCGATCTTCAATCGTCCGGGGTCGCGTCCGACTTCGTCTGCGAATGTGGTCGTGGGTGGGCCGGCGTAGTACGCGTCGCCTGTCTCGTAACCGGCGAGAACGTCGAGCAGTGCGGCTGCGTCCGCAACCGTCCGCGCGATCGGACCCTGTTGCGACAGGAACGACTGCCCTCCCGGTGCATGCGACACGCGTCCGCGCGACGGTTTGATGCCGAACAAGCCGCAGCATGAGGACGGGATGCGGATCGATCCGCCGCCGTCCGAGCCGTGCGAGATCGGGCACAGCCCCGCCGCGAGGGCCGCCGCGGCGCCACCGGACGAACCGCCGGGCGTCCGCTCGAGATCCCATGGATTGCGCGCGGGGAAATAGGCGAGCGGCTCCGTCCACGGCGTTGTTCCGAACTCCGGGGTGTTCGTCTTGCCGAGCATGAGGAAGCCCGCGCGCTTGATGCGAGCGACGCTTGCGTCGTCGAAGTCGGGGATCCGGTCGGCGAACGCGCCGTTGCCGTGCGTGGTGCGCACCCCGGCGGTCTCGTTCAGGTCCTTGATGGAGATCGGCACGCCGTGGAACGGCGGGAGGTCGTCTTCGTCGAGACGCGCTTCGGCTCCCTTCGCTTCGTCCGCCGCGCGATCGAGCGTCGGCGTCAGGTAGGCGCCGAGCTTCGGGTTCAGCTCCTCGATGCGGCGCGCGTAGACCTCGACCAGCTCGACGGGGGAGACCTTCTTCAGACGGACGAGCTCGGCGAGCTCGGTCGCCGGCGTGAAGGCGAGGTCGTCGATGGACACGGGAGGCACTGTAGCGCGTCACCTTCGGCCCCCGCCCGGCGTTGACGGGGTGGAGTCAAGGTCGGAGGCGGAGGGCCGAAGAACAAAGCGTCGGCCCGAAGGAAGAAAGGATCTCGATGCGGACCCACCTGAAGCTCGTCTTCGCCGTCGTCCTTGCGGCGGCAACCATGTTCGGAGGCGCGGCCTTCGCGAAGGGACGCCCCGGCGGGACCCAAGCAGACCAGCCCTGCGGAACGGGAACCGTCACGACAAACGCACCGATGAAGGTCTGGCCGCCGAACGGCAAGAACCACACGTACACGTTCACCTATTCCGGCGGCGCTACGGGTGACGTCTTCACCACGACCACGACCTCGTCGGATGGCAAGGGTGTCACCGCAGCGGACGCCGGTTCGCCCGCGACCGTCGGCGATCCCGCCGGCGACGTGTCGACCCAGAGCACGGTGCGCGCTGCCCGTGCCGGCAAGACCAAGACCGGCCGCACCTACACGGTGAGCTACACGGTTTCCGGCTCCAACACGTGCGAAGGATCGTTCACGATCCTCGTCCCGCACGACCAGAGGAAGTCGAACCGTTAAGACGATCCATCGAGGCCCGCACCTTCGGGTGCGGGCCTCATCTTTTTCAGCCGACGGCTTTCTCCATGCCGGCGAGGCCGCCGTCGTAGACCATCCCGATGATCTGGCAGGCCATCTCTTCGGTGGTGCCGTCGGCGGGTTCGAAGTTCCCGACCCAGCGGACGGTGCACTTGCCGTCGCCGGCGTCGGTCGCCGAGAGCGTCGAACGGTAACCCTTCACGGGAAGCGCGCCGCCCTCGTCGAGCGTGTACGACTGTGTGCGTTCGCCTTCGTCGACGAGCCGTTCGGTGATCTTGCTGCCGCCCATGTTGATCGTCCGCGTCTTACCGCCGTCGGAGATCTCGACGTCGTCGATCGACGCCCACTTCTGGATGTTCGCGAAGTCGCCGATGACGTTCCACACGTCGTCCGCGCTCGCGTTGAATTCCTTCTCGCGTTCTACCGTCGCCATGTCGTCCTCCGGTTGATGACCCGTTCGGGAAGGAACGATGCCACGCCGCGAGGGCACGTCGCCACAGCTCGCTAGCGCGGTTTCGGTTCCATCACGGCTATCGGGTAACCCACGTGTTCGCGCCACACGCTCGCGATGCGCCCGCCTTGCACCGCCGTCTTCGGATCGCCGATCGGTCCGCCGGCTTCACGCACCGCCTTCACGGTCGCGTCGAGATCGGGTGAGTTGAACGCAACGCCGCTCAGTTGCGCGGTGACACCACGAGCACCGACGACTTCGATGAAGCATTCGCCCACGCGGAAGAACGCCATCTCCGGCCCGTCCGGCCCCCGCGGGTGGAAGCGTCGGCGGGGCGGCGTGCCCAGCACGGACGTCAACGTGTCGACGGCGTCGTCGAGGCTCGGGACGGTGTAGACCACGTGATCGATGCGGTCGATCCCGTTGCGGTGCGACGCCCCAGGGGCGTTCGGCGGCGCGACATCCGTCGGAATCCCGAGCGGTGCTGCGTCCCCGCGGAGCTCGTCGAAGGCCCAGCCCGGTTCCGAACCGATCGCGCACATGACGGTGCCCACGAGGAACGACCCGTCTTCGACGCCGAACGCGAGCGAGGTCCAGGCGTACGTGGTGCCCGGTATGTCGAGCCGCGTCAGGATGGACACACGACATATTGTGAACGCAACCGAGAGGCAAAGGGGTAGCCGATGACCGACGTGACGTTCCCACGTGAAGCCACCGACATCACGCCCGACTGGCTCTCGCAGATCCTCGGCGCAACGGTCGCATCGGTTTCTTCCGAGCAGATCGGCATCGGCGTCGGCTTGCTCGGGCGCCTCTACCGCTTGACGCTCGAAGGCACCGGTGTTCCGTCCTCGGTCATCTTGAAACTCCCGACACTCGATGTCGGCGCGCGATCGAACGTCGTCGCCCCGCTCCGCTTCTACGAGAAGGAGATCGCCTTCTATAAGGAAGCCGCCGGCCGGACGCCCCTGCAGACGGCGTCGGTCTATCACGCGGAGTTCGACGATGCGTCGGGCGACTTCATCCTGCTGCTCGAAGATCTGGTCGAACGGCGGATGGAAGATCAGATCGCCGGTTGTCCGATCAAAGATGCCGAGACGGCGATCGATGCGCTCGCCCTGATGCACGCGCACTGGTGGAACTCGGACGGCTTCCCGGCGTGGCTCCCGCAGTATTCCGATCAGCCGTACCCCCTCGTCATCGCCGGGATGTACCAGCAAGCGTTGCCGCGCGCGCTCGAAGTCTTCGGCGACCACATCTCGCCGCGATTCCGTGACTTCGCGGAACGCTATCCGTCCCTCGTTCCGTGGTTCATGGAGAACCTCTCGGTCCCCCCGTTCACGCTCTGTCACGGCGACTTCCGCCTCGACAACCTCTTCTTCGGAACGGACGCATCGCATCCCGACCTCACCGTCGTCGATTGGCAGATCTGCTTCAAAGGACGCGGCGCCTACGACGTCGCGTACTTCATCTCGCAGAGCTTGCGTACGGATGTGCGTCGCGAACACGAAACGCGTCTCAAGCAGCGGTACCTCGACGCGCTCGCGGCGCGTGGGATCACCTACGACGACTTCGAGCTCGATTACGCGAAGACCGTGACCTACTGCTTCATCTACGCCGTCGTGTCCGCGGGGCAGATCGAGATCACGAACGAGCGGATGCGGGAGCTCGTGCTGTCCATCCTCGACCGAGCCGTCGTCGCTATCGAGGACGTCAAAGGACTAGAGCTCCTTCCGTCCTAACGGACCAACGACTATGTCGCGTGGCGGGGGTATGTTCTAGCCGTGGCGAAGGCGCAGACGAGGGCGGCCCCCCGGAAACATCGCGGTATCGCTGCGGACGAGGCGATCGAAGACTTCCGCCTCGCGTGCATCTCCCGGGCCATCGACGACCGCGAGATCGCGCTCCTTCGGCAGTCGAAGGCCTTCTTCCAGATCTCGGGGGCCGGTCACGAAGCGCTCTACCTCGGGCTCGCCCGGCACCTTCGCCCCGGCTACGACTGGTTCTTCCCGTACTACCGCGACGGCGCGCTCGCGCTCGGCCTCGGCGTCAGCGCGAAGGACATGCTGCTCGCCTCGGTCGGCTCGGCCGACGATCCGTCGTCCGGTGGGCGCCAGATGCCGTGTCACTGGAGCTTCCCCGACCGCAACATCGTGACCGAGTCGTCGGCGACGGGTTCGCAGGTGATCCCGGCGGTCGGTTGCGCCGAAGCCGGACGCTACATCGTGCGTCGTCCGGGCCTTCCTGGTTGTGAGGCTTACGGCGACGAGCTCACCTACGTTTCTTTAGGAGAAGGTGCGTGCTCGCAAGGCGAGTTCTGGGAAGCGTTGAACAGCGCGTGCACATTGCACCTTCCGGTGCTGTTCGTCGTCGCCGATAACGGCTACGCGATATCTGTCCCCGCCGACGATCAACATCCGGCGCCGGTCTCCGAGCTCGTCCGGGGTTTCCGCGGTCTCGCGATCCACAAGGTCGACGGACGCGACTACTTCGAGGTGCGAACGAAAGGCAAGAAGGCGATCGAGCGAGTGCGCGCCGGTGAAGGTCCCGGTCTGGTCCACGCGATCGTGACCCGTCCGTATTCGCATTCGCTCTCCGACGACCAACGCAAGTACCGCTCACCCGCCGAGCTGGCCGAGGAGCAGGAGTACGACCCCATCGATCAGCTCGAGCGTGAACTGATCGAAGCGCAGATCCTCTCCGACGAGGACGCAGCCGCCATCCGCCGGGAAGCGAAGGAGCACGTCGCCGAAGCGGCGACGCATGCACTCGCCGCGCGACGGCCCGATCCGGTAACCGTGCTCGAGAATGTCACCGGGCCGCTCCCGGACGTCACTGAAGGCGACCCCGGTGATACCGGCGACGTCGTGACGTACGGCGAATCCATCCGTCTCACGCTTCACGAACTCATGGAGCGCGACGAACGCATCCGCGTCTTCGGTGAAGACGTCGCCGATGCGCCGACGGACGAAGCCCTCGAAGCGGTCGCCGGCAAAGGCGGCGTCTTCGGGATCACGCACGGACTGCAACGGAAGTTCGGCAAAGCGCGCTGCTTCAACACGCCGCTCGCGGAAGCGAACATCATCGGCCGCGCGATCGGGCAAGCCGTCCGCGGCCTTCGTCCATCCCCGGAGATCCAGTTCTTCGACTACATCTGGACGGCGATGCAGCAGATCAAGACGGAAGCCGCGACGACGAGGTGGCGTTCGGACGGGCAGTGGTCCGTCCCGATGGTGCTTCGCGTGGCGATCGGCGGTTACCTGCAAGGCGGCGCCATCTGGCACTCGCAGTCGGGCGAAGCGATCTTCACGCACATCCCCGGGCTCTTCGTCGTGATGCCGTCGCGCGCGCGGGACGCCGCCGGACTGCTGCGAACGGCGTTCGAGTGTGAAGACCCCGTGCTGTTCCTCGAGCACAAGCACCTGTACCGGCAGATGTACAACCGCGACCCGTTCCCGTCAGCCGATTACAAGATCCCGTTCGGGAAGGCGACGTACGTGACGCGCGGCGACGACATAACGCTCGTAACGTACGGCGCCACGGTCCAGCGCAGTGTCCAGGCCGCGCGTGAGACGGGGTTGTCCGTCGAGATCATCGACCTTCGCTCGCTCTGGCCGTGGGACAAGGAAGCGGTGTGCGAGTCGGTCGCGAAGACGTCACGACTGCTCGTCGTTCACGAGGACATCACCGACTTCGGCTTCGGCGCCGAGGTCGTCGCGCACGTGACCGAGAACTGCTTCTTCGATCTGGACGCACCCGTTATGCGTGTCGGCGCGAAACGCACGCACGTCGCCTACGAGCCGACGCTCGAAGACGCGATCCTGCCGCAGTCGTCCGACATCGCCGCGGCACTGCGGGCGCTCGCAGCGATCTGACCGACCTGTTGCGGTCTCGCGAGGTCGAGAGTACGTTGCTCTGACGCAAGCACGGAGGTCGGGGATGGGAAGGCGTTTGTGGGTCGTCGCGTCGGTACTCGGTTTGGTTTTCGCGTTCGCCGGCCCTCCGGTTTCCGCCGGTCCGCGTTTCAAGATCGTCGATGTACCGGGCGCGTCGAACACGCAAGCGTTCTACATGAACGACCACGGGACCATCGACGGCACGTTCTCGCTACCGAATGATGTCGGGTTCCTCCGGGGCTTCGTCCGCACGAAGAAGGGACGATTCCATACGTTCATGGCCGACCCGGGCGAGGTCGGCATACAGACCCTCGCGATCAATAGGGCCGGTGCCGTCGTCGGATATTTCCACACGTTCGTGGATCACGGCTTCGTACGATCGCCGGCCGGACACATCACGACTTTCGACTGTCCGTTGAATAACGGCACGACGGACTTCACGCAGGCGTTCGGGATCAACAACGCGGGCACGATCAGCGGGACGTGCACCGAAGCCGGTGTCCGAAAGGCATTCGTGCGAGATCCGAGCGGTTCCATCACGACGTTCATCCCGGGCGGCGGTACGGCCGCCGACGGGAACTTCATCAACAACAGCGGAGCGATGACCGGGGACTACGTCGTTGCCGGACGCTTCCACGGCTTCATCCGGAAGGCCGACGGTTCGTTCATCTTGCCCATCGACGCTGATCTCGTGAACGGACAAGACACGTTGCCCGAGACCATCAACGACGCCGGCGCCATCGCGGGCGCGTACACCATCACCGCGACGGGCGACCGCGCAGCGTTCTATCGCGATCCGAGCGGAGCGATCAGAACGTTCACCTGTGGCCTCCAGACCGTATTCGGATCTCTCCAGATCGAGACGACGAGCATCACTCGCGGCGGCTCGGTCCTCGGCTCATGCGTCTACGACGCGAACTCCGGCCACGGATTCAAGTGGACGGCCGGGACGATCCGGACGGTCGAGCCGCCGGGTGCAAGCGGATCCATCGCCGTCGCCGAGAGCCGGCGGGGACTGATCAGCGGCACCGCTGCATATCCTGCCGGCGAGACTCGCGGGTTCATCGCCACCGGGTTCGGCAGATAGCGGTCGCGACGCGCTCGTGGATGACGTCAGGATCGGACGGTCCTGCGTCATCCCTGCGCACGAGCTTCGCTTCCGGTTCTCGAAGTCCGGTGGTCCCGGCGGGCAGAACGTCAACAAGCGTGAGACGCAGGTCGAGCTCGTCTTCGACGTGGCTTCGTCGACCGCGCTCGGCCCCCGGCAGCGGGAGCGCGCGCTCCGGCGACTGGCCTCGCGGCTCGACGAGAGGGGCGTCCTGCACATCGTCGCGTCCGAAGAGCGCACGCAGGGACGCAACCGCGAGATCGCGCTCGAGCGGTTCCGGGACGTCATGCGTGAAGCGCTCGCTCCCGACCCGCCGAAGCGCCGTCCTTCCAGGCCCTCAAAGGCCGCCGTCCAGCGCCGACTCGACAGTAAGCGGCGGCGGTCGCAGGTCAAGAAAAACCGGCGTCTCATCGAAGACTAAGGTTCTGCGCGTATAACTAAGGCGATGCAGTCCTCTTTCACCCTGTTCCGTGTCCGCGGCATCGCCATCGGGGCGAACTGGACGTGGCTACCCGTCGCGCTCTTCTTCGTCTTCGAGCTCGCGAGCGAATTCCACACGACCGACCCCGGTCTGAAGCCCTCGACCTACGTGACGATGGGCGTGATCACGGTGGTCCTGTTCTTCGGATCGCTCATCCTGCACGAGCTCGGTCACGCGTTCCGGGCGATCCGCGAAGGCATGGAGATCGACGGCATCACGCTCTGGCTCTTCGGCGGCGTTGCGAAGTTCAAGGGGATGTTCCCGTCGGCGGGGGCCGAGTTCCGCATCGCCATCGCCGGTCCGATCGTCACGGCGGTCATCTCGGGCGCGCTATACGCGCTGACGTTCGTCCTGCACGCCGCCGGGATCCATCACGGTCCGGTCGTCGCCGTCACGGCGTACCTCGCGTCGATCAACCTGATCCTGCTCGGCTTCAACATGATCCCTGCGCTGCCGCTCGACGGCGGACGCGTCTATCGCTCCTACCTCTGGCACCGGAAGAAGAACTTCACCGACGCGACGGTGCAAGCCGCGCGGACATCGCGCGCATTGTCGGCCGCGCTGATCGGCCTCGGCGTCATCCTGTTCTTCCGGGGTTACTCGAGCGCGCTCTGGCCGGCTTTCATCGGGCTCTTCCTGTTCCAGGCGGCGAAGAGCGAGCTCGCGTTCGCGCAATTCCGGCAAGCCCTCGGAACCTTCCACCTGCGCGATGTCATGACGCCGGAGCCGGAGTCGTTCGATATCGATACGTCCGTCGCGATCTTCCTGGACAAAGTGATGCACGCGCGCGGGCATTCGGCCTATCCCGTCACGCAGTTCGGACGGTTCGTCGGCCTCGTCCAGACACGTCGTGCCGCCGACGTCCCCGTGGTGGATCGTCTCTCGCGACGCCTCCGCGACCTCATGATCCCGAGGACGGAGCTCCTCACGGCCTCTCCGGACGACGACGTCACCGAAACGGTGACGAAGATGAGCGATCCGGCCGCGCGGATCATCGTGCTCGACGGTGAGACGCTCGTCGGCATCGTCACGCCGTCCGACATCTCGCGTGCGCTCCAACACGGTCGGCTTCTTCCGCCGGACGCACCACCCGGTCCCGACGGTCCGCCCGCGGCGCCGACACGACGCTCGCTCCCATTCGGATTGTGGTTGATCATCGGCGCGTTCGTCCTTGTCGGCGCGGGCTACGCGATCCATCCTCCGGTCGTGGTCCTCGCGCCGGGTACGTCGTACAATGTGTCGAAGGACATCACGATCAGCGGCGTCAAGACGACGCCGCTGCACGGCGGATTCTTCCTGACGTCCGTTTCCGTTTCGCAGCCGAACGTGTTCGGATTCCTCGCCGCGGAGTTCTCGCACCGGCAAGTCGCGCCGCTCTCTGCGGTGCTGCCGAGTGGTGTCGATCAGAACAAGTACTTCCGTGACCAGCTCGCGGAGTTCTCGCAGAGCCAGCAGTTCGCGGCCGCGGCTGCGGCGAAGGCGGCCGGCATGAACGTCGGCATCACCGGAACGGGGGCGCAGATCACACAGATCACGAGCGGCGCACCCGCGGCGAAGACGCTCAAGAAGGACGACGTCGTCCTCGCGATCGATGGCAAGCCGGTCCACGTCGCGGACGATCTCGGCAGCGTGATCCGTGCGCGGCCTTCGGGAACGACCTTCGATCTGCTCGTCGAACGCGACAAGAAGCAGGTCCACGAGAACGTGACGAGCGGTTCGGGAGTGGCGGGACTGAAGACGCCGGCGATCGGGGTCCTCCTGACGACGCGCGATCTCAGCGTGCAGCTGCCGTTCAAGATCCGATTCAAGAAGGAAGACATCGGCGGTCCGTCCGCCGGGACGGCGTACGCGCTCGCGATCTACGACATGATCGCGCCGACCGATCTCGCGAACGGACGCCAGATCGCCGCCACGGGCACGATCGATCTCGAAGGCAACGTCGGTCCGATCGGCGGTATCGCGGAAAAGGCGCAAGCGGTGAAGAGCGCGGGTGCGACGTGGTTCGTCGTCCCGAGCAGTGAAGCGTCCGGCGTGAAGACGTCGGGGCTGCACCTCGTCGGCGTGACGACGCTGCAGCAGGCGATCGAGAAGCTCCGCGGTTAGGGCTTCTCCGAACCGACAACCCACATCGCGTAGTACTGCGACCCGCCGCCGTAGGCATGTCCGAGCGCGAGCCGCGCGCCGTCGATCTGGTGCTCGCCCGCCTGCCCGCGCACCTGCATCGCGGCTTCGGCGAAGCGCAGCATGCCGGACGCACCGATCGGATTCGAGCACATGACGCCGCCGGACGGATTGATCGGCATGTCGCCGTCGATCGCCGTCGCGCCGGTGTCGGTCATCTTCCAGCCGTCACCGATCGGCGCGAAGTGAAGGTTCTCCATCCACATCGCTTCGAACCACGAGAACGGAACGTAGATCTCAGCCGCATCGAATTCCTTGCGCGGATCGGAGATGCCCGCCTGCTTGTACACATCGCGCGCGCACTCTTGACCGGCGATCGGGTTGACCTCGTCTCGTCCGGCGAACATCGTCGGTTCCGACCTCATGGCGCCGCCGTGGACCCACGCCGGCCTCGTCGGCGCGTTCGACGCCGACTCGCTCGCGAGCACCATCGCGCATGCGCCGTCCGACGACGGACACGTCTCGAGGTAACGGATCGGATCCCAGAGCATCAGCGAGTCGCGCACCTCTTCGTACGTGATGTTCGGCAGGTGGAGGTGCGCGTATGGATTCTTCACCCCGTTCAGCCGGTCCTTGACGGCGACCTTGATGCCGATGTCGTCCGGTGCTTTGGATTGCGCGATGTACTTCCGGATGTGCGGCGCGAAGTAACCACCCGCCCCGGCAACGAGCGGAGGTGAGAAGGGAATCTTCATCGCGAGTGCCCACATCGCGTCGGATTCCGACTGCTTCTCGTACGCGACCGTGAGCACGCGGTCGTGCACGCCGGCTTGGATGAGCGATGCCGCGACGAGCGCGGTCGACCCGCCGACGCTCCCTGCGGTGTGTACGCGTAGCATCGGTTTGCCCACGGCGCCGAGCGCATCGGCGAGGAAGAGCTCCGGCATCATCACGCCCTCGAACGTGTCCGGGGCTTTGCCGATGACGACCGCGTCGATGTCGCGCCAGGTCAGTCCGGCGTCCTCGAGCGCGCGCTTCGCGGCTTCGCGAACGAGGTCGATCTGCGAGCAGTCCTCGCGTTTCGTGTCGTGCTTGGTCTGTCCGATCCCGATGATCGCGCAGGGATTCGCCATCAGCGGCTCTCCATCACGCACACGAGGTTCTGTTGAAGGCACGGGCCCGATGTCGCGTGCCCGAGCACCTTCGCCGCGCTGCCGTCCAGCACGCGGCTCGCTGCTTCCCCGATCCGTTCGAGTCCCGCGACCATCAACGGGTTCGCCTTGAGCGCGCCACCCGACGGATTGATCGTCGCTCCGTTCAGGCCGATCGCGTCGCGCAGGATCAGTTCCTGGTGCGTGAACGGCGCGTGCAGCTCCGCGACGTCGACGCCGGACGCACCGGCTTTGTCCGCGGCGACCTTCGCCGACTCCGATCGCGTCAGATCGCGGGCACCGAGCTGATGCTGCTCGATGCGGTGATCGATGCCACAGATCCACGCCGGACGCTCGCACAGCTCCCGCGCCCGGTCGCCCACCGCCAGTACGACGGCGGCGGCTCCGTCCGTGATCGGCGGGCAGTCGTGGCGACGCAGCGGCGACGCGATGTATCCACTTGCGCGGTCGACGCGCCGGCCGCGGCTCTCCGCTACCGCGGCGAGATCGTCCTCGGTCTTGCCCGTCTTCTCGAGGTACGCGCGCGCTTGGAGCGCGGCGAGCGAGACGGGATCGGGCCAGAGCGGCGTGAGCACGTACGGATCGAGTTGCAGCGCGAGTACGTCGAGCAGGTCGCCCATGGTCGACTTCCCGACGGCGTACACGAGGGCCGTATCCAGATCGCCGTGCTGCAGCCGGACCCACGCCTCGTAGAGCGCCCATGCCCCGTCCATCTCGACGTGCGATTCCACGATCGGGGGCCAGGCGCCGACGGCGTCGAGCGCGGATACGAATGAGAACGGCTGTCCCGCGAGGTAGTCGGACGTACCGCTGCACGTGAATCCGATGTCGTTCTTCGTCAGCCCGACCTTGTCGAACACATCGCGCACGACCGGCATGAGGATCTCGACCTCGTTGCGTTCGTGCTCCACGCCGTTCCACGCGGAGTAGGCGACTACGGCAACGTCACGCATCTGTCGGCTTGAAGTGGGCGATCGACTCGGTCGTCGTTCCCCACTCTTCTCGCGGTTTCCACACGGCCTCGACCCGCATGCCGATGTGTATCTGGTCGTACGGGATCTCTTGGATCAAGTGGTAGAAGCCGATGTCGGCTCCGTCCAATTGGATCGTCGCCGACACGTACGGACACTCCACCGCTTGTCCGGCGAACGGGATGTTGACGATGCAGAACGCGGTGATCGTGCCCGTCTGTTTGAGCTCGACCTCTTCGTCCGTCGGAACACCACAGGTCGGACACGACCCGCGCGGCGGGACGTACACCTTCTTGCACTTCGGACACCGCTGTCCGACGTAGTTACCCTCCGCGATGTGTCGCAGGAAGCGGGACGCAGCGACGCCCGGCGTGTACGTGTAGTCGAGGTGGATCGGGACGACGATGCCCGTGACGTCTTCGCTCATGCCGGGACGAAGCACTCGATGTCGGTGATGTAGCCGACCGTCTCGTCGCGCCACTTCGCTTTGACGCGCGATCCCGTCTCGATCGCGCCGTCGACGACGTGGAGCATCGCGGTGTCCGCACCGTCGAGCTTGATGAGTGCCCAGGCGAACGGCCGGTCGAGCGGCTGTTTCGGACGTGGGTGCGAGACGAACGACCACGTCTCGACGACGCCTTCGTCGGACACATCGACGAGCGAATCAACGTCCTCGCCGGTGTCGGGATCGTGCGGCGTCGGTGGGACGATGACGCGTCCGGTCTTCGTCTTCGCCCCGACGATCTTCCGGTCGCGAAGCCCGGTGAAGAACGCGGTGAGCGTCGGCCCGAGCGAACGCGTGTAGCCCCATTCAAGGACGTGCGGCGCGACGAGCGGTTCGGTCATATCCCGAGCTTCGACGCGATGAGTTCCCGGTGGTAGGTCGGGTCGCCGAGCATCAGTTCCGACGACTTCGCGCGCCGGTAGTACAGGTGCGCGTCGTGCTCCCACGTGAAGCCGATCCCGCCGTGGATCTGGATGTTCTCGCGCGAGTTCGTGAAGAAGCCTTCCGTGCAGTACGCCTTCGCGAGCGAAGCCGCGATCGTGAGCTCCTCGTTGTCTTCGGCTGCCGCCCACGTGGCGTAATACGCGGCCGACTTCGCTGATTCGAGACGAAGGAGCATGTCCGCGCACTTGTGCTTGATCGCCTGGAAGGATCCGATGGGTCGTCCGAACTGGTAACGGTCCTTCGCGTACTGGACGGCCATCTCCATCGTCTTCTCGGACCCACCGACACATTCGGACGCCAGACACACGGCTGCTTGCTCGAGTGTCTTGCGCAGCGCGTTCGCACCGTTGCCGTCGAGGCGCGTCCCTTCAACGTTGTCGAAGACGAGCTCCGCCTGCTTCCGCGTCATGTCGAGCGTGGCAAGCGGTGTGCGCCGCAGGCCCGCCGCGTCGCCCGGCACGGTGAAGAGCGCGATGTCGTTCCCGGCGCGGGCCGCGACGACGATCAGATCGGCGGTGTGGCCGTCGACGACGTAGGTTTTCGTGCCGGAGAGCCTCGTCCCGCTGGCTTGCAGCGTGATGCCGTCTTGCGTCCAATCACCGGACGGTTCGGTGAACGCGAGCGTTGCGCGAACGTCGCCGCTCGCGACCTGTGGCAGCAGCGCAGCCCGCTGCTCGGACGAACCTCCGTTCATGATGGCGTTCGCGCCGAGGCAGATCGACGAGAAGAACGGTGCGCACAGGAGCGCGCGTCCCATCTCTTCGAGGACGATGCCGAGCTCGACGAAGGAGAACCCCTGGCCCCCGTCGGCTTCGGCTATGTGGATGCCGGTGAGTCCGAGCTCCGTCGAGAGCTGCTTCCAGACCTGCGGGTCGAAACCTTCGTCGGTCGCCATGAGACGGCGTACCTCGCCGGGCGCCGATCGCTCGTCGCAGAACCGGCGGACGGTTGCGCGGAGGGCGTCCTGCTCTTCGTTGAAGGCGAAGTCCGGCACTCAGATCTCGCTTACTGCGCGCTGACGCGCTCCGCAGTCGGCCATCGAAGG
>JAICYB010000095.1 GCA_025934435.1 Actinomycetes bacterium | reverse complement strand
CGTACAACCCGTGACCTCCGAAGCATGGATGTTCGCTTCCACCCAGAACGCCGGCTTCTCGGACGCATCACCGCCGCGCGTGACCGTCGCCAGCCAGATGTCGCGTCCTTCGTACGACTTTCCGATGCTCTCGAGCGCGAAAACGTCCGGGTGCGATGACGCCCAGCCGCGCAAAACCTCGGTGAGCTCGTCGTAGCGGTAGAAGCGGTCGAACATCTACCGCAGGAGTGCCGTCACGAGGCGCTCGCGCGTCTCGCTCGGAGGGATCACTTCGTCGATGTATCCCGACTCCGCCGCCGGCCACGGCGTCAGGAACCGCTCGCGGTAGGTTCCCTCGAGCTCGGCTTGCAACGTCTCGACGTCTTCGGCCTCCGCGAGCTTCCGCCGTTCGAGGATCTTCACCGCGCCGCGGGCGCCCAGCACGGCGATCTCGGCCCCCGGCCACGCGAAGGCGTAGTCCGCACCAAGATCGAGCGCGTTCATCACGATGTACGCACCGCCGAAGGCTTTTCGCAGCACGACCGTCGCCTTCGGCACGGACGCTTCGACGAACGAAGCCAGGAAATCGGCACCGGCCGGGATCACGCCGCCGAGCTCCTGCTGCGTCCCGGGCAAGAACCCCGGCGTGTCGACGAAGACGGCGAGCGGGATCCGGAAGCGATCGCACAACGCGACGAACTCGGCCCCCTTGCGCGATGCGTCGATGTCGATCGAACCCGCCAGCGCGAAGGGCTGATTCGAGATCACGCCGACAACTCGTCCTTCGAGACGCGCGAAGATCGTCACGAGATTCCGAGCGAACATCGGACGAAGCTCGACGAGGGAATCCCGGTCGAAGATCCGCTCGATGACCGAACGCACGTCGTAGGCGACACGTCCATCGGAAGGGACGGCATCCGACGGATCGCCGACGGGGCCTTTCCACTTGTGCGGGGGCGCGACGGGCTCGCCGATCCGTTGCGGAAGGTATGCGAGCAAACGCCGGGTCAACGAAACGACGTCGTCTTCGTCGCGGCCCACGAGCGACGCGAGTCCCGATCGCTCGGCAACGGTCGCACCACCGAGCTCTTCAAATGTCACTGTCTCGCCCGTCACCTCGGCGACGACGTCCGGCCCCGTCAGGAACATGTACGCACCGGAGCGCGGCATGATCACGAAGTCCATCAATGCCGGGCCGTACGACGCACCACCGGCGCACGGACCGAGCACGAGCGCGATCTGCGGCACGACCTTCCGCATCCGGACGTGCCGCGCGAAGATCCGTCCGTATCCCGCGAGCGCGGCAACGCCTTCCTGGATACGCGCGCCGCCGGAGCGATGCACGCCGATGACGGGCGCCTTATAGGACGCGGCGATGTCGAGCACGCGGCATATCGAGTCCGCGTGCGCTTCGCCGAGCGACCCGCCGAGCACCGATGGGTCCTGCTCGAACCAGAAGACCGGACGTCCGTCGATCCGTCCTTCTCCGCAGGACACGCCGTCGCCGGCCGGGGCCGACGCCATGCGCGGCGAACGCACCTGCGTCCGGATCGTGCGCAGCGACCCGCCGTCGAGCAGCTCCTCGACGATGCTTCGGACGCTTCGCTCTGCCGTTACCGCCATCAGGCTCGCTTGAAGATCAAGCAGGCGTTGTGTCCGCCGAAGCCGAACGAGTTCGAAAGTGCGTGGTCGACGTCGAGGCTTCGTGCATCGTTCGGGATGTAATCGAGATCGCATTCCGGATCCGGCGTCGTGTAGTTGATCGTCGGAGGGACCGTCTTCGTCGTCAATGCCAGCACCGAGAACACGGCCTCGACCGCACCGGCCGCACCCGTGAGGTGGCCGGTCGCCGACTTCGTCGACGAGATCGGTGGTGCGTCCTCCCCGAAGACGTTCCGCACCGCGAGCGATTCGATCTTGTCGTTGAACGGCGTCGACGTGCCGTGCGCGTTGATGTAGCCGATGTCGGTCGGCTCGAGCTTGGCATCTTCGATCGCGAGCTTCATCGCTGCCGTCGAACCCGCGGCTTCGGGATCGGGTTGCGTGAGGTGGAACGCGTCGCAGGTCGCGCTATAGCCGACGACCTCCGCGAGGATCGTTGCGCCGCGCGCAACGGCGCCGTCCCATTCCTCGAGCACGAGTACCGCGCCGCCTTCGGCGATCACGAACCCATCGCGGTCCGCGTCGAACGGACGCGAGGCGTGTGTCGGATCGTCGTTCCGCCGCGAGAGCGCGCCCATACACGCGAACGCACCGAACGCGAGCGGCGTGATCGGCGCTTCCGAGCCGCCCGCGATCATCGCGTCGGCGAGACCATGACGGATCATGTTCGTCGCTTCACCGATCGCGTGCGCACCCGTCGCGCACGCGGAGACCGCCGCGAAGTTCGGACCGTGCAAACCGAAGCGCATCGCCACAGCGCCGGACGCACCGTTGATCATCAGCAGGGGCACCGTGAACGGGCTCATCTTCGACGGGCCGCGCTCGAGCAGGACGCGGTGCTGCGCTTCGAGCGTTTCGATCCCGCCGATACCCGAGCCGATCACCACGCCGACGCGCGTCGACTCGTACGGCACTTCCTTCGACCAGCCGGCTTGCTCACACGCTTCCACGGACGAAGCGATGGCGAAGTGGCAGAAGCGATCCGTCCGGCGCGCGTCGCGCTGCTCCATGAAGTCGGTGGCGTCGAAGTCCTTGACCTCGCACGCGATCTTCGTCGAGTACTCGGACGCGTCGAAACGCGTCACCGGTCCGGCCCCCGACTCGCCCGAGACGAGCGCCTTCCACGTCGCTTCGGCCCCGACGCCGAGCGGCGAGACCGCGCCGATCCCGGTTACCGCAACGCGTCGCATCAGGATTTGCCCACCTTCGCGAGGATGACGTCGATCGCGTTGTCGACCGTCCATACGTCCTTCAGGTCGTCTTCTTCGATGTCGATCCCGTACGCGTCCTCGAGGCGCACCGACAACTCGACGAGGTCGAGAGAATCGAGACCGAGCGACTCGAAGCTGGCGTCGGCCTTGACGTCGTCCGCGCTCACTTCGAAACCGGCGAGCTCCGTCCGGATGACCTCGAGTACGTCGTCCCGCGTGACTGTCTTCGCATCAACCATTCGCTCTTCCTCCTGTCTATGCGGTCATGCCGCCGTCTACACACAACACCTGTCCGGTGATCGCTGCCGCGTCCTCCGACGCGAAGAAAGCGATCGCCGCTGCTATCTCCTCGGCTTCGACGATGCGCCCGATCGGCATCGTCTTCGCAAGATCGTCGAAATTGCCGAGCCCTTCGGTCAACGCCGTCTTCACGAGACCGGGCGCGATCGCGTTGACCGTGATCCCCCGCTTCGCGACTTCGAGCGCGAGCGACTTCGTGAGGCCGACGAGGCCGGCCTTCGCCGCACCGTAGTTCGTCTGGCCCGCATTCCCCCGCAAACCGATCACGGACGTGACGTTCACGATCCGTCCCCAACGCGCCGAGATCATCCGCTTCAGCGCGCGCTTCGACGTGAAGAACGCGCCGTCGAGGTTCGTCCGGATCACGTCGTCCCACTCGTCTCGCTTCATCATCGCCGCGAGCGTGTCGCGCCGGACGCCCGCGTTGTTGACGAGGACGAGCACCGGAGCAACGGCTTCGGCGGCGGCAAACGTTTCCTCGATGCCGTCCGCGTTCGACACATCACCGCACGCGAGCACCGCTTGTCCGCCGGACGACTCGATGAGCGCGACGGTTTCCTTCGCGCCTTCGGCGTCGCTCCGGTAATTCACGGCAACCGGCCAGCCGTCGGCGGCGAGACGAACGGCGGCCGCGCGACCGATCCCGCGCGACGCGCCCGTGACCAGCGCCACGCCGTCTCTCACACGACACCCCATGTCAGAAGCCCGGCGCCCCACGAGAAACCGGCGCCGAACGCGACGACGAGCACGCGCATCCCGTGTGCGAGCCGTCCGGCCGCGCAGGCTTCCGCGAGCGCGATCGGTATCGACGCGGCGGAATTGTTCCCGTACCCGGCGATGTTGTCGACGACCTGTTCTTTGCGGAGTCCGAGGCGCTGCGCGACGGTCCGGACGATGCGCCCGTTCGCCTGATGCGCCACGACGAGATCGACGGAGTCGAGCGGTTCGTCTCCGAGGACTTCGCGCGCGGCTTCCGTCATGCGATCGCACGCGTGCTTGTAGACGTCTTGTCCGTGCATGTGGATCGTGTGGGCGTGCTCCGCGATGGAGGCTCCCGTCGCCGGACGCGCGGAGCCGCCGCCCGGCTGCCAGAGCCAATCGAGCTTCGAACCGTCGCAACCGAAGGTGAACGGACCGAGCTGCGATCCCGTGTCGGACGCAGCCACCACGACCGCGCCGGCTCCGTCACCGAAGAGCACCGCCGTCGTGCGGTCTTCGTAGTTCGTGACGCGCGAAAGCGTGTCGGCTCCGCACACCAGCACATGGCGTGCGATACCGGAGTCGACATAGGCCTTCGCCGTCGCGAGTCCGTACACGAACCCCGTGCAACCGGCGTTCAGATCGAGTGCACCCGCGTTCCCTGCGCCGAGCGTCGTCTGCACGAGCGGTGCCGATCCGGGGATCGGATAGTCGGGCGTGCACGTCGAAACCATGACGAGATCGAGATCGTCCGGGGTGAGCCCGGCGCTCTTGAGGGCCTCGGCCCCGGCGGCGGCGGCGAACGTCGATGTGGCTTCGTCCGGCGCGGCGATGCGTCGCTGCTCGATGCCCGTGCGCGTGCGGATCCACTCATCGGTGGTGTCGAACATCCCTTCGAGGTCGTGGTTCGTGAGGACGCGATCGGGGACCGCCATGCCGAACCCGACGACCGTCGCGCCGCTCATATCGACTCGGGGGCGCGGCGCCCCCCCCACCCCCCCCCGGGGGGG
>JAICYB010000096.1 GCA_025934435.1 Actinomycetes bacterium | reverse complement strand
CTGGTGTCATCCAGGTCGCAGCCGTTCTGACCTCCGCGTGCGGGCCGTTACCGAACGAGAATCGAGTAGAGATCTCCGCATGCTCGTCGGCCGGACCGAGCTGAACACTGGTTGCAAAAAGAACCCGACAGCCGTCAGTTCAGTCACGTCGCAGCGCGTCCGCGACTGCAACCAGGTTGAAACCTGGTTGCGCGCTACCCGATGAGCTCGAGCGCGCTCTCGAGCACCGTCAGCGGCCCGTGCTCGAAGGCGACGAGCGCCTGCGGGGGGTCGAGGCGGTAGAAGCCGACGACCCGGCCCTCGGCGCCGGACGGCAGGCTTTCGAACCGTTCGGTCAGCCGTACCGGGTCGCCGGCATGGAGCTCCGTGGCGGGCGGAGCGGGGAGAGGAGATGGCGGGGCCGCAAGCATCGCCTGCTGACTATCGTCCACGTCTGTCAACGCGCACTCCCGCGGAAGTGGGATTCGCCCTCCCCCGAAAGGAGGAGGCCGCGCGGAAACCGGCGGGGCTTTCCCTTGTATAGGGCCGCTGCCGCGTTCTAGGATCGACGCTTGGTAGGGCGTCGGCAGGGGTCGCAGAGCAAGGAGATGACATGAACCGGGTCGTAAAGATGCTGGTCCTCGGCTCGTTGCTCGCGGCAGTGGCCGCGAGCGCGGGATCCTCGGGAGCGGCGAGCAGTCACCGTGGCGGGACGTTGAAGCTGCTGGCGAAGGCCGCCGGCGGCACCCTCGATCCCCAGGTCAATTACACGCTGCAGTACTGGCAGCTCTACCAGGCCACCTACGACGGCCTCCTCGCCTTCCAGAAGGCGGGAGGCGGCGCGGCCTTCAACGTCGTGCCGGATCTCGCCTCGAACCTTCCGAAGCCGACGCACGGCGGCAAGACGTGGGTGTTCCACATCCGCAAGGGGATCAAGTTCTCGAACGGCCAGCCGCTGACCGTCAAGGACGTCGTCGCGTCGTTCCAGCGCATCTTCAAGGTGAAGAGCCCGACGTCGGGCAGCTTTTACGCAGGCATCGTCGGCGCAAAAGCGTGTCTCGCGAAGCCGGCCACCTGCACGCTCAAGGGCGGCGTGATCGGCAACGCGAAGAAGAACACCGTGACGATCAACCTGATCGCGCCCGACTCCGAGTTCAAGTACAAGCTCGCCGTCCCGCACGCGTCGATCGTCCCGGCGAACTCGCCGACGAGCGACGCCGGCACGAAGGCGCTGCCGGGCACCGGCGCGTACTACTTCGCGTCGTACAACCCGAACAAGCAGCTCGTGATGAAGCGGAACCCGTACTTCAAGGTCTTCTCGAAGGCCGCGATGCCGGACGGCTATCCGGACGAGATCACCCAGTCATTCGGGCTGACGGTCGAGTCGCAGATCACGGCGATCGAGAACGGTCAGGCGGACTGGACGCTCGAGGCACCGCCGGCCGACCGCCTCAACGAGATGGGGACGAAGTACCCCGAGCAGACGCACGTCGAGACACTGACCGCGTTCTGGTACGCACCGATGAACACGCGGATGGCGCCGTTCAACAACCTGAAGGCGCGCCAGGCGGTGTCATACGCGGTCGACCGGAACGCGCTCGTGAAGATCTTCGGCGGCCCGCGGCTCGCGACGCCGTCCTGCCAGGTGCTGCCGCCGGGCTTCCCGGGGCACGTCGACTATTGCCCGTACTCGAACCCCCCGGGCAAGGTCTGGAAGGCGCCGAACCTCGCGAAGGCGAAGCAGCTCGTGCAGCAGTCCGGGACGAAGGGTGCGAAGGTGACGGTGCTCTCGTCGGACGACGAGGTCAACAAGAGCGTCGCCGTCTATCTGCAGAGCGTCCTGAACCAGATCGGCTACAAGGCGAGCGTCAAGCCGATCTCCGGGAACATCTTCTTCACCTACGTTCAGAACACGAAGAACAAGGTGCAGATCAACGTCCAGCAGTGGTACCAGGACTACCCGGCCGCATCGGACTTCCTGTACGTGCTCTTCGGCTGCGAGTCGTTCCACCCCGGCAGCGACTCGAGCATCAACATCGCCGGCTTCTGCAACAAGCCGATCAACGCGCAGATGCACAAGGCGCTCAACCTCGCCGTGACGAACGAGACCGCCGCGAACAAGCTGTGGGCGAAGATCGACAAGCAGGTGACCGATCAGGCGCCGATGGTGACGCTCTTCACGCCGAAGCACATCGACTTCGTGTCGAAGCGCGTCGGCAACTTCACGTTCAGCAAGGAGTTCTACTGGCTCGTCGACCAGTCGTGGGTTCAGTAGGCGCAGCAGGCTCGGGAGTGGCGCTTCGGCGCCACTCCCGCACTGCGTAGTCGATGTCAGACGTCTTCGCGGATCAGGCGCCCGTCCACGCGACGGGTGAGCCTGCGATCGTCGGTGCGGGGCCGTGGGCGCTCGCCTGGCGGCGGCTCGTCCGCAACCGCGTCGCGATGGTGATGGTCGTCGTGCTCGCGCTGATCGTCGGCCTCTGCCTGGCGGCGCCGCTTTACGCACACCATGTCGCGCGCACCGACCCGTTCCAGTCTCACCTCGACGCGACCACGGTCGTCAACGGCAAGAAGGTGCCGGTCATGCAGGCGTCGACGTCCGGGCTGGGACTCGGGGTCACGCCGATCGGGCCGACGTGGGACCCGCGGCATTACTTCCTCGGCGCGGACGACCAGGGCCGCGATGTCGCCGCACGTCTGCTGTACGGCGGACGCAACTCGCTGCTGATCGGCGCGGCGGCGGCACTCATCACGTGCATCCTCGCGACGATCATCGGGCTCGTCGCGGGCTTCTTCGGCGGCGTCGTCGACGGAGTGCTCTCGCGGTTCCTCGACGTGATCTGGGCGTTTCCGGTCTACCTCCTCGCGATCAGCCTCTCGACCGTCCTGATCGCAAAGGGATTCTCGATTGGGCCGTTCAGGCTCGAATCGGGGAGCCTTTTCCTGCCGATCGCGATCATCGGCGTCGTCTACATCCCGTACGTCGCGAGGCCGATCCGCGGCGAGGTGCTGTCGCTCCGCAGGCGTGAGTTCGTCGAGGCGGCGATCGGCCTCGGTGCGTCGACGTGGCGGATCCTCTGGAGCGACATCCTGCGGAACGTCGTCACGACGGCGATCGTCTTCTTCCCGCTGATGGTGGCGATCGACATGCTGACCGAGGCAGCCCTTTCGTTTCTCTCGATCGGCGTGCAGGAGCCGAACGCGAGCTGGGGGACGATCATCCTCGACGGGCAGGGGCTGCTCTACACGCGGCCGGCCGTTGCGCTCGCACCGGGGATCGCGATCGCGCTCACCGTGCTCGCGCTGAACGTGCTCGGCGACGGGATCCGCGACGCGCTCGACCCGCGCGCGAAGCTGCGGAGGACCGACTGATGCTGCGCTTCGTCGCGCACCGGTTCGTCTCGATGATCTTCGTCCTCTTCTCGATCAGCGTGCTCTCGTTCCTGATCTTCTTCGCAACGCCGGGCGTCGACCCTGCGGCGCGCATCGCAGGCAAGAACGCCGACCAGGCGACGCTCGCCGCAGTGCGGAAGGACTTCGGTCTCGACAAGCCGCTGCCCGTTCGCTACGCGGTCATGATGAAGAAGCTCTTCATCACGCGCGATCTCACGTCGTACGTGAACCGCGGGGCGAAGGTGATCCCGCAGGTGACCGCCGCCGCGCCCGTGACGCTCTCGCTCGTCCTCGGAGCGGCGGTGATCTGGGTGATCCTGAGCATCGCGATGGGCCTGCTCGCGGCGGTCTTCCGAGGAAAGCCGATCGACACCGCCGTGATGATCATCGGCCTCGTCGGCATCTCGATGCCGGTGTTCTGGCTCGGCGAGGTCGTCAACCTGCTGACACAGAGCCGGTTCCACCACTCGCCGATCTTCTCGTGGGTGCCGCCCCTTGGCTACACGTCGTTCACGTCGTCGCCGTTCGGGTGGTTCAAGTCGCTCTTCTTCCCGTGGCTCACGCTTTCCGTCCTCTACATCGGCATCTACGCGCGCGTGCTGCGGTCCGCGCTCGTCGAGGCGCAGGAAGAGGACTACGTGCGCACGGCGCGCGCGAAAGGTCTGACCGAGACGCGGGTGCTGCTGCGCCACTCCCTCCGGACCTCGCTCATCGCGTTCGTCTCACTCTTCGGATTGGACTTCGGCGCGCTCGTCGGCGGCGGTGCGCTCCTGACGGAGGTCGTGTTCAACCTGCACGGCGTGGGCAAGCTGACCTTCGACTCGCTGCAGAACCTCGACCTGCCCGTCATCCTCGCGACGGTGATCTATGCGGCGTTCTTCGTCGTCGTCGCAAACGCGATCGTCGATCTCGTCTATGCCGCCCTCGACCCGCGGGTGCGCCGTGCCTGAGCCGCTGCTCGAAGTCCGCGACCTCCGCGTTTCCTTCCGGACCGAGGGAGGGATCGTGCGGGCCGTCGACGGGCTCTCGCTCAGCGTCGGTCTCGGCGAGGTGGTCGGGATCGTCGGCGAGTCCGGTTCCGGCAAGACGGTCTCGATGATGGCCGTCATGCGCTTGATCCGCGATCCGAACGCGATCGTCGAAGGCGAGGTGCTGCTCCGAGGGCGGAACCTGATGGAGCTCTCCCAGCGGGAGATGCGCGGGGTCCGCGGCGGCGAGATCGCGATGATCTTCCAGGACCCGATGACGGCCCTGACGCCGGTGTACACCGTCGGCTGGCAGATCGAGGAGCAGCTGCGGGCACACGAGCGCCTGTCCCGGCGCGCCGCGCGCGACCGCACGATCCAGCTCCTCTCGGAGGTGGGACTCTCGAATCCGGAGCGGCGCGTCGACCAGTACCCGCACGAGTTCTCGGGAGGCATGCGGCAGCGCGTGATGATCGCGATGGCGCTCT
>JAICYB010000041.1 GCA_025934435.1 Actinomycetes bacterium | reverse complement strand
GTGCTTGAGATCGTCGTTGTCGGACGTCTCGTTCGACCACGGGATGTCGAGCAGCCAGTCGAGGTAGTTGCGGGCGACCGACCACTCGGGGGACGCGGACGGGATCCGCTCCAGCCGCCGGAGCTCGCGCTCCGCCGCCTGGCGGGGTTCGTCCGGCATCTTCGCTTCGTCGACGCGCCTCCTGAGATCCGCGAGCTCCTCACTGTCGCCTTCACCGAGCTCCTGGCGGATCACATCGAGCTGCCGGCGCAGGAATTGTTCGCGCTGCATCTTGCGCATCTCGTCCGTGATCTCTTCTTGTGCCCGCGTCGAGATGCGCAAGAGATCGAGCTCGCCGGTGAGGTGTTCCTCGAGTGACGCGAGGCGTTTCTCGACGTCGAGCTCTTCGAGCAGACCTTGCTTCGTCTGCGAATCCATATTCATGTTCGCCGCGAGGAAGTCGGCGAGGTCGCCCGGCTCCGTGATGTTCATCGCCGCGACGGCGAACTGCGGCGGGATATACGGCGCGAGCTCCGCGACTTCGCCGAACAATCGCAGGACGTTGCGCATCCGAGCGTGCGCCTCCCGCGTCGCAGGCTCCGTTTTCAGGAACTCGATGCGTGCTTTCAGGAAGTCGTCGTCGCGCATCCAATCGACGAACCGGACGCGCGTGATCCCTTGCAGCGCGACCTGCAGGCCCCCCTGCGGGAGTCGAAGGAATTCGGACACGCGCGAGAGCGTGCCGACGCTATGGATGTCGTCGGGTTTCGCGTCCGTGTCCTGCTTCGGGTCTTTGAGCGTTCCCGTCGCGAGGATGCGTTCGTTCCCGACGACGCTTTCGATGAGCTTCACCGACGGCGGACGACCCACCAGCACCGGGAGCGAGAGGTTCGGGAAGAGCACAGTGTCGCGGAGCGGCAGGACGCCGACGGTCCCCGGGAACCGCTCCTCGGCCGGCTTGTTCGAACCGCGCTTGTCGACGATCTTCGGCTTGTCCGTCACTGCTTGATCTCGACCTGCACCTTCGTCGGACCCTGCTTGATCTTCGGGAGGGTCACACGCAGCAGGCCGTTTTCGAATGAGGCGGACGCGTTCACGGGATCGACGGGGGCCGGGAGACCGAGCGTTCGTTCGAATTCACCTTGCGGGATCTCGAGCTGCAGGCATTCGGCGTCGTCCGGATGGTCGATATGGTGACGCGTCCCCGAGATCGTTACCTCGTCTCCCGATATCTCTATGGTCACGTCGCCGGAGAACACCGCTGCCAGCTCGGCGATCGCGATGTAGGAATCGGGGGTCTCGTAGACGTCGATCCGCGGTGTCCACGATCGCTGGTATGTCGCCGGCGACGGACGTCGCAGCAGCCGCGCGACCAGTTCGTCCATCCGTTCTTCGAGCTTGTCGAAATCCGTCAGACGAAACACTTCAGGCGGCATAGGTCCGACTATACTGACGAGCGCGGCTGGGGCAACGGGGTCCCGCCGCTTTTCGTGTGGGACATAGCACATGGCGAAGACGGTTCAAGAAGTAGATCAGGTCGTCATCCGGTTCGCGGGGGACTCGGGCGACGGTATGCAGGTAACGGGCGATCGCTTCACGAACGCGACGGCGGTCCTCGGCAACGACCTCGCAACGCTCCCAGACTTCCCGGCGGAGATCCGCGCGCCGGCCGGAACGCTCTTCGGGGTGTCCGGATTCCAGCTCCACTTCGCGGACCACGACATCCTGACGCCGGGCGACGCTCCGAACGTCCTCGTCGCGATGAACCCCGCGGCGCTGAAGACGAACATCAGCGATCTGCTCCCCGGCGGGACGCTCATCGTGAACTCGGACGCCTTCGACGACCGTTCGCTCGCGAAAGCCGAGTACGCCAATAATCCGCTGACGGACGGATCACTCGCCGGCTACGAGGTTTACGAGGTTCCGCTCAACAAGCTCACACTCGGCGCGCTCGAGGGCATCACGGGCCTGACGCAGAAGGACATGCTCCGCTCCAAGAACATGTTCGCGCTCGGACTGCTCTCGTGGATGTTCTCGCGACCGACGGACGGATCCGAAGGTTGGATCCGCGACAAGTTCGGCAAGAGCCCCGAGGTCGCGGAAGCGAACCTCCGTGCGTTCCGGGCCGGCATCGCGTTCGGCGAGACGACCGAGGTCTTCACGCATTCCTTCGTCATCAAGCCGGCGCAGCTCGATCCCGGCACGTACCGGAACATCACCGGGAACCAAGCGATCACGCTCGGCCTCGTCGCGGCGTCCGTTCGCTCCGGATTGCAGCTGGTGCTCGCCGGTTACCCGATCACCCCGGCGTCGGACGTGCTGCACGAGCTCGCGCGACACAAGCAGTTCGGCATCAAGACCATGCAGTGCGAGGACGAGATCGCTTCGGCGGCGGCTGCACTCGGCGCGTCGTTCGCCGGTTCGCTCGGCGTGACGGTGACGTCCGGACCCGGTCTCGACCTGAAGTCGGAGACCATCGGACTCGCGGTGTCCGTCGAGCTTCCGTTGGTCGTCCTCGACATCCAGCGCGCCGGTCCGTCGACCGGTATGCCGACGAAGACGGAGCAGGGCGACCTCCTGCACGCGATGTTCGGACGTCACGGCGAAGCTCCGGTCGCGATCTTGGCGGCGTCATCGCCCGCGGACTGCTTCGACATCGTCCTGGAAGCTGCGCGCCTCGCGCTGAAGTACCGCACGCCGGTGATCGTGCTGTCCGACGCGTTCCTCGCGACGGGATCGGAGCCGTGGAAGCTGCCGGACGTCGAATCGCTTCCCGATCTCACGACGGCGTTCGAATTCGCGACGGGTCCGAATCACGAAGGTGAGTTCTGGCCGTTCCTGCGCGACGAGGAGACGCTCGCTCGTCCGTGGGCGATCCCCGGGACGCCCGGACTCGAGCACCGCATCGGCGGAATCGAGAAGCACGACGGCACGGGCGACATCTCCTACGACCCGGAGAACCACCACCGCATGACGCTCCTCCGCGCGCAGAAGATCGCGGGGATCTCGAAGGACATACCTCGGCTGGAGGTCGATGATCCGTCCGGCTCCGCGGAGACGTTGGTCCTCGCCTGGGGTTCGACGTTCGGTCCGGTGCGCGCGGCGTGCAAGCGACTGCGCAACAACAACGTGAACGTAGCCCACGCGCATCTACGCCACATGAACCCGTTCCCGTCGAACCTCGGTGAGGTCCTGCACGGATACAAGCGAGTGATCGTCCCCGAGAACAACATGGGACAGCTACTGAAACTCGTGCGGGCCGAGTTCCTCGTCGACGCGCAGGGCATCAACAAGGTCGCCGGCGCGCCGTTCAAAGCCGCCGAACTCACGCAAGCGCTCGAAGCGCATATGGAGATTCCGCGATGACTTCCAACGGCAACGGTCAGGTCATCCAGCTGACCAAGAAGGATTTCGAATCCGATCAGCAGGTGCGCTGGTGCCCGGGCTGTGGTGACTACGCGATCCTTGCGACGGTGCAGAGCTTCATGCCGGAGCTCGGTATCCCGCGCGAGAACATCGTGTTCATCTCGGGGATCGGTTGCGCCGCGCGCTTCCCGTACTACATGGAGACGTACGGCATGCACGGCATCCACGGTCGTGCGCCGGCGATCGCCTCCGGTCTCGCCGTGGCTCGTCCTGATCTGAATGTTTGGGTCGTGTCCGGTGACGGCGACGCGTTGTCGATCGGAGGGAACCATCTCATCCACGCGATGCGCCGCAACGTGAACATGACGATCCTCATGTTCAACAACCAGATCTACGGATTGACGAAGGGTCAGTACTCGCCGACGTCCGAGCTCGGGAAGGTGACGAAGTCGACGCCGTTCGGTTCGGCCGACTATCCGTTCAACCCGATCTCGCTCGCGCTGGGGGCCGAGGCTTCGTTCGTGGCACGCACGATCGACAACGACCGGGCGCACTTCACGGAGATCCTGCGCAAGGCCGTCGCCCACAAGGGGACGAAGTTCATCGAGGTCTACCAGAACTGCAACATCTTCAACGACGGCGCGTTCGACGCCGTGCGCGATCCGCGGAGCGGTCGCGAGAATCGGATCTATCTCGAAGACAAGAAGCCGATCCGGTTCGGGAAGGACGAGTCCAAGGGCGTGATCATGGACTCCGACGCGCAGCTGAAGATCGTGGACGTCGAGGAAGTCGGAGAAGCGCGTTTGCTGGTGCACGACGAGAACGCCGTGATCCCCGGCCGCGCGTTCGCTCTGTCGCGCCTGTCGCACAGCCCGACTGGTCCGGTGCCGCTGGGGATCTTCCGCTCGGTGGAGCGTCCTGTGTATGAGGACCTCGTCGAGCAACAGATCGCGCAAGCGAAGGAACGCGGGGGCCCCGGGGACCTGGCGAAACTGCTGCGCCAAGGCGAGACCTGGGAAGTCAGCTAAGTTCGATTCCTGGCAGGTCCACTCAGTTCTAGTAGCGACGATCTGGTGTCCAGGCAGGACGCTAATAGAACCGTCCGGACCCTCTCGTAGAATCCGCACGATGCCGACGAGCAAGGGCCGGAAGAAGAAGCCGTCGCGGAAGCCTGCGAGGCGCTCGGGCTCAAGTACGAGACGACTCCCTCCCTTGTCTTCGCTCGTTCGGCCAGTCTTGAAAGATGGGTCCGAGTTGCTCACCTACGACGACCCACTCGATGCCGAACTGTGGGCGAGCGAAGTACTCGGCGTTTGGTTCAAGGTCCCGATGTCGCCCGTCGACCGAGAAGAATTCGAGAAGCGCATCCGGGAGCAGGTTGTCGTCATGGCCGAGACCGAGGCGTCGGCGGAGTCCGTAGCAGTCCTCTCAGCCCTCGCGGCGATGGGTCCCGATCCGATAGCCGGCCCCGCGGCCGATGCGGTCGCGCGACTCAGATCCGCGGGGATAAGCACTCCGGCATGGCATGCTGCTCTCCAGCACGGTCCCCAGGCACTCGGTGCTTGGATGCTCTCCGATCCCTTCGGAGACCAAGATGGCTACTACATCGACTTCCGCTATCCCGGCGGCGAGCGCCATGCGGTCGGCGCGCTCGTCGATCAGAACATTGGCGGCATCTGTAAGGACGCTTTCCTTGTGGACTCGACGGATGTCGTCCGGAAGGCTGCCGAGGCCGACGGTGAGGTAACTGTTCGGGACGTCGATGCGATCGATGCTGCAGCTCTAGTTCTCGAAGCCATCGAGACGGGCGACAGTTACGTCGATAACGACTGGACACCCGAGTTCAAAGCGACACGCGCACTCCTCCGCGCACGGATGCATCGGCTGGCCCCTGAGAGAAACGCGGACTCCCGCGAGCCGCTGTCAAACGGCGACGCGACGCGATCGTGCAAGATTTCCTTCGCGCGACCGACATCGAAGATCTCGATGTCGCTGAGCGCATCGCGGAGTTAGCGATCGACTACACATGCGATTACACGCCGGACGGTGATCCATATCGATGGAGCCCATCCGTCGTTGAGGTCTTCCTGCTCGGATGGCTCCCGCGGAAGGCGCTTCTCGATATCGGTGAAGTCCGCGCGGCTCCGTCCGTTCTGAAGTCGTGGGTTCGATTCGCTGCCGAGAAGCGGGGACTCGCCGATCCACTCGTGGAGGAGACGATGAGAGCGGTCGACTCTTGCGAGCCAGAGTTCCGAAAAGCTGCGACCGACCAGAAGAGATTTGGTCCATCGAAGGCCATAGCGAACGCGATGATGGCGTCGGGCGTCGACCTGGCCGATCAAGTCGCCGTGAGTGCGTGGATCGACGACTTCAACAACCGTCCCTTCGAGGACCGCGACGAGCTGTTGGGTCCTGCCATCGATCCGGACTGACGCAGTGGCTACTCCGAGAGCCCATCGACGAGGCTCGGCAGGTCGTCGGTGACGGTCGCCCAGAGGACATCGAGATCCACTGCGAAGTAGTGATGCACGAGTCGGTCACGCATGCGGGACGCGTCCGCCCACGCAACGCGCGGGAACCTCATTCGGGTCTCCTCACTCACTTGTTTGGCGGCTTCGCCGACGATCTCGACGAGCTTCGTCAGCGCGAGGCGCAGCATCTCATCGGTCTCGAGGTCAGCTCGGTCGCGATCGGCGATGAATCGCCCGGCGGTCTCGGCGGCGTCGCGGATGTGCCGCAGCCTGACCTCGTCAGGCGGCAGCGTCATAGATCGAGACGGACGTCGACCGGACCTCGTCACGGAAGTACCGACTCAGGTCGTTGATCGTCCTGAGCTCAACTTCGCGGCCTTCGACAAGCGACTCGAGCTCACGCTCCATGCCGGCCAATCGGATCATGCCAGGTGTTGCGCCAGGCTCGAACTCAACAAGAAGGTCGACGTCGCTGTCCGGCCCGAAGTCATCTCGCAAGGCCGATCCGAAGACAGCGAGGCGACGGATGCGGTGCTTCTTGCAGAACTGGGCGATGCGTCCGCCGTCGATGTTGAGCGCCGATCCAATGACCATGAACCTATCTTCCCATGAGCGCTGTGAGTTCTCGTATTCGGTCAAAGTCGGCCAGGAGCGCATCTACGAAGCCGCTTCCAGTCGCGTTTCTCCTGGTCAGAGCGGTTCGAATACTGACCTATGTGGTCCACACCGTCCGGCATGCGAAAAGTGGCTTGTCAGAGCCATTTCTGGACGCGCGTACGCGTTAACTCCTGAGAGGAATCGAACCCCTCCCTGCGCCCTGCCCCTCACCGCGCCAGACCGAGGCAATCGACACACACAGATTCGCCTTCAGGGATTGGATTCTCGAGGAAGCACTTCGGACAGACGGGATTCCTGACCGGGGACTTGCATCCGCAGCGCCCGCAGTCGCGACAGAGTCGCCCGCGACAGCGATCGCACCACCCAACCGTTCGTTCACCCTCGCACCACTCACAGAATTCCATCCGCCGTCGCCACGACGGCTCGGGATCGACGAGGATATCGAAGCTCCCGTCACTCGGCCGATCTGACATCACTCCGATGGCCAAGTGATCGTGGACTCGCAAGGTGTCGCAGTACAGCTCGCGCGCGAAGGACAGACCGTATCGGTAGGTGTCCTTGCGCGCCCGCTGGTCACGATCGAATGCGCGGATCAGGGCGCCCTTCGGGTCGGTTGCACTTCCGCGTGGCCACCATGCTGGACTAAGCCGAGCGGAAGCACAGAACGAAACGGTTCGTTCTTCGCGTAGAAGAACGATGGCGCCAGCACTTTGAAGTCGTTCAGACACCCGAATTGCTACAGCTTCCCATGACGCATTCGCGACATTGTGCGCCGACACGACACCGGCGGGTCGCAGCGGCAAGTCGACGACTTCATCCAAGGTTCCGTCCGGCACCAGAATGCGAGCCGCGAAGCGATGGCAAACGCTCTCCTCGATTGACATCGGCGTTTGACCGCCCACAGCCGCTGCGTCGATAGCGTCGAGAAAGTGAGCGGCAGATGTTTGGAGTAGGTGGTGCCCGAGCTCATGGAGGATGGTGAACCTGCGGCGCGCCTCGCTGACCGACGGAACGACGAATATGAACCGCCTCGGAGGGCTCAGGTTCGCGTCGTAGAACCCGTCGACGGAGCATTCGTCGCTCGGGTGCAACCCCGAAAGTAATGGCCGGACCTCGACCTCCGGGAAGTGGAGCTCGACCGCTGTCACCGTGTCTTCCGATGCGAGGTCCGCACGAACGTCATCGGGAAGGAGCTGCTCGAGTCCGCGCGCAACGCGATCGGCTGTCTCGTGGACGAGCGACGCGCACACGCCCGCTTCACCCTTCGAGGATCAACGTGTAGGCATCGAGGAGGCGCTTCCAGTCATCCTCGACGGGGTCGCTCGTTGATCGACGTGGCGCTGACGCCATCCCGAGCAGGAGGTGTTTGCGCATCTCGTCCGCCGTCTTCCCTTGGCTCTGCGCAAGGCGCTTCACGGCGTCGACGAACCGGCTCGACTTCGAGAACGCGAGTAGCGATGTCGGCGCCGATGCGAGCAGGAACTCTAGCGGGTCGATTCCCTCGGCGTCGTTGAGAACGTCGGCTAACGTGAGATCGAGGGCACTCGTCACCGCTCTCAATGCATCGACTGTTGGATTGCCCCGTCCGCGCTCGAGATTCGAGACATAGGGCAGCGACAACCCGGAGCGCTCAGCTACATCTGCGAGCGTAAGCCCGAGGGCAAGCCGGCGAGCGCGAAGGCGCTCCCCAAGGGTTTCGGGCCTCATGCTCACAACCTTCTTCTATCAGAAAACTCTATCCCTCACGTTCTTCTCGAACGTGTTATCCTGTGAGAAGAACCAAAGAGGTCGGTTCTCATATAGGAGGCCTGCATGGCTAACGACCCGAAGGGACCGAAGTACGAGGTGAACGTCGAAGGGACCGACTATCCCTGGGACGCACCAACGATCACCGTGGCGCAGATCCGCGAGCTCGGTGCGCTTCCGGCCGATCAGCCGGTGGTTGAGGTTGACCTTCAAGACAACACTGAGAAGACGCTGACCGAGACTGCCATCGTCGAGCTGAAGCCAGGGCAGGGCTTCGCCAAGAAGGTGAAGTTCCAGCGCGGATGACGAACCACCAGTCGAACCAACTCGCGATCCTTCGCGAAGTCTTCGGCGAACTCGAGGTACACGATGACCTCGTTGTCTTGCCTCGGTATCCCGTCCCGACCGAGGTGTGGAACCAGTCCGAGGTCGCCGTGTGCTTCCGACTGCCGGCCGAACCGGCAGTTGCGCCGTACGGCTTCTGGGTCCTCCCGATGTTGATTCCGTGCAGCGACGTTCTGCCGACCGATCATTACCAGTGCGCTCAGGCGCCACTTGGCGGGAATCAGGAATGGGGGTTCTTCTCATGGAGCCCCGACGGCTGGACGGTGTCCGACAACATCCTCACGTTCGCGCGCTCGTTTGCGGAAAGGCTGGCACAGCGATGACGCGCCTGTTCATGACAGGCGAGCAGTGGGACGACCTAAACGATCGACTCTTCCAGGGTGACGTCGAGCATGCAGCGTTCCTGTACGCGGTTGGGGACCCTCTAGCCGTCATCGAGACCGAGTTCATAGTCGGAGACGACGTTACCTACGGCCTGCCGTACCACATCACGTTGTCGGACGACGTCCGTCCGCGCGTGATCAAGCGCGCGTGGGACGCGTGTGCTTCGCTCGTGGAGGTGCACTCGCACCGGACGAGGCGCGCAGCGACGTTCTCGCCAACCGACCTTGACGGACTAGGTGACTTCGTCCCGCACGTGATGTGGAGGCTGCCGGGTCGGCCGTACATCGCGGTCGTTCTGGCAGAGGGGAGCTTCGACGCTCTCGTCTGGACGGTGCGTCACGGACCCCCGCAGAGTCTCGACGCCGTGATCGTCGATGGCCTGCGGGTCACGCCGACCAATCGGACGCTTACCCACCTAGAGGGAGAGTCTCGATGACACTTGACCCGAGGTACTCGCGCAGTGTCGGGCTGTTCGGCGCGTCAGGACAGAATCTTCTCTCGTCGAGTCGCGTCGCGATCGTCGGCTTGGGCGGAATCGGATCGCACCTCGGCCAGCAACTGGCATACCTCGGGATTGAGTCGTTCAGCTTGATCGACCACGATCTGGTCACGGACTCCAGCCTGAACCGCCTCGTCGGCGCAACCGCAGAGGATGTCGGTTCTCCGAAGGTCGATATCGCGAAGCGCACGATCGAGCTGATCCAACCGGGCGCCGACGTGCGCGCTTGGGCGTCGTCGTTTAGCGATGCCAGCGGAACCGGCAGCCTTGATTTGTCGAGCTTCGACGTTGTGTTCGGCGCCGTCGATACCGACCCGGTCCGGCTCGATCTTCTGTCCGAGACCTCCGCATGTGGCACGCCATACTTGGATTGCGCTTCAGACGTCTTGGTCGAGGACGGGATGGTCGAGGCGTTCGGCGGACGCACGGCGTTCAACTTCGTGGAGCGAGGCTGCCTCGCGTGTTTCGATCTCCTCGACCAGCGAGAGCTCCGACGAGCAACGATGACACCGGAAGAGCTTGCGACGGATGACAGGCTGTACGGCGTCCCACGATCGGTGCTGAACGCTCGCGGCCCCTCGGTCATCTCGGTCAACGGTGTGATCGCCTCGGTCGGCGTAACGGAATTCATGGTCTGGCACGTCGGACTTCGGCGCCCACAGCGGCTCCTGACCTATCGAGCCGACGTCGGCGGTGTCCGCGCATCGCTGGACGATCCCCCCGAGGTCTGTCCGTACTGCGACATGTATGAGGCCCGTCGGACAATCGAGCCGACGTAGGCGCCCGGCGTTGATCAGCTTCGTCGATGCGTACTACAGGGTCGCCGAGAGTTCTATTAACGGCGAAACTGCGTCCGAAAACGCGCCAAACCACGCAACGAGATCGCGTTTCTCCTGTTCACGGCGGTTCAGATAGTGCCCTCGGAGGTCCACGCACAAACGCAGCACGACGGCTACCCAGGACGATCCTTATCGAGTGATCGTTCTTCGAGTTCCGAGATGATCCCTGGATTCGTCGTCTCCGGCGCATCGAAAGACAATCGGTCTGCCTTAAGCTAAGAAGGTGAACTTCAGGCGAATCACGATCGAGCCGGACAAGATGGCGGGGGTTCCGTGCATCCGCGGACTACGAATACCCGTCGCTACGGTCGTCGGGATGGTCGCTGACCATATGACGACCGAAGAGATCTTGGCCGACTACCCGGATCTCGAGGCCGAGGACATCGACGAGGCTCTGCGGTACGCCGCGACAGCCGTACTCGAGCGCGAGCTCCCACTCCGTTAGCAGCGCTCGAGATTCCTCATTGACGAAAGCCTCTCGCCACGGTTGGCGCATGCTTTGTCTATCGCCGGCCACGACGCCGTCCATGTGCGCGACCTGGATCTGCGGTCCGCACCCGACCCCGTTGTCCTTGAGAGAGCGAGAAGAGAGCAGAGCGTTCTTGTCACAGCCGACACGGACTTCGGGATGCTCCTGGCCTTCGAACGTGCGACCGCGCCGTCGGTGATCCTCTTTCGTAGAACGAAACAGAGGCGCACCGAACAACGGGCGACCCTCCTCCTCTCGAGTCTCGACCGAATCGAAGACGCCCTCATCGCCGGCTGCGTGGCCGTGTTCGAGGATGAGCGGGTACGCCTGCGTGCGCTCCCGATTGGAAGCGAAACGATCTAAGGGGTCTGCCTAGAACAACGGCGCGTTATGGAGCGCTTCAATTTCGTCAGGGTCGCATTCACACCGGTGCTTGGCGGACGCGATGAGGTGTCGCCCTTGCGCCAGAGGGGTCTCGGACTAATCCCGCTCCATGTTCGCAAGAGCGACGAAAGCCGCTTCGACGACTTTGTCCGGCAGGCTGACTGGATCGCGCAGACGTTGATACGTCACGCCACGCGAGAGTGTCTGCCAGATGTAGATGAAGTCCTTCCCGCTCGTCGGGAGCTTCTCCTTGCGCTTCTTCGCGACGGCCTCGAGTTCCCTTCCGAGTTCCGCGAACCCGCGCCGGTCGTATCCGACGAGCCCGAGGGGATCGCGGCCCCGAAGTATCCGGAGGTACTGCTCCATATCGATCAGTGAAAGGTCGAGCATGCCGCCTTCACGGATGAGTCGGATCAACGCCCGAGCGTGCCGACGCATCCGTTCTTCAAGCGATTTCGTCGGATCGAGGATCCCCTCACAGAGCTCGCCGAGGGCATTCTCCGTGTCGAGCAGCCACATGACCGCTGTTACGAGTGCGTCCTTGTTTTCGAAGTGCGCGTAGACGGCGCCCTTCGTCAATCCGACTTCCGACGCGATCTGATCGATCGACGTTTCGCCGATGCCTCCGCGAGCAAAGAGCTTCAGCGCGGCTCGGACGAGCGCGTCGCGCGTTTGTTGTTTGCGTGCGTCGCGGCTGAGTGGGGTTGACATACTGTCAAGTATCTCACATACTCATCGGTATGCAAAGCTCTCTCGCACGAGGCGAGAGCTGCAGGCAGCATAGGGAAAGGACGATGCGATGACTGATGCGGTTGCAACGGCGCAACGGTTGTTCCAAGCGTTCGGGCAGGGCGACATGGCCGTCGTCAATACGATCATGGCGGACGACCTGACCTTCGAGCTCGGCGGGAAGAGTCGCTTCGCCGGACGCGCCGAGGGGCGCGACAACGTGCTCGCGCTCTTCGGGGACCTCATGGGATCGCTACAGATCTCGAACGACGTCGTGGGGATGTACCCGACGGACGCCGGTGTGATCGTCCATCAGCGCGGCCACGGCAAGGACGGTTACACGGACGAGTCCCTCTTGCTGATGTCCGTCAGCGATGGACGGATCACGGCGATCAAGGAATTCCTCTTCGACACGGATCCCTTGGACAGGCTCGCTCCGCGGTAGCCTGCGGTCCGGCTGCGGCGAGCGGGCGCCAACTCCCGGTAGCGTGTGAGCGACATGGACGCGCTCAAAGCGATCCTCACGAAGCGCGACTCGCGCAGCTTCACTGAACAACCCGTCGACGACAACGATCTCAGCCGCGTCCTTCAGGCGGGACGCATGGCCGGCAGCGCCAAGAACGTGCAGCCATGCCGGTTCGTCGTGCTGACCGAAACCACCCGCAAGCAAGAGCTCGCGGCGTGCGGTCAGTTCTCGGCGTGGATCCCGCAGGCGCCGGTGAACATCGCCGTCGTCATCCCTGAAGACGGACGCGACTTCGACGCCGGACGAAGCGCGCAGAACATGATGGTCGCAGCCAACGCGCTCGGACTCGCGTCGTGTCCTGTGACGATGCACGATCAAGATTGCGCGCGCCGGGTGCTCGATCTCCCGGACGGTTACCGCGTGTCGATCGTCCTCGCCATCGGACACCCGGTGGAAGGCACGACCGCGGGGATGGGCGCAGCGCGCGTGCCACTCGACGAGATGGTTCACCGCGAAAGGTGGTAGCGCTCGTTTACGGCCACGGGCCGGACGAGACCATCAACCGCCTCGGCAGTTTCGCGCGATGCCGTGAACTCGGCGCCGACGGCGTCGAACTCGATGTCCGCCGTACCGCCGACGACAAGCTCGTCGCGATCCACGATCACGCGCTCGCCGACGGACGTCACATCGCCGAAACGAAGCGCGCGGATCTCCCGGCGTGGATCCCCGATCTCGCCGACGTGCTCGACGAGTGCATCGGTATGAGGGTCAACATCGAGATCAAGAACTTCCCGCGCGATCCGGGCTTCGATTCATCGCAGCGAGTCACCGAACTCGTCCTGGAACTACTCGCGGACCGTAACGATGACGTCCTCGTGTCGTGCTTCGACTTCGCGTGCATCGATCTCGCGAAGGGATCCGTCCCGACGGCGATGTTGTATCTCAGCCGACGACCCGCAGCCGATCTGCTCGACGCGGTCGCCCGGCACGGGCACGGCATCGTCCACCCCTACGACACGATGGTGGACGAAGCGTTCATGGACGGTGCGCGCGAGCGCGGACTCGCGGTCAACGTGTGGCTCGACGCGGGCGTCGATCGGATGCGCGAGCTGGTCGCCCTCGGTGTCGACGGCCTGATCACCTCCGACGTCACGGGCGCGCGGCAACAAGTGATATACGAACAGGGACGAGGGGAGGCCCGATGAAGTTCGGAATCTTCTACGAGCACCAGATCCCGCGGCCGTGGGACGTCCACAGCGAATACCGCATCCTCAACGAGTCGCTCGATCAGATCGAGCTCGCCGATCGACTCGGCTTCGATTACGCGTGGGAGGTCGAGCACCACTTCCTCGAGGAGTACTCGCATTCGTCCGCGCCCGAAGTGTTCCTCGGTGCCGCGAGTCAGCGGACGAAGAACATCCGGCTCGGACACGGCGTCGTCCAACTGACCACGAACCGTCCGGCGCGCGTCGCCGAACGCGTTTCGACGCTCGACCTCGTTTCCAACGGACGCGTCGAGCTCGGCCTCGGTGAATCCGCGACGACGGCCGAGCTGCATCCGTTCGGACGCCGCTTCCGTGACAAGCGCGCCGTATGGGAGGACGCGGTCCGCGCGGTGATCCCGATGTTCGGGGACGACCCCGTCGAATATCACGGCGAATTCTTCGACTTCCCGGTGCGCAACGTGATCCCGAAGCCGCTGCAGAAGCCGCACCCGCCGCTGTGGGTCGCCTGCTCGCAGCGCGACACGATCGAAGCCGCCGGACGGTGGGGGATGGGCGCGCTCGGTTTCCAATTCGTCAGTGCGGACGAAGCACAGGCGTGGGTGCACACGTACTACAACTCGTTCACGAAACGCCAGAGCAAGCTCGCCGACTACACGGCCAATCCGAACATCGCGGTCGTGTCCGGATTCATGTGCTGTGACACCGACGAAGAGGCGCACGTGAAAGCCGAGGGCTGGACGTTCTTCGCTTTCGCGTTGCGCTTCTACGCGACGCACAAGCCGGGCGAAGGCGACCAGATCAACCTGTGGGAGGAGTACCAGGCCTTCCGCTCATCCGAGGCCGGACAGAAGATGCACGCCGGTGGCCTCGTCGGTTCGCCGGACACGATCCGTCGCAAGCTCGAGAAGTTCGAGCGATCACACGTCGATCAGGTGATCCTGCTCAACCAAGCCGGCAAGAACAAGCACGAGGACATCTGCAGCTCGCTCGAACTCTTCGCGAGGGAAGTGATGCCGGAGTTCCACGCTCGGGAGGACGAGCATCAGGCGTGGAAGCTGCGTGTGTTGTCCGGCGAAATCGAGCTCGAAGAGATCGACACCTCACCGGACGCGCTGCCGCGCCCCCAGCGGAACCGCCCCATCGAGACGCCTTCGCACTAGGTCGCTCGACGCCGCTGGTAGTTTAGAACGTATGTTCGCCCCTGAGGATCTCAACCCTGAGCAGTCCACGGCCGTCTTCCACGACGCCGGGCACCTTCTGATCGTCGCCGGCGCCGGCACGGGCAAGACGAAGACACTCGCGTGCCGCGTCGCGCGGCTTCTTTCGACGGGCGTGAAACCGGAGCGGATCCTCCTGCTGACGTTCTCGAGGAGAGCGGCCCGCGAGATGCTCACGCGCGCCGGACAGATGTCCGAGAACGACGGCGCGCGCCGCGTCTGGGGCGGGACGTTCCACGCCGTCGCCAATCGCCTTCTGAGACAACACGGTCAAGCCGTTGGTCTTCGCGAGGGCTTCACCGTGCTCGATCAAGGCGACAACGCCGACCTGTTCGGTCTCGTCCGCCACGATCTCGGTCTCGCCGAGAAAGGCCAACGGTTCCCGAAGAAGGACACGCTCGCGTCGATCTACTCGCGCGTTGTGAACTCGCAGGAGAAGCTGATCGACATCGTCGAACGCCACTACCCGTGGTGTCGCGGCGCGCTCGACGGCATCAAGGAAGTCTTCACCGGCTACATCGAGCGAAAGAAGGATCGCAACGTCGTCGACTACGACGACCTGCTCCTGTACTGGCGCGCGCTCGCTCGCGCCGAGACAACGGGACGGATCCTCCGGTCGAGCTTCGATCACATCCTGGTCGACGAGTTCCAGGACACGAACAGCGTCCAGGCGGACATCGTCGCCGCCATGGCCGGTCCGGACGTCACCGTCGCGGTCGTCGGCGACGACGCGCAAGCGATCTACGGATTCCGCTCCGGTTCACCGCGACACATGATCGAGTTCCCCGATCGCTTCGCCGGTGCGACGGTCATCACCCTCGATCGCAACTATCGTTCGACCCCCGAGATCCTCGGCGTCGCCAACGCCGTGATCGAAGAAGCCGACACCTTCGACAAGCAGCTCCGGACGGACCGCCCGGGCGGTTCGCGCCCCCGGCTCGTCGAGTGCGCCGACGAATACGCGCAGTCGTCGTTCGTCTGCGATGAGATCCTCGAACAGCGCGAACGGGGCGTCGCGCTTCGCGAACAAGCCGTGCTCTTCCGTGCGGCGCATCACAGCGACGGACTCGAGCTCGAGATGTCACGGCGCGATATCCCGTTCGTGAAGTACGGCGGCCTCAAGTTCCTCGAGAAGGCGCACGTGAAGGACCTGCTGTGCCTGCTGCGCATCCTCGACAACCCCTCCGATGAGCTCGCCTGGCTGCGCGTGCTCGGCATGATCCAGGGCGTTGGTCCCGCGACGATCCGGCGGCTGATCGACGAGCTCGACGTCGCGGAAGCGAAGGCGCTCTCCCGATTCCTCGAGGACCCGAAGCTGCCGAGTGCTTCGTCCGACGATTACGGAGCGCTCAAGACGGCATTCGCGGACTGCAAAGACCTGCCGCCGGCCGTCGAGGTCGAACGGTTCACCGAAGCGTGCCGATCGATCTTCGTCCGGCGCTATCCGAAGGACGCACCCGTCCGGCTCGAAGACCTCGAGCACTTGCGACTGCTCGCGTCCGACTACACGACGCGCAGCAGGTTTCTCGCCGAGGTGACGATCGACGCGCCCGTGGCGACGAGCGACCTCGCCGGACCGCCGCATCTGGACGATGACTTCGTCGTCCTGTCGACGATCCATTCAGCCAAGGGAGGGGAGTGGAACGTCGTGCACCTGATCCACGCCTCCGACGGACACATCCCCTCGGACATGGCGCTGTCGTCACCGGAAGAAACCGAAGAGGAGCGGCGACTGATGTACGTCGCGCTCACGAGAGCGCGCGACGAGCTCATCGTGTCGTATCCGCTGCGCTACTACCTGGAGCATCAGCCGCCTCTTGGCGATCTCCATGCGTACACGCAACCGAGCCGCTTCCTGACACCGGCGCGCGAACAGTTCGAACACGTCAAGGCCGGCGAGACGGTGCTCGCCGAAGATCCCGTATCGCAGGAACTCGTCGCACTCTGGGACTAGAGCGCCTTCTTGCGGCGCAGGTAGTGCAGCGACACTACGCCGGGCAGGATCGGTAACCAGTACGTCACCAGACGGAACGACAACACGCCCGCGATCGCGGGCCCGGACGCAACACCGAGTCGGTTCAGCGCGGCAACGAGTGCCGCCTCCATCGCGCCGAGGCCGCCCGGTGTCGGGCTCGCGGACGCGATCGCTTGACTCGCGAGATACGCCGCCGCGATGCGGAACGCTGAGATGTGCGCGCCGAATGCGTGCAGCGAGCACCACAGCGCGACGATGTACGCCATGTTCAGTCCAGCGGCGCCGAGGACGATCGGGATACCGCGTTCCGGATGTCGCATGAGCCGCGCGAGGTTCGCGGCAACCTCGCGCTTGAGCTGGGGGCGGCGCTTGCCGAGCACGAACAGCACCACTCCGGCCGCCGTCAGCACCGCGAGCACGACGACGAGGATCTGCCAGTTCGGCAACAGGTGCTTCGGTTTCAGTCCGATCGACCACAGCCACGGGACGGTCGCCGCGAGGCCCAGACTGTGTACGACGACGCCGGCGGCGGTCATCACGGCCACGGCGCTGACCGCGTCCGTCGTAGAGAGTCCGGAGCGTTCGAGGTAGCGCGTGTTCACGCCGGCGGCGCCGATCCCGGACACCGTGATCCGGTTCGCCGCGGTGGACGCGAGCTGCGCGAGTGACGTCCTCATCAAAGAGAGGCGTCGTCCGGCGGCCCCCATCAATTCGACCGACGCCATGAGGTAGGTGAACGCGGACGCGAGCACGGCCGCCGCGATCCAGATCCAATGTCCGTGTCCGAGGGACGAGGTCGTCTGTTTGAGCTCGCCGGCCTTCGGGACGATGACGTGCACCGCGAGGCCGATGACGAGCAGGATGCCGAGCGTTCGGAGCCGGAGCCGCAGGCCTTTCTCGGTCTCCGGCTCCTCTTTGAGGTTCAGCTTCTCGACGAGGCCTTCGCGCAACTCCTTCAGACTTTCAGGACTCTTCCGGAGCAGCCGCTTCGTTGCGGCCGGCAGCGCGCGAGGATGCAGGAACGGGATCGCGGCCTTCAGTGCTTCGTCCGACAAGCTTCGGTTCGCGCTGGCGAGCGTCCGGTCGACGCCGATGAGCACGACGAGCGAAGCCATGAGTGACGCGTTGTCTTGCGCGAGAAGACGATCGTCGGCGCTCGATTCGGCGAAGCCGAAGTCGACGATCCACGGCTGATCGTCGTCGTCGATGAGCACGTTCTCCGCGCGAAGGTCGCGGTGGGCGATACGCGCGTCGTGTAGTCGCGCGATCTCCTTCCACATGCGGTTGAGCAACGCGGCGTCGATGTCGTCCGGGTTCTTCGACGAGAGGACGTCGTCCTGTACGCGTTCGAAGAGCAGGAAGCAGGACGAATCGGGAAGCGTCGCGGCCGTGATCATCTTCGGCGTGCGCACACCGGCCCTCGCCGCGAGCAATGACATGTACGCCTCGTGTTCCGATAACTGCTTCGGAGTGGCGAAGGGGATCTCATCGCCCGCTTGGTGGTACATGAGATAGCGCCACGCGCGGAACAGCCAGTCCGCGTCGCGATGCTGGCGCCCTTTCCATTTCAGGAAGAGTGGTTCGCCCTCGCTCCCGCGCGCGAGCATCGGCGTCGAGCCGCGCGCGTCACCGCCGAGCAGGCGCAGGTCCTTGACGATGACGCCCATGCGCTTGAGCGCTTGTTGCACGCCAACCACCGTCGGACTGCCTCCGGGTGCACCGAAGATGAGGTGGACGGCCGCCCCGACGACCCAGCCGATCGCGGCGCCGCCGACGACATCGAACGGAAGGTGCGCACCGACATAGATACGTGCGAGCGCGACGGCCGCGACGAGCAACCATGAGAGCCGCCGATAGCGACGACTCAGATGTGGACCGGCCGCCGTCACGAGCGCAGTGACGACCGCGGCGTGCCCGGACGGGAAGCCGAGGCCCGTCGCAAGCGCGCCGCGGACGGTCACGAACCGCAGGAGCGCGTGTGGCCGCGCTCGTTTGACGACTTCCTTCGCGAGCTTCGCGACGAACCACGCACCTGCACCGGCGGCGGCGAGATCGCGTGCCAGGCGCGCGCGGCGTGTGACGAAGGCGGCCACGGCCACGACGACGATGGCGAAGAAGTTCCCCGCCTGCATCACGATGACGAAGGGGAGACTCATCCACGACGGAAGCTCGTTGACGAGGCGGAAGATGTTCGTCTCGAACGTACCGACGTGCCCGCGATGGATGACCGCGAGGGTGACGCCGAAAACCACGATCCCGAGGACGACTCGGATGAGATCGCCTGTGTGGCGGAGCGGTCCGGCGACCTCGCGCTCGCCTCGGCGCACCCGCACGCGCGAACGTACGAATCGCTTGCCTTCTGCCCGCAGCGTCGTCATGGCAACAGGCCAATACCCGAAACGACCGTTCGTAAGTGCTGCCGACGGGTCCCTTCGCTCTGCCGGACGGGCTAGGCGTCGGCGTCGGAGCTCACGAGTGAGGACGACCCCTTCTCGCGGCGCGAACGGAGGCGCTCGGCAACAGGCAGTCCTAATGAACGATCGAGTGGACGATTCCGATGGCGGCGGCCGGCACGATCAGCCACAACGCGTTCGGACGTTTCCATAACAAGATCGTCAGTGCGAGGACGGCGAGCACCACGGTGAGTGGATCGGATATCGCTTTTCGGCCGAGATCGAAGGTGACGCCCGCCATCAGTCCGAGCGCCGCAACGGTGATCCCTTGGAGCGCGGGCGCGAGAATGGGCGAGTTCCGGATGCGGCCGATCACGCGCTCCACGCCTGTGACCATCAGGAAGGACGGAAAGAAGATCCCGGCCGTCGCGACGAGCGCGGCCGGCCAACCCCCGATGAGATACCCGACGAACGTCGCCGTCGTGAAGACGGGGCCGGGCGTTACCTGTCCGGCCGCGACCGCATCGAGGACCTCCTTCGTCGTGAGCCAGTGCAGATGCGAGACGAGGTCCGTCCGAAGGAAGGCGAGCAGGACGTAGCCGCTCCCGAAAACGACGACGCCGAGCTTCGTGAACTCCGCGAAGACGGAGAGTGGGCGCGGCCGAGCGAGCGCGAGGACCGGGAAGAACGCATGCGCACCGCTCAAGCGCGCGCGATTGTCGACCAGCGCGACGACGATGCCTCCCACGAGGAGCGCGATCAAGACGTTCACGTGCGCGAGATACGCCCCGAGTGCTCCCGCACCGATGAGGACGAACCACCAACGTTTCACGGCGGTGCGTCCGAGCTCGAAGAGGGCGACGGCAACGACGGCGACGACGACGGGTTCGACGCCGTACAGGACGCCGCCCCCGGTGGGAGTCGTCCGGTAGCGGACGTAGAGCCACGCGAGGACGAGGACGATCGACATCGCCGGCGCGATGAAACACGTTCCCCCGACGATCAGGCCACGCCAACCGGCGCGCCGGCGGCTGAGCACCATCGCGAGCTGTGTCGAGCTCGGGCCCGGCAGGATGCTCACCGCGCCGAACAGGTCGAGGAACTCTTGATCGTCGATCCAGTGCCTCCGTCGTACGGCTTCCTCACGGAGCATCGCCACGTGCACGGCGGGGCCGCCGAAGGCGATGAGCCCGAGCTTCGACATCACGGCCGCGACCTCGCCGACCGCGCCGCGTGTCACCGATGGGCCGGTTCGAAGAGCTCGACCACGTTGCCCGCCGGATCCTCGATCAGAACCTGCGAACCGCCGGGACCGTTGACGATCTCGTTGCGGAACGCGACGCCTTCGGCGCGGAGTCGCTCGACCTCGGACGCGATGTCGTCCGTGATCAGGTGGATCCGGTTCCAACCACCCGGAGAAGGCACCGCGCCGTCGGGCATCGGACGACCCGCGGAGCTCTGTGGACCGCTGAGCAACAGTCGAAGGTTGCCACGCACCACGTCGGCGAAAGCGGGGAAGTTCGTGTTCACCGTGAAGCCGAGATGTGACGTGTAGAACTCGACGGCGCGCTCAACGTCGTCGACCATGTACCGAACGCTCACGACTGCATCGTTCATCTTCTGCCTCCGAGTTCATCTGCGAGAAGGTCGATGCGCCACTCGAGCTCCTCGGCTACCTGTACGAACGCTTCCTTCGACCCTTCGGCTGCCGGATCGGGCATGCTCCAATGCGATCTCGAGCCAGCGCCGTCGAACTCCGGGCACACCTCCCGCACCTTGTCGCAGAGCGTGATCACGCGATCGAATCGCGACCGGACGAACCGGCTCAGGTGTTTGCTGGTCTGCTCGCTGATGTCGATCCCGCGTTCGGCCATCACGGCGATCGCCTGCGGATGCAGCGGCTTCGGATGGCTCCCCGCGCTCTTCGCGTCGATCGCGCCGTCCGTGACACGCCGCGCGATCGCTTCGGCCATCTGCGAACGAGAGCTGTTCCCGGTACAAAGGAACAGGACGCGCGAACGGTACGACTTGTGCCGCCGAGCCTGCTCCAAGCGGACGCCACCGTGCAGTGACGCGCCGACCTTCGCGAGGTAGTCGCCGTACGACGGGACGTTCGCGCGGTAATACGTGTCACGTCCGTCGGCCGAGCTTCGTCGGGACGAGACAAGTCCGGCCCTACGCAGCGTCCCGAGGTGATACGACACGAGGTTCTGGGGGCTGCCGACGAGGTCGACGAGCTCACCGACGGTGCGATCGCTCCGTCCGAGCTCCTCGAGCAGATTCCAACGCTGCGGATCGGCGGTCAGACGCAGGAACTCGAGCGGAGTAAGCACGCCACGGACGATATATCAATCTGTATTGATATGTCCAGTGCTACGTACGGACGAACCCTTCGTAGTCCGCGGCAGCCACTTCGTCGCACTTCGCCTTGTACTGCGGGACGCCGCCGCTGTAGGGCATATACACTCGCGGCTTCCCGGGCACGTTCGCCCCGAGGTACCACGACGCGCACGTCGGATCGACCCTCACGCCGAACGCGAACGTCGCAACGTGACCGACCCATTCGTCCTGCGCTTCCGTCGTCGGTTCGATCACGGTTTGTCCGGTGGAGCGCATCTCGTCGAGGAGGTCGGCGATCCACTCCACGTGTTGCTCGATGGACGTGACCATGTTGCTGAGCACCGAAGGACTCCCGGGCCCGGTGATCGTGAACAGGTTCGGGAAGCCGGCGATCTGGAGGCCGAGATACGTGCGTGGGCCTTCGGCCCACTCGTCGGCGAGACGGCGTCCGTCTCGTCCACGGATATCCATGCGCAAGAGCGATCCCGTCATCGCGTCGAAGCCCGTCGCGAGCACGAGGACATCGACCTCGAACTCGCTCGATGACGTCTTGATGCCCGTCGGCGTGATCGCTTCGAGTGGATCCTTTCGCAGGTCGACGAGTGTGACGTTGTCACGGTTGAACGTCTCGAAGTAATCGACGTCGATGATCACGCGCTTGCATCCGAAGGGGTAGTGGGGGACGAGCGACGCCGCCGTGTCGGGATCCTTCACGACACGCTTGATCATCTCGCCGTAGAGCTCGGTCGCCGCCTTGTTCGCTTCAATGTCGAACATGACGTCCGACCAGAGGAACGCACCGAGCCAGCCGCGGTCGTCGATCGCTTTGATGCGCTCCTGCGGCGTCGCGTCCATGATCTTCGTCACCGGGCCATTCGGGATGAACGCCGCGAAGGCGCCGAAGCGAACCGTCCCGGCCGGTGAGTTCTTCTGCGCGCGGCGGATGTCGGCGTAATTGGCCTTGAGTTCTTCGAGCTCACCCGCTTCGAGCGGACGCGTGTTCGACGGCAGCGTGTACGCCGCCGAGCGCTGGAACACGTAGAGCTCGTCGGCTTGTTGTGCGATGACCGGGATCGATTGCACGCCGGACGAACCCGTTCCGATCACCGCGACGCGCTTGTCTGTGAAGTCGAACCCGCCTTTCGGGAAGCGGTTCGTATAGAGCGTCGTCCCACCGAAGCTGTGCAGGCCATCGATCGCCGGTTCGAGCGGCGCGGATAGACACCCCGTTGCGCAGATCGCGAACCGGCACGTGACGCGCCGGCCGCGCGCGGTCTCGACGATCCACGATGCGTCGTCGTAGGTGAGCGCGGTTACCTTCGTTTCGAACTCGATGTCGCGGCGCAGATCGAGCTTGTCGCAAACGAAGTTGAGGTATGCCTCGACCTCCGGCTGCGCCGGCATCACTTCGGTCCAGTTCCACTCCTGCTGGATCTCGTCGGAGAAGCTGAACGAATACTCGATGCTTTCGACATCGCAGCGCGCGCCGGGATACCGGTTCCAGAACCACGTGCCGCCGACGCCGTCGCCCATCTCGAAGACGTGCGCACGGAAGCCGAGTTCCCGGAGCTTGTGAAGCATGTAGAGCCCGGAGAATCCGGCGCCGACGATGACGACGTCGTAGTCGGTCTTCACCTGCGTCCGCCTCCCCCTGTCGCGAAACGATGGTGCGGATGATAATCAGTGATGGCGCGCGATTGACGGACGAGGAGGGGCGATATGGCGGGCGAAACAACCACCGCGAGGCCGTCGCAGCGGGACGACTACCTGGACCTGCAGCAGAAGGCAGCGACCCAGGCGAAGTACATGAGCGAGAAGTCGGCGGAGTCGGCGAACGAGGCGAAGGCGTTGCAGGACAAGGCCGACATGGCGGCCGACGCTCAGTCCAAGGCCGATCTCGCCCGGCAGAGCCAGGAGATGAACGACCGCGCGACGCGCTACCAGACGGCCGCTGGCCAACTCGACAAGCAGGCCGATTCCTACGGCAAAGCCGCGACGACGCAAGCGAAAGCGGAAGAAGCGCAACTGGACGCCGACCGTTTGCGTGGGCAAGCCGATGACGCGACGAAGCGGTTCGAGGATGCGGCGGCCCAGGCCCACGACCTGCGTCGCGACTACGTCGCGGCCACGGCGCGCGCGGACCAGGTGTCGAAAGATCTCGACGAGGAGAAGAAGAGCCAGGCCGGATTGAAGGACGAGCTCGCACAGGCTCGGAAGGACGGGAGCACGGTCAAGGAATCGGAGATCCGCAGCTTGATGGCGGACGGCGACCAACGCGTCGCGCAGTACACCGACGACTTGCGCGACGCGAAGTCCGAGGCGACGCGCGCCGACGCCGAATTCAGGACGGCCCAACAGCGCGCGGCCGATGCGGGTAACGAGATCCCCGGCGCGACGAAGCAGGCGGACGAGCGGCAGAAGGAAGCGACGGATCAGGGATTGCAAGCCGACAAGTTCGCGAACGAAGCGGACGCCAACGCGCCCGATCCAGCCGTCCTGCAGGAGGTCGACGATTCCGCGGCTCCGTCCCCCGACGCCGATGCGCAGTCGGCGACGTCGTCGGACGATGCGACCCAAACCGCGAACGCCTCATCCGATGCGTCGACGGACGCCGCGATGCCGGCGGACCCGAGTGCCCTCGATGATGCATCCGCGACACCGACGGCGACCGGCGACCCGACGCAGAACGCGAACGCTGGCACCGCCGACGGAGCGCCCGCCGGCTCTGCCGACCCGAGCGCTCTCGACGATGCATCAGCACCTGCGACCGCCGACGCGGATGCGACACCCGCGACGACGGACGATGCGGCGCCATCCGGGGACGCGTCCGGCGATCAGCAGATCGACCTCACCGCGGCTCCCACGCCCGACGCCGACGCGCAAGACCAGTCTGCGCAAGCCGTCGGCGCCGATCTCGGCACCGACGACGCTCCGGTGCAGCCGGCCGCTACCGACGACACGCAGTCCTTCGACCAGGGCGGCGACCAGGGCGGCGACCAGGGAAGCGACCAAGGATCGGAGTCGGCGAGCGTCGGGGCTTCGTCCGACACGGATACCGGATCGTCCGACGGTTCCGGCGACTTCGAGTAACGGCGCCCTGGGTCGCGCAGTGTTGGGGCGGGGTCCCCGATGCGCTCTGTTCTGTCTCCGCGCACGATGACCGCGACGGAACCGGATGCTTCGGTTGCGCTCGGTCTCGAGCCGACCTACGACGGCTGGGAGGCCTGAACGGCGGCCTCGCCGAGCCGCGCGAGCGTCGTGCGCATGTTCTGTTCGGTGTGCGTACGCACGTCGGAGAGCCCCATGACCGGCCCGGCGGCGAGCGCGAACCAACGGGGGCGCCGATCGTTCCACGTCTCGGTCACGAGCGTGCCGTCACCGGCGGGCGCGAACTCATATCCCCAACGTGCGACCGGGATCCCATAGAAGCCGACCTCGAACGCGAACTCCTTGCCGGGATCGGCCGTCACGACGGTGCACGTCGTCGACCAGCGACGGAACCCACGCCTGTTCGAACCGCGGAACTTCGCGCCGACGACCGGGGCATCCGCCGAACCGATCCAGCGGCCGCCGATGTTCTCGGGACTCCACTCACCCGTACGTGTGACGTCGCTGACGAGCGCGTAGAGCTCGTCCGGCGTTGCGGCGATCTTCTCCTCGACCCTCAGCGGCTCGAGCGGCATCAGACTTCTTCGTTCGTCAGGATCACCGTTCCCGCTGCGGCGAACATCCCGCCGACGCCTTGCGCGACGCTGATCTTCACGCCGGCGACCTGGGCGGGGGCCGTCCCTCGCACCTGGCGCACCGACTCCTGGAGCGCGAACATCCCGTACATACCGGTGTGCGTGTACGACAGACCGCCGCCGTTCGTGTTCATCGGCAGCTTCCCGCCGGGCTTCGTGTTGCCCTCTTCGATGAACGGCCCGCCTTCGCCGGGACCGACGAACCCGAGCGCTTCGAGCCCGTAGATCGGCAGATGCGCGAACGCGTCGTAGATCATCAGGTGGTCGACGTCGTCGCGCGAGATCTGCGCTTCGTCGAAGGCTTTTTCGGACGACACGCGGAACGCTTTCGACTGCGTGAAGTCTTCCATCTGCGAGATCATCGGCGTTTCGGACGATTCACCGGTTCCGAGCACGTACACAGGCTTCTGCGGGAAGTCTTTCGCGCGATCGGACGACACGACGACGAGCGCGCCGCCCCCGTCGGTGACGAGGCAGCATTCGAGCAAGTGCATCGGGTACGCGATCAACTTCGAGTTCAAGACGTCGTCGACGGTGATCGGATCGCGGTACATCGCGCGCGGGTTGTCCTTCGCCCACTCGCGCTGGACGACGGCCACCTTCGCGAGCTGCTCGTGCGTGAGCCCGTACTTCTTCATGTAGCGGAGAACGCCGATCGGGAACATCGACGGAGCGCCGGTCGGACCGTACGGCGATTCGAACTGCGCTTGCAGCGTCGCACCTCCGGCGCCGCCCCAACCTCCGACGCCGACGCGCGAACGTCCGGACTCGCCGTGTGTCACGAGGACGGCTTCGCACATCCCCGTCACGATGGCGGCTGCGGCATGACGCACGTGGAGCATGAACGAGCATCCGCCGACGGTTGTTCCGTCCAGATACTTCGGGGTGATGCCGAGGTAATGCGCCATCGCGACGGGACTCTGTCCCGCGCAGGCAACGCCGTCGATGTCGGCGTTCGTGAGTCCGGCGTCGGCGATCGCGTTGCGTGCCGACTCGGCGTGGAGCTCGACGGCAGACATGTCCGGGATGACGCCGAGGCGTGTCGTTTCCGCGGCGCCGACGATCGCAACCTTCCCGCGAACGGACGTCATGACTGCGCTCCCGCCGGCTGGAACAGCGGCAGCATGACTTCGCCGCGCTTCTCGAACGTCACCTCGAGGTCCATGTCGAGGACGAGTGCTTCGGGCGTCTGCTCGACGCCGACGATGTTCGACATCATCCGCGGGCCTTCGTCGAGCTCGACGACGGCGATCGCGTACGGCGGCTCGAAGCCCGGGGCCGCGCGGTGATTGATCAGATAGGTATGGAGCTTCCCGCGGCCGGAGAGCGTCTCCCACTTGACGTCATCGGAGAGACAGCGCGGACACGCCGGATGCGGCGGGAAGTACAGCTCGTTGCACGGGATGCAGCGCTGAAGCCGGAGCTCGCCGTCGGCGCAGCCGTCCCAGAAGGGCTGCGTCTCAGGGCTCGGCTTCGGCGCGAACTTGCGCGGAACATCACTCATCGGACGTGGGCCTCCCCTAGGTGGTGAAACTGCGGTGCGGATGATAATGCTTCCGTGGCACGCAAAGGGTGCCCGGAGGAGGCGCTCGACTTCTACGTCGGGCTCGAAGCGTACGGCGCGTCGAGTTCCTTCGTTACAGGGGCCTGACGGCGTGGCGTCGGTGGCCCGCCGGCACCGTGGCTCGGTACGGCGAAGGCCAAGGACGGCGTCATGACCTTCTTGACAGACGCGAAGCCGCGCAACGCGTGGCTCGACGCGAACGTCGGGCCGTCAACGATGCCGAAGCGACGTTGAGCGTCAGCCCGGGATGTCGCGCGGGTCGTCGCCGTACGTGAACTCGTCCTGGATCTTGCCGTCCTCGCCGTGGACGATCACCTGACCGAGCGGTTCGTCCTTCGCGAGCTTCTTTGCTTCGGCGAGCGCGTCGTCCTTGTTGTCGCGGACGACGTCGAGCTCGCGACCCTCGGCCGCGACCTTCCATGCGGAGCCGAAAGGCGACACGTGATAGGTAACCCTCGCTGTAGCCATCGAGTACCTCCTTTGGCCGAGGCCGTACCCGTTACGAGGCTCCCTGATGCGTGCGCTCCCTACCGCCGGATGCAGGCGACGAGCCGGTCCACGTCCTCGTCGCTCAGCGCGAGACCGAACCGCTCGTGCAGGACGCGGCCGTAGTCGGACGCATCGATCGTCGTTGCCACGTCGCCTTCGGGCCGTCGTTCGAGCAACTCGTATCCGACCATCCCGATCTGCACGTCGTTCTCATCCCAGCGCTGCGCCATCACGACGTTCGTGAACGACGAGAGCTCGTGTGACTGCGTGAAGTGGTTCGGCGCGAGGTAGTCGACGGGGTGCGCGGGCACGTCGTTGAACGTGTAGAGCGGCATGTCGGCAAGGCTGACGAGCCAGACGTCCTCGGCTTCGGGTGATGTCACCCGTTCCGTCCGCCACGTGAATCGTCCGAACGTGGCTTCTCCACCGAGCGGAACCGGACCGAGCGGGTTCGCCGCACCGAATCCGACGTCGACGACGTGATCGTCGACGACGAGCGTCATGTGCGTCGCGGCCCGCGGCGAG
>JAICYB010000031.1 GCA_025934435.1 Actinomycetes bacterium | reverse complement strand
TGCTGGCGCTGTTCGCGATGAAGCTCGCCGCGACGACGTTGACCGCGACGGGCAACGGCGTCGGCGGGTTGTTCTTCCCGTCCGTTCTCATGGGGGCCACGCTCGGCGCCGCGGTCGGGCATCTCGTCGCCGGGGCGCCGACGTTGTTCGCGGTCGTCGGTATCGCGGCGTTCCTGTCGGGGAGCTACAAAGTGCCGCTCGCCGCGGTCGCGTTCGTCGCCGAGGCCACCGGTGCGCCCGGTTACATCGTTCCCGGTCTCATCGCGGCGGCGCTCGCATACCTCGTGAGCGGCTCGCGTTCGCTGTCGCACGCACAGCGCGCGCGGATGGTCGCGTAGGCGTGATCAGAAGTCAGCTCGGACCCTCATGGATCTGCGCCACCGAACTCATGCTCTGAGCGTCGGCGACGCACGGCTGAAGGTCGCCGTCGTCGTGACCGCACTTCAGGCGCTCGGACAGATCGGCCTGTCGTTCAAGGTGTCGCTCACGCAGATCGCCGTTCCGATCGCGATCTGTGCGCTCGTCGACGTCGCCATGCTGTACCGCAAGCGACGCGAGCTCGTCTGGCCGGCGAGCGGGATGCTCGCGGGGAACAGCATCGCCTTCATCCTGCGCGCTGCCGGAACCCGTCACGGTGACTGGTGGACGGCGAACGGCATCGTCCTGTTCGTTCTCGCCGCGCTTGTCGCTGCCGTCTCGAAGTACGTCGTGCGCGTCGGCGGCCGGCACGTCTTCAATCCTTCGAACCTCGCCGTCGTGACCGTGCTCGTCGTCGCCGGAGTTACGCACGCGTTCCCGCAGTACCTCTGGTGGGGGCCTCCGGGGTGGGCGCTCGTCGCCGCGTGGCTCGTGATCGTCGCCGGCGCGTATTGGGTGCTGCCGCCGCTCGGCATGGCGCCGATGGTCGGTGCGTTCGTCGCGACGTTCTGGCTCGCGATCGCCGGACTCGCGATCACGGGCAGCGGGTTCTTCGCTCGGTGGGCCGACGCGCGGATCACCGGCCTCCATTACTGGACGGCGCTGTGCCTGTCGCCGGAGGTGATCGTGTTTGTCTGTTTCATGATGTCCGATCCGCAGACCGCGCCCCGCGGGGCGCGTGGCCGCGTCATCTACGGTGCGGGCGTCGCGCTCGTCGCGGCGGCGTTGTGCGCCCTCCAAACGACGGAATTCGGCGTGAAGCTCTCCATCCTCGCCGCACTGACGATCGTCTGCGCGTTGACGGCCCTCCAACGCGCGAAGCAGACGAAGGTCGTCTTGGCGGCGGTGGTCATCGCGCTCGCTTCGCTCGTCGTGCGCACGGCGCGAGATCCTCATGTCGTGAACGTGGAGCACCCGCCCGGCGGTTCGTCCGGTGTCGCGACGCAGTGATCGACCTTTCGAAGTACCCGCGCGCCGAGCTCGGACATTGGCCCACGCCGATCGAGCGCTGCGGACGTGTCGACGCCGCCTGCGAACTGTGGATCAAGCGCGACGACTGCTCGGGGCTCGCCTTCGGTGGCAACAAGACGCGCAAGCTCGAATTCCTGCTCGGGCGCGCACTCGTCGACGGCGCGAAGCGTGTCGTGACCTTCGGTGCATTGCAGTCGAACCACGCGCGACAAACGGCAGCAGCGTGCGCGAAGCTCGGCTTGCCCTGCGAGCTGATCCTGACGCGACTCGTCGACAAACGAAGCAGTGCGTACGAGGCGTCCGGCAACGTGTTGCTCGACCACGCGCTCGGCGCGAAGGTGCACATCGCCGACGAGGAGGACGAAGCGGTCGAGCTGCTCGGACGCATCGCGGACGGCGACACGTTCGTCATCGTCCCCGGCGGCTCGAACGTGACCGGCACGCTCGGGTACGTCAACGCCGGCCTCGAGATCGCATCCCAGGACAGATCGTTCGATCGGATCTACGTCGCCGCGAGCACGGGCGGCACCGCGGCGGGGTTGATCCTCGGCGTCGCGGCCGCCGGACTCGACGCGGTCGTCGACGTGGTGTGCGTGTACCGGTCGGCGGACGAGACAGCCTCGGATATCCGGACGCTTCTCGCGTCGACGGCCGAAGAGCTTGGGATCGATGTCCCGTCCGACGACCGCTGGACCATCTCGGACGACGCGCTCGGAGACGGCTACGGCGTCCCGACGGCCGAGGGACTCGGCGCGATCTCGTTACTCGCGCGCACGGAGGGCGTGCTGCTCGATCCGGTGTACACGTCGAAAACCTTCGCGTACCTGCTCCGGGATCCGAACGCGCGAGGGCGTCGCGTCCTCTTCGTGCATACCGGCGGAGGGCCGGGATTGTTCGCTTACGCCGACGACATCTCGAGCGACGCGATCTCCTGATCGATCAGGTTCACGACGCGCTCGTCGAATCCGGCCTCGGCGTGTCCGTACCGCGAGATCACGCGCAGCCAAGCGCGATCGTTGGTCGCGTCGTGGAGGAGCTTCGCTTGATGCGGATCCACGAAGGGATCCGTCGCGCCGTGCACGATGAGCAGCGGGACGTGGATGTCCGCAACGAGTTCCACCGGAGGGGGCGGTGACGTCCAGACGGGTTCCACATGCGTCGAGAAGAAACGTTTCGCGGCGTAACGTCCGAGACGACTCGTGACGAGCATCCCGAGCAGACGCGCGCGACGCTGCTGCCCCATCCACTCCGCGGGGGCCGAGATCGAGACGACGGCGTCCGAGCTCCCGAAATACGCCGCCTCCCGGAGCACCGAGATGCCGCCCATCGACGCGCCGATCGTGACGACGCGGGCGGACGAACCACATTCGAGCCGCGCGAGCTCGACGACCGCGTGCACGTCGAGCGCCTCGAGGTTGCCGAGTGTCGTCAATCCTTCCGACGCGCCGTGGCCGCGGAAGTCGAACGCGTACACCGTTCCGCGCTCCGCGAGCTTCGTCGCGAGCGGGACGACGTTGCGCCACGTCCCGCAGAAACCGTGCCCGAGAACGAACGCCGTCGTCGACGGGCCGGGGAACCGGACGCCGCGGATCACGACGCCGTCGTCCGTGCGGACGTCGAAGGCTCGCTCGTCGATGATGGGTTCTGCTCCCTGTCCCTGCACGCGGGCGGCACCCGCTCGGGTCGTTCTCGCGGATGCATCCGGGCCGAATGAGGCCCCGGGCGAGTATGACATCACTTCGCTTCTGCCGTGTCCCATCCGCACCTGCATCTTCGGACGGATCCGCAGGTCGGTCCACGTAGGAATGCGCAGATGGAGGACGAAGCCGTTGGTGCGCGGCTCCAACCTCAGTGCCTGAACTTTGTCGGCTCGGAAACCGTTCGATATGACGAAGCGTTTATAGTGTCGGGGCCTCGCTTGGGAGGGCGAGGTCCGTCGCGAAGGAGGGGAGCTACTACGCCAACGTCTGCGCGCGATCAGAAGGCGAACATCGAGCTGCTGGAGGATCCGTTCGCCCGCAACGCTCTCCGAACCGCCTACCACCTCAGGAAGTACTCGCTCCTCTACATCTGCGGCGTCCTCGGACTGATCGCCCTCCTCGTCTTCCCGACCGTCGGGAACAACAGCACGCAGACGCAGACCGCCTCGAACATCGGAACGGGCTCCGGTCCCGCCGTCGGTTCGTCCGGGCCGGGCTCGACGGGCCCCGCTGCTTCGGCCGGCGGTACGGCGGTATCCGGCGCGGTGAAGGGGAACTCGGCCGCCGGAGCCGGTACCGCCCGCGGCGACATCGCGAGTGGTCCGATCGGCGTTGTCGAGTCCGGCGGCGGCGTGACGCGTTCGGGGGCCCGCTGCGCGCCCGGCGTTCATCAGATCCCGTGGTCGGCCTACGCGGACATGTGTGTCGCGAAGTTCAGCGGCAACAACGGCGGCAAGACGTACAACGGTGTCGACGCGAACACGATCACGATCGCCGCTCGGCAGACCTCCGACTCTCAGGGCGCGAACGCACTCGAGGCGCAGGCCGAGGCGGAAGCCGCGGGCGGGGTCAGCAGCGCACAGAGCTTCGCGTACGACCAGAAGATCGTCTCGTGGATGAACTCGCAGTTCGAGCTCTACGGACGCAAGGTCAAGCTCGTCCAGTTCAACGGCCAGGGCAACGGGACGAACGAAGCTCTCGGTCAGGGACAAGCGCAGGCATGCGCGGACGCCGACCAGGAAGCCACCTCGATCAAGGCCTTCGGCGCGATCAACTGGGCCGGCATCTACGAGACCGGACCGCTCTCCGACTGCGCCGCGCGATACCACATGTACGTCCCGAACGGTGCCGCGTACTTCCCCGAGTGGTGGTTCAAGCAGCGCAACCCGTACGTGTGGGGCGTCACGATGAACTGCACGCTCATCGCGGACGAGGTCGGGGAGTTCGGCGGCAAGCAGATCGCTCCCTTCCCCGCGAAGTGGGCCGGCAACGACGGTGTGCAGAAGCTGACGGGCAAGCAGCGGAAGTTCGGGACCTATGTCCCGAACAACCCCGAGTACCAGTCGTGCGTGCAGGAGTTCTCGCAGCAGGCGCAGACGAAGTACCACGTCGCGAAGAACCGCTTCGACTACTACAACTACGCGCTGGACATCTCGACCTTCCCGCAGGACGCGCAGAAGGCGATCGTGCAGTTCGCGGCGAACAAGGACACGACCGTCACTCTCGCGTGCGACCCGATCTCACCGATCTTCCTGACGCAAGACGCGGTGAACCAGAACTACTTCCCGGAGTGGCTGATCATCGGCGTCGCCGGAACGGATGCCGACAACTGGGCGCAGCTCTGGGACCAGAGCGCCATCAAGGGCCGCCTGTTCGGCATCTCCGAGACGGCCGCGACGCAGACCGTGCTCAGTCCGAACAGTGACGCGGGGCAGTCGCTTCGGAAGATGGGCATCCCCATCAACATCTCGAGCGTCACCGACTACTACCTGATGCTGTCGATGTTCAACCAGCTGCAGCAGGCAGGCCCGAACCTCACGCCGGCGTCGATCGCGGCTGGTTCGCCGAAGATCCCGACGGCGACGGGTGCGCTCGGAACGTGGGACTTCGGCAATACACACTCGGCGATCGTCGATGCGCGCGAGGTCTACTGGGACGGCAGCAAGACGTCTCCGGGTAACGGCAAGACCGGAACGTACATCCAGATCTACGGTGGTAAGCGGTTCCGTCTCGGGCAGTTCCCGAGCGGTTCACCCGCGTTCTTCGGCTGATGCTCTCGCGCCGCGACCGGATCGCTCTCGCGGGACGTAACACCGTCGACGCGGTCCGCGAACGACTGGTCGGCACGGGCGACGACGACCGGGGAGGACGAAGTCCCCTTCGGATCGGGCTCTGGATCGTCATCGCCGTCGCGGCGTGGGGGCTGCTCGACCTCGTGCTCCCGCACGGCGCGCCCCTCGGGATCATCGTCCAAGGAGCGGTGCTCGGCGCGGTCAACGCGCTCGTCGCGCTCGCGATCGTCCTCGTCTACCGCGCGAACCGGGTGATCAACTTCGCCGCGGCCGACATGGGTGCGGTGGCGGCGGTGCTCGCGATCGAGCTCCACATCAAGACGGGGATGAACTACTTCCTGTCGATCCTCATCGGACTCGTCGCGGCAGCCGTGATCGGGGCGGGCGTCGAGTACTTCATCCTTCGCCGGTTCGCGCGAGCACCTCGCCTCATCGTCGCCGTCGCGACGATCGGTATCGCACAGATCCTGAACGGCGCGTCGATCCTGATCCCGATCAAGTGGACGTCCGGTAAGAACAGCGGAACGTTCACGACGCCGTTCAACATCCACTTCACCATCTGGCCCGTGCGCTTCGACGGGAACTACGTCGTGGCGCTGATCGTCGTGCCGATCGTCCTCCTCGCCCTCGTTTGGTTCTTCCGTTACACGAGCTACGGCGTGGCGATCCGTGCGGCCGCCGACAACGGCGACCGCGCGATGCTCCTCGGCGTTCCCGTGCGCCGCCTGTCGACAGTCGTCTGGACGATGACGGGTGTGCTGTCCGCCCTGGCTGCGCTGTTGCGCGTGCCGATCCTCGGGTTCGCGTCGTTCTCGAGCGTGTCGAGCAGCGGGCCGGAGCTGTTGCTCTTCACATTGACGGCTGCCGTCATCGCTGGGATGACGAGCATGCCGACGGCGGTGATCGCGACCGTGCTCCTCGGCGTCGCCGATCAGCTCGGGGCGTGGACATTCCGCAACGCGGGTCCCGTCGACCTGATGTTGCTCGTGATCATCCTCGCGGCGTTGCTCATCCGCCGCGATCGTCTCAGCCGTGCGGTCGAGACGGGTATCTCGACGTGGCAGCTGATCAAGCCGGTTCGTCCCGTGCCGCCGGAGCTCAATCGTTTCTGGCAGGTGCGCGTGTCGAGCTCCGTCCTGCGTCTCGCGATCATCGCCTTCGCGCTCACACTGCCGCTCTGGATGTCGCCGGCGCATACGCAGCTCGCGACGGCGGTCCTGATCTACGCGATCGTCGCGGCGTCCCTCCTCGTGCTCACGGGCTGGGCCGGGCACATCTCACTGGGACACATCGCATTCATGGGCATCGGCGCCGCGACAGCCGGGATCCTCGTCACCAATCACCGCGTCGACATGCTCCTGGCGCTCGCGATCGGCGCGGGTGTCGCGGGCATCGCCGCGTTGATCCTCGGCGTGCCGGCGCTGCGCATCTCAGGACCGTTCCTCGCCGTCGTCACGCTCGCCCTTGCCGTGACCGGACAGAACTACTTCTTCGTGCAGAAGTATTTCCCGTGGTTCGTTCCCGAGAACCAGATGTCCCGGCTCCCGGTGTTCGGACGGATCGCCATCGGTACCGATGCCCAGTTCTACGTCGTGTGTTTGATCGCGCTCGCTGTTGCGCTCGTCGGCGTACGAAGTTTGCGTAACGCGCACGGGGGCCGGGCGATGGTCGCGGCGAACGACAACCCGCTCGCAACGCGATCCTTCGCCATCAACACGACGCGTCTGAACCTGATGGCGTTCGCGATCTCGGGTGTGCTCGCCGGACTCGCCGGCGGTTTGTTCATGGTGCTGGAGCAGACCTTCAGCGCCGGGTCGTTCAGTGCGCAACAGGGGTTCAACTTCTTCCTGATGGTGGTGATCGGCGGGCTCGGGTCGCTCCCGGGCGCGGTGCTCGGCGCGGTGTACGTCTACGGCGTGCAGTACCTCTTGCCGAGCGGTGGGTGGGCGTTCCTCGCGACGGGCGCCGGCGTGCTCGTCGTGCTCATGTTCTTCCCGGGCGGTATCGGTGAGCTCGTGTACCGCGGACGCGACTTCCTGCTGCGCAAGTTCGCGGAACGCAAGGGCGTCATCGTCCCGAGTCTCGTTGCGGATGTGGCCGATGCGTCCCTCGCCGGTGAGGACGACACACCTCCGGAGATGCCCGTGCCGGAGCTCTTGAACAAGCCGCGCAAGCGCGCGAAGGCCGGGGCCGGCTCGTGACGGACACCGTCCAGCAGGACATCGCCGCGCCGCCGCCCCCGCCGCGCGGACGGATCGTCCGCTCGTGGGCGAGCTTGTCCGTCGCCAAAGGGCCGGCGGGCTGGCTGCCGCTCCTGATCCTGACGGGACTTGCGACCGTCGAGCGCTTCGACGCGGGAGCCTTCGGGATCTTGTCGCCGGACATCCGCGACGCGTTCCACATCAGCACGGGCTCGATCAACAGCATCGCCTCGCTGACCGGTGCGGTGCCGATCCTGTTCGCCGTCTACCTCGGCTACCTCGGTGACAAGCGCAACCGCGTCGGTCTGTCCGCACTGTGCGGAGTCATCTGGGGCGTCACGGCGATCTTCACCGGACTCGCACCCACCGTCGCCATCCTGATCGGCGCGCGACTCGTCGGCGGCATCGGACTCACGGCGAGCGAAACGGTCTATCCGAGCATCCTCGCCGATGCGTACCCGATCGAAGGACTCGGCACGGTGTTCGGCGTCTACCGGTTCCTCGGAGCCGGACTCGGACTCGCCGGCGGTCCGCTCGCCGGGTTCGCCGCCGCATTGTTCGGCTGGAGGATCGCATTCGTGGTGCTCGCGATCCCGACCTTCGTCTTCGTCGTCCTGCTGCGCCTCGTCAAGGAGCCGGAGCGCGGCGCGTCACTCGGGATGAGCGCCGGGACGACATCGCTTTCGCTGATGGAGGGCTACCGGCGCGTTCGCTCGATCCGCAGCGCTAAGCGAACGTGGCTCGCGGCGTTCCTCTTCGGCGCCGGGACGGTTCCGTTCGCGACGCTTCTCAATACGTACTTCAAGGACGTGTACCACTTCGGTGACGCGGCGCGCGGCAATCTCTCGGCGCTCTACGGACTCGTGGGACTCCTCGGGATCGCCGCCGGCGGAGTCATCGCGCACCGGTTGACGATCACCGGCCGCTTCCGTTTGATGCCCATCGCGATCACCGGGTTCATCGTCGTGTTCGGCGCCGGTATGGCGATCATGGCCGCGACGCACATCGAAGCGATTTCACTCGTCGGCGTCGGGATCTTGAGCCTGGGCGCGTCCGGCTTCCTGACGCCGTATACCACGCTCGTCACGGTCATCTCGCCTCCCGCGCTCCGCGCGCAGGCGCTCGCTTGGACGTTGCTCTTCTACGCCCTCGGCGCGATCGCGATCAGCGCGGTCGTCATCGGACCGATCCTGAACCACAGCGAGCGTGAGGGCATCATCGTCCTCGCCATCCTCGTCGCCGTCGGCGGACTCATCGGCGGTTCGTCCGCGCAGTTCGTCGACTCGGACATCGAGCAAGCCCGCAAGCAGGAGCAGGCCGCTCGCGGGGGCGCGCTCCTCCAGTGCATGGGCATCGACGCGGGCTACGGCGGCGTCCAAGTGCTCTTCGGCGTCGACATGGAGATCAAGCAGGGTGAGATCGTTGCCCTCCTCGGCACGAACGGCGCGGGTAAGTCGACGTTCCTGAAGTCGATCACCGGACTCATCGAACCGATGTCCGGCGTCGTGTTCTTCGACGGGCAGGACATCACGCATACCGACCCGATGGCGACGGCGCGCCTCGGGATCATGCACGTCCCCGGGGGCCGGGGGATCTTCCCGACGCTTTCCGTCGCGGACAACCTCCGCGTCGCCGGATGGATGTACCGGAAGGACAAGTCGTACATCGACGACGCGATGAAGCGCGTCATCGAGTTCTTCCCGGTGCTCGAGTCGAGATCGTCGACGCTCGCCGGTGATCTGTCCGGCGGTGAACAGCAGATGCTCTCGCTCGCGCAAGCGTTCATCGCGCAGCCGAAGCTGCTGCTGATCGACGAACTTTCGCTCGGACTCGCGCCGTCCATCGTCGGGAAGCTGCTCGACATCGTCCGCGACATCCACGCCAGCGGCACCACGGTGATCCTCGTCGAACAATCGGTGAACACCGCGCTCGAGCTCGCGGAACGCGCGTTGTTCATGGAGAAAGGACAGGTGCGTTTCTCCGGTCCGACGGGCGACCTCTTGCACCGTCCGGACATCCTTCGCGCCGTCTTCCTCCAAGGCGCGTCGCAAACCTCGAACGGACATACCAACGGGAAGGCGACCGTGCGTACGAAGGCTTCCTCCAAGAAGCTGCTCGATGCACCCGTCGTGCTCGAAACCGTCGAGCTCACGAAACAGTACGGCGGCGTCGTCGCCGTCGACGAGGTTTCGCTCGAGCTCCACGACGGCGAGATCCTCGGCCTCATCGGACCGAACGGCGCGGGGAAGACGACACTCTTCGATCTCATCACCGGCTTCACGCCGGTGAACTCGGGCAAAGTGATCCTCGACGGCAACGACGTCACGGCGCTCAACTCGTGGCAGCGTGCGGCGCTCGGCCTCGGGCGCTCCTTCCAGGACGCTCGCCTCTGGCCGTCACTCACCGTCGCGGAATCGATCGCGCTCGCACTGCATCAGGAAGCCGAAGCGATCGCGTCGATCCCCGCGTTCCTCGGCATCCCGCAGATCGCCGAGTCGGAAGAGGAACTGGCGCGGCGCGTCGACGACCTCATCGAGCTGATGGGCCTCACGGCGTTCCGCACGAAGTTCATCTCCGAGCTTTCGACGGGCTCGCGTCGCATCGTCGAGCTAGCGTGCATGCTCGGGCATCGTCCCTCGGTGCTGCTGCTGGACGAACCCTCTTCAGGCATCGCGCAACGCGAAACTGAGGAGCTCGGCCCCCTGGTGCGCCGCATCCGCGACGAGCTGCAGTGCAGCGTCCTCATCATCGAGCACGACATGCCGCTGATCTCGACGCTCGCCGACCGCATGCTCTGCCTCGACCTCGGACGAGTCATCGCGAACGGCACACCCGATCAGGTGCTGCGCGATCGCAAGGTCGTCGAGTCGTATCTCGGGACGTCCGGCACGCTGCACGTCGCGGGTCGCGGGTCGGCGCGCGCCAACGGCTCGACCAAACGGAACGGAAAGGCCAAACGATGAAGCGACTGATCGCGTGTGCGATCTGTGCGGTGGCGGTGTTCTTCGCTGCGCCGGCTGCGTTCGCACAATCGGCGCCGCCCACTCCGGCTGCGGACATCAGCTCGCATTTCGCCGGCGTCTCTCCGACGACGTCGCCGAACAGGCCCGTCGGGAAAGTCCTCGGATTGATCGCGCTCGTCGGTGTGCTCGTTCTCTTCAGCGAAGGGTTCGGCATCCTGGGCGGTCGCGTCCGGAACCTCGCGAGCCGGCCACCGAAGCAGTGACTCAGCGCAGACGTAAGCTCTGCGCGTAGCGCTCAAGCATTCGCAGGGACACCGTGCCGCGGATGCGCACCCATCTGTTGCCCGACAGTGGGACTCTGATCTCGGCGCCGTCCGAACGCAGCGCCGTGAGCGCGTTGCCGAGATGCGCGAGATGCACGGGCGTCGTGACGGTGTCGCCGTTGGCCCAGGGCGGCTGCGGGGACGGACCACCGGCTTCGACGAAGATCGTCCGCGGTCCGTCGGCGAACGCCCACACGACGGACGCGAGCGGCGGGACCCCGGGTGGCGCGTTCAACGCCGCGGCGAGGATCTCGATCGCCGGCTGCTTCTCGTAGCCGCGCGGCGCGACGGGCGAGGCGAGGAACGACCGGGGATCATGGGTGACGCGCGCCGTCGCGGTGACATCCGTGCCCGCGGGCGTGACGGCACCCGCAACGGACGGCAGCGTGCCGGCCGCGCGAGATACGGCGAGCGCGACGCGTGCCAGCGCGACGCGACCGCTGAGGGTCCACTGCTCGGAGAGAAGCACGCCGCCGGCGGTGATGCAGAGATCGTCGTGCTCGCCCGTTCCGCTCAGCTTCTTGATCGGACCCGACGGTGGATCGAACATCCGGATGTTCCGGCACGTGTATCCCGCGATGTGCTGCGTCGAGTGAAGGTCTGTGGCGAGATCGCGCGCGATCAGATCCGGCAGCTGCGTCGCGATGTCCTGGTCGCCGGAAGGGGGCCCGGGCTGGCGTCCGCCCACGAAGATCACGGTCCCGTCCTGCCGGAGGTCGTAGAGCGCGGTCTCGGTCGAGATCGCTCCCGTCACGGGCGGTGATCCGTCCCGCGACGACGACAGCAGATCGGAACCTTCGTAGGGACGACGCACCGAGAGGTTCTCGTAGCGCACCGACGGCGAGCCGTTCGCATTGATGGTCTGGCGGTAGAGCACGCGATACGACATCCACGGACGGGCGATGAACGGTGGAGCGTTGTTGCGGCCTATCACGAGGATCGCCGCGACGACCGCGACGAGGGCCAGCACCGCCAGGAGTGCTCTGCGCACGCACCATTGTCAGCGATGCGGATGCCGGCCGTGCGCCGCGAGGACGCCGACGAGGACCCAGCCGATCGCGACCATGATGAGCAGCGTGATCCCGCGGTAGACGACGACGGCCGCGACCGCGATCGGCGGTGGCTCGTGGAACGCGACGAATACAGCGACGAGTCCGCCTTCGACGAGGCCGAGGCCGCCGGGTGTGACCCCGATGCTCGAAACGACCTTGGTCCCGGCGAACGCCAGGAAGATCGCCGCCCACGGAACCTGCCCGTGGAAGGCGACGAAGGTGAACGCGAGGCACAGCAGGTCGATGAGCCAGTTGAGGGTCGCGAGGCCGTAGGCGATCGACCAGAGCGAAAGCGACGGACGGAGCTCGTCGATCTGATCGGCGATCTCGCGGAGGCGCTTGCCGGCGCGCGAGATGGGACCGATCCGCTCTCGCGCCCGGGTGTCGATCCAATCGACGACGCTGCACATCAGGTTGGGGTGGCGGAACAGTTCCGCGGCGGCCGTCGATCCGACGAAGACGATGCCGATGATGGGGAACACGGCGAACGTGATCCGTCCGACATCGAGCAGTGCGCCGATCAGTGCGATCGCAGCGAGAGCCGAGAACTCGATGGCGCCGGCGGCGAGCTCGGCCCAGGCGGCGGTGCCGTCGTCCGCCCCGAAGTGCTTGTAGCGTGCGAACGCGTATCCCTCGGCGACGGCGACGCCCGCCGGCAGGGATGTCGCGATCGCGTTGCTCGCGAGTGTCACGGCGATCATCTCGCCGAACGGAGAGTCGACGCCTCCCGCGCGCAGGACGAGTCGCTGCGTCTCGGCCAGCGGGACGATCGAGATCAGTTGTGCCGCGAGCGCGAGGACGACCCACCACCAATCGGCGTGCGCCAGGTCTTTCCCGAACCCGACGAAGAGATGTCGCTCGCGGAAGCCGAAATAGGCGACGACGACGAGGGCCGCGACGCTCAGCGCGACGCGGAATACGGCCGTGCGTGTGCGACGTTCCATCCCGACGAGCGTATTCGGCTGTCCACGGCCGGCCCAGGCCCCGGGCGCGTATCTCGACGCACCCAAGGCCTGTCGAACGTCTCAACGAACGAGAGTTGCGCGACGTTCGTGAAAGCTCTATCCCGGCCTACGGTTCCCCTCGGAGGGTGGATGGGAGGCCGGGATGGATCGTTGTCGGAGGTTGTTCGTCGTCGTCAATGTCTACTCGAGCCGAGCGAGCTGCCAATGTTGTCCAGCATCTTCACTGCGGAAGAGGCGACTTGGTCCACAAGAATAGCCCGAGCAGCCCGGCATCCCAGCGACCAGCCAGCCCGAGTCAAAAGCTCCGAAGCTTGCTTCAACGGCGCTGGCGTCTGCAAAGCCGTCCGTGTCGACTTTCCAGGACGCCCCTTCGTTGAGCGTGGACCAGACTGCGCCGCTACGAACGACGTGCCAGTGTTCAGCCGTTGAGGGAAGGAAGATCAGCGGCGGTCCCGTGTTGTTGTAGGTCGCATCAGCCGGTGCATCGCGGCGAACCCACGTCGCGCCGTCATCTTTGGTCACGTCGAAAATGGCGTAGCCCCTCATTCCCGTCGACACTCTAATCCCAACAATCTCCTCGTCTCCGAACTGTGCGGCCGAAACGAAGCGCGGAGTGAGACCCGAATTCGACGGTGTCGGTGGATGCGTGGCGTGCCACGATTTCCCGCCATCATGTGTCCTATACAAGGTGGACCCCAGTCCCCATCCTTCGTTCGGTCCCGTCAACGCCACGTTGCCGTCGAATGGCACATCGCCGCTGACGCGGGCCCACGATGCTCCTCCGTCGGATGTCGCGTAGAGCGCTGTTCGCGTCCGTTGCCGCTGCGAGTTTCCCCTCACCGATACCCACCCATGCGAGTCGTCGACGAAGCTAACCGACGCTGCGTCTCCGCGTTGGGCATCCTGCGGCAGCGCATACTGCGTCACGTGTCGGGGCGCGACTTGCATTCTGTAAACGACCGCTTTAGCGGGCTCGTCGGGTAGGGCTACGAACCAGGCTGTTGCGCCTCGCGCCGCGAGTCGACCGTCGAGATAGGCATTCGAATCAATCCCCGGGAGAGGGAATTTCTGCCACGTCTCGGCGCCATCGCCCGTGTACTCCACCCCGGCCGATGTCACGACCCACGCCGCTTTGGCCGATGGAGCGACGACCTCCAACGCCCTGTCCCATGACGCGGGAGGCGGCTTCGCTTCTCCAGACAGGTTCGTTCGGCTCGGTCGCGGCGAAGCCGGCAGTGGCGTCCTGGCAACTTGGCCGCATGACGCAAAAGCGATTGAGAGCACGGCAATGCTGACTCGACGGACATTGAGTGCAGCCGCAGTGCCAGTCCGTGCAGTGGTTAGTCGTGCATCAACTCGTCGAGTTCGGCGAACACCGGGGCAGCGCATCATCGGACGAAAGGACGCGAACGAGGGATCGTGGCTATGCGGCCACGAACGGCATGGCGAAGGCCAGATTCGGGGTGGTTGGATTGATCCAATTCAGGTCCACGTTCGGTGCAGTGGGCTGACACGAGTCGCATTGCGGTCTCTCTATGTACTGCCACAAGTCCGCAGCACCGGCATTGCCCAAGTAGTCAGGTGCGACAAAGCTGCCGGTCGGTGGGATCTTACAACCGTTGCTACATGACAGTTCGGGTTGGGAGCTCCATGAGTACGCCGCCTGACCGTAGCTCCTGAGGATCCCCGTCGCATTCGTGTCGTTGGGATTAAAATAGACGCCCGGCTGAAACGCGAGGGCGCCGTTGAAATCTGCATTCGCGACCGCCTGATACCAGCCGCCCCAGTAAGCCAAGGTGAAGGACTGCCTGTTTTCTATATCGAGCATGATTGGGCAAGGATTGCTTCCTGACCCAGAAAGGTCAATTGCATGCGCCTGATGCAGGCCAATCACAGAGTTCACAGCCTGCAAACCGTCGGCCGCACCCATGCTGGAGGTTCACCCTGTCCGCGAGCCACCGGGAGACGTGATGGGGAGGAACTGGATGAAGCCCCCGGCCTGCATCGCTGCCGCTTCCTTATTCGGACTGTTCGCCGCGTCAAAAGTCGGGATGGTGCCTGAGGGTTTGACGTAACGACCGAAGAACATTGGTCGCGAAGGACGGAAAAACTCTTTGACGCGCACAGCTAGCGGAACGGTACCTGAATCTGCTCGATCGAAGCTGTCAACTCCGAACTCGGCAATAGCGACGGCCATAGGTCCACCCTTCGAGTCCACGCCAACGAAATCCAACGTTCAGCTTGATACGAAAGCGAACGGCGTGCAAGCACATGCGCACGTTGCGCGTCAAGTCTGCGCCGAAGTGCTTGTAGCGTGCGAACGCGTATCCCTCGGCGACGGCAACGCCCGCCGGCACGGATGTCGCGATCGCATTGCTCGCGAGTGTCACCGCGACCATCTCGCCGAACGGAGAGTCGACGCCGCCCGCGCGCAGAACGAGTCGCTGCGTCTCGGCCAGCGGGACGATCGAGATCAGTTGGGCCGCGAGCGCGAGGACGACCCACCACCAATCGGCGTGCGCCAGGTCTTTCCCGAACCCGACGAAGAGATGTCGCTCGCGGAAGCCGAAATACGCGACGACGACGAGGGCCGCGACGCTCAGCGCGACGCGGAGCACGACCGTGCGTGTGCGATGGTCCATCCCGACGAGGGTATTCGGCCGTCCACGGCCGGCCCAGGCCCCGGGGCGCGTATTTCGACACGCCCAAGATGTGTCGAACGTCTCAACGGAGACGAGTCGCGCGACGTTAGCGAAAGCGCCATCCCGGCCTACCGTTCCCCTCGGGGGGTGGATGGGAGGCCGGGATGGATCGTTGTCGCAGGGTGTTCGTCGTCGTCGGTGCGATGATCGCGATCTCTGCACTCGCGCCGCATGCGGATGCTGCGAGTTGGCAGAACGGCCCGCCGGACGGAACGCGTTGGGAGTCCGGACAGGTTGTCGTCTTGACGCACATCCCGAACGGATACGCGCGCGATCTGCGAGCGGCGGTGGGCGACTGGGACGCATCGGACGTTGTCGATCTCCGCATCGTGAAAGGCTCGGCAAGCGCCTCGGCGCGCAACGCGTGCGATTTCGTCGTCGGCGACGTTGTCGTCTGCGTGTCGAATGGTTCGTCCGACGATCAGAACTACGCTGGATGGACCGAGACCGAGCGGGACGACAACGGTTACGCGACGGCCGTTCGGATCTGGCTGAATGCGTCGGTCATCAAGCAGTCCTCGCACGGTGTCCGTCGATCGCTCGCCTGTCATGAGCTCGGTCACGCGATCGGTCTCGTCCACCGGGACGGCGACAGCTGCATGAACGCCGATGGATGGACGGTGCACCCCGACGGTTTCGACTACGACACGCTCGACGCGCTGTACGCCGGAACCTATGGACCATCGATGTAAGCAGCACCGAGGGCGTTCGCGAGCGTACGGTGCGCCGGCGACGCACCGATAAGCGTCGACCGTGCCGGGTCGACGCCGTGACGACGAGCGAAGTCGAGGACGAGTCCGGGGAGCGGCGGACGGCACCAGCATCGCGGTGGCCCACCGCCGTGGGGACACAGCGCGCCCTCTACGATGCCGGACGCGCGCTCGCGCACGAGTCGCAGCGCGCGCGTGAGTGATCCGTCCGACCCGCTTTCGTTCCAGTCGAAGACGAGGTGCGGCAGCTCGGACGGCGCGACGGCGCTCGCAGCGGCGGCAGCTACGAAAACGGCGGCGCCCGCGTTCGCCGTTCGCCTCGTGAACGCGAGGCGTTCGATCGCGCTCCATCCTTCGTCGAGCGTCGGCGGCTCGAGCTCGCGCGCGGACCGCATCTGCGTCGTCGGCGTGTGGATGCCTGCGTGGAGCTTCGCCAGCGCCTTCACTTCGTCCGGCCTCGGGAGCGAACCGTTGAGTTCCAGCAGGCGCTCGACCATGTTGATCTGCGCCTGCGCGAGCGGCGTGTCGATCCAGACGCAGCGCGCCGGCACGGCAGCCTCGAGAACGAAACTCCGTGCGGCACGCGACAAGTAGGTGTTGTCGAGCACGATCGAACGATCCGAAGACGAGAGCTCGTTTCGGAAGGCCGCGTGGAGATCGCGGAGCGTGCCGCCGCGCTCGTCGCGATTCAATCGGACGAACCCTTGCTCGACGTACCGCTCGGTGTGTGATGTCTTGCCGGCACCGGGGATACCCATGATCACGACGACCTCTCGCGTCGTCGTTCGACGCGCCGGTGGTCGTTTCGGAGGCGCCGTTTCGACGATCGGAACCTCCGCGAGGGCTCGCGCCGTCTCGGGTCGTCGCGCGCCCGGGATCGGGACGATGCACTGCGACAGTGCGAGGAGCCAACCGAGCGCTGCCTGCGGGTCGTCGATCTTGTGCGCCTTCCGCGGCCCGCCGAGAGGGGAATGGGCGATGAACGTCAGTCCGTTCTGTTCGCAGCGTTCGACGACACCGCCGCGTAGCGCGCGATCGTCGACGACGCTCAGTGCGCACTGGACGGCGGAGATCGGTGCGTTGTCGAGTGCTTCGTCCAACTGATCGCGATTGACGTTGCAGACACCGACGCGCCGGACGAGACCCTCGTCGACGAGCCGCCGGAGGGCGCGCAGTGACGTGCGCCACGGCGTCCGCGGGTCCGGCGCGTGCAGGAGCCAAAGATCGATCGGCCGCCCGTCGAGCGCGGCGATGCTTGCCTCGCAGTCGGTGAGCAGCGTCTTCGCCCGGCCGTCGGGAACCCAGCGTCCGTCGGGCCGGGCCATGCCGCCTTTCGTGACGATCCTGACATCGGCGATGCCGCGTAGCGCGCGCGCGACGAGTGCTTCGTTGTCGCCGTAGGCGCGCGCGGTGTCATAAAGCGTGATGCCGATCTCGACCGCGGCGGCGATCGTGGCGAGCGCGGTTGCTTCGTCGACGTCCGTCGACAGACGCATGCAACCGAGTCCGATACGCGACACCCTTAGAACGTAGTGCGCTCCGGGTCCTGGTCGCGCGCGTTCACGTCTTCGGACCAATGGTCGGCGCGGTTGCCGGTCGTCGGCAGTCCGCCTGCATCCTTCAGCCGTCGCGCCGTATGCATCAGATTCCAGGACATGATCGTGCAGTTCTTGAACGTGAAGTCGTTGTCGTAGCCGATGGGCATGTCGCGACCTTCGATCACGTCGCCGTAGCTCGGCCCCGGCCCTGCTTCGCCGATCCATCCGCAGTCGGGCTGCGGAGGGATCGTGTAACCGATGTGCGCCATCGCGTAGAGGAGCTCCATCGAGCATGCCTTGACGCCGTCCTCGTTGCCGGTCACGACGGAGCCCGCCGTTTTCCCGTAATAGAGGTATTGACCTTTCTCGTTCCGGTCCCCGCTGTACGCGTACATGCGCTCGATCACGAGCATCGCGACGGACGCCTTCATCCCGAGCCAGATCGGCGTACCGAGGACGAGGATGTCGGCGTCCATGATCTTGCGCTGTATGGCGGGCCAGTCGTCGCGCGCGCGCGATCCGTCCTCCGTCGCGTCCTTCACCATCCCGAAGGCGATCTCGTGATCGAGGACGTGCAGGAGCTCGACGTCGACGCCTTGCGACGCCATGATCCCCGCCGACCGAGCGAGGAGTCGCCGCGTATGCGACTGTGACGCGTCGTACTTGATCGAGCAGTTGAGGAGCAGCGCCTTGAGGTCGGTGTAGTCAGGCATCGATCAACCCTTCACGTACGCGAGGCTCTCCGCGATCTTCCCGTCTTCAAGGCGCATCACGTCGACGCCGCGGACGTGACCGTCCCCCCAGTCGTAGCGCCACCGGACGGTCACGCGCTCTCCGCCGTCGTCGATGACCTCTTCGTTCGTGAAGTGCGCGCCCGGCGTCGACGCCAGCATCTCGGCGAGGTTCGCGACGATCGCGGTCCGCCCCTCGAAGCGCTCACCGTCGGGCGCGGGATTCGTCGTTTCGAAGATCGCGCCGTCGGTGAAGAACGCGCCGACCGCCTCGATGTCGTGCCTGTTCAGCGCTTCGGTGAATTCCTCCACAACCTTCGCGTTGGCGCCCATCGATCCTCCTGCCCTCGTCCTCGGAGCCCGTCCGGCCCCCTGACATAGTCGCCGTCCCGGCCGCCGCGTTACAGAGCGTGAAACGGACGGCCCTGACATCACCCACGTCCTGCTGAACAACAGTGAGCTCGGCAAGATCAGCAAGGAACAGCGCGACGGCGAGTGGCGCGTCTGGGAGACCGGCTTGCACAACCCGAATTTCGCCGAGTACGCGGAGCTCTGCGGGGGAACCGGGATCAGGGTGACGCGTCCTGAAGAGCTGGACGAAGCTCTGCGTGCCGCGCTCGCGTCCGCGGGTCCGGCGCTCGTCGAGGTGTTGACCGACCCGCTGTTGACCTAGCCCTTCCAGTCTCGGAAGGCGTCGAGGAGCTCTCGCTTTGCGGCGGCCGACAGGTGTCTTGACTCGATGCGTCCGAGCGTCTTGATGGTGAGCCGCATCTGCTCGAGGTAGCGCGAGCATCCGGGACAACCTGCGATGTGCTTCTCGAACGCTTTGCGATCGCCGCGCGAGAGCTTGTTCTCGAGATAGTCGGTGACGAGCTCGACCATCTCGCGGCACGTGAATGCGCGGCTCATGATGCGTCCTCCAGGTACGGCTCGAGGGCGGCACGAACCTTCGACCGCGCGCGGTGCAGCAGCACGCGTTGATTGCTCTCCGATAACCCGAGAAGCTCGCAGACTTCGTCCGCCTCGACGCCCTCGACGTCGCGCAACGTGATGACGAGCTGTTGTTGCGGTGGCAGCTTGGCGATACAGGTCTCCACCGCTTTGCGGATCTCCTTCGAGACGACCTGTTCGTCGGTGGGGGCCGCGGCCGGGAGCGAGTGCCACGAGCCGTCCGTGCCGAAGCGGTCGGGATCGACGGCGGCTTCGTCCTCGTGGCCAGAGACGGTGCTCGAGAACGGGACCATGCGAGCCTCCCGGACGCCGCGCGTCTTCGCTCGGTTCGTGAGGATGCGGAAGAGCCACGACTTGAGCGAGGACCGCCCCTCGAATCGGTCTATGCCTTGGATCACTGCCAACCATGTCTCTTGAACGACGTCTTCTGCTACAGCGGTCGTCCGTACGAACATGCGTGCGACGCGGAGCATCGACGCGTGGTGGCGCTCGACAAGCGTGACGAAGGCCTCCTGGTCGCCGCGTCGGATGGCGGCGACCAGGGACCGCTCGTTCGCTGTCGTGGCCAGCATGCGCCGCAGGATAGCTGTAACGCGGAGAGCTCAGACGGGACCACAGGAACGGACAACCGCATACGAGAGGGGCAGGCATGAAGCGTCTATTTCTGTGCTCGTTGGCTTTCATCCTCGCGATCGGCGTGGTCGCTGTGCCGAGCGCTGATGCCCGGCGGCGGCGGCGGCCGATCCCGTTCCACTCCTGCGGAACGCTCGCGAACCAAGCCCGCCGGACCTACCGCATGACGACGGGGACGACGTGCGCCGGCGGAGACGGCGTCACGGTCTCGGCGAACAACGTCACGATCGACCTCGGCGGATTCAGGCTCAGAGGAAGCGGCACGGGAAATGGTGTCGTGATCGCTCCGAACGTCACGGGAACACGCATCGAACACGGGACGATCACGCAATTCGGATCCGGCATCAACGCTCCGACGTCGACGAGCGGCAACGTCGTCGACGGGATCGCTGCGATCCAGAACGGATCGTTCGGCATCCTGATCGGACCGGGCCTCGTCGAAAACTCGATCGTCGCCAAGAACTCCACCGGAGTAGACATCATCGGTCCGTCCGCGGGTACGGGCGTCATCAGGAGCACGCTGGCGACGAACAACACGAGCGATGGCCTCAGCGTCAGCAGCACAGCGATCGGCCTCATCGACCGCTCCGTCTCGACGGCGAATTCCAACCGGGGCGTCTTCATCACGGCCAAGCGCGGGACCGTCCGACGCACGACGGTTACGGGGAACGCGGCGGCCGGCATCCAGCTGGCCGACTCGATCGCCGGACTTGCGACGAGAGACGTCGTCACGTCGAACGGCCAGGGGATCTTGTCGAACGGAGCAGGTTCCGCGACCGGGGCGGTCACGGTCACGCGATCGACGCTGCTCGGCAACGGGAAGTCCATCGCGTCTGAAGGCTTGGTGATCAGTGGGACGACCGGACGGATCACCGTGACGAGAAACACCGTCGACTCGAGCTTCGGCGACGGGATCTCGATCCCTCTCGCGCCGGCAACCGTCGATCGGAACACGGCCAACGGGAACGGATGGGGGATGGCCGACGCGATGAACTTCGGCATCAACGCGCCGAACGGGAGCGGGCGTAATCACGCTGCGGCCAACGACTCGGCGGACAACCAGTGCGTCGACGACGTGCTCTGCTAGCGCGCTGAGGCGGTCGCCTCGCATCCATCCGGTCGACGGTGTATGGCCGCGCCCGCCGACGACCATGAGTCGTGCGATACTCGCGCGGATGATCAAGCGGGGGGCACTCTCGGTCGCGCTGCTGCTGGCCGCGCTCGTCGCTCCGCTGCCGCGAACGGCTGCGTCCGGCTCGCTCACGCTCCTGTCGGAGAACTTGGTGACGCTTCCCGTCGCGTCGCCTCCACGGTCGGCCACCGACTACACCTTCAGCACGCCGGCGCTCGCGTCACCGACGACGGTACGGGTGCTGCTGCCACGCGACTACGACGCATCGGGATCGACGCGCTACCCGGTCCTGTACCTATTGCACGGCGGCGCTGCCGACTACACGTCGTGGACGACCGGAGGCGGCATCGTCCAATCACTGACGGACGGACTCGGCCTCATCGTCGTCATGCCCGACGGCGGCAAGAGCGCCTGGTACACCGACTGGTACAACAACGGCCTCGGGGGGACGCCGATGTGGGAGACCTACCACATCGACCAGCTGATCCCGTGGATCGACGATCACTTCCGAACGGTCGCGGCGCGCAGCGGTCGCGCCATCGCCGGTTTGTCGAGCGGCGGTTTCGGCGCAATGAGCTACGCGAGCCGCCATCCGGATCTCTTCGTCGCGGCCGCGGCGTTCTCGGGAGCCGTCGACACGAATACACCGCCGGTCGTCGCCGGCAAGGTCATCGACGGGCTCGCCGCGCAGGACGGCGGCATCCCCGGCTCCCTGTTCGGCTTGCGTGAAACGGAGGAGGTGCGCTGGCGCGGACACAATCCGTGGGATCTCGCGGACAACCTTCGCGGTATGGATCTCACGCTCCGGACGGGCAACGGCTTCCCCGGCGGACCGGGACCCGAGATGCTGCTCGACGGCGGGCGACTCCTCGAAGGTGCCGTCCACCCGATGAACGTGAGCTTCGATCAACGCCTGACGGCACTCGGTATCGCGCACACCTTCGAGGACTACGGCCCCGGCACGCACAGCTTCTACTACTGGAACCGCGACCTTCAGCGAACGCTGCCGGAGATCATGAGCGTGTTCGCGGAGGATCGTCCCGATCCGTCGCCGTTCTCGTACCGATCCATCGAGCAGAGCTACGAGGTGTACGGCTGGAGCGTGCGGATGGATCGTCCCCGTCGTCGAGTTCAGTTCACTCGAGAACGCGAGCGCGACCGGTTTCACGATGACGGGAAGCGGCACGGCGACCGTGACGACGCCGAGCGCGTTTGAAGCCGGACACTCATACTCGGTAAACGTGGGTGGAAGCACGCGGTCGATCACCGCTGCGCCGGACGGATCACTGACGATCGTGGTTCCGCTCGGCACGGCCAACCCCGTGCAGGAGTACTTCACCCCCACCAACAGCGCGCCTGCGACCAAGGTCTACTCGACGAACGTCACGATTCAGTAGACGCCGTCGCTGTAGAGATGCAGCAGTCCGCGGGTGAACGCGGCGGGGAAGATCGACGTGTGGTGCTCGGGCAGGACCTCGTGGTGGATCGTCAAGCCCGCGTAGTGCCTCGTCCGCAGACGGTCGACGAGCCGATCCAGGTTCGACACCATCTCGGCCTTGGCGAGCTGGTCGGCGTGCTCCGCCGGGACGCGCGGCCACATGCGCGAGAGCGCCGTCTCTTCGCGTTCACCGACGGTCGCGTATACGGCGCACGCCATGTCGTCGTGTCCGGCGGCGTATTTCTCCTCCTCGACACCGATCTCACGGTCCGCCCACCAGATCGACGGACTGATCACGATCGCTTTCGAGAACGCATCGCGTCCGCTGAACAGCGCGTGGAGGCAGAAGAGGCCCCCGAGTGACCACCCGACGATCCCGCGTTGCGCGGGATCGGACCGGTAACGCTCTTCCACGAACGGGAAGACTTCGGCCATGAGCGTCTCGAGGAACGTCGGACCGCCACCCATACCGAAGCGGTCGATGGGCATCGGGGACTCCGGAACGTCGCCGGGGACTGGAGTGAGATCACGGGTCCGCAGCGACATGACGTCCACGAGGTTGTCGGTCGGATATCCGATCCCGACACAGATCACCGGTGCGCACGAACCCATCGAGAGCGTCTCCATCGCGCGGGCGATGCTCGCGGCTATCGGGAGACACATGTTGGCGTCCAGCACGTAGACGGTCGGGAGGGGTGATGTGAGCGCGGCGTAGAACGCCGGCGTCGAAACGGTGATGCGAAGTTTGTCACCGAGCGCCGGTGAGTCGAGGTCGTAGACCTGCGTGCCGTCGAGCGAGAGCGATCCGTGTTCCGTCCACATGCGAAGGAATCTACCGAACTAGCTCAGTCCTTTGTCTTTCAACCACTTCATCGCACGCGTACGGGATGCGCGCGACAGCCACGCGTCTTGGATGATCTCGGCGAGTTCGTCCCTCGTGATCTCGCCGATCCTGCTTTCCCTGACGAGAACCGATGGATGACCGTCGAAGTGGCTCGTCGAGAAGAACGGTGTGCGCGCATCCTGGACGAGCGCCTGCTTGTCGGAATCCGATTCCACCCAGATGACGACGACGTCGTCGTAGCGCTCACCGGTCTCCGGGTCACATGCGTCCGGTCGCGGGTTGCGGCAGAAGACGAACGATCTCCCACCGACCTGATAGACCGGCTTGCCGGTGCCGAGTCGCTCGACCGTGACATGCGGCATCGCCGTAGCGAGCTCATGCAGATCTTTGGGTGTTGCTTTCCGCGAGCGAGGAGTCATGGTCGCCCGAGCCGGCCGTCTAGAGATCTGGGAGTCCGAGCTCGAGGCTCGGTTGCTCGGTGCCGCCGTCGACCTCGACGACCTTGCCCGTGACGTATCCGCCCGCGGGCGATGCGAGGTACAGAACGGTTGCCGCGATGTGTTCGGGGTCGCCGATCGCGTGCAGCGGCGTTGCGGCTTCCATCGCCGAGCGCAGACCGTCGTCGTTGACGACGATGTCGAGCGCGGACGTCGCGATGGAACCGACGGCGATCGCGTTGACGCGGATGCGCGGAGCGAGATCGCGAGCGGCGAGCCGGGTGTAGTGGGACATCGCCGCCTTCGCCGTCCCGTACGCGAGGAAGCCGCGGCCGACGAGGCGCGACATGGCGGACGAGATGTTGACGACGCTTCCTCCGTCCCGCGCGAGCATGATCGGGACGGCCGCGCGAGTGAGTGCGTGTGCGGTCGAAACGTTGAAGTGGAAGGCTTCTTCGAGGAACTCCGGTGTCGTGTCGAGGAAGGCGCGGGGCATCGTCCCGCCGAGGTTGTTGACGACGATGTCAAGGCGACCGAGGTCGTTCTCCGCCTGGGATGCGAGTGAGGCGACGGAGTCGAGATCGTTCAGGTCTGTCGGTACGACGACGCACCGGCGGCCCAGTGCTTCGACGCGTTCCGCTACCTGGACGAGTTGCGACTCCGTGCGCGACGAGATAAGGACGTCCGCGCCGGCCTGCGCGAGCGCGAGCGCGGAAGCTGCGCCGAGCCCGCGACCCGCGCCCGTGACGATCGCGACCCGACCTTCGACGGAGAACCGTTCGATCACCATCGCACGAGGCTAGTGGACGCCGGCAGGCCGAGATGTTGGTCCATTGAGTAACGTCGGGCGAACGAGACGGAGGGGAGATCGTGACGACCGGACAAGCAGCGAAAGAGTTCTGTCGAGTTGCGTTGAACTACGGAGGCGGGCCGGGGGCCGAGCTCCCGATCCTCGACGGCAGGAAAGCCGACCTCCCCGGCTGGGAGACGTGTGGTTTCGAGTTACTCGATCACTCTTCGGCCGTCACGGACTGGAACGATGACGAAGAGATCGCGCGCGTGCACTACCCGGAGATCATCGCGCTCGTGAAGGAGCTGACCGGGTGCGACCACGCATTGGTGTCGAACCACATCAAGCGGAGCCCGGACGAAGCGAAGCGCCACTCCGACTTCTCGCCGATCCCGCTCGTCCACTCGGACTTCGCCGACAGTTATGGCGATGTCGTCAGGCAGATCTACAGGGACGGCGGCCGCACCGAGGCCGCCGAGCGCGAGGGCGTCTCACCAGACATCGTCGACAGCGCGCGGCGGCTCATGATCCTCCAGTTCTGGCGGAACCTCGGTCCCGCGAAGATGGATCTCCCGCTCGCGTTCTGTGACGCGAGAACGGTGTCCGCGGATGAGCTTCGTCCATTTCCCGTCTCGAACTACGCGGGAAGCGGGATCGACTTCGATGCGCTGGCGTTCGCTCCGTCCGATGAGCACCAGTGGTACGCGTTCCCGGAGATGACGGTCGATGAAGTCGTCGCCTTCCGGACGTTCGACTCGGCGCGGATCGGAACGGGCGAGATCTACTGCACTCCACACTCGGCGTTCCGTGACCCGGAGGTCGAGCTCGGCAAGCCGAGTCGTTCGAGCATCGAGATCCGTCCACTCTGCCTCTGGACGTAAGCCTCAGTACCGGGGAAGGCTCGGGTCGATCCTGTCGATCCAGTTCATCAGACCGCCGTTGAGGCTCCACGCATCGTCGAACCCCGACTCGCGGAGGAGCGCGACCGCCTTCGCGCTGCGGTGGCCAGATCGGCAATGGGCGACGATGTGCGACCCGCGATCGAGTTCGTTGAGACGTTCAGGAAGTGTTGCGAGCGGAACGAGCTTGCCGCCGATGTGAACGGTTTCGTACTCGTTCGGCTCGCGGACATCGAGAAGGACGAAGTCCTTTCCTGAAGCCCGGAGCTCGGCGAGTTGCTCGACGGAGACGTCCCAGGGGGACTGGCCCGGCGCCCTCGAGCCTCCGAGCCTGTCGAGCAGATCTCCGATCTCATCGTGGGCGGTCACCTCGAGCTGCGGAGCGCGACGCGGATCCGTCCCGTTCGCGGTGCGTACGACCGCATTGGCTCCAAGAAGCTTCCTCGCGACGGGCGCCACTCCGGCGAGCAGCATCTCCTCGAGCTCATCGCGCGGGATGCGGCGGTCGAACGCCGCGACGGTGAGGTGGTCGGGCGACATCGATGCCTTCAGCGTGCCGTCGTACTCGATCGCGGCGACGGCACCGAGAGCCATCCGCAGCAGGTCGCAGAACTGGGTGCCGATGTCGTCGTCGGACGAGCGCTTCCGCGTGACGGTAAGGCCGGTCTTGTTGATCCCGTAGTCGACGTCGTAACCGACGAGGAGTACGCCGGGACCGTTCTGGACGTGTCGATAGTCGGCGACATCGAGGATCAGTCCCTCGACGAGGCCCTGTTGGAGGAAACGGTGGAAGACGTCGATCGCCGGGTCGAGGTCGCGGATCGTGCTGGTGGCCTCGAGCCGGACCGATAGACGAAGTGGATTCACAGCGCTTCAGTCGGACGAGTCGACGACGGTCTCCGCGATCGCGGTTTTCTCCGTCGTTATCTTTTCGTCGGCGGCGACCGCGGCTTCGACGAACAGTTGCGCTTCTTCGACGTACCGTGCGGCGATCGAAAGGCTGCCGGACGGCGCCGTATCGGCATGCCGGTCGAGGAGGTACTGGCCGAACTTCCCGCCGGCGAACCGGTCGTTGAAGCGTCCCGTGTCGAAGAATCGCGTCTTCCACTCCTGGACGATCTCGTCGGGATCCTCGCTGACGTCGATGTACTCCATGCGGACGAGCGACCGCGCGGCCGACAGCATCGCCTTGTAGGCGAGCGCTTCGGCGGCGTCGGGGTCCTTGTTCTCTTCGAGTGCGACCTGCGCGTCGAACACTTCGGTCTCCGCTCGCACGACTTCGATCTGGAACAGCGAGACGACCTCGCCGGCGCATTCGCCGACACCGTGGTCGCCCATCGAGTACTGACGGCCGTCCGCCCAATCGGTATAGAACTCCGGACTGTCTTCGAAGCTCGGGATCTCCATGTGCTTCGTGATCAGCTCGCGCAACCCGCGCTTGCCGACGCGCACCGACCAGTCCTGGAACGACTCGCCGTCCTGACGGTTCTCCACGTACTTGGACGTGAGTGTGTCGATGACGTCGGGGACGGCCTTGCTCGGCACGGCGCCGACCGCGAGGCCGTACTTCGCAGCGTTCTCGCGCCGCTGACCGCCGAGGATGACCTGGAAATGCGGGACGCTCCGGCCGCCCTTCCCGCGCGAATTGCCGTAGAAGCCGATGTCGGCGATGTGGTGCTGTCCGCACGAGTTGAAGCAGCCCGACGCCTTGATGCTCATCGCAGCGACGGCGGGGTCGGTGGAGTCGGCCTTCGCCGCGAGATACTCACGCAGCGCACCGGCGAGGCCTCGCGAGGACGCGATCCCGAGCTTGCACGTGTCCGTTCCCGGGCACGCAGTGATGTCGGCGATGGTTCCAGCGCCGGGTTCGTTGAGTCCGATCGCCGTCAGCGCGTCGTACATCGCGGGAAGGTCCTCGTCGGACACGAATCGCAGCACGATGTTCTGCTCGACCGACGTCCGGATGTTGTCGCCGACGTACTTACGCGCGATGTCGGCGAGTCCTCGCGCTTGGTTCGACGTCAGGTCACCGAGCGGAAGGTTCACGGTAACGACGTGGTAGCCGTCTTGGCGCTGCGTCTGGGTGTTCGTCGCCGCCCACTTCTCGTACCCCTTCGGGCGCACCTGACCGTTGAGCGCTGACGGGTCGCGGACGGGCCCGGCCGTCGTGACGGGCAGGTTCTCGATGAGTCCCGTGTGGCGCGGATCAGGCGGGATCGTCTTCTTCTCGAGCTCGACGAGCCGTCGGAACTCCTCGATGCCGAGATTCGACACGAGGAACTTGATGCGTGCCCGGTTGCGGTTCTTCTTCTCGCCCATCCGCGCGAAGATGCGCGCGATCGCTTGGATCTCGATGAGGAACTCATCGACCGGTGTGAACTCCGAGAGCACCTCGGCCTGGAAAGGGACGGTGCCGAGACCGCCGCCCACGACGACCTTGAAGCCGCGAACGCCGTCCTTGATGCGCGCGATGTATCCCGCGTCGTGCATCTGGACGAGTCCGCATGCCTCGTGCTCGCACCCGGAGAACGCCGGTTTGAACTTGCGTCCGAAGTCCTGGACGTCGGGATGCCCGAGCAGGAACAGCATGAGTGCTTTCGCGTACGGCGACACGTCGAACGCCTCGGTGTGGCAAACACCCGCGAGCGGACACGCCGTCACGTTGCGGACGCTGTTGCCGCACGCTTCACGCGTCGTCACGCCGACGCTTGCCAGGCGTCGCATCAGGTCGGGCGTGTCCTCGATGTGGACGAAGTGCAGCTGAAAGTCTTGTCGCGTCGTGACGTGCAGGATCGCGTCGGAGTATTCCTCGGCGCAGTCCGCTACGACCTCGATCTGCTCCGGCGACAAGCCGCCGTAGGGAAGCTTGATGCGCTGCATGCCCGGCGCGTCCCACATCGTTTCCGGGCCCTTCTTCGGAACGTCGGCGAACGCGAGCTCGCGTGTGCCGTATCCGTCGAAGCGGTGGCCGTTGTCATAGCGCTGGCCGTAGACACCGCGGCGCAGGCGCGTCTCGGCGAACACGCGCTCCTCGATCTTCTCTTGCTTGCGCAGCAGAAGCTGCGCCTCGAAGGCGTCGATCTCCTCAGCCCAAGCCGGGTCGATCCGACCCTCGAGAAGCGACTGCCAGGTCGTCGAAGTCATGAAGGCAGCCTACGCTCTCGGCGCGACGTCGACACCGTGGTGACGTTGCCGGAAATGCCCGGCCTGGGTGTGTCTTCGACCGCAGGTTATTCGCACGCGCTTCGTTCGAGGCGGGAGATCCTCAGTCGTTCACCGCGAACAGCCGCCACGTGTCCGGGACGCCTTTCAGTTCGTGTGACCCGCGGTCGGAGAACGTGACGCCCGACCCTGCGACGAGACCTTTGACGGTTTCAGATACGAGCACCTCGCCGGCTCCGGCCAACGCGCCGACACGCGAAGCGATGTGGACGGCGATGCCGGCCACGTCGTCTCCGATCAGTTCGATCTCGCCCGCATGGATACCGATCCGGACTTCGAGGCCGACCGCGTCCAAGGCTTCGACGATCGCTGAGCCGCAGCGGATCGCGCGCGCCGGACCATCGAACGTCGCGAGGAAACCGTCACCCGTCGTCTTCACTTCACGCCCGCGGAAGCGCTGCAACTCGTCACGGACGATCTTGTGATGGGTCTCGAGAAGTTCGCGCCACCGGCGATCGCCGACCTCCGCGTCACGTTCCGTCGAACGGACGATATCCGTGAACATCACCGTGGCGAGAACGCGGTCGGGCGTCGCCACCGGACGCGTCCCGGTGAAGAACTCTTCGAGCTCGTCGAGGACGGCATCGGCTTGGTCGCTGAACCACACGAGGTGATCGATCCCAGGAAGTTCGACGTACCTCGCTTCCGGGATCCGTTCCGCCAACCACCGACCGTTACGCACGTTGACAACGCGATCGCCCCGTGCGTGCAGGATCAACGTCGGCACATGGATGTTCTCGACGATGTGCCGGACATCGACCGCCATGTACGTGAAGACCAGGTTCTGGAGCATGCCGGGGCTCGCGCCGCGTTGTTCCCGGTTGCGTACCTGAGCGACGATCTCGGGATCATGCGCCCCGCTCGGTACGTAGATCTCGGTGAGGATGCCCTCGCTCATGTAGGGCAAGATCAGCTCGTTCGCCGACTCGAGGTATGCCTCGAACGAGGGCGCGAAGGGATAGTCGGGCGCTTCGGTCGTCCGCGCCATGGCGCCCCACGTCGCAAGCGCGCGCGTGCGTTCGGGATATGTCGCTGCGAAGAGAAGTGACATCGCGCCACCCTCCGAGAAGCCGAAGAGTGCGGCCTGCTCGGACTCCGCAGCGTCGAGAACGGCGAGCAAGTCGTCCATCCGGTCTTCGAGGGTCGGGACGTCCGCGACGGGATCCGACATCCCCGTTCCGCGCTTATCGAAATAGATCAAGCGGCTGAAGGACGAAAGTCGCTCGGTGACGTGCGCCGCCGGTGGGTCCCAGTTGAGATCGATGTGGGACGTGAACCCCGGGACGTAGACGAGGTCGAACGGACCGTCGCCGATCACTTGAAACGCGATGTGGACATCGCCGGACTTCGCGTAGCGAACCGGAGGCCGCACCGATGTCATGCAAAGAGTCTGACAGGCGGTGACCGATCGTCGGCTCGGCGCGAAGATAGTTGCTCGATCCGAGCAGGTAGTGTTGGGAGATGGGGACATACTTGAACGAGATCCAGTTCTGGGTGGAATGGACGATCGCAGACGGGAACGTCGACGCCTTCCGATCGATCGTCACGGACGGAAACCTTCGCGTCCGCGATGAAGAGCCGGGAGCGGTGAGTGTTCGCTCGTTCTTCAGCGAGGACGGTACGAAGTGTCATCTGTTCGAGTGCTACGAGGACGTAACGGCCGCCATGGCGCACATCAGCGGTGCGGCCGTGGCCGAAGTTCTCCCGAAGCTGGGAGCACTCGCCGAGATGACTCGGCTCGAAGTGCACGGGGCGCTTTCGGACGAGCTGTCCGATCTGATGAAGGCGCTCGGCGGCGCCGCGTACTCCGGCGCAGACGGTTTCGTCCGGTAGGGGGATCGTCGCGGCCGAGATGCGTCAACATGCAGGTTCACCTACGTAAGGCGCAGCGAGGCCAACTGATCTGCGCGTGTTTGAGGCTGGGTCTCTAGCGATGCGAAAGCTTGACCTGTTGGATCGGCAATACCAAGTGTTGATCGACGCCGATGGACCCGATGCGGTCGTTGGTCGAGTGAGCCACGTCATTCGCAACGCGTCCGGGGGCCAGCAACACACTCCTGTCGCGCACTTCGATGCGTATCGTCACCCGGCGGCGGAGGTCTTTCGGAAGCACTGGTCTGTGCAGTTGTTCATCAGGAACAAATTCCGCTTACACGGTACCTTTCCGAAAGCTCTCGGCGAGCTGCTGCTCGCCGAGACGTCGTGCGAGATGCCGGCGGTTCTGCACGTCTACAAGTTCGAAAACGCTTCGTTCGTCGAATTCGGAGAGGTGTGGCTCCCTGACTGAACCCTGACCCCTCATGCGTCCTCGAGACTCGTCCTAGCCATGTCTTGCGACATACTTCTACCCTCGATTCCGTGCCCCGACGACCACTGCAACCCCGCGGCTGGTACCCGGACCCGTACGCGCGACACGAGCACCGGTGGTGGGACGGAGTCGCGTGGACAACAGACGTTGCCGACGGTCCGACGACTGCCGTTGATCCGATCTCTCAAGACGTTTGGATGCCCCTGCCTGGCGGCGAAGTGCGGCCTCTCGCCGCATTGCACATCGCGATCGCTGGCTTCCTCGCGAGCGCGGCGCTCGCCACCGGCATCACCTTCGGGATGAAGGCGCTCGGCTACCCAGGTGGTCTGCTCGCGAGCGTCGTCGTCTCGGAGCTGGCGCTTTGGAGCGGGCTGATCGCGGTGTGCGTTTTCGCAAGCCGGACGCGCGGCAGGGGTTCCCTTCTCACGGACTTCAATTTGCGCATCCGTTGGAGCGACCTCGGGTGGGGCGTACTCGGATCTCTCGCGGCACGGTCGCTCGCTGGCGTCGGTTCGTACGTGCCCATCTCCCTGCCGCACCGCGCGACGCCCGACCGCACTCTTCTCGCGCAGCTCCGGCCGTCGCCGGCGACGTGGTTCGTCCTAGCGATCGTGCTATGTGTCGGAGCGCCCGTCGTCGAAGAGTTGTTCTTCCGCGGCCTGATGCAACCCCGCCTTGTAGAGCGACTCGGCGTGGGCGTCGGTGTACTCGCGACGTCGGTGCTGTTCGGCGCCGCGCACCTCATCGCGTGGCAAGGCAAGGGGACCGTCGTACTCGCGGCAGCCGTGGCCGGCGCGGGTCTCGGCTTCGGGTTTCTCAGGCAGCTCACGGGACGGGTCGGAACGTCGATTGCCGCGCATGCGTTGTTCAACGCTCAAGCGCTCGTGTTGGTGTTGCTCGTGCGATAGACCGCTGCGTGCGTGAAAGGCGTAACCTCGTCGGATGGCCATCCGCGACAAGATGCGATCAAATGCCGCGCCGTACCTGGAACCGGGCGAAACGATCCAGGCCGTGTTCGGCGCACAGACGAAGAGTCAGTGGTTCGCGCTCATATCGCTCTGGATCATCATCCTTTCAAACGCGTATCGTGTCGTCGTCGTTACAGACCGGCGCATCCTCGTAGGTCGATCCGGTCGGCTCAGCGCCAGTCCGATAAGGGAGATCCTTTTCGAGTTGCCTCGCGCGACCCGTATCGGTCCCGCGAGTGGCCTCTGGTACAAGGCCGCGCTCGGGGAACGCGTCTACATCCACAAGCGTTACCACAAGGACGTAGCCGCGGCGGACGCAGCCCTCGACGCTTCGTCGGCCTAGAAAGTTCCTGCGCGGGCTCGACCGCAGGTCCCTCATCCTGGACGTGCTGCGGCCGACACGGATCCAGTGGGTAGCGGGTTCGTTCACCGTGCGCTGAAGACGCCCATACATTCGGGCGCGAGCAAACTCGCCGCCGTCCTGACATCCGTCGCGGTCGTCGTGGCGGGATCGATCGGGATCGGATCGCGGACCCCCGAGCGAGTTTCGGGGACGGAACGCCAGCTCGCGGCGGAGCGCCGTATCGCGATGGGGCCGAAGCGCACCGACAGCCCCGCGGCGAGTCTTCGACGCGCCGTCGGTCTGACGACGACGTCAGGGTCCGTGGAGCACGTTTCTACGACCGCTCGACCTCGGCTTGTTCGGACGGAGCCGCCCGGGACGAAGGGGACCGATCGACGCACGACGGATCTCGATCCGCTTCGTCTGCCGGCACCTATTCCGCTACCGACGCTGACTCCGCTACCGACGTCATTCCCGTCACCGCACGATGTGATCGAAGGACCGGGATCGTGCGCGGGCATGGACGCGTTACTCGCAGCGACACGGCCCGCACGGCTCGCAGAGGCACTGTTGGGCGACCCGCGGTCCTATGCCGGCCATCTCGGAGATGTGGTGCCGATCTATAGCCCGTACGACGGCTGGCGTGCGGATTACAACGGTCGGATGGATTATTTCGCTCTCGGACGCAACGTGACTTGGAAGGTCGATCTCTCGGATTACGGATTCACCGACGCCTACGAACGTGGCTGGGAGGGAGTCGGTGCAGTCAATGCCGGCGGCGCCGGAGCCGTGGCGTTCGATGTCTACGAGTTCTCCTCGATCGAGGAGGCGCTGAGGTTCCAGGAAGACGCGGCAAAGAGTGCGTGTCAAGACGCTCAGGCCACCTACACGTTCGTCGACATGCCGTATGCCGTCGGACAAGCGATCCTCGCTGCGTATCCCTATGCGCAGTACGAGGTCTCGTTCGTCCTCGGCCCTCGCGTGTACTTCCCCGGCTTCGCCTTCACGGATTTCACGAAGTACGACGACAGCGCCTACGTCGCGCGCGTCGGACGCGCCGTCGCGCGTTAAGCGCAGACTCCCTCCGCGCCGCGGAACGCGGTCGATCTACCGGAGGTTGGTGACGTTTGCTGTGGAGAGCGTCACGAGGTCCTTCAGATCTCGGTCCGAGAGTTCGGTGATCCAGCCTTCGCCGGCTCCGACGATCCGCTCGGCCAGGTCGCGTTTCCGCTCGAGCAGCTCGGCGATCCGGTCTTCGAGCGTCCCGGACGCCGTCAGCGCGTGCACCATCACCTTCTTCGTCTGACCGATGCGGTGCGTCCGGTCGGTCGCTTGGTCCTCGACCGCCGGATTCCACCACCGATCGAAATGGAACACGTGCGTCGCGCGCGTGAGGTTGAGTCCAGTGCCGCCGGCGCGAAGAGACAGGATGAAGATCTGTGGTCCGTCCGGCTGCTGGAAGTGCTCGACCATGCGATCGCGTGAAGCGCGGGACGTCCCGCCGTGCAGGAACAGCGGCTCGACACCGAGCGTCTCGCTGAAGTGCTCCTTCAACAGGCGTCCCATCGTCACGTATTGCGAGAAGACGAGCGCCGCCTCTTGCTCGGCGACAACCTCCTCGAGCATCTCGGTGACACGCGCGAGCTTCCCCGACCGGCCTCCGATCGGACCGGACTGCTTGAGGAACACGGCCGGGTGATCGCACACCTGCTTGAGATTCGTGATGAGGGCGAGGATGTGTCCGCGGCGCTTGATCCCGTCGGCCTTGGCGATCTCATCGAGCGCTTCGTCCACCGTCGCTCGATAGAGCGTCGCCTGCTCGGGCGTCAACGGACACACCACCGACGACACGAACTTCTCGGGGAGGTCGGGCGCGACTTCCGGATCGCTCTTCAACCTGCGCAACACGAAGGGCCGGACGATCCTCCGGAGCCGGTCGGTCGCTTCTTCGTTGCCGCGCTCGACCGGGCCGGCGAAGCGTTCGATGAAATCTTCGGACGGACCGAGGAGTCCCGTGTTGCAGAACTCCATGATCGACCACAGGTCGGTGAGGCGGTTCTCGACGGGCGTCCCGGTGAGCGCGAGTCGGCTCCGCGCGTTGAGCGCACGTGCTGCACGCGTCTGTTGCGCGACGGGATTCTTGATGTTCTGTGCTTCGTCCAGGACGACGCGCCCGAAGCGGACGTCACTCAGCATCGAACGATCGCGTCTGAGCAGCCCGTACGAGGTCAGAACGATGGTGCGCGGCGTCAGCTGCTCGTCGAGCGCGGCAGACGTTTTCGCTCGGCCCGTGCCGTGATGCCTGATCACGTCGAGGCTCGGCGCGAAGCGTTTGATCTCGCGCTCCCAGTTGCCGATGACGGACGTCGGACACACCACGAGCGTCGGACGAGGATCGTGCAGCACCAGCGCGATGATCTCGATCGTCTTGCCGAGACCCATGTCGTCGGCGAGGCAACCACCGAAGCCGGACGATTCGAGGTGCGCGAGCCAGCTCACGCCGCGCGCCTGATACGGGCGGAGCGTTCCGACGAATCCATCGGGTTCGCTGATCGCGACGGGTGTCGTCGCGTCGTTCAGGCGATCGATCAGCGAGCGGAGTGCTTCGTCCGGGACGACGGCCGCTTCGCGTCCACCGATGAGCGCTCGACCCGCGAGCGCGGCGCCGGCCGCACGATTGAGCGGCATCGTGCCCGATGTCCCAAGGACGATCCGCGCGTTCGCGATGTCGCGTTCCTCGACGAGCACCCACTTGTCGCGCCAGCGCACGAGTTCGCGTTTCGCATTCGCGATCGCTTCGAACTCGTCGGGCGCGAGCACCTCGTCGCCGATCGCTGCTTCCCACGTGAATGACGCGAGCGTGTCCGCGTTGAGCCCCGACGTCAGTCCTTCGCTCGGTTGCTCCTCGAATCCGACCCGAGCGCTGAGCCGGAGTCGCCGGCGTCCGGCGGTTGTGAGCTCCATCGGAAGGACGACGGCGAAGTCGTGATGTTTGAGCTCACGCGCGGCGAGGCCCACGAAGAGCGCGAGCTCGTCTTCCGAGAGTTCCGTCCACGGACGCGACGGTGTGATGCGTTCGATCGGCGGGAAGATCGTCGCGGCGCGGACGAGCGCAGCGTTCACGGCCGTCGCCGGCGACAAGGTGCGCCGTCCGAACGCGAAGGCCGACGCGTTCTGTCCCGCGACATCTTCGAGCGGCACGACGAGACTTGGGTCGGTCGTCGACTGCAGGTGCGCATCGAGCCACGCCGATACGTTCTCGCCGATCGTCAGTCGGAAGCAGGGCCGGTAGGTGCCGCGTCCGATCGGAGGCCGGGGCCGCGTCATGACGTCGCCGAAACGACGCCTGATCTGTTCGAGGACCTCCTCGACGAGTCCCGCACGCTCGTGTGTCGAACGCTCCGCGTGGGCCGAGACCTCGGGAGCGTCGTGCGCGAGGGCCGTGACGACGTTCGCCATGCCGTCCGGGCGCGCGACGAGCGCTTCGAGTCCGGTCATGGCGAGCTGCCGGCGCGTGCCGGCGTTCGGGTCGTCGAGCGTCACGCCGAGATGGCGGAACAGCTGCACGAGCTCGCGCCTGGTGCGGTAGCGGGGCCCGTTGTCGCCGCAGAGCAGGACCGCGAGTTCACGAAGTTGTCTGCGATCGAGCTGCGACGTCGCCAGGACGATTCACCTCCGGACGAAGCATCCTAACGGCCGGTGCCGACGCACCTCGTCGAAGTCCGCGACGTTGGCGTCCCTTCGGAGCGACCTCGATACTCGGCTGCGTGCACGGGTATCGTGCCGCTTGGGCATGAACCCTCCCATCCGCTATGGCCGGAAGATCGAGGGCATCTCTGCAGTGCTCGTGCCGTACACGTCCGACGGCGTCATCGACTGGCCGGCCTTCGAAGCGCACGTCGGACGGACCGCCGCCGCCGGACTCACGCCCGCCGTCAACATGGACACGGGCTACGTCCAGCTCCTGCACGACGCCGACCGGTCGCGCGTGCTGGACATCGCCGCGGGCGTCGACGGATTCGTCGCCGGCGCCTACGTCTCCGACCGCGAAGGCGACCCGTTCGATCTCGACGCGTACCGGAAGGCCGTGTCCTCCGTCGCCGAACGTGGCGGGACGCCGGTCGTGTTCCCGTCGTACGGGCTGAACGGTCTGACGGAGGAGGCATGGGTGCAGGCGCTGTCGGACATCGGCGCGGTCGTCGACCGATTCATCGGCTTCGAGCTCGGCGCGATGTTCGTGCCCTACGGGCGGATCGTGAGCCTCGATGCGTACCGCGCGCTCCTCGACGTCGCGAGCTGCATCGGAGCGAAGCACTCGTCTCTCGACAGGGTTGCCGAATGGGAACGGCTCGCGCTCCGCGATGAGGTTCGTCCGGAGTTCCGTGTGTACACCGGCAACGACGTCGCTATCGACATGGTGATGTACGGATCGGATTACCTGCTCGGGCTTTCGACGTTCGCGCCGGACCTTTTCGCGCGCCGGGATGCGATGTGGGCGTCGGGCGATCCGGAGTTCTACGCGCTGAACGATCTGTTGCAGTACCTCGGCCAGTTCGCCTTCCGTCCGCCTGTGCCGGCGTACCGCCACGACGCCGCGATGTTCCTCGAGCTGCGTGGATGGGCGTCGAGCGACGCGACGCCGCCCGGAGTGCCGAGACGCCCGCAGACCGACCGTGACGTCCTCGTCGATATCGCCGAGCGACTCGGCGCGCTGTGATCCCGAAGATCGCGTCGCTCTCGACCTTCGAAGCCTTCACGACGCACCTCGAGCGTCTCGGCATCGAACTTCCGGCGGACGAACATGTCGACGCCGCCGGCGCGCTTGCGTCGCCCATCGAGATCGATGGTCGCGTCGCGGCCAATCGTTTCGTGGCGCTGCCGATGGAAGGGTGGGACGGCACTGACGACGGCCGCCCGAGCGACCTCGTGCGGCGGCGGTGGTCACGGATCGGCGCCGGTGGCGCATCCGTCGTGTGGGGTGAAGCAACCGCCGTGCGCTCCGACGGTCGCGCGAACGCGAATCAGCTGGTGCTTCGTCCGGAGTTCGTCGAAGACTTCGCGTCGCTCCGGTCGTTGCTCGCGCCGGACCAGATCGCGGGATTGCAGCTCACCCATTCCGGGCGGTACGCGAAGCCGACGCCGCGCGTCGCGTACCGCCATCCGATCCTCGCTGACGACGATCACGCCGTCTTCACCGACGACGAGCTCGACGAGCTTGCCGCCCAGTACGTCGATGCTGCCGCGCTTGCCGCCGAGGCGGGCTTCGACTTCGTTGATGTGAAGCATTGTCACGGCTATCTGCTGCACGAACTGCTGAGCGCCTACGACCGTCGCGGACGCTATGGCGGCGATCTTTCCGGACGGACGCGGTTCCTCCGAACCGTCGTCGACGGTATCCGGACGCGCGCACCGGAGCTCAGGGTCGCGGTGCGCTTCTCGATGTTCGACTTCGTACCTTTCCGGAAAGGCCCGGACGAAACCGGCGAGCCTCGCGACAGTGCGCCGTACCGGCACGCCTTCGGTGGCGACGGCTCGGGGACCGGTGTCGACCTCTCCGAGCCGAACGCGTTCCTCGACGTGCTCGAGGAGCTCGGCATCGAACTCGTGTGCACGACGGCCGGGAGTCCGTACACGAACCCCCACATCCAGCGGCCGGCGTACTTCCCGCCTTCGGACGGTTACCTGCCGCCGGAGGACCCGCTCGTCGGTGTCGCGCGACAGATCGCTGCGACCGCCGAGCTTCAGCGGCGGCATCCGAAGGTCGCGATCGTCGGTTCGGGTTATTCGTACCTGCAGGAGTGGCTCCCGCATGTGGCGCAAGCCGTCGTGCGAACCGGTGGCGCGTCGATGATCGGTCTCGGGCGGATGATGCTCGCCTATCCGTCGTTCCCGAGCGACGTCTTGGAAGGGAGGGGGACGAATCGCCGCGCGCTCTGCCGCACGTTCAGCGACTGCACCACGGCGCCGCGCAACGGGATGATCTCAGGCTGCTATCCGCTCGATCCGTTCTACAAGGAGCGAGACGAGCGGAAGCGGCTCGTCCAGCTGAAGAAGCACAACTAACGCTTCCTTCTCGACGCCGGTCGGGACGTTCCGAGGTTTGGGTACGTTGGTCCATCGATGGCTGCAGCCTCGCTGATGAGCGGCTAGGAGGCGAAGACGTGCGACTCGACGACTGGTTCCTACTGCCCGGCGAGCGTGGGAACCCATCGACGCGGATCGGCACTTCAATGCCGGCGCGCCGCGGGCGCTGTCACGGCGCCCGTCACCCATGGGTCAAGCCGTTCGTGCACCGTCTCGCGCTTCGATCCGAACTGGACGGCGTGGGCGCGGGGAACGCGGTGCGCTCGGAGCGTGTGATGCCGATCACCGAAGTGCAGCTACGTAAGGCGCAGCGACGCCACCTGTTCCGCGCGCTCTAGGTACGCACGCTGTTCCACGAAATTCTCGACCGACCTATGCTCCAACGCGGCCTGCACGCAGCACGCGAACGTCCAGCCCGCGATCCGTCGCGCATCGAGATCCAGACGATCGGCAAAGAACGCGACCTGCTCGCGCGCATCGCGCAGGTCGCGCCGCGCCAGGACCTGCTTCACGTCGAAGGCGCGA
>JAICYB010000083.1 GCA_025934435.1 Actinomycetes bacterium | reverse complement strand
GTGGTCAACCTCGACGAGGAACGGAAAGCGGCGATGGTGTCCAACCTCCTCGTCGTCCTCACGAGCGAGCATCACGCGCAACCCGTCGTCAATGCCGGGACGCTCTACCAGTAGCCGGCGGGCCCATGGCCGACCGGAAGACGTTCCTCCTGCGGATCAGCCCGGAGCTGTTCGCGGCTCTCGAAAAGTGGGCGGCGGACGAGCTCCGGAGCGTCAACGCGCAGATCGAGTACCTGCTGGCCGACGCGGTGAAGCGCTCGAAGCGTGGGAGGGGTTCGTCCGGTTGAAAGGGTTGTTGAGTCGCATAACGGCCTAGTCCGGTGCAATATGGGCCGGATGGACCGGGTGGCGGATTCGGCACCACCGCGGCTTCGGCGCGCTCGCCCCAGCGTCGTAGACACGGGTGCGGATGTCGCGCGCGACAGTGACGCGGCGGCGACCGCCATGCCCACGCGCGTCGAGTGGGGGGTCGTGATCGCGGCGCTCTTCGTCCTCGGGCGCTGGCCGATCCTGTTCTTCCGGTTCCGCCTCGTCTCGGCGCTTGGACCCGTCCGGCTCCCGGACTGGCAGTACGACACCTACGTCCGGATGGTGTTCGCCGCCGCCGAGCTCGCGCTCGGCGCCGTCGCGGTTCGACGGGTCCGGCTCGGCAGCCTCCGCCGTGTCCCGTTCCTCGTCGTTTTCCTTCTTCTCGCGTGGGCCTCGACGATCTGGTCGATCGAGCCCGGTATCACGCTCTGGCGGTCGCTCATGTTCATCGGAGCCGCCGCGGCCGGCTGGTACATCGGCGAGCGGTTCACGCTGCAACAGACGGCCGTGATCATGGCGTCCGTCGCGGCCGTGGGCGCGGCGGCGAGCTATGTCGCGCTCCTGATCGTCCCGAACATCGCGACCCACACGGGACGCTTCGACGAATGGTCCGGCGTCTACTACAACCGCAACGAGATCGGTCTCGTCCTGTCGGCGGGGATCCTCGCGTCGCTGTTCCTCCTCACGCGAACGCCCGGACGCGCGCGCATCGCCGAGGGGCTGGCGATCCTCGCGGAGGGGTTCCTTCTGCTGAAGTCCGGTAACCGGACGGGGCCGATGGCCCTCGGCGGCACGGTCGTCGCGTGCGGGATCGTCTACGTCGTCCGCCGATACGCGAAGAGCAAGCTCGTCGTGTTCTGGGCGTCGGTGCTGTCGCTCGGTGCGATCCTCATCGGGTTCGGTCTCGTCGAGTGGCAGTGGAGCCACATCGTCGCCGTCGCCGGACGGAACGTCACGCTCAGCAAGCGCACCTTTATCTGGTTCGTCGACCGCACGTTCATCGGTATGAAGCCGTGGGGAGGCTGGGGTTTCGAAGCGTTCTGGTCGAACACGCTCATGCAGCAGCGCGTCCTCGGGTTCCTCAAGCATTTCCCGTTCGACGCGCACAACGGCTACTACGAGATCGGCTTGAGCCTCGGGTGGATCGGTGTCGGTCTGCTCGTTGCGTTCCTGACACTCACGTTGTACCGAGCCTTCACCCATGCGTGGCGCGGCCGCGACATCTTGTCGCTCTGGCCGCTGGCCTTCGTGTTGTTCATCCTTGCCGTGAATTTCACCGAGAGCCTGTTCGTCTCGGGTGAGGCGTTCTGGATCCTCCTGGTGGCCGTCGCTTTCGCGCTCAGCCGGACGACAACGATCCTGATCCGTCGTCCGTTCATATGACGCGTCGCGTTTGCACGATCGTCGCGCGGAACTACTGGGCGCACGCCCGCGTCCTGGCGCAGAGCCTGCGTGATGTCGACGCCTCGACGGAGCTCACCGTGCTCGTCGTCGACCCCGATGCATCGACGGACGAGGCAGCGTCGCGCGAAGCGTTCAGCGTCCTGACGCCGGCCGCGATCGGGCTCGATCGCGACGAATTCCGCCGGATGGCCGTGATCTACGACGTGATGGAGCTGTCGACGGCTTTGAAGCCGTGGCTCGTCCGGACGTTGCTCGAGCGCTCGGAAGATCCGGTCGTCTACCTGGATCCGGACATCGACGTCTTCGCGCCGCTCGACGATCTCTTCCGGTTGGCGGACGACCACGGCATCGTCGTCACGCCACACAACAGCGTCCCGCTCCCGCTCGACGGACGGGAGCCGAGCGAGCTCACGATGCTCGTTTCCGGCATCTATAACCTCGGCTTCATCGCACTCGGTGGTTCGTCCCGCCCGTTCCTCGACTGGTGGGCCGGACGGCTCCGTCGCAACGGCCTCAACGCGCAGCCCGACGGGATGTTCGTCGACCAGCGATGGGTCGACCTCGGGTCGTCCTACTTCCCGATGCACGTCGTGGACGATCCCGGCTACAACGTCGCGTTCTGGAACCTGCCGTCGCGCGAGATCACGAGCACCGACGGCACCTACCTCGTGAACGGCTCGCCGCTGCGGTTCTTCCACTTCTCCGGTTTCGATCCAAACCGACCGACGCGGCTCAGCAAGTTCCAGGGGAGCGATCCCCGCGTCGACGTCGACTCGGATCCCGTACTCGGCGAGCTCTGCGCGGATTACGCGGAGCGCTTGATCCGCGCCGGGTACGACGCGCACAGCCGTCTCGCCTACGGCTTCGGACGATCGCTCGATCGCGTCCCGCTCACGACGGAAGCACGCCGCGCCTATCGCACCGAGCTCATCCGCGCGGAAGCGCTCGGCGCACCCGAACCTCCGAATCCCTTCGATCCGGACGAGTCACCGGATCTCGCGGCGTGGTTCGTCGATACGGCTCGCATCGAAGCGCCCGTCGGTCCGTCGTCGGTGAACGTCGCGGGCTACGTGCACGCCGAGAACGGTGTCGGGCAGTTCGCTCGCGCACTCGTCGCGACGCTGGACGCCGCCGGGGTCGAGCGCTCTGTGCTCGACTTCGATCGAACGGACAGCCGGCAGGACGCAGCATTTGATACGAACGAAAGCGCCGATCACCCGACGAACATCGTCTGCGTCAACGCCGATCAGTTCGCGAACTTCGCGCGCGAGCACGAAGCGCTCTTGAAGGGTCGCTACACGATCGGCGTATGGAACTGGGAGGTGTCCAAGCTCCCCGAGACGATGGCAGCGTCCGCCGCGCACGCCGACGAGATCTGGGTCGCGAGCGACCACGCGGCGAGCGCCGTTCGTGCGGCCATCGACAAGCCGGTGTTCGTGTTCCCGATCCCGATCGAACGGCGCGAGTCGGCGCCGCGCTCGCGTGTCGAGCTCGGCCTCCCGGAGGGATTCGTCTTCCTGTTCTGCTTCGACTTCGACAGCGTGTTCGAGCGGAAGAACCCGCTCGGCACGATCGAAGCGTTCACGCGTGCGTTCTCGGCCGGTGAAGTTCCGCAGCTCGTGATCAAGTCCGTTCGCGGCGACGCGCATCCCGAGCAGCTCGCACAGCTCCGCGACGCGGCAGCGTCTCGTCCGGACGTCCACATCATCGACGGGTACGTGTCGACGGACGATCAGCACGCGCTCATGGCCTCCGCCGATGCCTACGTCTCGCTGCATCGCGCGGAAGGCTTCGGTCTGACGATCGCCGAAGCGATGAGTAACGGTACTCCGGTCGTCGCGACCGGTTACTCCGGCAACCTCATGTTCATGGACGAAACGAACTCGTGGCTCGTCGGCTACGAGCTCGTCGGCGTGGCGCCCGGCAACGATCCGTACCCGACGGACGCTGCATGGGCCGAGCCCGACCTCGATGAAGCGGCGGCCGCGATGCGAGAGATCTTCACCGACCAAGCGGCCGCGAAAGAGCGTGGTGCGCGGGCAGCCTTCGATATCGCGAGGCTCCACGCGCCGCAGGCGCGAGCCGGGTTCGTCCTCGATCGTCTCGAACACATCGCGGCCGCGCATCCGCCACCGCCGCCTCCGCCGCCGCCGGGGCCGCCGGCGATGGAACCGCACCGTCCGGAGCCGTCGAAGGCGCTCACGCGCATGCACGAGTTGCTCGCGGAAGGTCCGGACATCGCGACGCCGTCGCGTATGCCCGCGATCAGCCACGGTGTTCGATCGTTCATCCTCCGGGTGCTGCGTCACCACGACGAGCATTACCGGCGGATCGACGAAGCGATCATCAGTGCGTTCGAAGAGGTCCACGCCTTCGAGCAACGGACGCGTGACGAGATGTGGAAGCTCTACCGTCTCGAACACCGGTCGGACGAAGTCGCCCGAAAGGCGGCAGAACTCGAAGCGCAGCTGGACGAAGCACGCGCGCGCATCCGCGAACTCGAGGCGAGATCGCGTCGGCAGAACCGCCGCATCCGTGACCTCACCGACGATGGGTAGTCTTAGCGAGTGAGATACAGGTACCAGCGCTGGGACGGCACCCAGGATCCCTGGGCCGAAGCCGACGACGTACTGGAGAACCTGTCCGACGACCTGCTCGAGTTCGGCGACCTCGGCCAGGCGCTGCGCCGCATGATGCAACGCGGCTTCTCGATGGAAGGCCGCCGCATCACCGGTCTCCAGTCGCTCGCCGAACGTCTGCGGAACATGCGCCGTGACGCCATGCGCCGCTACGACATGGATTCAGTGGTCCAGGGCATCGAGGACGACCTCCGGGAAGTTCGTCGCATGGAACGTGACGAGGTGTCCGACCGGATGAAGGTCCGCGAGGAGTCGGCGCGTCCGGGCGAACAGGCGCCCGACCTCGACTCGCTCCCCGAGGACGACCCGCTCTCAGCCCTCGAGCGCGAGTTCCAGCAGCCGCCGTTCGGCGACCGTCTCGATCCGCGCCTCGATTACCTCGACAACCTGGAGGGTCGTCCGGCCGACGCGATCAAAGGCTTGCAGAGCTACGACTTCAAGTCGCCCGAAGCCGAGGCGAAGTTCAAAGAGCTCGTCGACAAGATGCGGCAGCAGATGATGCAGCAGTACTTCCGGGGGGCCGAGCAAGCGCTCCAGAACATGACCCCGGAAGACATGGCGCGCATGAAGGACATGCTGTCGAGCCTCAACGACATGGTCCGCAAGCACAACAACGGCGAGCCGTACGACTTCGACAACTTCATGGAGCAGTTCGGCGACTTCTTCCCCGAGAACCCTAAGAACCTCGAGGAGCTCCTCGAAACGCTCGCGCAGCGCATCGCGATGGCGCAGGCGATGATGAATTCGATGTCACCCGAGATGCGTTCGCGTCTCGAGGAGTTGATGGGCTCGCTCATGGGCGACGCCGACCTCATGTTCCAGATGAACGAGCTTGCGAACGCGCTCCGCCAGGCGATGCCCGGCGACTTCTGGAATCAGTCCTACAACTTCGGCGGGGACGAATCCCTCGACATGATGCAGGCGATGCAGCTCATGGAGCGTATGCAGGAGTCGGAAGACCTCGAACGCTACATGCGCGGCGTCGGCAAGCCGAGCGACCTGAACGAGATCGACGTGGACCGCGTCGGCGACCTGCTCGGCGACGATGCGGCGCGCGACGTCCGCCGCTTGCGCGAGATCGAGAAGATGCTCGAAGAAGCCGGCTACGTCGAGCGCAAGGCCGGACGGCTCGACCTGACGCCGCAGGGCGTCCGCCGGATCGGCAAGCAAGCCCTCGGCAAGGTCTACCAGCACCTGCGCGCTGCGCTTGCCGGCGAGCACGACAAACCTGAGGTCGGACGAGGCGGCGAGATCACCGGTGACCTGAAGCCCTACGAGTTCGGCGACCCCTTCCACATCGAGGTGAAGGAAACGGTGTTCGAAGCCGTGCGGCGGAGCGGCGCGGGGACACCGGTGAAGATCAAGCCCGAGGACTTCATGGTCGAGCGCACCGAGCGCAAGGTGCAGGCGGCCACGGCGCTGCTGATCGACCTCTCGCTGTCGATGCCGATGCGCGGCAACTGGGTCGCGGCGAAGAAGGTCGCGCTCGCCCTGCACGCGCTCATCTCGACGCAGTTCCCGCGCGACCGCCTGTTCCTGATCGGCTTCTCGGATTACGCGCGCCGCGTGCAGCCCGAGGAGCTGCCGAACCTCGGATGGGAAGAGGTGTACGGGACGAACATGCAGCACGCGCTGCTACTCGCGCGCCGGTTGCTCGGACAGCACAGGGGTGCGTCCCGCCAGATCCTGATGGTCACGGACGGCGAGCCCACGGCTCACCTGCTGCCGAACGGCGAGGTCCTTTTCAACTGGCCCCCGATCCCGCAGACGTTCGAGGAGACGCTCAAGGAAGTGTCCCGGTGTTCGAAGGACGGGATCGTGATCAACACGTTCATGCTCGACCGCTCGCCCTACCTCATGCGGTTCATCGAACGGATGACGCAACTCAACCAAGGGCGCGCGTTCTTCACCTCACCCGAGCACCTCGGCGAATACGTGCTGCTCGACTTCCTCGAGAGCAAGCGCGCGATGCTGCGCGGCGCCTAGCTCACGAGCACGGCGTGAAGTTGCAGTTGTGGGCGTTGCGAGCGAACGTGTTGTGCTTCACGGAACCCGGATTGACGATCAGTCCATCGGCCACGCCGTAGTTCTGGTTGTCGGTGATGATGTTGCGCGTCACGAGCACCTTCGATGAGTTGCCGTCGATGAGGACGCCGTTCTTGAGGTTGAACGTGGTCGTGTTCTTCTTGACCTGGATGCGCGTACCACCGACGTGGATCCCGTTGCCGCCCGTGGCGTTGATCACGTTCCTGATGACCTTCTCCCGATCGCCTTGGACGAGGATCGCTTCCGCGTCCAGGGCGAGCGCGTCCAGGCGATTGCCGCTCACAAGCGCCTTGTTCCCGGTGATCGAGATATCCGCGACGGAGACGCCGTCGCCGGTCATCTGGTTGTGACGAACCTTCGCCTTGTCCCCGGTGATCGTCACGAGATAGTCCGCGGCGCCGCCGGCGATGTTCTTGAAGGTATTGCGATCGACCTGCGCCTTGTTCGCCGTGATGGAGATCGCGCCGGACGGCACGGTGTCGAAGGTGAGCTTCTCGATCTGCGTACGGCCCGTGGACACGACGGCGTAGCTCCAGTTCTTGATCGTCCCCGGTCCGAGGAGCTTCAGCGGGAACCCGTTGCTGTCATCCACCGCTGGGCCCACGTCGGTAGTGGATGAGAAGGTGTGGCCGTTGAGCTTGATCGTCGCCGGACCGTCGAGCTTCAGACCGGCGAAGCCGAAGCAGTCGAGATCCGCTCGGAAGCTGATCGTCCCGTGGACGAGGTGCGGTGTCGATGGGTCGGTCCCGCACACCGGCGCCGTAGCTGCCTCGGCGCTGATCGCGGGAATGCCTCCGACGATAAACAGTGAGACGAGCAGCACCGCCAGTCGCTTGGCCATCGATCTTCCCCCTAGTTGCGGTTAGCTCACGAGCACGGCATGAAGTCGCACTTCCCGAGGGTGTTGTTGGCGAACGTGTTGTGCTTCACCTTTCCCGGGTTCGTCGCCGAGGCGGTTTCCACACCGTAGCTCTGGTTGTCGGTGATCGTGTTCCTCGTCACGACGACCTTCGTCGAGTGCATTTCGATGAACACGCCGTTGATCATGTTGAAGGTGACCAGATTCTTCTTGATCTGGATCCTCGAGCCGTCGACGTGGATCCCGTTGCCGCCCGTGCCGAAGATCTTGTTCTTCACGATCTTCGCGCGGCTCCCTTCGACGAAGATCGCTTCCGCGCCCGGCGCGAGTGCGTCGAGCTGGTTGCCGCTGACGAGTGCCTTGTTACCTATCACCGAGATGTCGGCGGTCACGACGTTGTTGCCGAAATCGGTCATGTTGTTGCTACGCACCTTCGCCTTGTCCCCGGTGATCGTCACGAGATAGTCCGCGGTGCCGGCGATGTTCTTGAAGGTATTGCGATCGACCTTCGCCTTGTTCGCCGTGATGACGATCGCACCGAGCGGCGGGGACAGGGTGTCGAAGGTGAGCTTCTGGACCTGCGTACGGCCCGTCGATTCGACGGCCCAGTCCCAGTGGCTGATCGTTCCCGGTCCGAGGAGCTTGAGTCGGAAGCCGCCGGTGTCGTCCACGGCCGCACCCGTGGCCCCGTTCGAGGAGAACGTATGCCCGTTGAGCTTGATCGTCGCGGGACCGTCGAGCTTCAGCCCGGCGAGTCCGGGGCAGGCGAGGTCCGCGTGGAAATCGATCGTTCCATGGACGAGGTGGGGCGTCGTCGGGTCCGTGCCGCACTGCGGTGCCGAAGCCGCTTCGGCGTGCATCGCCGGGATGAATCCGACGACGAGGAGCGTGGCGATGATCGCTGCGAGTCGTTTCGACATGGCTGTCCCCCTGCCTCGCGTGTGAGCCGCCAGCATACGCCGGACGGTGCTCAGCTGAGGATGTGCGTGCTCAGCTCTCCGAGTCCCGGCAGATCGTGGACGTCGTGGGTCATGAGCGGCACATGCGCGACCTGTGCCTTTGATCGGCTCTTGAGCTCGCTCAGACAGCGCGCGTCGCGCGCGGCGAGCGTCTGCAGGGTTCGCACGGCCTTGCGTGCTTCGTCCTGCGTGTCCCGGCTGAAGCCGTTCGACGGGACCGTCGCGTCGCCTCTTGCGAGATCGAGCGGGAACACCTTGTTCGCGACGACGCCCGCGAGATGGAGCTGCTCGTCGACTACGGCATGACGCCGCTCGCGGTCGTCCGCGCGGCGACGTCGGGCAACGCGAAGCTCTTCCACGTCGCCGACCGGATCGGCGCCGTGAAGCCCGGCCTCCTCGCCGACCTCGTGGCGGTCGACGGCGACCCGACGCGCGACATCTCGGCCGTACGCCACGTCGCGTTCGTGATGAAGGACGGCATCGTCTACAAGGACCATGGCGCGCCGACCTCGGCGGCAGCACAGTAGGGCGACGCTCGGCGCTCGACGGGAGCGTGAACCGTCGTGGGCGCAGAGCACGCGGAGCACGGAGTGCCTCCCGTTCCTCGTCAGTCTGAGCGCAGCGAAGGCTCTGGCTCTGGTGCGCCGCGGCCAGAGCAGTCGCTGCGCTGCGGATGAC
>JAICYB010000126.1 GCA_025934435.1 Actinomycetes bacterium | reverse complement strand
GCCAGGACCGTACGGTCGACCTCGGTGTCCTTCTTCACGAGCGTCGTCCGGTCGCGCTTCACAGCGTCGGCGAGTACGCGGCCGAACACGCGCGTGTCCCAGTCGTGGTCGCTTCGGAGTTCGTTCCCCGGGATGCGGAGACCCTTCTCCGTGCCGCAGTCGATCTCGCGGACGATGACTTCCTGCGAGACGTCGACGAGACGGCGCGTCAGGTAGCCCGAGTCCGCGGTGCGGAGCGCGGTGTCCGCAAGACCCTTACGAGCACCGTGCGTCGAGATGAAGTACTCGAGCACGGTGAGGCCTTCGCGGAAGTTCGACTTGATCGGACGCGGGATGATCTCACCTTGCGGGTTCGCCACGAGACCGCGCATACCAGCGAGCTGACGCACCTGGTCGATGTTTCCTCGGGCGCCCGACTGCGACATCATGTTGATCGCGTTCAGCGGGCCGAAGTTGTCCTTCATGGCCTGCGTCACTTCGTCGGTTGCCTTCATCCAGATCTCGATCAGCTCCTGCTTGCGCTCGTCGTCGGTGAGCAGACCGCGGGAGTACTGCGTCTCGACCTTCTCCGCTTCCTTCTCGTAGCGGTCGAGGATCGCGGGCTTGCTCGGCGGGACGGCGACGTCGTGCAGCGCGAACGTGATGCCCGATCGCGTCGCCCACCGGAAGGTGAGCGACTTGATCCGGTCGATCGCCGCGGCCATGAGCGTCGAGCCGTAACGCACGATGAGCGTGTCGGTGAGCTCGCTCATCTGCGGCTTGCCGATCTGGTAGTTCACGAACGGATAGTCCGCGGGGAGGGTCGCGTTGAACATCACGCGACCGACCGACGTCTCGATGAGGTGCATCCCCGTCCCGTTCGTGGAGCCCTTCTCGGCCGGGAAGTCGGGGTTCTCCGGACGCGCGACGATGTCGTGCTCGTTCACCGGGCGCTTCGTCCGCACCTTGACCTTCGCGTGAAGGTGCAGCCACGGCGCCTTCGTGTCCTGCGCTTCGTAGGCAAGGATCGCTTCGTCCTCGCTGCCGAACGCGGTGCCTTCACCCGGCAGACCCTCTTCGAGGTTCGTCAGGTAGTAGGCGCCGAGGATCATGTCGTAGATCGGCGTGACGGTCGGACGACCGTGCGCCGGCGACAACACGTTGCGCGTCGAGAGCATCAGCAGACGCGCCTCGGCCTGCGCCTCCGGTGACAGCGGGACGTGGACCGCCATCTGGTCGCCGTCGAAGTCCGCGTTGAAGGCGTGACACACGAGCGGGTGCAGCTGGATCGCCTTGCCTTCGACGAGGATCGGCTCGAAGGCTTGGATGCCGAGCCGGTGCAGCGTCGGTGCGCGGTTCAGCATGACCGGGTGATCGGCGATGACCTCCTCGAGGACGTCCCACACCTGCGGACGCGCACGCTCGACCATCCGCTTCGCGCTCTTGATGTTCGTCGCCATGCCCTGGTCGACGAGACGCTTCATCACGAACGGCTTGAATAGCTCGAGCGCCATGATCTTCGGCAGGCCGCACTGGTGCAGGTGCAGGTCCGGACCGACGACGATCACCGAACGGCCCGAGTAGTCGACGCGCTTGCCGAGCAGGTTCTGACGGAACCGGCCCTGCTTGCCCTTGAGCATGTCGGAGAGCGACTTGAGCGGACGGTTCCCCGGTCCCGTGACCGGACGTCCGCGGCGGCCATTGTCGAACAGCGCGTCGACGGCCTCCTGGAGCATGCGCTTCTCGTTGTT
>JAICYB010000014.1 GCA_025934435.1 Actinomycetes bacterium | reverse complement strand
GTGCTCGTCGACGAGCTCGCTCCGGAAGGTACGGATGACGACGTCGCCATCCTGTGCATGCGTTTCGCCCTCGACGTGTCGCGTCCCTACAGCATCCGGTTGCCGGCCGAACCGGTGCAGCTCGCGGTCATCCGCTCCATGCTCAGGACGTGGCTCTCGGAGCTCGGGGTATCGGAGTCACTGACCTATGACATCCTCGTCGCGAGTGGGGAAGCATGCGCGAATGCGATCGAGCACGCCTACGGACTGCGTCCGGGGGAGTTGCAGCTCGACGTGTCGCGCGCGGACAACCGGCTGACGGTGTCGGTCAGAGACCACGGGAGCTGGCGTGACGCCCGCGGCGAGAACCGCGGCCGCGGCCTGCCGATCATGAACAAGCTCGCCTCCGCGGTCGATGTTGTCCGCACGAACGAAGGGACCGATGTGCGACTTACGTGGGACCTGCGCGAGAAGGTCGAGCACCGTTGAACGTAGCTATCGACGTGGTGAAGGACACGCCGGTGCTGCGCATCACCGGCGAGGTGGACATGTCGAACGTCCGCCTCATCGAAGAACGTCTCGGCAACGCCGTGTCGAACAAAGCGTTCGCCGTGATCGTGGACCTCAGTGATGTGACCTACCTCGACAGCGCCGGTATCCGATTGCTCTACCAGCTCGACACACGCGTGCAGAGCCGCCAACAGCGGTTGGTGATCGTCGTACCGCTCGGTGCGTCCATCAATCGGACGCTCGAGGCGTCGGGAACGATCGGCACGCTGAAGATCGTGCGCTCGGAGAACGACGCCTTCGACGCGCTGAAGGTCTAGCGGATCAATCGGCGCCTCAAGATCAGCAGCGGCACCGGCAGCAGCACGAGCGCGCACACGATGAGCCAGAGCGCAGCCCCGAGCACGTGCGCCGGACTCTCGCCGAGGGCCAGGCCTCGCGTCAGGTCGACCGCGTGCTTGAGCGGCATGAACCACGCCAGCGTCCGCACCCAGCTCGGCAGCTTGTCGAGCGGGAAGAACACGCCGGCGAACATGAACATCGGCGTGATGAACGCCGTCCAGTAGTAGGCGAGATAGTCCGCACGCCGGATCAGGTACGTGAAGATCAGCCCGGTGATCGAGAACAGGAAGCCGGTCAGCGCGATCGCCGGCAGCTCGAGGAGACCCGTCCATGACCTGAACACGCCGAAGATCGTCGCGATGACGAAGAAGGCCGTGCCGTAGATCGTCGCCCGGGTCGTGCCCCAAAGGATCTCTCCGAGTGCGACGTCCTCGACGGAGAGTGGCGTCGCGATCGCGGCCTCGTAGACGCCGACGCGTTCGAGCTTGAACCATGCGTCCCACGTGACGGAGAACGTCGCCCCGAACATCGTCGAGACACCGAGAAGTCCGGGCGCGATGTAGTCGATGTAGCGGATGCCCTGCACCTGCGCGAGGTACTTCCCGAGTCCGAGACCCATCGCGACGAGATAGATCACGGGTTCGGCGAACCACGCGATCATCCCGAAGAGCCACGTCCTCCGGAAGACGGTGGCGTTCCGTCCCCAGTAGCGCCATGCCCCCTGGAGTGAGAGGTCGACCGGAACGGCGCTCATTCGCGCAGCCCCCGGCCCGTGAGATTCAGGAACACGTCTTCGAGGGTGCCGCCGCGGAGCCACACCGAGCCGGCGTCGATGCCGAGCGAGCGCACCTTCGCGAGCAACGGTTCGCCTTCCTTCGTGTAGAGCAGCCACCGGTCGGGCAGCTTCTCGACGAGATCGGCGAGTGCGCAGATCTCGTCGAGCTGCTGTTGGAACTGTTCGGGCGGCTCGAAGACCTCGACGACTTCGGGGCTCGTGCAGGTTGCGATCACGTCGCGCGGCGGACCTTCGACGAGCACCTCGCCGAGATGCATGATCACGAGCGAGTCGCAGAGCTGTGACGCCTCCTCCATGTAATGCGTCGTGAGGAGCAGCGTGACGCCGGATCGCTTCAGCTCGCGAAGCTTCTCCCACACGAGGTGACGTGCTTGCGGGTCGAGTCCCGTCGTCGGTTCGTCCAAGATGAGCAGCTCCGGGTCGTGGAGCATCGCGCGGGCGATCATGAGCCGCCGCTTCATGCCGCCGGAGAGTTCGCGGATCTCGCGGTCGCGTTTGTCGGTCAGCGCGATGAACTCGAGGAGCTCGGCCGCGCGCTCGAGCGCCTGCTTGCGTGGGACGCCTTGATATCGCGCGTGGATCATCAGGTTGTCGATGACGGAGATCTCTTCGTCGAGGTTGTCCTCTTGCTGGATCACGCCGATCCGGGACTTGATCTCGCGCGGGTCGTGGGTGACATCGAGACCGGCGACCTCGAGCGTCCCGCTCGTCGGCGGGACGGTGCACGCGATCATCCGCATCGTCGTCGTCTTGCCGGCACCGTTCGGGCCGAGGAAGCCGAAGCACGTCTGCGACGGGACGGTGAAGTTCACGCCCTTGACGGCCGGGAAGCGGCCGTAGGACTTCTTCAGGTCACGCGCGACTACTGCCGGTCGGTCCATGAGCGGTACAGCCTACTGAGGCAGGCCGACCCACTTCTCGGACGTGGCGAAGATCTCCTTCTTCCAGATCGCGGCCTCGGCCTTGATGCGATCGATCAGATCGCGCGCGCCGTCGAACGCTTCGGCGCGGTGCCCGGCGCAGACCACGACGACAACCGACACTTCTCCGACGGCCACATCGCCCGTGCGATGCGCGGCGGCGACGCCGCTCACGCCGTCACGCGCGGCGATCTCGCGCGCGAACGATCCGAGCTGAGCCGCGGCGCGTTCGGCGAAAGCTTCGTAGGACAGGCGGACGAGACCGTCTTCGGCTCTGGTGCGTCCCTCGAACACGACGACCGCGCCCGCGTCCTGTGTGTGGACGCGCGCGACGATCGCCTGCGTGTCGAGGGGTTCGTCCGACAGCGCGGTGTGGATCACTTGGCCATCGTCACGGCGTGTTCGAGGATGTCCTCGATCGCCTGCAGACATTCGATCGCGGCTTTCGGCGATCCGGGGAGGTTCACGATCAGGACGCGGCCGCGGATCCCCGCGACCTGGCGCGAGAGATAGGCGAAGGACGTCGGACTCTTCGCGCGCATCGCTTCCGGCAGGCCGGGAACCTCTTTGTCGATCACGGCTCGCGTCGCTTCGGGTGTCACGTCGCGGGGCGAGAGTCCGGTGCCGCCGTTGGTGAGGACGAGGTCGGCGATGCCGTCGTCGCACCATGTGCGCAGCACGGCTTCGATCTCGTCGCGCTCGTCTCTCACGATGGCGCGTTCGACCACGTCGTGTTGGGGTAGCGCGTTCCCGATCGCGTCGCCCGTCTCGTCGGTTGCAAGGGCTCGCGTGTCGCTCACCGTCAGGATCGCGATCTTCAACGGCGCCACTCTCCCGACTTGCCGCCGCTCTTCGACTCGAGGCGGAGCGAGTCGATCGACATCGCGGCGTCCTCGGACTTCGCCATGTCGTAGAGCGTGAGCGCCGCGACGGACGCCGCCGTCAGCGCTTCGATCTCGAAGCCGGTGCGGTCGACGCCGCGGATCGTCGTACGTATCGAGATGACGTCACCGTCGCGTTCGAACGCGACGTCGACGTGGTTCATCCGCACGGGATGACAGAGCGGGATCAGTTCCGGGACACGCTTCGCCGCGAGGATCCCTGCGATGCGAGCGGTCTCGAGCGCATCGCCCTTCGGCAGCTCGCCGCTCATGATGCGGGCCGCGACGGACGACATGAGACGGCAGGACGCAACAGCTTCGCGCGGTGTCTCGTCCTTGTCGGAGACGTCAGCCATCCGTGCGCCGCCGGAAAGCGGCGGCAGCACCGCGATCTCATCGGCCTCGATCCCCGCGGCGGCATCGATCGAGAACTGCTCGTCGCCGATGACGACCGTGCAGTGCGTGAGGACGTCCTCGAACCGGGGGCCGAAGAGTTCGCACGCGACCTTCAGTGCTTCGCCGACTGTGCGCGCGTCGAGGTCGACGTTTCGCGTGCCGGTCGCCTCCCGCGCAGCCGCGAAGAAACGAAGTCTCATAGATCGAAGAGCTCGACGCGGACGCGAGCACCTTCGTCGAGGCCGCCGGGCGGGACGATCGCGAATCCGTCCGCACCGATGAGGTTCGAAAGGACGACGCTCGACTGGGCGGCGAGAGGGATCGCCCGGTCTGAATCGATGCGTACGCGCGCGAGGTTCGTCCGGTTCGCGCTGCCGCGGACGGGTTCGGCCAGGCGCGCGTCGATCGCGCGGTGCGCCGGATCGCCGCCGAGCATGGTCCGGACGGCCGGGATCACGAAGCAGTGCATCGCGGCGAACGCGCTCCCCGGATTGCCGGGCAGGACGATGACCGGTGCGCCGGCGATGCGTCCGAGGGCGACGGGTTTGCCCGGCTTCACCGCGACCCTCCACATCGTCAGGTCGCCGTCACGCTCGAGCACCTCGCGCAGCCAGTCGTGCGATCCGACGGACGCGCCGCCGCTCGTCACGATGAGATCCGCCGACCGTGACGCGTCCGCCAGCCAGGACGAGATCGCGACCGGGTCGTCGCGTACGGTCGCGACGTCGGCGAGGTCGGCTCCGGCCGATCGCAACAGCGCGGCGATCAGCGTCGAGTTCGCGTCGTAGACGTGTCCCGCGCTGAGAGCGCCACCGGGTGCCGTGATCTCGTCTCCCGTCGAAAGTACGGCGACGCGGGGGCGACGGTGGACGGGCACGTCCGCATCTCCGATCGACGCGATGACGCCGAGCCGAACGGCGGTCAATACCTCACCCGCTCGGACCACGATGCTTCCCGCTGCGACATCTTCGCCGGCCGGGCGCACGTGCTTGCCCGGACTCGCCGCCGAGTGGATCGTGACCGTGTCCGTCCCGCGGTCGGTGTCTTCCCAGGGAACGATCGCGTCCGCGCCCTCCGGCACGACGCCGCCGGTCATGATCGTCGCCGCGGTGCCGGGCCCGAGAGCGGCGAGGATCTCGCCGCCCGCGGTGAGCTCGCCGGCGACGGCGAGTGCCACCGGTGGGTTCTGCGTGTCGGCTGCGCGGACGGCGTAGCCGTCCATCGCGGAACTCGGGAAGCCCGGAACGTCGATGGTCGAACGGATGTCTTCAGCGCAGACGAGCCCGAGTGCTTCGTCGAGCGGGAGTCGAATGGGCGGAAGCGGACGGAACGAGGCCGTCACGAGCCGCACGGCGTCGTCGTAGGGGAGGAGCGGCCGCTCGAGCTCTTCGTTCGTGATGACGCGCTTCATGACTCGCGCGATCGCACGATGGCGGCGAGATCGTCGAGCGACGCGCCGTTCGCGCGCGCGACGCCGAGCACGTGACACAACAGCGGCGCGTTGATGCGGTCACCGCTCGTATGTGACGCGATCCGCGCGATGTCGAGCAGCTCCCGGATCTCGTCCGGCGTCAGGCGAAGCGTGCCGACGTCGATACCGGACGCTTCCGCGATCTCTTGGGTGATGTCGTCGAGCCAGCTCATGCGATCCGTTCCTTGCCCGCGTAGATGTTGAAGCCGCCTTCTCGGACGAATCCGGCGAGCGTCATGTTGAACGACTTCGCGACGTCGACGGCGAGTGAGGACGGAGCCCCGACGGCGACGACGATCGGGATCCCGGCCGACGCCGCCTTCTGCATGATCTCGAAGGACGCGCGCCCGCTCACCACGAGCACGCGTTCGCTCGCAGGCAGAGCGTGCTCCATGTAAAGCGCACCGACGATCTTGTCGACGGCGTTGTGCCGTCCCACGTCCTCGCGGACGTGCAACAGCTCGCCGGTGGCGTCCGCCACCCCGGCTGCATGCAACCCGCCCGTGCGGTCGAAGATGCGTTGCGCTTCGCGCAAGCGGTCGGGGAGCGCCGCGATCACATCGCTGCCGACGGACGGACCACCATCGATCTTCGGCGCGTTCGTTGCTTCGATCGCATCGAGCGACGCCTTGCCGCAGATCCCGCAAGCTGACGTCATCGTGAGATTGCGCGCGAGATGGTGACGGTCGAGCTCGACGCTCGAGCGAACGTGCACCGTGACGACGTTGTAGAGCTGCTCGCCCTCGATGCAGTACCGCACCTCGAGGACGTCGTCCGCCGACCGGAGCACACCTTCGGAGACGAGCAGACCGACGGCGAGCTCGAAGTCGTGACCGGGCGTGCGCATCGTGACCGCGAGCGGGAGAGCTTCGTCCGGCCCGCGCGCGATGCGGATCTCGAGCGGCTCTTCGGTCGCGACGCGATCGGTCTTGTCGTTCGCAACGCCGTCGCGAACCACGGTCGTTCGCACGTTGACGGTCGAACCGGGACGCTCGCTCATCCGCCGATCGCCGACATGCTCCGCGAAGGGCGGACGAAGCTGCGCGCGCCGATCCGGTGTCCCGCCCACTTGCGTTCGACGGCCGCGGCGATCGCGGCGGCGATCTCCTCGTCGCTTCTTCCGTCGCGGAGCGGCGCGCGTAGGTCGATCTCGTCGAGTGCGAATAGGCAGGTGCGGAACTGACCGTCGGCGGTGATACGGATGCGGTCGCAGGATGCGCAGAACGGCTCGGTGACGCTCGAGATCACGCCGACCGATCCCGGCGCGCCGTCCGCGAACCGGAACACCGAGGCAGGTTCGGTCCCGCGGACGATCCGCTCGAGCGCGAACACTCGATCGATCGCTTCGATCACCTCGCTCGACGGCACGACGCTGGCGCGCGACCACGACTCGTCCGCGTCGAGCGGCATGAACTCGATGAAGCGCACCTCGTAGCCGGTGTCGCGCGCGAGACGCGCGAAGTCGACGACCTCGTCGTCGTTCGTCCCCCGGACGACGACGCAGTTCAGCTTGATGGGCCAAAGTCCGGCGTCGCGAGCGGCCGTGAGTCCTTCGATCACCGAATCGAGCGCGTCGCGGCGCGTCATCTCGGCGAAGCGGTGGCGGAGGAGCGAGTCGACGCTGACGTTGATGCGCTCGAGGCCGGCCGCGCGCAATGCGTGCGCATGCTTCGCGAGCGTCGTCCCATTGGTCGTCATCGATATGTCGTCGATGTCGTGGGCGGCGATCATCTCCACCAGCTTCGGAACGTCACGACGCGCGAGCGGCTCACCACCGGTGAGGCGAACCGTCCGGACGCCGAGTGAGACGAAGATGCGGACGAGGCGATCGATCTCTTCGAACGTCAGCACGTCGGCTCGCGGCAGCCACGTCATGCCCTCGGCCGGCATGCAATACGTGCAGCGCAGGTTGCAGCGGTCGGTCACCGAGATCCGGAGGTCCGTCGCGATGCGGCCGAAGCCGTCGAGTAGGGGCACGGCCTCTAGGATGACCCCGTGGACGGCGTGCTGCTGACGGGCGGGGCGTCGTCCCGGATGGGCATGCCGAAAGCGGCGATCGACTTCGACGGGGTGTCGCTCGGCCGTCGGGCCGCCGATGCGCTCCGAGCGCTCTGCGATCGTGTCGTGGCCGTGGGGCCGTCCTTCGACACCGGGCTCGAGTGTGTGGACGACCCGAGCCACGGACCGCTCGTGGCCTTCGTGCGCGGCGCGCGGACCGCCCCGACCTTCCTTGTCGCCTGCGACGTTCCCTTCGTCGGCACGGAACTGCTGACCATGCTCGCGGACGAGCTCGGCCCCCACGGCGCCGTCGTCCCCGTCGTCGACGGACGCGACCAGCCGAGCGTCTCGCTCTTCTCTTCACGCGCGGTCGAGGTTGCGCGGCGAGCGGTGGCCGACGGCGAGCGTTCCCTCCGCGCCTGGATCGCGCAGCTCGACGTTCGCCGGATCGATCTCGAAGGACTCATCGACGTCGACACGCCCGACGACCTAGCTCACGCTCGCGCGCTGCTGCTCGAAGGTCGCGCGCGGATCGTGCGCCGACGCGATACCGGCGCGGAAGATCGCAAACTTCGCCGCGACGCTGCCGAGTAGACCGACGAACGCACCGACCTTCTTGGTGCGTCGTCCGCCGAAGAGCGCGAGCACGAGTCCGACGATCGTCGCGATCTTCGAAGCCTTCCACAGGTCCGCGGACGTGCCTTCGTGGAGCGGTCTTCCCACACGTTCGACCTTCGACGCTTCCTGCTCGATCGCATAGCCCGACGCGAGCTCTCCGATCGAAGCGGCCACGTCGAGGATCGTCACCGCGCGCTCGGATGAACCCGTCAGATGCAGTAGCGACGTCGCGGCGGACGCCGCCGACGAGACGTACATCGCGGGAAGCGCTTTGCGGGACGCAGCCCACAGCGGGACCGACGTGTTCGACGTGAGGATCGCGGTATAGCTCGCGAGCCCCGGGCCGAGAGCGCCGGCCAGCAGACCCGCGAGGTCGCCGAGCGCGCCGGGCAGCACGACGGACGCGGCCGCGGCTCCGGCGGTCGGCGCGAGGATGAACGACCCGACGCTCATCGGCGACGTCGGACGGAACACGCGAAGCATGTTCAGGAACTTGCTCCTCACGCCGAGATCGGCGACGAGGAACCCCGTGCCGATCGACGTTCCGGCCATCGCGATGAGCCGGCAACGTTTCACGAGCGGACGCATCGCTTCTCCGCCGAACGATTGCGCGACCGCTCCGAGTGTCGCCGCGGCCCCGGCGGCACCGCCCGCGACGAAGTACGCCGGGATGTACCACTTCCAGACCGGCGGCTTGATCACCGGGCGCTCGTAATAGGTATCGCGCCCGCCTTCGGACGGCACCTGGTCCCACGCTTTCGCGGCGAGCTCTTCGAGACGCTTCTCCGGGATATGTTCCACGCGCTGGGATCCGGCTTCGCCGGAGACCGAACCGATCCGCGGGTCGATGTACCGCCCGTCACTCATCGCTGACGTCCTCCGACGACGGCGACAACCGTCGCGCCGAGCAGGGCGGCGCCGGCCGCGAGAACATGCGACCACGAGCTCGCGGCGACCTTCGTCGGCGTCGAGGGGTCGGGCGGGAGGTTGTAGACCTCGGGTTCGTCCACGAGCAGGAAGAACGCGTTCAAGCCGTCGGTGCCGGGTTGGTCGACGCCGTAGAGATACGCGTCGGACACACCCTCGCCGTGCAGCGTCGAGACGCGAGCTTCCGCGAGCCGTCGCAACTCGTCGACCTCTCCGAACCGGATCGAGTCCGTCGGGCAAGCCTTCGCGCACGCCGGCTCGAGCCCACCGCGCTGACGGTCGTAGCAGAGTGTGCATTTCCACGCGCGCCCGTCGTCTTCGCGGCGATCGATCACGCCGAACGGGCAAGCGACGACGCAATATCCGCAACCGTTGCAGATGTCGGGCTGCACGTAGACGGACCCGAACTCCGTGCGAACGATCGCGCCCGTCGGGCAGACCTCGAGGCACGCGGCGCTCCGGCAGTGCTTGCAGACGTCGGACATCATCAGCCACGAGAAGTCGTCGTTGCGCCGTCGTTCGACGAACGCGACGTGACGCCATGTCGAAGCGCCGAGCATCACCGTGTTGTCGTACGACATGCCGCTGAAGACGAATCCGTCGTCCGGCAGCTGGTTCCATTCCTTGCACGCGACTTCGCAGGCCTTGCAACCGATGCAGACGGTCGTGTCGGTGAAGAAGCCCGTTGCCATCAGGTTTCCTCGTCCTCTTGGGACGTCGCCGCACGCACGCCGTGCTTGCCGCGCGGCTTGTGCACTTCGGGAAGATCGCGGAGTTTGTCGTCGATCGGTTCGAGCATCCCGCGGCCCCGACCGCGGCGTCCGCGTTCGATGTTCCCCGTGAACGCTTTCGATTCTTGGATGGACGAGTTCGGGTCGGCGACGAAACCGATGAGGTCGTTCGTCGAGTCGCCGGTGACGAGCCCCTTGGTTCCCCAGTGATAGGGGAGTCCGATCGTGTGGACGATGCGCTTGCGGATACGCATCGGTCGTATCCGCTCCGTCACGAGGACGCGGCACTCGATCACCGTCCGCGCCGTCGAGATCGTCGCCCAGTCGCCGTTGCGCAAGCCTTTCTCGCGCGCGAGCTCGGGTGAGATCTCGCAGAACATCTCCGGTTGCAACTCCGACAGCCACGAGAGCCACCGCGTCATGCCGCCGGCCGTGTGGTGCTCGGTCAGCCGGTAAGTCGTGATGGCGTACGGGAAGCGCGGATCGTCGAAGGCGCGGTGGAACGGGTTGTCCTTGCGGTCCCATTCCATGCGCGCCGGATTGCACTGCTGGAGATACAGCGCGTTCTCCGCGACCGACTCCTCGGGCTCGTAGTGCGTCGGCAGCGGTCCGTCCTGCAGACCGTTCGGTGCGTACAGCCAGCCGAGACCGTCGGCTTGCATGATGAACGGGTCGGCGCCGCCGATCGTGTCCGTTCCCGTCGCGTCTTCGGCGGGCCGGTAGTCCGGGGGCCGGGTCTCGATGAAATCGGGGACGTCTTCACCGGTCCACTTCTTCTTCTGCGCGTCCCACCAGACGTAGCGTTTGCGTTCCGACCACGGGTTGCCGTCGGGATCCGCGGACGCGCGGTTGTACATCAGGCGCCGGTTCGACGGCCACGCCCATCCCCAATCCGGTGCGACCCACGTCTGTTCGTCTGCGGGTTTCCGTCGCGCGGTTTGGTTCGCGTCGTCGGCGTAGGCGCCGGAGTAGATCCAGCAGCCGCATGCCGTCGACCCGTCGTCCTTCAGATCCTTGAACCCGGACATCGCCTTGCCGTCCTGCACGGTGTAGCCGTTGATCTCCTTCAGGACGGCTTCGGCGTCCGGTTCTTCGTGCGGACCTTTCGTCGGGTAGTCCCACGTCAGGCGCTGGATGCCGAGATCGCGTTGCTCGGCTGAATCCGCGTAGAGCTCGCGGAGGCGGCGTCCGAGGTGATAGGTGAACCCGAGCTCGCTCCGGCAATCGCCCGGCGGTTCGATCGCCTTGTGGTGCCACTGCAGGAGGCGCTGCGTGTTCGTGAACGATCCGTCCTTCTCCGTGTGTGTCGCGGCGGGGAAGAAGAACACCTCGGTGCCGATGTCTTCGGGACGAACCTCACCGCGTTCGATCTCCGGCGCCGTCTTCCAGAACTCCGCGGTCTCCGTCGGTGCGAAGTCGCGCACGACGAGCCAATCGAGCTCGCGGAGGCCCTTGCGCTGCAGCTGTCCGTGCATCGAGCCGACGGCTGGGTTCTCGCCCATGACGAAGTAGCCCTTGACGACGCCGTCGGCCATCGCGGCAACCGTCACTTGGTGCGAGTGGTCGCCGGAGAGTCGCGGCAGGTAGTGGTAGCCGTACTCGTTGTGCTCCGTCGCGTCGTCCCCCCAGTACGCCTTGAGGAGCGACACCATGTACTTCGGCATCTCGGACCACCAGCCGGACGTCGACCCGTTCGCTTCCAGATACGTCGGAAGGTCGGTGTCGTATTTCGCGTGGGGCATCGGCAGGTATCCCGGGAGGAGGTTGTAGAGCGTCGGGATGTCCGTCGAGCCCTGGATCGACGCGTGACCGCGCAGGGCCATGATCCCGCCGCCGGGTCGTCCGATGTTCCCGAGCAGCAGTTGGACGATGCACGCCGTGCGGATGTACTGGACACCGATCGAGTGCTGCGTCCAGCCGACGGCGTAGCAGAACGCGCTCGTGCGTTCGCGGCTGGAGTTGCTGCAGAGCGCTTCCGCGACCTGGAGGAACTTGTCCTGCGGGATGCCGCAGATGTCCTCGACCATCTCCGGTGTGTAACGGGAATAGTGACGCTTCACGATCTGGAAGACGCAGCGCGGGTCCTGCATCGTCTCGTCGTGATGTATGGCGCCGGACTGCGTTCCGCGTTCGGACATCGGTTCGCCGCTGAACATCTCGCGCTTGCCGGCGGCGGGGCCGACCTCGGCACCGTCGTACTGCCACGACGAGATCTCGTACTGTCCCTTCTCGCTGTTCCAGCCGCTGAACAAGCCGTCGAGATCTTCGGTGTCCTTGAAGTTCTCGTTCACGAGCGCCGTTGCGTTCGTGTACGCCTTGACGTACTCGGTGAAGTACCGCTCGTTCGTGATGATGTAGTTGACGAGTCCACCGAGGAACGCGATGTCGGTTCCGGGACGGATCGGTACGTGGATGTCGGCGACCGCACTCGTGCGTGTGAATCGCGGGTCGACATGGATGATCGTCGCGCCGCGGCGCTTCGCTTCCATCACGAAGCGGAAGCCGACCGGATGGCACTCCGCCATGTTCGATCCCTCGATGACGATGCAATCAGCGTTCCGAAGGTCCTGCTGGAACGTCGTCGCTCCGCCCCTTCCGAACGAGATCCCCAGACCGGGGACCGTGGAGCTGTGTCATATACGTGCTTGGTTCTCCACTTGGACGACCCCGAGCGCCGTGAACAGCTTCTTGATGAGGTAGTTCTCTTCGTTGTCGAGCGTCGCGCCCCCGAGGTGCGCGATGCCGAGGGTGCGGTTGACGACGTTGCCCTTCGGATCCGTTTCTTCCCACGTCTCGTCGCGCGTTTGCTTCACGCGTTGCGCGACCATCTCCATCGCGGTCGCCAGCGGCAGCGTCTCCCACTTCGTTCCGTAGGGCTTCCGGTAGAGCACCTGCTTCGTCCGGTGCGAACCCGTGACGAGCTGGAAGGTGGCGGCGCCCTTCGGGCAGAGGCACCCGCCGGAGATGGGGGAGTCCGGATCGCCTTCGATGTCGGTGATCCGTCCATCCTTGAGATAGACGAGCTGCCCGCATCCGACGGAGCAGTACGGGCAGACCGATCGGACGACCTCGTCCGCCTTCGCCGTACGGGGGCCGAGCTGTTCGGTTCGCTCGGAGAACGCTGTCCGACCAAGGGCTTTGAGGTCGCGGCGACGCAGCTGTTCGAGGACGGGCCAAGCCGGTAGGACGCGACGCACGACGCCTCCTTTGGTAGCCGTGTTGAGCTTGCCCTAAACGGGCTGAGGGCCGCTACCGCTGCTAGATTGGTGCGTCTTACCGGGGGCGTAGCTCAGTTGGTAGAGCGCTGCGTTCGCAACGCAGAGGTCGGCGGTTCGAATCCGCTCGCCTCCACGTCAGAAGCTGCACGTCACACGGCGTGTGGCTTCTTTCGTTCTTGGGGGCCGATGCCGCGGGGTTGCTCTGGGGTTGCTCTGACCTCGCGCCGGAGCAACGAATCTCGCCCGATATCGGCAAGCGAGGTTTCGTCATGCTGGTCATGAGCTGGGCTAATGGTCAGGGACCCTGGCGCGGTATGCACCTTCCATCCAAGACTGAAGCCATGACTGCCCACGTTGAAGGCCACGCGACCCTGTTCTTGTCTCAACTGCTTCTTCAGGCCGCGAGAGATTGCGCCGCCGACTGCGATCGCGTCGAGCGTGAGGAATTCGAACTCGACTGGCCGCAGTCGCACTATGAGATCTCGATGAGGCAAGCTGCGTCGGCCGTTGTCATGTCGGCGGCCGCGCTGGAGGCATCAATCAACGAGTTCTACCTGCAGGCGGTCGCGGGCAACCAGACCGTCGTCTCGTCGGCGACGGCTGCCCAAGTCTCCATTCTGGCGCAGTTGTGGGAGGCGCTTGAGGAGTCAAAGGCCAACACACTTGCCAAGCATCAAGTTGCCGTCACTGCATTAGGTCGCCGCGAATTGGATCGAGGCAGCGAGCCGTATCAATCAGCCAGCAACGTGTTCAGACTCAGGAACCTAATCGTTCACTTCAAACCAGAGCGCGATGACGAACTAGATCAGCAGGCGAAGCTTGAGGCCGCGATAGCGGGCAAGTTCAAACCAAATCGGCTATTCGAGCGCGCGCCGGGGCGCGTTCTTTGGTTTCCGGCTCTCTGCCTCGGTGCTGGTTGCGCGGCTTGGGCGTGGCATTCGATCTACGCATTCCATCTGGGATTTGCGAACGCGATCGGCATGGAGCCTCGACTCGCCGCGCGATGATCGGCTCGGCGACCTCATCAGTCGCCGCTAGCGACGGTATCGCTAGCGCTTGTCTCCATCGCGAGGCTTTGGACGAACTTCGCGACGCGTTGTGCCTCTCGCTCGCTCAGATCCTTCGGAAGCTGCAGGTAGGCCATCAACGTCTCCCGCACAGGGAACGGATAAGTAACGAGCAAGTCGCGCGAAGGGGGAGCGACCGGTGTGTCGGGCCGTTGCTCGCGGTCCGGTGCGGTCTCGGCTGGGCGTTTGGGCGAAGGCTTCTTCGATGCCTTCGCACTTGTCTCTCGACCACCGCCGGACCTGTACGAACCGGGGTCGTCGAGAAACCGGAAATACTCGGTCAGAGCGTTTCGGAACCTCGATTCGTATGTCTTTATCGACTGGGACGAATAATCCATCTTCCGTAGGTTCGTGAACCGCGCGATCTGCTGGTCGACATCGAGCTCGCGCAAGTCGATCGCTTCCCACCTCTCACCGTCGATCTCCAGCACCTTGGTAACCGCGGACCGGTGTGCGGCTGAAGTGTTCTTATTCATGTAGCCGCGGTTCGCGGCGTACTCGAGGAACCTGATCAGGCCCCGGCCCGTGCCGTCTTGCGTTCCTTTGGCGTCTGTCACATGTGGCTCCTGGAGATAGAATTCATCACTGGGTTGACAGATTCTATCTCACATACGAGGATATGCAAGTGAGCCCCGCGAACCATCAGTTCCTGCTGTCGGCGCCGGTCGTTAACGTCTGCTGGCAGGATGTTGCGTGGCCAAGCGTAGACTTGGTCAAGGACAGGAGGAGAGATGGCTCGGCGAGTGGCTCCGCGGCGACGACCCGCCGCCACGAATGGGAACGGTCAGCGAAACGCTTCGACCGTGCGCGAGCTCACCCAGGACGAGCTTCTCAAGATGATCGACAGGCGGTCTCGGGCCCTGCTCGGTATCTCGGGCGACCAGTTCCTCCGACGCTACAGGGCGGGCAAGATTGAGTTCGCGCCAGTCGAAGGCCCAATCATCGTCCTCGCAGACCTCCTCGCGTCGGGTTAGGTCTCCAGGCGCCGCCGTCCGCCTTCTCGTTGCGGACCTTCAGCGGGCCGTTGACTGTGTATCGGATGGCGTTCTTCTCCAGATCAAGAGGGCGCCAGCGTCTGCCGACTCGCCGGTCGCCATTACATTCGGCGACCCGGGCCTCGCTTCAGTGGGACGGCATAAGTGGATTTCAATCGACGTCGGGATCCAGCCCGTTCGTGAAGACGATGGCAGTGGTCCGTGGCGAACTCACACGATCAGCTACATGTGGTCATTCTTCGGTGGACCGAAGGAAGCCCCAACCGAACAGCTCTCGTACCACTACCATCCGGCGCCACGGGCACCGGAGCCGCATCTGCACGTCAGCGCCGAGGCCGACTGGGTACACCATGGCGCGCTGAAGAAGAAGCATCTGCCGACCGGCCGAGTGAGCGTCGAAGACTTCATCGAGCTCCTGATAGTTGAGTTCGGAGTTCGGCATCGGCGAGAGGATTGGCAGGAGGTTCTCGACAAGAATCGAGCGGTCTTCAAGGAACGAAAGACCTGGTGACCAGTCGGAGCACCGAGCCGCGGCGGCTGTGCCTTTCGTGTTGGCGCTACTGCTTCAAGCCGTGAGCGTCCAGCGTCAATTTCGATGGTTAGTCGTCTGACGGGTTCAGAGGTTGTCCATCCAATCGCCGAAGTCGAGCGTGACGTGGGGCATCTCGACTGAGCAGACGACTGCCTGAAGATCGTCGCGACGGCCCCACCACTCGTTGATTGGGAGCTTGAGAGTGTCGAAGCTGAGATACATCTCACTAGGTACTGACTGATCGAGGTTCTCCGGCGCTCCCACCGCGATTGCCAAGAGCGCAAAGATCGTTCGGTCACTGAGACGTACCTGCCCTTGTTGCACTCCGATGTGCGTGTGCCCAGGTGGGCCCGCCACATCGGGCAGTAAATCGAAGCCCTCGGGCAATTCGTCCCCATGCCCGTGCGTGCATCGATGGATTCCGTAGATGACATCGGCGATGTCTGGCTTGCCATCCGCGGTTGTCGCATTCTGAAGCCGAACCGGAAAGCGTGTGTCCGCAAGGTTGATTCCCGGCGCTGCCATGGGTCCGAAGATTGCATAGTTCTCTCGGATGACCCTGGTGAACCGCCGCTTGTTGCTTTTTTCGTTCGGATACGTCTTCGCCGCGGTTCCATCGACGGCGTTGCAGGCGTGCAGCATCGCAGACTCGGTGTCTCCGAGTTCCCAGTCCTCGATGGTCTTGCGAACCGAATCGCCAACTTTCATCCCGGCTGTGACGAAGCATAGAGGTCGTCTAGGCCCTCGGCGATCGCTTCCTCCAAGCGTGGGAAGAGGCCGCCGTAGACATTCAGGGTGGTGTTGATCGAGCTGTGACCCATCCGTTCTTGGATTGCCTTCGGGTGTGCGCCCCGCGCGATCGCGAACGCCACGGACGTGTGACGCAGGTCGTGGAACCGGATGGTCGCATCGAGCTCGGCCTTCTCGAGAGCCGCTGCCCACGTCCGGCGCCGGAAGTTCGTCCGTCGCATCGGCAATCCATCGCGTGATGGAAAGACGAGCTCGTTGTTCCGCCCGATCTGCTCCTCGAGGAGCGGCACGAGGAACTTCGGGATCGTGATGATCCGGCGCGACGCAGGCGTCTTCAGCGGCGATCCGAGAGTCACCATGCCCCTCAGCTCCGTTGCCTGCTCGACGATGTGCAGCTTCCGGTGGAGGATGTCGACGTTCTTCGGCCGCAGTCCTGCCAGTTCACCCCACCGGGGGCCGAGGTACGCGGCGGTGAGAATCAGCGTTCCGTAGTAGTGATGCGCCGAACGCACGATCAGATTCACCTGCTCCGGCGTCAGAAAACGCGGTTCGCCTTGCTCGATCTTCGGCAGGGAGATGTTGCGGCACGGCGAGAGCGGAATCATTCCACCGTCCACGGCTGCGTCCAGCGCGCGAGCGAGGATCTGATAGATCAGATGGACCGTCGCCGGCCTTCTCTTCTTGCTTAGGCCCGCGACCCATGCACGGACGTCCACTTGCGAGATCTTCGCGAGCGGAACGTCGCCGAACCGCGGGCGGACGTGCTTCTCCATGTATGACTCGTCGCGAGCGCGTGAGCTTGGGCGGAGGTTGGTGGTGGTTTCCCACCACTCGTCGAGCCACTTCCCGAACAGTTCCTTGCCGTGCTCAGGGTTCGTCCAGATGCCGCGCAGCTTCCGCGACTCCATCTCGACGACGAAACGCTCGGCGTCGATCTTCTTCTGGAACACCTTTGAGTGCCGCTTGTTGTCCGTCCCGACGTAGCTCGCGAGCCAGTCGTCGCGCCGTCCGGCACGCTTCCGTCGCTGTACGTGTGCCATCTCTGACCCCTATCCCGCGCGGCCGCGCTGTCCCGGCGCGAGGAAGCCGCGCTTGCGCGTCTCCTTAACCCAACGGTGGACCGTCGAGAGCGGAACGTGGTTCGCGTCGGCCATCACGGCGGCAGGCGCACGGATTTGCGCGGCGAGGGCCGAGTAGACGGACGCCACCTGGCGATAGAACTCGTCTGAGTACGGACGACGGGGCGGAACGTCGACCTCACCGGACGGCAGGTCCGGGCTCACAACGATCGCGCTACCAAGCGGACGCGTGAGCTCGCGCATGGGCGCCTGAGGTTCCTCGGAGTCCGGCACTTGCGCTTCGAACATCCGAGCGACCCAGTGCTCGTTGCCCGGACGAACCGGCGTCGAGCTGCTTGCGAAGTACCCGATGGCGCGCCGGAGGTCGGGCGCCGGCGTATCGAGGCGCGATCGAATCATCGCGGCGTGCCCGACGTCGTTGGCCCACGCCTCGATACGGCCGAGAGGGAGGCGTCGGACGGCTTCAGGGTCGATTCCGCCATCTGGCCCCGCCACGAAGAGCTCACGGAGCACGAGGCGGCCTCCGTGATCGCCGAACCGGACGAAGGCGACGCCGCGCTCTAGCTGCCGCGATTGGTACCGGACCCAGCCCCCAGAGCCGATCGTCATCTGACTCTCGATCGGTACTTCGCGTCTCGCCACCGATGGTCCCCTCTTACGGCCGAAAGTCTGAGTTCGTGAACATATTGCATCGCTTCCAGACGGTTGTCAATCTAGGTCGAGGAATTCAGACCCGACGAGAGGAGGTAGGCCAGTCCAAAAGTCTGGCGGTCGGAAGGCCCATGACCCGGGCCGAGCGCGATTTTCTTCCGCCCGCATCGGTTCCGATTTTTTTCCCGAATCCCGAGGTAGGAGGCCAGATTGGCAGTTCAGAACAGCGCACGAGAAGCGGAATACATGACGGCCGCGGAGGTTGCCGACCATTACCGGCTTCCGCTCCAGACGATCTACACCTGGCGTTACAAGGGGACCGGGCCGAAGGCCGTGAAGCTCGGCCGTCACCTTCGCTACCGCCGAAGCGAGGTCGAGCGGTGGGCAGACGAGCAAGCGAGTGCAAGGTCTTGATGGCTAGCGATCTCACGGACCGCCTCGTCGATCGCGAACTCGAGATGGACATCCTCGGCGTCGCCTTCGCCGCGTCTTTCCGACTGAACGTCGCGGAGGACGCGGCCGCGCGCCACGCGCTCAACGTCGTCGCGAAGCTGGACGAAGCACTCTTCGGTTGCCGCGATTGCCGGACGGTTCTTCGGGCGACTCAGTCAGTGATCGCAGACTTCGGCGTCGCTGCGCCACTGCTGGTCCGTGATCGGTTGCGAGAGCGCCGCGCCTTCGAAGAGGTCCGCTACGTCTTACCGAGCGTCGTCGACGGCGCTGGCGGCGTCATCGGCGCGATCGACGGATACGTGGATCGTCTCGTCCGGCTCGCGAAACGCCGCGCCGCGTACCTGCGCGCAACGACTGATGCAGCACGACTTCTGGAGGATCGATGACCACCCTTGACCAAGCGGAGCGGGACCTACTTCTCGCGGACGAACCGATCGATCACCCGACTCCGTCTCATCTGCCGGAGCAGTTGTCGGCCGTCGAAACGTTCATACGACGCTTCGTCGTACTAACGAGCGCGCAGTCGGCAGCCCTCGCGCTATGGGTCGCACATACGCACGTCGTCGAGGCGTCCGAGGCGACCCCGTACATCGCAGTCACGTCAGCCGAGCGTCGCTCGGGCAAGACGCGCCTCTTGGAAGTTCTCGAGCTCCTCGTGCCGCGGCCCCTTCGCGTCGCGAACGTCAGCGAGGCCGCGCTGTTCCGAGCGGTCGCCGAGCAACGCTCGACCTTGCTGCTGGACGAAGGCGATGCGGTTTTCAACGCGAAGAAGGAACATGAAGATCTGCGAGCGCTGATCAACGCTGGATATCGGCGCGGATCCGTGACGTTGCGATGCGAGATTCAGGGCCGAACCGTCACGACCCGTCCGTACGACGCGTACGGACCGAAGGTGATCGCCGGTATTGGCCAGCTCCCGGACACCATCGCGGACCGCTCGATCCCGATCCGCCTGCAGCGCAAGCATCGCGGCGAAGTGGTCGAGCGTTTCAGGCTGCGACTCACCCGACCTCAAGGCGAAGCCTTGCGCGAAGAGATCGCCGGGCACGCGGACGACGAAGACCTCATCGGGACCCTGCAGGTCGCACAACCAGAGCTGCCCGACGAGCTCGACGATCGAGCGCAAGATGGCTGGGAGCCGCTCCTCGCGATCGCGGACATCGCGGGGGAGGGGTGGCCTGCTCGTGCCCGAGCGGCCGCCGTCGAACTTCACGGCGTCGAAGCGGATAGCGACTCAGTCGGCACTCTCCTGCTTCGCCACTTGAGGGCGGCCTTCAAAGAAGCGGGTGGTCCCGTTGAGATGACGAGCGCCGAGATCCTCCAACGGCTCGTCGAGCGAGAGGACGGACCTTGGCCCGCGTGGTGGGGGCGGGACGTGGAGGCCAGCCGATACGGCGGCCCCGCGTCGAGGGTTGCGCGTCTGCTCAAGCCATACGCCGTCGAACCACGGCGAGTGGGACCACGCGAAGGGCGTCAACGCGGTTATCGGCGATCGGATCTTGAGCCGGTTTGGGCTCGCTACATCGAGGAGCCCGCGCCGCGACACGGACACACGGACAACCCCAGGTCGACCGATGCTCCCGACCCAACGGCGTCAAACCCTGACACCGCCTTTGGCCTGCCGGTGTCCGTGTGTCCTTCTATCGAGTCTGCAGAAGGAACGAACGAGCTGCCTGAGCTGTCAGCTGTCCATTCGCTTACGCCGGCGGAAACCCCCGCTCGGTCGAAGTAGACCGCCCGCGTCCGCCGTCGAATCCAAGGAAACGGGACCGGCCGGAGGTGAGGATGAGCGTGGTCTTCCGAGGACACGTACCGATACCCAGACATTGAGTGCGGTGCGCGAAAGTCGCTCGTGCAAGCTACGTGCAGTCCGGACCGGCGGGCACGCGACTCAATCATCGGCCGCGCGGTTATCCATCTCATTTTGCATATTGTTTTCCTGGTAATATTTTCTTATGCGTGCAGGAAGGAAGATCACGACGCCCGCGGCACGGCGGCGCGCGCAGAAGCTCGCACGGGAACTCCGCACCCGCCGCAGCGATGTCCTCGGACTGACAGCTGAAGCGCTCGGCCAGCGTGCAGGAGTCTCGATCGACGCGATTCGCAAGATCGAACGCGGTGTCGTCGCTGACCCCGGGTTCTTCATGGTCGGACGCCTTGCGAACGCCCTCGGTGCCGATCTCGGAGACCTCTATAGGGCCGCTTCGCGATGAGCACGAACGTCGGTCGTGCCTTCGGCTTTACAGGCGACGAATTCACTACTCGGCTCGACGGTCAGACCGCCACTTTCGTGATTCGCCCAAACGATTCCGAGATCGCACGGAGAGCGAGGTTCGGTCTCGGGGCCGTCACCGAACGGGACCTCTTATCGATACTCGGCTCGCTACCGCTCGGTCTGGCCGTCTCGTGGGCCGACATTGACCCAGTGTTGGCCGCCGTCCTCGATACAGCGCCTAGTGGCGTCGTTGCCATCGATCAGACAACTGTCACCCGGACACTTCGACCGGCCATTCACTTGGACGCCGTCTATGTCCGCGATCGCAATTGGCGGCGCGGACTTGAGCGTGTCAGCCTCTTTGCGCCTGACGCGCCACGCGCGCTCCTGCTCGAAGTTTCGCCGCGCGACCTTGACGCAGTTGGCCGTTTGGCGTCGAGACTCGGCGTCGGCGTTGTGCTCCCGGACGGAACGATCATCGGATCATGTTCACGACGCTTCGTGCGCGTCAGCGTCCGGAGATGGCGCGTCCTTGAGCTGCTTTACCGCCGCTGGAGCGCCGAGCTCCTGCGCTCGAGGCGGGCCGTCTAGGTTTCGCCTTGGGACCAGCCTTGTAGGGGGTTGCGCTGGCCGATGTCGACACCCGTTCGCTCAGCGAGGTGCTCGCGTGTCCACTGCGCCCGTCGGCAGTAGTGGCGCCAGGCTTCTGCGCGGCGAGACTCCGGCGCGTCTAAGACGCGCGCGGCGAGCGATGACCACGCCTCGACGGAGTGGCGTCGGGCTTCGTCCTTCAAGCGTGGGTCGCCGAACCGCTTCAGGCTCCCGCCCTCGCAAACGGAACAGGTGCAGTCGAGAGCACCACCGTCGTCTTCGAGACGCTCGAGCTTCGAGCCTCTGACGTATGCGGCGATCGAGTCTACGAATAGCGACGGTGAGCGATCTCCACGGGATCCGCCGCCCTCGCTGCCGGGCGGTACGAGATGCCGTGTAGCCGAGGTCAACCCGATCGCAGCGAGCGAAGCGCCGAACGCTCTGAACCCGATGGCACTGTGATCGCTACGCAGGAGAACAACGTCCTTGGTGCCGCGAATCAGGGCGAGCAGGTTCGGGATCGCGGCGCGGAAGCGGTAGGGATCGGTCCGGTCGGCAAGTACCAAGGCCACAGGTCGCCGCTGTGGTGCGATTGCTTCGACGAAGTTGACGATGTCACGCGTCAAGAAGTTCGTCGCAACCGGCAACACGATCAAGCCAGGCAGTCCGGCGTCCGCGGCTCGCTCGCAGAACTCCGTGCCTCCGCGAATCGCCTGATGCAGCGCGTCACGATCGTTGTTCGCGATGAACGGAGTCGGCGAGAGCGCCATGTCGACTCCGAGCTGAAGCTGGAGGTCCAACCAGTCGGGTTCGGTGTCGAGGTCGAGCGAAGCGACCTCGGAGTCATGTCGCTTCGTCACGTCGGCATACAGCGCTGGGTCGACCAGGAGGGGACCGTCGAAGCCGTACGCGCGTAGCTCTCTGGCGGCCTTCACCCCGGCTCGGCCGGGTAGGACGAGTCCGCCGACGCGCGACGCGACCAAGAGGTGCTCGTTGAGGCCGAGGGTCGGCGGTGCGTACGCGCGGATGCCCCGAAGGGCAAGAGTTGTCGGGCTGCGTGTCCCAAGCCGAGACATGGATGGACACTAGGCCTCAGCACTGACATCGAGTCGACTTCGCCCTCAGACACGATGAAACGAGGCGCGCACCGCCCTCGAGTGACCGCCGTCTTATCCTTTGTGGTGGAGGGTTCAGTGACCAGTCAAGATCCACCCGAGAGGGAATCAGCGGTCGGCGCACCTAGCCACATTGATGCGGGTCGGGAGGCCCTGCAGCAGCTCGTCCAACGCGAACCGGACCGCCACCCGCTGGTACTCGCATTCGTCGCACCGCTCGGAACACCCCTTGATGCCATCGAGCGTTCGTTCGGCGAGTCTTTCCGGCGATACGGTTACGAGGCCAGCGCGGTGCGGTTGTCCGAGCTGCTCGACGATCTTCCCTACCAACCCTGGGGCCCGCTACCCGCCCGAGGGACACGCGATTACTACACCCGTCGGATGGATGCGGGCGATCGCCTCCGAGCAGACGTTGGCAACGGTGCCGCTCTCGCTGCGCTCGCCGTCGCGCGCGTCGCCGCCAGTCGGCATGCTTCTCAGAAGACGACGGTGTACATCCTGCGGAGCCTCAAACATCCGTCTGAGGTCGAGCTTCTCCGCCACGTCTTCGGCGACGCGTTCTCGTTGGTGGCGGTGTCCAGCTCGCTCGACGAGCGTCGAGATGCCCTGATCGATGCGCTGTCGCTGTTCGACAACCCGCGCGCCGCGGCCGAGGATTTGATTGCTCGCGACGAGGAAGACCTCGAGAAGGAGTTCGGTCAACACGTTCGCGACGTGTACTCGATGGCCGATGTATACCTGCAATGCGGCCGCGGGCTCGATGTTTCGGCCGAGGTTGACCGCTTCGTCGACGCCGTGTTCGGCGCACCCTTCATCACGCCGCGACCTGAGGAAGAGGCCATGCGACTCGCCTTCGATGCGAGCCTCCGATCGGCTGCGGCCGGTCGCCAGGTCGGCGCAGCGCTTGTCCCGGTGCTGGGAACACCCGTCGTGGTCGGGACCAACGAGGTCCCGAAGCCCGGCGGGGGGCAGTACTGGAGCGGGGACAACCCCGACTACCGCGACTTCAACATCGGGACGGATCCCAACCCGCTGTACACCCGGCGCGTGGTGCAGGAAGTGCTCGAGCGACTCGCGAGCCACGGATGGTTGATCGAAGAATACGCCGGGCTGACGGGAGTCGAGCTGCTCGAGCGGGCGACGAAAGCCGATGACGGCGGGGCTTCCGTGCTGGCCGGCGCCAGGGCGTCTGCGCTCATCGAGTTCACCCGTTGTCTGCACGCCGAGCAGGCCGTCATCGTCAACGCGGCCCGTGCGGGGGTCGTGACGGACGGAGCGACACTCTTCACGTCGACGTTCCCTTGCCACGAGTGCGCGAAGATGATCATCGGTGCGGGGATCGTCGAGGTCCACTACATCGAGCCTTATCCCAAGTCCCTCGTTGGGCGCCTGTACCGGGACCTCATCGAGACGGAGCCTGTCGGCGGAACACGCGGACTTGTGAACGGCATGGTCCCGTTTCGCCAGTATGTTGGAATTGCTCCCCGCCGCTACTCGGCTTCGTTCTTGGCAAGTGAACGGCGCGCTGGTAGCGAGCTGGTGGAGATCGACCGCCTCCGCGCCTGTCCTCGCACGAATGGCTGGAGCGAGCGTGGCGTCGCCGACCGCGAGGCCGTAGTCGTCAAGTCCATCGACGACGTTCTTGCGGGCCTGGCCGCTGCAGAAGCGGAAAGGGCACCATCCGACACCGAACTGACAACACCCGCGACCGGCGACAAGAGGGGTGCCGCGTCCTAGATGTGTCACTGCGCCCGTCTAGGCTGCGCCCGTCCGTCGATCGGAGGTAGCGGGTGATGCAGACCCCCTGGACATTGCGCGAGGGTTGGCTTTCGGAGTGCGCCCAATGGGCGAGTGATCATCTTTTGTCGATTCCGATATCTTCGCTTAGTCCGGCCGCTCGCACGCTCCGCCGTGAGGCCGTGTGCTGCCCGGAGTCGCAAGCTCAGCCAACTGACGGCGCGCTTCGAGCGCTGGTCGGTGGGGGTCGTTCCAAGAAAGGCGACAACCACCAGCTTCCGTTAATCGCTGTCTTGGACGGAGAGCGTCAGTAGCGTCATTGTCGATACCTGAGAACCCTTCGCCAATGCCGCGTAGCAGAATGGAAACTGCAAGAGTCCGTTCGAGCGAAGCCATCCGATGCTGACCTCACCACCAGGTCTTACTTGCCGCTGAACCCGAAGTATGGGCTGAGCCAAGCGCAACAAGTAACCGATTAGAGCATCGCTACTGACTCTCGGCGGCCGGGCTCGAGGTATGGACTTGAGACCGATCAGTCCTTGAGCTACAGACCGAGGAAGCGCTCCACGAAGGCCGTGAGCCTGTCCAGGACGGCCCGCTTCCGACCCGCATGATTGCTGTCGACGCCGAAGCGCGACACCGGTGGCATGACCTTCGTGATAGCGGTACCCGATGCTGTGACAACACCGTCTCGGAACGCGTCCTCGATAAACGCTTTGGTCTTCTCTGGGTCGAGCTGCTCCTCGGCGATGATGGCGTCGAGCTCCGCGTCGCGTCTGGCCTCGATGTATCGCCGCCAGTCGCCGGCAGTGTCCGGCGTGACCGACACGGAGTCGACAAACTTGAGGATGAGATCCTTCTTGCTCCGCAGGCTGAGGCTTGAGTCGATCGCACGCTCTATTTCCTCGTAGATGGCCACTTCGCGGTCCGAACCGCTTCCGCGTTCTTCCCGCCACTTCGCGACAAGCATGAGGATGTAGTCGACGTCCACTTCGACCTGCTTGACCAGCTCGATCTCAAAGACGATGTCGTCGAGGATCGACTCCTTCTCAGCCGCCGCAAGCCTCGTGAACTCCGCGTAGATATTGAGATAGATGCTCTGATAGTCCTGATGGTCGCGCGCGCTGAGCAGCTCGTTACCTGCGAACTCGTCGAACGCGGTCAGGATGTTTCGAAGGCGGAGGATCTTGCCAAACATGGTGACGAATCGCTTGTGCGCTTCTTCGCCGACGATTAGCGCGTCAACCGGGAACTCTGCCACGAACGCGGCAACGACCTGCTCGTATTCCGCGTAGTAGTCGGTGTACGGCTTGAGGACGACGATGCCACCCGCCTCTTGGTTGCCGAACAGCGCAATCGCATCGTTCGTCGCTTGCTCGAGGTCACGGAAGCACACGACGTTCCCGTATGTCTTGACCGAGTTGAGGATCCGGTTCGTCCGCGAGTAGGCCTGCATGAGCCCGTGTTGCCGGAGATTCTTGTCGACCCACAGGGTGTTCAGCGTGGTGGCGTCGAAGCCGGTGAGGAACATGTTGACGACGATGGCGAGGTCAACCTCGCGGCTCTTCAGGCGGAGCGACAGGTCCTTGTAGTAGTTCTGGAACTTCTCTGCGGACGTATCGAACGACGTACCGAACACATCGTTGTAGTCCCGTACCGACGCCTCGAGGAAGTCGCGGGAGGTCGCATCGAGACCGTCCGTCTCGAAGTCCTCCTCGGGTAGAAGATCGTCGTTCTCGTCCTCATTCGGCGAGTAGCTGTAGATCAGCGCGATCCTCAGCCGCTTGTATGTCGGGTCGCTCGCCGCACGCTCCTCTTGCCGGCGGGCGAACGCTGCGTAGTAGCGCTTCGCGGCCTCGATCGACGCCGTTGCGAGGATCGAGTTGAAGCCGGACAAACGCTTCTCCCCGAGGCGGTAGGTGGAGCTCCGCTTGGTCTTCTGGTCGAAGTGCTCCAATACGTAGTCGACGACCATCGCGATGCGTGCCGGTGCAAGTAGTGCCTTCTCGACGTCGATCGCTGAGACCTGCTTGTCGGTAACGTCCTCAGCCGCCTTGATTGTGTTGATGTAGTCGATCCGGAACGGCAAGACGTTCTTGTCACTGATCGCATCCACGATGGTGTAAGCGTGGAGCTTCTCGCCGAAGGCCTGCTCGGTCGTCCGCAGATGGGCCTTCCCTCCCGAACGGGCATTTACGGCAAAGATCGGCGTTCCGGTGAAGCCGAACAGGTGGTATCGCTTGAACGCCTTCGTGACTGCTTGGTGCATGTCGCCGAACTGACTGCGATGGCACTCGTCGAAGATGAGCACGACGTGGCTCCCGTAGACCGGGTGCGCTGGGTTGCCTCTTATGAATGTCGAGAGCTTCTGGATGGTCGTGATGATGATCTGTGCTCCAGGGTCCTCAAGCTGCTGCTTCAGGACTTTCGTCGATGCGTTCGAGTTGGCGGCCCCCTTCTCGAAGCGCTCGTATTCCCGCATCGTTTGGTAATCGAGATCTTGTCGGTCGACGACGAAGATGACCTTGTTCACACTCGGGAGGCGACTGGCGAGCTGTGCAGCCTTGAAGCTCGTGAGTGTCTTGCCGGATCCGGTCGTGTGCCATACGTACCCACCGGACTCGTTTGTGCCGAGCTTCTTGTAGTTCGTCGCAACGTTGATGCGTTGCAGGATCCTCTCAGTTGCGACGATCTGGTACGGACGCATGACGAGGAGCTTGCGGTCCACGTCGAACACGCAGTACCTCGTGAGGATGTTGAGCAAGGTGTGTTTGGCGAAGAAGGTCCGCGTGAACGACGTGAGATCTGTGATCGGTTTGTTGCGCGCGTCCGCCCACCAGCTCGTGAACTCGAAGCTGTTCGACGTCTTCCGCCTTGACCGCTGGCCCCGAGCGGCTTCGGTCAGATGTGATTCGCGTGTGGTGTTCGAGTAGTACTTCGTGAGCGTCCCGTTGCTGATCACGAACAGTTGGACGTACTCGAAGAGGCCCGACCCCGCCCAGAATCCGTCGCGCTGGTAACGGGTAATCTGGTTGAACGCCTCACGGATGTCGACACCGCGTCGCTTCAACTCGATGTGAACCATGGGCAACCCGTTGACGAGCACGGTGACGTCGTATCGGTTGGACCGGGAGCCCGCCGCCTCGTACTGGTTGATGACCTGGAGGCTGTTGTTGTGGATGTTCTGCTTGTCGATCAGATAGACGTTCTTGACGCTTCCGTCGTCGCGCTGGAGCAGCTGGACATGGTCCTCTTGGATGCGTGCCGTCTTCTCGACAATCCCTTCATTGGCGCCGGCGATCCTCCCGTTGAAGAAGCGCTCCCACTCCGCATCTGAGAACGCGATCTTGTTCAAGTGCGCGAGCCGCGAGCGCAGATTGGAGATCAGCGCGGCTTCACTCGTGACAGGCAGATACTCGTAGGCCTGGCTCTGCAGTAGAGCAACGAGCTCGGCTTCGAGCTCTGCCTCGCTCTGATAGGCGGTCTGCCGCACAGCATCCGTAACAAACTCCGCCACAACGGTGCTCTCATCGCCGACCGCGATGGGCTCGTACCGTGGCGGTGCGTCCGGGGACTGCGTCATCAGACTGCTTCGTCGAACGTCAGCAACCGGTCCCGGTAGTGCTCGTACTGCTGGCGCCTGGCCGACAACTCCGCCGGAAGCCCGACAGATAGGTCGCTGACGAGGGCATCGAACTTGTCGAGCAGAGATCCTATTCGTCGCTGCTCACTTATTGGCGGGATGGCAATCGGCACTCTCCCGAGCCTGCCGACAGCGAGCCCCGGCTGGGCCGACTTCGTCGCGTACTGGTTCAGGTTCATAAACGTGAGCACGTGGAACGCCCAGTCGACGTCGACGTCTGCTCTTGGAGTCACCACGACGGCGTGTTCTGTTGCGTAGAACTTGCCTCGTGCCCTGCGTACGTTCCCGCAGAGCGCCCCTTGGCGTCCGATGAGCAAATGGGCGCCATCGTGACTATTCGATCGCACGAAGCCACGAATGCCGTTGCCCCCGTAGCACGGATAGGGGTGCGTTTGATCATGCTTGTGGCCGATGTCACGGGCCCGGACATGCTGTCCGGCGCGCATCACGAATGCATCGTTGAGAGTGGTCCAATTTGCTGCTCCGCTTCTTGTGGGCGCGAGAAGCGCTCCCCGGTAGTACTCGTACTGGTGGCGGCGTGCCTGCAGCTCCGCCTCCAGCTCCGCCTCCAGCTCCTCCATCCTCGTGAGGATCGCGACGATCCGCGCCTGGACCTCAGGCGGCGGCACCGGAATCGATAGCTTCGCCAATGACTCGGCGGAGATCCGCTTCATCTTGGCACGCGCGACGTACTTTGCCTTTTCAGCGTTGAAGGCCTTCGTCCGCATGTAGTACGCGACGAACGTCGGGTTCATAGAGTGCCTATACGCGAAGCAGTCGTCGTGGATCGCAATCTCATCCTGGCCCAGCCAGGCGACGGCCTTGCACACCTCTTCTACCGTCTCGCCGACCGCAGCGATGATGACATCGCCTGTTCGTGCAAAGCGGAGCGACGGCGCCAGGTCGGACCGGACGTGAGTCAGCGCAGTCCTCGCCGAAACTCCATAGCGCGTGTAAATCTCACCGTAGTGCATACTGCCGATCCCATCGGCTACTACGTCGTCCTTGGTGAAGCGTCGGCCGCGCGTGAATGAACCGACATCTCCCATCGCCTTGTACTCCACACCGTTCGGGCAGACCTCGGCGATCAGGTCGTCGATGCGATTCACGACGGTTCCTCCAAGTCGGCGACGATGGCGTCAATCTCTGTCCGGAGCTCCGACTGGCGGGCGACGATGCGGGCGATCTCGGAGTTCAACTCCTTGATGTCGACGACTTCTCGCGTGTCCTCGGCCTCCACGTATGAGGTCACGGCGATGTTGTAGTCGTTCTCAGCGATGACATCGGAGGCGATAAGTTTCGCGACGTGGTCGACGTCAGCACGTGTGCTGAAGACGTCGAGGATCGTGTTCTGGTTCACCTCACTAAGGCGGTTCTTGTTTCCTTGGCGGACGAACTCGGCCGAGGCATCGATGAAGAGGATGGCGTTGTCGGCCTTGGATTTCTTGAGCACGATGATGCACGTCGCGATGGTCGTCCCGAAGAACAGATCCGGTGGGAGTTGGATGACGGTGTCGACATAGTTGTTGTCGACGAGGTACTTGCGGATCTTGCGCTCTGCTCCACCGCGGTAAAGCACGCCGGGGAACTCGACGATGGCCGCGGTCCCGTCCACGGCTAGCCAACTGAGCATGTGCATCGTGAAGGCCAGATCGGCCTTGCTTTTCGGCGCGAGCACGCCGGCTGGCGCGTAACGGGGGTCGTTAATGAGCAGGGGGTTGGCGTCGCCGTCCCACCTGATCGAGTACGGCGGATTGGACACGATTGCCTCGAACGGTTCGTCCTCCCAGTGCGCCGGATCGAGCAGCGTATCGCCTTGTGCGATATCGAACTTCTCGAAATTCAGGTCATGCAACAGCATGTTGATCCGGCACAGGTTGTAGGTCGTCAGATTGGTCTCCTGACCGAAGAACCCCTGCCGAACATTGTCTTGCCCCAGCACCTTGGCGAACTTCAGCAGAAGCGAGCCCGAACCGCAGGCCGGGTCGTAGACCTTGTTCACCTCGGTCTTACCCACGACCGTGATCCGCGCCAGGAGCTCGGAAACCTCCTGCGGCGTGTAGAACTCGCCGCCGGACTTGCCGGCCGTCGATGCGTACATCTGCATCAGGTACTCGTAGGCATCGCCGAACAGGTCAATGGTGTTGTCGGCGAAGCTGCCGAGCGGCAGGTCGCCGATGGCATCGAGGAGCTTGACGAGCTTCTCATTTCGTTTGGCAACCGTCGGACCGAGCTTGTTGCTGTTGACGTCCAGATCATCGAACAGACCCTTGAAGTCGTCCTCGCTGTCGGCACCAACCGCTGAACCTTCGATGTTGATGAAGATCCGCGCCAACGTCTCGTTGAGATCGGCGTCGTTCCGCGCGCGAGCTCGCACGTTGGCGAACAGCTCCGTCGGGAGGATGTAGAACCCCTTCTCGCGGACGGTTTCCTCGCGGCCCGACTCCGCATCAGCATCGCTCAGGTGGCTGTAGTCGAAGTCAGCACTACCGGCGCGGCGCTCCTGTTCGTTTAGGTAGGCCGTGAGGTTCTCCGAGATGAAGCGATAAAAGAGCATCCCGAGCACATAGCTTTTGAAGTCCCACCCGTCTACGCTCCCACGGAGGTCGTTTGCGATCCGCCAGATCGTCTTATGCAGTTCTGCGCGCTCCGAGACAGTCATTTCGTCAGTCTTCCAGCTGCGCGGGACGTCGTGATCAGTCGCGCGACGAGAGTCGAGCCACGCGGTGCCGTGCGAGGTTGCCCTACGCCTGTCTCAAGGGCAAGGGAGCAGCTCTACCATTAGACGCATGGTTTCGCCATGCGGATGCAGCTTCCCGGTGCCCTCAGCGCTTCGCCCGAAGGCTGCGTTGTGGCTGCGTGGCCTGCATAGAGCGGTTGCTCGCTGCTGGCTCGCCACGATCGAGGATCCGGAAGCTATCGCTATCGAGACGGCCTTCGCCGTAGTCGCTGTTCGAGTCCTCGACTTGGTTGTGTACGACGAGTTCGCCGGCGGCGCGTACCAAACCCACCGCGAGCACTCGCCCGAGGGGGAGGTCGTTCGGGGCCTCACGCTGGTCAGGAACGCTGAGATCCACATGGTCGAAGTCATCGAGCCCGGCATCGGGCGACTAACGAGCATTCCAGCTGAGAGTCGCACAGTGACGCGAGTTCACCCTCATTGGAAGCCGTACGGAGAGCTGCCATCCGCAGTTCAGGCCGATACGAAGACCGCTCCCAGCTGCCATGCGGCGTATCAGTCATCCGTCGGAGAAGAGCTTGTCATCGAGACCCTGCTCGATGTGTGCAAGTTCTTTCACGAACTGGACCCGACTGTGGTGCCTGTCGGGCCCGACGGTGAACCGCTGCACTTCCCGCTGCCATACCTCCTCGAGCACAACTACGAAAGGCGTCATCCGGCATGGCCTAAGGAAGCCGATGTCGCGAACGAGGCCGTGCAGCGTTCGCGGTCTGGCCCGCCGAAGCATGATCTGCGCGAGTTGACTCATCGTCTGATCGATCCCGGCTCTGGCGAGTGCGTGGGTTTCGGCGGCTGGGCGTCAGCTGACGCATGGCCGGGAATAAGGTCGGCCTGGGTCGAGCGAACCGAGCAGATTGCATCCGACGTCGAGAACGGCGCCGCCTACGTGGTCGAGCATGGCGCCCAGCATCTCGCCGTTCTCATCGATGAAGACATAGCAGCGTTGACGACCGAGGAGAACGGGAGCGGTCCTTTGGACCAACTTCCGGTCGGGGAGGACGCCAGCATCTCCTTCGAGCGCCTTCGATTCCTCGAGGCGAACCCTGATCTCTATGTCCGGATGCGAGACCTCGTCTGAATCATCGCCGCGTCGGTCGGTCGCTCGCGGCTTCGCCGCCGGGTTGCTGTGGGGTTGCTCCAAGGCCGAAAACCGGCCAAGAATGCCTGCGAAGGTTGACAAGCGAAAGTCGAGGTCAGCGCCGGTTTCGCCCGGAACCCGCAGGTGCGTCAACTAGGCTGAATCGCGTTCGCAACGCCGAGGTCGGCAGTTCGAATCTGCTCGCCTCCACGGAGAAGCTGCATGTCAGAGAAGCTGCACGTCACGCGGCGTGCGGCTTCTTTCGTTAGTGGGGGCCGAGGCCGCGGGGTTGCTCTGGGGTTGCTCTGGCGCTCCTGTCGGCGGGCGAACCAATTGTTCTCTTCGCCGGGCCGATACCCTGGGAGAAGGAGGTCGACCTTGGCAACCGCGCAAACCCCAAAGAAGGCCGCTTCACCGCGCGCGGTATCGGGGCGAGCCGCCCGGCGCCTCCGTTCGGCCGGTTACAAGATTTCGCGTGGCAAAGTCGGCGATCCGCCGCGCGCGATCGATGTTCCGGGCCTCGACCTGTCTCGAGCGCTCATGGAAGGCCGAGGCAAGAAGTCGAAGTAGCACTTGCCTAACGCAACCATGCACGACGTCGCGGCGCGCTCGTTCTCGACGCGAGTTTCGTCGTCAAAGTCCTAGATCGTCGAGATCCTGAGCACGCCAGGGCCAGAGCGCTCTAGGGACGCTTGGTCTCGGACGGGACGATATGTGCGTACGTTGAGCATCTTCACAACCTCGAGTTCTGGTTTGCCTGGCAGAGCGCGGTTCGTGAGCTCGATCACGTTGGACTGGGCCGTCTGGCGTTGGAGATTCGGGAATCGGTTCCAGGTCAGCTCGAGCTCCCGGTCGATGAGCCGGCACCAAAGAGCGTTGTCGAGCGAAGGGACCGCGTGCTGCAACTAGGAGATGAGCTGCTGGATTTGTATCTGTCGTTCTTGAATTCGACGAGGATCAGGATTACGAGACGCCTGATGGCGCGCGCGCGAAATCACGATTACGTCAGGCCTTAAGCCGATGGACGCCGTCGTGGCCGCAGCGGCGTTCTCGGTTGGTGCTGACGCCGCTGAGCGGCCGAGCGTGGCGACGATGGATCGTGACTTTCGGCGGGTCGCCGGCCTGCACGTTTGGGGCATTCGGCCGCGTTAGCCGTCGTCGACGGCGATCGGAAGGGCCACTTGCGTGTTGCGCAGCTTCCAGCTCGAGAATTGGCGGCAGTTCATGTCTGCGAAGCGGCGCCGGCCCAATGGCTTGCCGCCATTGGCATCTGCGGTCTTACGGATCGCGTTGAGAATGTCTTCCCGATCCATGAGTCTCAAGTCTAGGAACGGGTCGAAGGCAGCGTACGCGAGGGCTTCGGGGCGCGGATCACGCAGACCCTCGATTCAGTTGGACGTGAACGAAAGACCGCGACGGCTGGAACACGTGAGGAACTCTGCCCGGCCGTGCGGAAGTGGGTTGATGACTTCGTCAACTCGAACTGACGAGACCGCCCATCGCCCGCCGGTTTGTCCCGTGACGTTCCGGTGACGGCCGTCGACAACGCTGAACGTATGCGTCGGAGGGGCCGGCGGCATCCCGAAGGGAGCACCCACTTGAAACATTTTCCGCATCGGATCTTCCGGCGATCGCTCGTCGCAGTTGCCGCGATCGCACTCGTGACTCCGATTCTCACTGCGGTCGTCCCGATCGCGGCTGAGGCTAGGTCCGCGCCGTGCACGCACACGACGAGAGGCGCCCATGCGCCGGTCATCAACGTCGCTGCGGGACAGAAGGAGTGCTTACGCCACGCGAATCAGACGGGTGCTATCAACGTCGCATCGACGGGCTCTCTTCTGATCGTGCACTCGGTCGTGACGGGTGCAATCACCATGTCGTCTGGTTTCAACACCTTCAAGTCGTGCGCCAGCACGCTGCTCGGCGGCATCACGGCATCAGGCGGGACGGGCGCAGTCCGGCTGGGAGGGAGCACCAGAGCGTGTCGAGGTAACAAGCTCGCGACGGTCACGCTCACGTCGAACCAGGGCGGATTGACGCTGAGCCACAACCGCATCTCCGATTCGGTGACGGCGAACACGAATCAGGTTAGGACGATCATCAAGGCCAACAAGATCGCTAAGGACCTGACGTGCAACGACAATTCCCCCGCACCCAAACACAAGCACCACCGGAACACGGTCGGGGGTGCGCGGCCTGGCAATCAGTGCCTCGGCAGGTTCTAAGACGGCTCCATCCGTCGCGCCTGAGGTTCGCCCTCCCGCGCGGCGGATGCTGTTCGTCAAAGCGATCTCGATGCGGATCAGGACGGCTGCCGTTTAGCCCGCCGCCGCGCTGCTGGGGTCTGGTTGGAAGACCTCGCACCTGCAGAGGCTGAATGCACGATGTGCTAACTACGATTGTCGTCGTCTTGCTGGCACGTGGGATTGCGGTACCGATGTACCTCCTTTGGCGAGCGGCGTATCCGTTTGACTCTGAACGCCCAGCTTGGCGCGAGCAACGGTTAGGACGCCCCTAAGACTTCCCTAGAAGGCGTTTCAGCTGGTCCAACCGGTTCGAATAGAGTCTGCTCGCCTCCACCGGATCTAGCCGTCGGGCCGGGTTCCGTCGGTGGCGGCCGCTAGCGTTCCGTCCGATGTCGGACGACGTCGGAACGACCGCCGAGTCACTCTGGGGCTATCCGTCCAGCGGAGAATCGCGCTGGCCGGCGACGATCGCCCTTCTCGTGGCGCTCGTGATCCAGGCGGTCCTCCCGGACAGGCTGACCATCGGCCCCCGCTACGTGATCCCGGCCCTCGAGGTCGCGCTCCTGGTGCCCCTCATGATCGCGAACCCGAGGAGACTCGACCGCGCTTCGCGCGACATGCAGACGCTGTCCGTCGCGCTCATCGGCGTCGTCAACGCGGCGAACCTCATCTCGCTCGGTCTGCTCGTCCGCCAGTTGCTGAAAGGCCGCGTCTCGAACGGTCACGCGCTGATCCTTGCCGGCGTCGGTGTCTGGCTGACGACCGTGATCGTGTTCGCCCTCTGGTACTGGGAGCTCGACCGCGGGGGCCCGATGGCGCGTATGTCGCGCGACCACCGCGCCCCTGATCTCTTCTTCCCGCAGATGGAGAATCCCGGTTTCTCGAAGGGACGCTGGTGCCCGGGCTTCGTCGACTACCTGTATGTGTCGCTCACGAACGCGACGGCTTTCAGCCCGACGGACACACTCCCGCTCACACAACGCGCGAAAGCACTGATGGGGATCGAGGGCATGGCGTCGCTCGCGACGGTCGCGATCGTCGGCGCGCGCGCCGTCAACATCCTGAAGTAGCTACGCGTCGCGAAGCTTCGGTTCGGCGACCACTTGCGCGACGATCTCAGCGATCTGACGCGCGTGCTCACGCGACCTCAGCTCGACTCCCTTTTCGGCGAGCGCGATGAAGAGCTCTTCTTTCGGGGAAAGCTTGCCGGGAAGGAGGGCGCCTTGGGGAAGGTCGAGCGCTTCGGCGAGTCGTGCGAGAGTCTGCAGCGACGGCATCACATGCCCGTTCTCGTAACGTGACAGGGTCGGCTTCGGGATGCCCGATATCCGGACGAGCTGGCTCTGCGTCAGACCGGCGTCGCGCCGGGCGTTTCGCAGCCGTTCGCCGAAGGTTCCTCCGACGTCAGAAAACATCGTCCTCCGATCGGTGACCTCCAGTTATATACCCTGAGTCCCTCGCACTCAACGCCCGGTGTTTCGGCGCGGCCGAGAGGGCGTCAGGACGCGAGTTCGAGCTGCGCGACCGCTTCTTCGCACCACGCGGCGCGGCGTTCGTCGCCGAGCGCTCGCCATGCGTCCGCGCTGCGCGTCATCCACAAGCGCGCGCCGTCGATATCGCCGGCTGCTTTCGCAAGCTCGCCACGGACGAAACAGATCCCGGCCGCGGCGGCTTCGTCACCGTTTCCCACGAAGAGGTCATAGGCGGACTCGGCCGCAGCGAATGCGTCCTGTATCTGGCCCAGGTTGAACCGCGCGACGGATTCGATCCATCGCAGATTTCCTTCACGGCTTCGATCGCCGGTCAGCTGTGCGTGCTCGATCCCGAGCGAGCAGTCATCGACTGCCGTTGGGAAGTCCTGCAGAGCGAGGTCGGCGCGCGCGAGCGTGAACGCGACGTCGGATATCCCGACGAGATCGCCGAGATCGGAGAAGAGCTCGAGCGCCGCGTGCGCGGTGTCGCGTCCGGCTTGCGCGTCCCCGCCGTCGAGCAGGAGCGGCGCAAGCATGGAGCGAGCGCGTGCTTCGGCGCCGCCGTCGTGGGCGGAGGCCGCCTTCGTCGCGGCGATGTCGAGCAGTCGTTTCGCCTCGTCCATACGCTGTGCCGGACGGTCGATCTCGTCGATCGCCAGTTCGTCGTGCTGACCTTCTTCACTCGCGAGAGAGAGCACCACGCTCGCGAGCTCGGACGCGCATCGCGAGATCAGGGACGGGTCTTCACCGAGCATCAGTGCTTGGCGGAGCGCGCCCTCGGCATCGCCGAACATCCGCAATCGGTGCTGCAGTCGTGCGCGCGCCAGCAGGACGAGGCACCGCTCGTCGTCGCTCGTTCCGATGACCGATGACAACCACCGCAGGCCCTCATGCCAGTGGCCGCGCACCTCCCAGAACGGCGAGAGGTTCGCGGCGAGGCGAGCGCGGCCGCCGGTTTCGGCCGCGAGCGCGAGGCGAAGGTTGTCGATGTCGCGGGCGACGAGATCGAACCGCGTCGCTTGATCGAGTGACGGGGCTCCGTCCGCCATCCACTCGGCGAACCAGCGCGCGTGCGCCGCCCGTCCGATACGGAGGTGTTCTTCGCGGCCGCTCAGTCGCTCCGCGGCGAACTGTCGGATCGTTTCGAGCAGCCACCAGCGCCTCGGATCGTGCGGCCCCCGGACCTCCGCTTTCCGTACGAGTGCCTTGTCGACGAGGCGGTCGAGGACGATCTCGATGCCGGCGTCGTCGACGCCGACCGCTCGCGCCACCGCGGCGAAAGCCGGCAACGGAACGCCGCCGGCGAAGAGCGCAAGCAGCTCGAAGGTGCGCCGCTCGTCGGTGTCGAGGAGGTCGTGGCTCCACGCGATCGTCGACCGCAGCGTGCGCTGACGCGCCGGGAGATCGCGTTCGCCCTCGGTGAGCAGCTCGAGGCTCCGGTCGAGTTGGCCGACAAGCGCCGTCGGGGGTTCGTCCCGCACGCGGGCCGCCGCGAGCTCGAGCGCGAGCGGGAGGCCGTCGAGCTTCGCCGCCAGCTCCGTCATCGCCGCGATCTGCTCCGGGGTGTCGAGCGGAACGCACGGGTTGTTCGCTTCCGCGCGTTCCGCGAAGAGCGCGAGGGCTTCGTCCGGCTGGAGGCCGTCGATCGCGAGTTCGGTCTCACCGCGCAGGCGAAGGCGTTCGCGGCTCGTCGCGAGCACGGCGAGCGACGGACACGCCGCGAGCAGATCCGCGATGAACACGACGCCGTCCCCGAGCTGTTCGAGGTTGTCCAAGACGAGCAGGGTCGGCCCTTTGTTGAGGCGCGCAACGAGGAGCTCGATCGGTTCGCTGCCCGGTTCGTCCGGGATGTTCAGCACGCGGTTGATCGTCGGGACGATGTCCGCTTCCTCCGTGACCGTCGCGAGCGGGACGAACCACACGCCCTCGCGGAACCACGACAGCAGTGACCATCCCGCCTCGATCGCGAGACGGGATTTGCCGAACCCGCCCCCGCCGGTGATCGATACGAGGCGCGAACCGCCGACGAGGACCCGCTGGATCTCGCGCAGCTCGCTCGTGCGGCCGATCAGCTCCGTCGGCGATGCCGGCAGGTTGTGTGAGCGTGCCGTCAGGGTGCGCGGCGCCTCGAAGACGCTGTCGAGCCCGGCGGCGGTGACTTGGAAGAGGTGACGCGGATCGGGGAAGTCCTTCAGTACGTGCCGGCCGAGGTCGTGGAACGCCACGCCGTCGATCGATCCGGCAGCACGAACGACGTCTTCGGAAACGAGGATCTGCCCGCCGTGGGCCGCGCCGGCGATGCGCGCGGCTTCGTGCACGGAGAGGCCGACGTAGTCGTCGTCGACGATGGCGACATCTCCGACGTGGATCCCGATGCGCACGCGGACGGGTCGTCCGTGCGAGAAGGGATGCGCCGCCAGACCGAGCTGTGCATCGCGGCACGCGAGCACCGCTTGCGCGACCCCCTCGAACGCGACGAAGAACGCGTCGCCTTCCGTCTTGATCTCGACGCCGGCGTGAGCCTCGATCGCCGTTCGCAGGATGGCGTGATGCTCCTCGAGCACCGTGATGTAGTTGTCACCGAGCTCGTGGAAGAGCTTCGTCGAACCTTCTATGTCCGTGAAGACGAAGGTCACCGTGCCCGAGGGCAATCGGTGACCTTCGACGCTTCGGTGTTCAGTAAGGCTCAGTCGCAGTCACACCCTCCCCACGAGGGGTTTTCGTTGTCTTGGAGCGCCGCTTCGCCCGTTCCGGTCGCCTTGTTCACGACCAGGTGGAACGCGAAGCCTCCCGTGGTGGCTGCATCGGCGTGGACGGTCTGTCCGTCATCGATGACCGTCACCGGTGCCACGACGCGCCCGAAGTCGATGAACAAGGTTCCCGATCCTTCGAAGACGCCCTCGGTTGTCGTACCGTCCGCACCGATCGACATCGGCAAGGTACGCGTCACCGGGGGAAGCACCGTCAGATCGACGACGGTCCATGTGAAGAAGTAATCGTGGTGGTCCGAGGCAGCCGACGCGTTCTTGACCCCCGAAACGGCGACCGACGAGCTGCTGACGGTCTTCACGAGTCCGCCCGTGAGGCAGATCTGGGGGCAGCCGACCATGCTCGTGGCGTGGGCGTCGGGCAGTGTGGTCACTGCCAATGCTGCGATCGTCAAAGCGAGTACAACGAAGCGAATAGGCCGCATCGATCCCATCCTCCTGCCTACCGCGAACCGCCTCTCCCGCAGCGACCCTAGCACCGGCTCCGGCCCCGGAATAGGCAAAACGACACACAACCGGTTGATTTACGCTTCCCCCCTGGCAAGGAGGCACGCATGAGTCGAGCACTGGTTCTGAGCGGGGGCGGTCCCGTCGGTATCGGCTGGGAGTCCGGCATCGTCGCCGCGCTCGCCGATGCCGGCATAGCCGTCTCCGAGGCGGATCTCTTCGTCGGTACGTCCGCGGGATCGGTCGTGGGGGCCCAGCTGGCCCTCGGACGCAAACCGCGAGACGAGATGGACCGGATCGTCGAGACGCGCCCCGACTCGACGCACGCGGCCTCGCTCGGCGAGAACATGCAGCGCCTGATGACGCTGATGATGTCGTCGGACGAGATGGACCCGCAGGAGCGCCTGCGCGCGTTCGGGGAGCTTTCGCTCGAAGCGACGACGGCGCCGGAGGAGAGCTTCTTCCGGCGCTTCGAGCATCTTTCGACCGAAGGCTGGCCGCCGCACTTCGTCTGCACGGCCATCGACACCGCCGACGGGACGTTCACCGTGTGGGACGAAGCCTCCGGCGTCGACCCGGCTCACGCGGTGGCGTCATCGTGTGCCGTTCCCGGCGTGTTCCCTCCGATCACGATCAACGGACGCCGCTACATGGACGGTGGCATGCGATCGATCACGAACGCCGACCTCGCCGCGGGTCACGATCGGGTGGTGATCGTGACGCTCTTCGAACCGACACCAGAGATGGACGACCCGCGCACCGTCCGCATGCGAAAGGTGCATGACGCCGAGATCGAAGCGATCGCTTCGAAGGGCGGACGCTCGCTCGTCATCGCTCCCGACGCCGAGGTGCAAGCCGTCATCGGCCTGAACCTCATGGATCCGTCTCGAGCCGGCGCCGCGGCCGACGCCGGTTTCGAACAAGGCCGACGTCTCGCCGAACGTGTCGCCGACTTCTGGGACGTCCAGTGAACATCCAGTGCGCACCGGATTCGCCGCCGATCGTTCTCGGCACGGCGGCGAGGCTGAAGCGTTCCGCGGCGGTTCCCTCGCTCGCTCGGCGGATGGAGAAGATGAAAGGCGTCCTCGCGCTGAGATCGTCGGCGGACAAGCAGTCGGTCACGGTCCGCTTCGACCGTGGACGCATCACGCTCGCGTCCGGTGTCGCGGACGACGCCGGCCTCGTCATCACGCTCGACATGAACGATGCGAACGCGAAGCCGAAGGTGCAGGGGGCCGCGAAGCACCTCGCATTCGCTCTCGCGGCGGCGAAGGTGCTCGAGCCGCCGACGAAGTCGTGGCAGGAAGAAGCGAAGGCGTTCTGGGAGTTCGCCGGCGACTGGCCGCGGATGCCGAAGTCGATGCTGGTCGTGTGCACCGACGATCACGCCGAAGTCCAGTTCGGTGAAACCGGTGCACCCGAGTTCGAGCTGCATGGGACGGCGAAAGACCTGACGCGTGTGTTCAGCGGCGACGCGATCGTCACGGAGGAGTGGCTCAGCGGGAAGCTGCACGGCGTCGCGACGCTCGAGCACGCATCCGTCCTGACCGGACGCTCGATCGCCTGGGTGATGGGACAAGGTCGATGAACCTCGACGACTCGATCCGCGTCGTCCGCACGGAAGGTGCGACGCCGGACGGCCCACTCATCGGCAAGTACCTGAGTCGCGACAAGTTCGAACGATCGCTGCCGATAGGTCCGGCGCTCGCCGACTTCGCGTTCGCGTACGACCTCGCCGGGACGCCGCAGCTCGGGTGGTGGCACGACTGGCGCCGGCCGTTCCTGGGGGACGTGCACCAACGGCCGGATCTGGACACGCTCACGGTGATCCGTCCGGGCGTGGCTTCGGTGCTCGTCGACTTCGTGGATGTGGACGGAACACCGCTGCCCGTTTGTCCGCGCAGCGTTCTGAAGGCCGTCGTGGCGCGACTCGCCGCGAACGGCTACACGGCGAGGGCGGCGTGCGAGATCGAGGGCATGGCGTTCACGGAGAGTTATGCCGAGGCGAAAGCCAAACGGTTCCGCGATCTCACACCGCTCGGCGCTCCGCACGCACTCGCGTACCTGACGCACGACGCGTACCGGATGCGGACACTCTTCGACGAAGTCGCGAGACGCCTCGATGCGATCGGCATCCCGTGGGAAGCGTGGAGCGCCGAAGCCGCGCCCGGACAGTTCGAGATCAACCTCCCGGCGCAAGATCCGGTGTCCGCCGCCGACACCGCCGTGCGTGTGCGCGGCGTGTGCCGCGAGGTCGCCGTCGATCTCGGGATGTCCGTGACGTTCATGGCGAAACCGACGGAGTCGTACGGCAGCGGGATGCACATCCACCACTCGCTGCAGAAAGACGGCGCGTCGGCCTTCTACGACGAGAGCTCACCCGACCGCCGCAGCGCGTTGATGCGCAACTGGATCGGCGGACTCATCGCGACGATGCCGGCCGCGCATGCGTTCCTGACGCCGACGATCAACTCTTACCGGCGCATGGTCGGGTTCGTCGCCGCGCCGCTCGTCGTGAGCTGGGGCGAGGACAACAAGTCCACTGCGCTTCGCGTCATCTCGCGGAGCGAGAAGCTCGCGCGCGTCGAGCACCGTCTCGGCGCGGGTGACGTCAATCCGTACCTCGGACTCGCGGCGATCCTCGCCGGCGGCATCGTCGGTATCGAGCAGGCGATCGAGCCGCCGGAGGAGCTACGTGCGCTCGCGTGGGGATTGCCCGACCGCTATCCGTACCTCCCGACGTCGATCGTCGGTGCGGCGGACGCGCTCGAGAAGGACAAGGCGTTCGCGGACGCCATCGGGCCCGTCATGGCCGAGCACTGGATGCACACCCGGCGGTGGGAATGGATGATGTTCCACACGACGGGCGGTGACCCCGAAGCGCAGTCGGTCACCGACTGGGAGCTCGAGCGCTACTTCGAGCTGATGTAGATGGGACGACTCGTCGGTATCTCCGCGCACACCGTGATGGTCACCGACGGCGCCATCGGCACGTTCCATCACGTCGTCAGTGCGGCGTACGTGAAGGCCGTGCGGAAAGCGGGAGGCGTTCCCGTTCTCTTGCCGATCGTCGAACCGGACGACGCCGGAGATCTACTCGAAGGGATCGACGCGCTCGTGGTCACCGGCGGCGGCGACGTCGATCCGGATAGCTACGACGCCGAGCCCGATCCGCTGACGACGAACGTCGACCCCAAGCGCGACGAGCACGACATCGCGCTCGTCCGAGCGGCGCTCGACCGCGATGTACCGACGCTCGCGATCTGCCGCGGTTCGCAGATCCTGAACGTCGCGCTCGGTGGAACACTCGTCCAGCACATCGACGGACACTTCGACCTCGATCGGTACAACGAGTCGGTCCACGAGGTCGAGGTGGACGGATCGAGCTCCCTCGCGAAGATCCTCGACGCGAAGATCGCGCAGGTGAACACATTGCATCACCAGGCGACGGCGGAGCCCGGCCGCGACGTGCGCGTCGTCGCTCGCGCGCCGGACGGAACGGTCGAAGCCCTCGAAGTGAACGGTGGACGCGCGCTCGGCGTGCAGTGGCATCCCGAATTGCTACGGCATCGTCCGGAACACCTAGCGTTGTTCCGCGCGCTCCTCGAAGGCTAGGGACGAAGCCGAGCGATCAACGCCTCGAGCATCGGGCGTAGCGTCCGCGTAGCCACCCGCGCGTCCTCGACGTCGCCGTGGCGTACCGCGGCCTCGATCCGACGAGCCGCGTCCGACAGGTCATCCGCGCCGACGATCGCGCTCGTCGACCCGAGCATGTGTGCTGCTTTCGCGAGGTCGACGTCGTCGAAGACCGTGACCGCATCTTCCATCCGGCCGACGAGCGAAGTTGCATCGTCGAGGCACTCGGCGACGAGCTGCTCCGTTTGCGCGTCTCCTATCGTCTTACGGAGGACGGCGATCTTGTTCGACCCGGGTGGTGCGTGTGACGCCGTGAGATCGTCCAGGATGCCGGCGAGTTTTTGGAGCGTCACAGGCTTCGTGACGTAGCGATCCATGCCGGCTTCGAGGCACGCACGCCGGTCTTCTTCGAGCGCGTGCGCGGTGACCCCGATGATCGTCGGTCCGTCCGCGCCCCACCGGCGGCGGATCTCTCGCGTCGCTTCGAGGCCGTCCATGCGCGGCATCTGCACGTCCATGAAGACGGCGTCGTAGTCGTTCGCTGCGAGCATCTCGATCGCCTCGATGCCGTCGGCGGCGACGTCCGCGTCGTATCCACGGCTCCGCAGGATCGCGAGGGCGACTTTCTGGTTCACGGTGTTGTCCTCGACGAGCAGGAGACGCAGCCGACCCGGGCGTCCTCGCTTCGGGGCGCGACCGACGGCTTCGACCATCGTGTCGAAGAGCGTCGACCGCTTCGCCGGCTTCATCAGGACGGCATCGAACAGCCGCGTCACCGCGAGGTCGGCGATCGGGATGGAGGAGAGCAGCACGATGGGCAGATCGGGCCGGATCGCTCTCAGCTCACGCGCGAAGTGCTCCCCGTTCATTCCGGGCATCACGTAGTCGACGATCGCGATGTCGAAGGGCTCTCCGCGGCGTATGAGGTCGAGCGCGCCGACGGGCGACTCGAACACGGTCGGCGTCATCCCCCAGCCGGTCGTGACGCGGTCGAGGATCAGCCTGTTCGTCGGGAGGTCGTCCACGATGAGCACGCGGCTGTGCATGAGTTCGTTGTCGGGGTGCAAGGGTGGGACCGCCGACGCCGCCTCCACGCACGGGATCGTGAACGCGAATGTGGACCCTTCTCCGAGCCTGCTCGTGACGCCGATCGTTCCGCCCATCGCCTCGGCGAGCCGTTTGCTGATCGCGAGGCCGAGTCCCGTCCCTCCGAACGGACGCGACATCGATGCATCGAGTTGCGCGAAGTCGCCGACTATCGCGTCGATCTTGTCGTCGGGTATCCCGCGTCCTGTATCGGTGACGGAGAAACGCAACGTGTCGCCTTCCTTCTGGACGTGAGCTTCGACGCATCCTTCGTCCGTGAACTTGAGCGCGTTCGACAAGAGGTTCACGACTGTCTGCCGTACGCGCCCCGCGTCGCCGACGATCCACTCGGGAACGTCGACGTCCGCGTAGCCCATGACTTCGATCCCGTGCTCACGCGCGTAAGGTGCGACGAGGTCGATCGCGTTCTCGAGGACGGAAGAGATCTCGAACGGCTCCGTCGAGATCGTCAACTCGCCGGCGTCGATCTTCGTGATGTCGAGGATGTCGTTGATGATCGTGAGCAGGTGCTGGCCGGATCGCTTCATGGTCTCGACCCAGTCGCGTTGCTCGCGATCGAGCTCGGTCTCGAGGAGCAGACCGGCGAGACCGATCACGGCATTCATCGGTGTACGGATCTCATGCGACATGTTCGCGAGGAAGGACGTCTTCGCCTTGGCGGCTTCCTCCGCCAGCAGTTTGCCTTCGCGCAGCTCTTCCACCCGCCTGCGCTCGGAGATGTCGATGATCGACGCGAGGACGTACTCGATGTCGTCGAAGCGCATCGGATTCAGGCCGATCTCGACGGGCACCTCCGTACCGTTCTTCCGGCGCGCGAAGAGGTCTCGTCCGGCCCCCATCGGACGCATCTGCGGGTCGTGGACGTACCCCTCGCGAAGCGCGATGTGTGATCGGCCCACATGCTGCGGGACGAGCATCTCGACGTTGTGTCCGACGAGCTCAGAAGTGTCGTAGCCGGTCAGATCGGCGAGCTTCGAGTTGTGCAGGACGATCTGACCCTCGAGATCGACGACCACCATCGCATTCGGCGCAGCCTCGAGTACTCGCCGCACCGTCGAACGATCTTCCCTGTATGGCATACCGACGCTGCTCGTTCCCCTGTACTAACGGTAACAAGGGCGTCACGTGCCGGCGGCGACGGCGTCGGTATGCAGGAGGAGGCCGATCAGGCGGCCGTCCGACGACGTGATCGGGGCTGAGGGCAGATCGTGGTCCGTCATGTACCGCGCCATCTGGCCCGCCGGCACGTTCGGCCGGAAGGTCGACGGACCCGGACGCATCACGGCACCCACTCGGGCGCCGTCCGCGCCTTCGAGCTGCGCTTCGCGAAGGAGGCCGAGGACGATGCCCTCGTCGTTCGTGACGACTGCCGCGGGGATGCCGCTTTCGGCAACGCGTGCCCGCACCTCGCCGAGAGATTCGTCCGGCCGGCACGTGACGACGTCGCGACGGGCGAGCGAACCGGCTCGGGGCTTGCCCGGCTCGCTCCCTTCGGTTGCGAGGCCGGCGGCGGCCCAATCCTCGCGTCCACCGGCGTAGTCGTAGACCTGGCCGAACCCGAGCGCTTCGAGCCGCCACGCGGCCCGCGGGCTCATGTCTCAGCCGAAGTCGAAGCAATAGACGACGACCGGGCGAGCCGGATCGAGCAGCTCGGGGGCGCGTTCGTCGATATGCCGGAGCGGGATCGAGATCGCACCCGGGAGATGCTCCTCCTCGAACTCTTTGCGCGGGAGGACGTCCACGACCTGCGCGCCCGCTTCCATCAAGGCGACGGTCTCCGCCCTCGAGATATCGGTAGGCATGGTTCGAAACGTACCCCGTGCGGACGCGAGACACTGAGATATATGAGTCAGCGCCTCCTGGTCGTCGACGACGACCGCCACATCCGCGAGATAGCGAAGCTCACCCTCGAAGAAGAGGGGTACGCGGTCGATACGGCGAACGACGCCGAGGAAGCCCTCGAGTCCATACGCCGCAATCCGCCCGACCTGCTCGTCCTCGACGTGATGCTCCCCGGACGTGACGGCTTCGAGCTCACGCGCGAGATCCGCAAGACGTCGAACATGCCGATCATCCTCGTCACGGCGAAGACGGACACGATCGACAAGGTCGTCGGGCTCGAATCCGGCGCCGACGACTACGTCACCAAGCCGTTCGAGATGCGCGAGCTCCTCGCCCGCATGCGTGCGCTGCTTCGCCGAGCGCAGTCGCAGGACGAATCGCAGCGGATCATCCGCGTCGGGCCGCTCGAGGTTCGTCCGGAAGAGGGGGTCGTCCGGCGGAACGACGAGCCGGTATCGCTGACTCGCACGGAGTTCCGGTTGCTGACGACGCTCGCCTCGCGTCCGGGCCGCGTGTTCTCACGCGAGCAGCTCCTCAGCGAAGTGTGGGGATACGACTACTTCGGTGACGCGCGACTCGTCGACGTCCACATCAAGCGTCTGCGCGCGAAGATCGAGCCCGACCCGCACGAGCCGGCGATCATCCAGACCGTCCGGGGGATGGGCTACAAGGTCTCCGAGGAGTAGAGAGTGTTCGCGGTTCGCTCGCTCCGGTTCCGGATCGCGGTCGCCTTCATCGTCGGCGCGCTCGCCGTCGCCGGCACGGTCGCCGGAACGACGTACTACCTCGTCTCGAAGACGCTGACGAAGCAGCGCAATCAAGCGGTGCTCGTCTCGATGATCAACCGGTTCCATGCTCTGCAGAACTACCTCACGAGCCTTCCTTCGAACGGTCCGGCGTACACGATCGACGACATCGTCGGGAAACTGCAGGCGCAGGCCACCGACGTGATCGTCATCGGCCCCCAAGCCCAAGCGTCGTCGAACGGCGCGATCACCATGGACCTCGTGCCCGCGGATCTCCGGGCGGCGGTGCACCGCGGGCAGGTCGGCTACGAAACGATCGGGTCCGGGCAGCGACGCCTCGTGATGGGCTCGCCGATCCCCGGGGTCCCGCGGTTCGAGGCGTACTTCTTCTACCGGCTCGCGCAGCTCGATCAGACGCTCGCGCTGCTACGGAAGATTCTGATCGTCGTCGTCGGCGCGGCGGCGGCCTTCGCCGGCGCCGCGGGGTTCGAGCTCGCGCAACGCACGATCCGTCCGCTTCGTCTCGCCGCCGACGCCGCACGCAGCGTCGCGGGCGGCAACCTCGACACGCGCCTCGAAGAGCGGGGGGAGGACGAGCTCGGGCAACTCGCGCGGGCGTTCAACCAGATGACGACGGCACTCGAGGATCGGATCACGCGCGAACGGCGGTTCGTCGCGGACGCATCACACGAACTGCGGACGCCCCTGACGGCGCTCAAGACCTCGATCGACTACCTGGCCGATCGCAGCGGGGATCTCCCGGCGAAGTTGCGCGGCCCGATGGCGCTCGCGGCGGATGAGGTGCGCTCCTTCCAGCGGCTCGTCGACGACCTGCTCGAGCTCACGCGAGTCGAAGCCGGCGGCGTCGAGGTCGCGATGGAGGACATCGACCTTCGCGATTTCGCGACGCAGGTCGTGCGGCGGCGAGCACCGGAGACGTCGGTGCACATCGATGGCGAGGAAGGTTTGATCGTCCACACCGACAAGATGCGGCTCGAACGCGTCGTCGGGAACCTGCTCGAGAACGCCGTGTTCCACGGCGGAGGACGAGACGTCCACATCATCCTCGCGGCGGAAGACGGCATCGCGAGGATCACCGTCGCCGATGAAGGTCCGGGCATCGATCCCGAACAGCTTCCGCGGATCTTCGAACGCTTCTGGCGCGGCGACACGGCTCGACGCCGCGACGGACGGGTCGGATCGGGTCTCGGCCTCGCGATCGCACGTGAGAACGCGGCCGTGATCGGCGCCGAGCTCGGCGTCGCGTCCGAGATCGGTGTCGGGACGCGCTTCGAGGTGACCTTGCCGAGGGGGAGTGAGGAGCGATGAAGCGTCTCGTCCTGCTCGCGGTGACGCTCATGCTCTGCGCGTCGTGCGCGGGGGGCGGTCTTGTGATCGTTCCTCGTTCGCAGCTGCGTTCGCTCGCGTCGGATCTCTACGGATCGAACGTCCGCAACCACTCGCCGAACGTGACGACGGTGCGGATCTATCTCGTCCAGGGCACGAGGCTCGTCGCCGTCGACCGCACGGGACGAAGCTCCCTTCCGCCCGAGAAGCTCGCGATGGTCGAGCTGCTGAAGGGAGCGAACAACGCCGAGCGCACGCAAGGCATCACGTCGAACATCCCCGCGTCGGTGCAGCTCCTGAACGTGGTCGTGGACGACCGCGGCGTCGCGACGGTCGATATGACCCACGACCTCGAGCTCCGGACGGTCGACCGCGCGACGTTCGTGCTCCGGCTCGCGCAGGTCGTCTACACGCTGACGGAGCTCAACAACGTGCAGTCCGTGCGCTTCCTGATCGAGGGACAGCCGGTGTCCGTCCTCGTGCAGGACGGATCACTCGTCGCCGAACCGGTCGCGCGCGGCCGCTACTCGGACTTCGCGCCGCGGTCCTCGGGAGCCGCCGTCTCGCAGGGACCGCTGACCTGAAAGACCCCGGAAATATCTGCGCCCCCGGCTCTGGCAAACCGGGGGCGCTTCCGTCGATGCGACCAACAATTCGTGGTAGTTGAATAATCGGCCATGGACATCGCGGTCTAAGGGCTTTTCTGTGACGGAACTATGACAGTTCCAGCGGCCTAACCAGGGCGTTTGGCGGCTTTTCCACCGAAGAGCGCCAGCGCCGAGGCATGCAGACGGCCGTTCGTCGTCAGCGCGCCGCCTCCGTAGATCGTCGCTTCGCCCGTGAAGTCCGTCAGCCGGCCCCCGGCTTCTTCGACGATCACGAGCAGGGGGCCGAGGTCCCAGGGCTTCAAGGACGGCTCGACCATGAGGTCGAGCGACCCCGCCGCGACGAGCATGTGGCCGTAGAAATCCCCGATCCCGCGGTCGGAAGCGGCACCGCCCAGGAGCTTGCGGAATGCGTCGGCGTAGGGGCTTCGTTCGAACCCGTGTATGGACGTGAATCCGACGCGCGCCTTCGACAGGTCGTCTGTGTCGGAGACGTGGATGGGTTCGGCGTTGCGCGTGGCGCCTTCGCCTCGCGCGGCGGCGTATCGCTCGCGGAGCGCGGCCGCACTCGCGATGCCGCACTCGACGACGCCGCCCCGTTCGAAGGCGATCAGCGTCGCCCAGATCGGGATCCCTGCGGAGTAGTTCTTCGTCCCGTCGATGGGATCGATGATCCATTTCGCGCCGGACGAACCACTCGTCTCCTCCTGCTCCTCGCCGAGGATCCCGTGATCCGGGAACGCGGCCTTGATCTCGTCACGAAGCAGTTGCTCGATGGCTTCGTCCGCTTCCGTGACCGGGGTGTTGTCCGCTTTGATGCGAACTTTCGGGTCTCGGCGGAAGTGTTGCATCGAGATCGCGTCCGCGAGATCGGCGAGGTGATGCGCGAAGTCGAGTTCTGCGCTCACGGGCCGCGGTAGCCGCGCGCCACGACCGGCCACACCTCTTCGACCTCTTCGCCGCGGAAGGCGTAGAGCTCGTCGTGCAGATTGACCGTCGGATCGACGTGCGACGGACGAAGCCACATACGGTCGCCGACCTTCGCGTCGAAGTCGTCATGGATGACGAGCGACGTGTGTTCGTCCGAGAGGTAGAGCACGTCGGCTCTCGCCTCGGGGAACAAGCCGGGGTTCCCGTGATCGATCGACATCGTCTTCAGTCCGGCGTCGAGAACCGCGATGTTGCCCTGCACGCTCACGAGCGTGCACATGATCCGCAGGGCTTCTTCGAACGGGCTCGACTTCGCGAACTCGGTGTCCATCAGCGCGTAGCTGCCCGCCTGGATCTCGGTGATCCCGTCGATGGTTCCGGTGACGTCGTAGGTGAGCGTCGATCCCGCGCTCACGATGTCGACGGCGTATCCGTTGTCGCGGAGATCGTCGGCCACGCCGAGCAGGACCTCCATCGACTTCCGCGTCGCTTCCGCGCGCTTGTCGACATCTTCGATGACGGTGACGTGTCCTTCGTAGCCCATGATCCCCTTGACGTTGAGACCCGCCCGTGTCGCGACGCGTGCGAGCTCGACCGCTTCGGACGGAGCCACGCCGCACCGCGGCATGCCGACGTTGATGTCGAGAAGGACGCTGAGGTCCGTCCCGACGATGATGTCGCACGACGCGCGCGAGTCGACCGCGACCGTGAGCTTCACCTTCTTCGACAGCGCGATGAGCCGTTCCACCTTCGACGGATCGCACACCTCGTTCGCGATCAGCAGATCGTCGAATCCCTCAGCCGCGAAGACCTCGGCCTCGGACAGCGTCGCGCAGCAGAAGCCGACACCGCCTGCGTCGCGCTGGATGCGGGCGATGGCCGGTGTCTTGTGCGCCTTCAGGTGCGGCCGGACGTTGCAGGGCTTGTCGGCGAAGAACGAATGCATCCGTTCGATGTTCCGCTCGAAGGCGTCGAGTTCGACGCAGAGGGCCGGTGTAGGGATATCGGAGAGGCGCATGCGTACGGGTATGCTGACGGGCACATGTCGGATACATCAACCCGCTCGACATCCGAGCTCGTGATGGACATCGCCGACGACCTCCGCATGCTCGTCCGCAAGGAGATCGAGCTCGCGCGGATCGAGATCTTCGACGGCGTCAAGGCGCAGGTGATGGGCGCCGGGCTGATCGCTCTGGCCGTGGTCGCCGTGCTGCCCGCGCTCCTCTTCTATCTGTTCGCGATCACCTACTGGCTGCCCGTCCCGCGGGCGCTCGCCTTCGCCATCGTCGCGACGGGTCTGCTGATCGTCGCGGGAATCGTCATCATGGTTGGGGTACGGATCATGAAGCGGCGCAAGCCGAAGCTCGACAAGTCGGTCGCTTCCATCAAGGAGGACGTGAAGTGGGCTCGCGAACAGATGACAAGCTGAAGGAGATCGACGAGCTCCGCGCCGGCCTATCGAGCAAGCTCGGCGCGCTCGAAGAGCGGTTCCCGCTCGCGGGATTCGGCAAGAAGGCCGCGCTCGCCATCGTCGGGAGCAGCGTGAGCGCACCGGCCCTCGCATGGGGGATGCGCCGGCTGCGCGGCGGCGGCCGGAAGAAGCGGGCCGCCGAAGCCGTCGGGCAGCCCGTCACCGTCAACGTCTTCCCGAAGAGCCTGACCTTCGTCGCCGTCGTCGGGATCGCGGCGTGGGCCGGGACGAAGGTCTACGACACCTATCTCAAGACGAAGGCGTCCCAGGACGAATCGTTCAAGCCCGCGGTCGTTCGCGACCTAGCCCCGCCGGAGCACGGCGGAGGTGTCAAGGGACACTCGGGGGCCGGGAACTAGCGAAGGACGCTGCAAGCGTCGGCGCAAACGCGCCCGCTTCGCGTGGAGGGTCGTCCGGCACGCCCGGCATCGCCACGAGAACGACGGCATCGTCGACGATGGGTCGCGATGAGCGAGCCGGCCGAGACTCGCGATCAGGCGGCGGCTGCCGCAGATCGGGCAGCGAGAGCTTCGTCCACCGGAGATGGGCTCCACTTGGTCACAGGGTAGACCTCGGGGCAAGTGCGCAGGTGACGTGCCTCTACCATCAGACTGTGCCCGTACTGACTGGTCCGTCCGGCGTCGTCGCGACGCTTCGCGTCGCCCGGGGCCCGCTCGCGCGGATGCGGGGACTGATGGCCGGGTCGCCGCTCGCGGCCGACGAAGGGCTCCTGCTCCGTCCGTGCCGGCAGGTGCACACGTTCGGGATGCGCTTTTCGATCGATGCGGTCTTCTGCGACGGTGACGGCGTCGTCGTCGCGGTGCAGACGCTTCGTCCTCGTTCGGTGTCGCGCCTCGTGAGGCGCGCGCGGTACTGCGTCGAGCTCGCGGCCGGACGCGCCGGCGAGTGCGATATCGATGTCGGCGTCCGATTGGACCTGCGATGAGCGGACGCCTCTACGTCGTCGCGACGCCCATCGGCAATCTCGCGGATATCACCCTTCGCGCGCTGCGCATCCTCGGCGAGGTCGATGTCGTCGCGGCCGAAGACACGCGCACCACGCGGAAGCTGCTGACGCATCACGGCATCAGCACGCCGCTCGTGTCCTATCACGAACACAACGAGAACGTCCGGACACCGGAGCTGCTGGACAGGATGCGCGGCGGCGAGTCCGTCGCCGTCGTGTCCGAGGCCGGGACGCCCTCGATCTCCGACCCGGGCTTCCGTCTCGTCCGCGAAGCGATCGAAGCGAAGATCCCGGTTGAGCCGATCCCCGGTGCTTCGGCCGTGCTGGCTGCCGTGGTTGTGTCGGGCCTCCCGTCGGACGCCTTCGTCTTCGAAGGCTTCCTGCCGCGGCGCTCCGGTGAACGCCGCCGCCGCCTCGAAGACTTGAAGGACGAACGACGCACGCTCGTCTTCTTCGAAGCGCCGCATCGCCTCGACCGTTCGCTCGCCGACATGGCCGACGTTCTCGGTGACCGCGAGGTGGCGCTGTGCCGTGAGCTGACGAAGCTGCACGAGGAGGTGCGACGTTCGTCGCTCAGCAAGCTCGCCGCTGCGATTCAGCGGACGCCGGTGAAGGGCGAGATCGTGATCGTCGTGTCCGGCGCGTCGGAAACCGAAGGCGATATGGACGCAGCGATCGAAGAAGTTCTCGCGCGCACCGCGGGTGGCGAGAGCGTGCGCGAGGCGACGCGTTCCGTCGCCGAAGAGCGGGGAGTGTCGAGACGCACGCTGTACGATGCGGTGCTCGCGAAGCGGAGAAACGATGGCTAAGGACACCTTTTACATCACGACGCCGATCTACTACGTCAACGCGATCCCGCACGTCGGCAGCGCGTATACGACGATCGTGGCCGACGTCATCGCCCGCTGGCATCGCCTCCACGGTGAGAAGGTCTTCTTCCTCACCGGCGTCGACGAGCACGGCGCCAAGCAGCAGAAGTCGGCCGAAGAAGCCGGGATCGACACGCAAACGTATGTCGACTCGATGGCGCCGCACTTCCGTGAGCTGTGGCAGGCACTGAACATCTCGAACGACGATTTCATCCGCACGACGGAAGAGCGACACAAGCGTGCCGTCGTCCCGTTCCTCGAGCAGCTGCAGCGCAACGACGACGTCTACACCGCGCGGTACGAGGGCTGGTACTGCGTTCGCTGCGAAGAGTTCAAGACGGACACCGATGTCGTCGACGGGAATTGCACGGTGCACGGCACCCCGGTCGAGTGGCTCGCCGAGGACAACCATTTCTTCCGGCTCTCGAAGTACAACGACCGGCTGATCGAGCTCTACGAGAAGCACCCGGAGTTCCTGCAACCGAAACGCGCGTACAACGAGATGTTCGCACTGTTGAAGCAGGGCCTCATCGATACGCCGATCTCGCGACGCATCAAGTGGGGGATCCCCTTCCCCGGTGACCCCGAGCAGGTCGTGTACGTCTGGGTCGAGGCGCTCACGAACTACATCACGGCGATCGGCTACGAGCGCGATCCCGAGATGTTCGATCGCATCTGGCCGGCGGACGTCCATCTCATGGCGAAAGAGATCGTCAGGTTCCACGCGGTCATCTGGCCGGCGATGCTCATGAGCCTGGACCTCCCGCTCCCGAAGCACGTGTTCGCCCACGGGTGGTTGCTCGCCGGCGGCGAGAAGATCTCGAAGTCCGGACGAGGCATCACCGATCTCCAACCCCGCGAGCTCATCGCGACGTACGGCGTCGATGCGTACCGCTATCACTTCACGCGCGGCATCAAGCTCGGCGGTGACGACGCGAGCTTCTCCCTCGAAGACATGCACGCGCGCTACACCGCCGACCTCGTGAACGGACTCGGCAACCTCGCGAGCCGGACGCTCGCCATGGTCGACCGCTACTTCGGCGGCGTCGTCCCGTCCTCCGAGGCGGCCGGCGACCCGGAGAAAGCGCTCCTCGCCGACGCGGAGAACGCGGACGGCGCGGCGATGTCGCGGATGGAGGCCTTCGAGGTCACGCAAGCCTTCGACGCGGTCTGGGAGGTCGTGCGCCGCGCGAACGCCTACCTCGTCGAGCGCGAGCCGTGGAAGCTCGCGAAGGACGAAGCCCAGCTGCCGCTCGTCGGGGCCGTGCTCGCCACGACCGCGCACGTCCTCGGGCATCTCGCCGCGCTGCTGTCACCGGTGATGCCGACGGCGACGCAGGAGCTGTGGTCGCGGCTCGGATACGACGGAGCACCGTCGCTGCGGCCCCCGTCTCCCGTCGGTCACACGGTCCGCGCGGGGGATCCACTCTTCCCAAGACTCGAAGCTTGATCGATTCGCACTGCCACCTCGCGCACGTCGAGGCGGATCCTGCCGACACGCTCGCGGCCGCGCGCGACGCCGGCGTGTCAACGGTCATCGACATCGCCATGGGACTCGCGGAGTGCGAAGCGTCGACCGCTCGCTTTGGACCTTGCGCCATCGGGATCCATCCGAACGAGCTCGAGGAGTTCCAAGCCGATCCGTCCGGCGCGATGACGCGGCTCGCGGAGCTCGCGGGTCGGCCGAACGTCGTCGGCATCGGGGAGACCGGGCTCGACTTCTTCCGCGAGCGGTCGGGTGAGGCGCTTCAGGTCGCGGCATTCCGGGCGCACATCGATCTCGCGAAGCAGGCGGACAAAGCACTCGTCATCCACTGCCGGGATGCGCACGATGCCGTCCTCGAAGTGCTCGACGACGCCGGTGCTCCGTCCCGGGTCGTCATGCATTGCTTCAGCGGGGACGAAGCCTTCGCGATGAAGTGCGCGGCCCGCGGCTTCTTCTGTTCGTTCGCCGGGAACGTTACCTACAAGCGCAACACCGACTTGAGGCGGGCGGCCACATCCCTACCGACGGAGCTCGTGCTCGTGGAGACGGACGCTCCATTCCTGACGCCCGAACCTCACCGCGGGAAGCCGAACGCTCCGTCCTTGTTGCCGATCACGGCAACCAGGCTCGCTTCCGAGCTTCAGATGCCGCTCGAAGAGCTCTCCAGGCGGCTCGACGACAACACCCGGCGGGCCTTCAGCTTGTAGCAGGCGCGAACACGCGTTCGCTTGCCGGGCATTTGCAGCATCCTGCTACCGCTGCTAGCTTCGCGCCCAATCCCATGACGGAACTTCTCGTTCTGCCTGCGCGCCCGGGGAGCGCGGAGGCTCCGGATCTCAGACGGCTCGAGCTCGTGCCGGCGCCGGTGCGTCGTCCGACGCCTCGCCGGCGCGCCGCACTCGGCGGCGGCGGACGGTTCGTCGCTCGCGCGCTCGTCATGCTGCTCGCGCTCGCCGCGCCGATCGCCGCGTTCGCGGGACAACGAACCGTTGCGATCGACGTCGAAGGAAACGTGCGGCACGTGCGCACCTATGCGGTGTCCGCGAAGGCGCTCCTCGAACGCCAAGGCGTCCACGTGCACAAAGACGACCTCGTGCTGCCGGCGCACCGTCTGCGGCCGGGCGACCGCGTTGTCTACCGCCGGGCGAAGCACGTCTTGCTCGTGGTCGACGGCCACCACCGCCGCGTCGTCGCGCACGGCTTGACGGTCGGAGAGGTGCTGAGAGATCTCGGGCTCCGACCCGGACAAAACGACCACGTCTACCCGGACGCATCGACGAAGCTTGCGCCGTCGACGGTGATCTACGTCCGCAATGCCGTCCACGCCGTCGTCCGCGTGGACGGTTTGCACCGCGACATCGTGTCCAGCGCGGATACGGTCCAGCACCTCCTGGAACAAGCGGACATCGGGGTCGGGTCGAAGGACTACGTCTATCCGGTGCGATCGTCCGTGCCGTTCGACGGCGAGTGGATCAGGGTCGTCCGCGTGCGGTACGTCACCGAGTCGGTCAACGTCTCGCTCCCGTACTCCTACGTCACGCGGCACGACTCGTCGATGGACAGCGGCACGAGCGAGGTGATCCAGCAGGGGCGCGAAGGGCTCGAGGTAGACACGTACTCGGTCCTCATGGAGGACGGCCGTCGTATCTCGTCGTCGCTCGTCGGCTCGCAAGTCGTCCGGCACGCGCGCGATTACATCGTCCGCGTCGGGACGAAGGGCCCCACCTTCACCGCGCACGGCGGTTCCGAAACGGGCGACGCGTCGTGGTTCACGGCCGACGGCATGGTCGCGGCGCATCGCACGCTCCCGATCGGGTCGACCGTGAAGGTGACGAACCTCGCGACGGGCAAGTCGGTGATCGTGCGCATCAACCAGCGGGGGCCGTACGTCGACGGCCGGATCATCGACCTCTCGGACGACGCCTTCCGGCAACTGGCTCCTCTCGGTTCCGGAACGATCAGGGTCCGCGTCGATAGCTGAGACTGTGGGGGTGCACGTCACCCCGTCCGTCGCGTCGGATCTCCTGCAGCGCTACAACCTCCGCGCGGGACGTAAGCACGGGCAGCACTTCCTGGTCGATCCGAACACCGTGCGCAAGATCGTCCGGCTGGCGAGCATCGATCCGGACGAAACGATCGTCGAGATCGGTCCGGGCATCGGTTCGCTCACCGTCGCGCTCGCCGAAGCAGCCAAGCGTGTCGTCGCGATCGAGATCGACTACGAAGTGGCTGAGGCGCTGCGGGAGATGATCGCCGGTCTCGATAACGTCGAGCTGCTCGTCGGCGACGCGATGTCCGTCGATCTCGACGAACCCTCACGTCTCGTCGCGAACCTTCCCTATAACGTCGCGACGCCCCTCATCCTGCACGTGCTCGACGATCTTCCGCAGGTCCGAGGTGGTCTCGTCATGGTGCAGCGGGAGGTCGGGGAGCGATGGACGGCGTCACCGGGCTCCAAGATCTACGGCTCGGTCTCGGTGCACATCGAGTACAGAGCACGCGCCGAGATCGTCGCCGAGGTTCCGCGCTCCGTCTTCATGCCGCCCCCGAAGGTTTCGTCCGTGCTCGTCGCCTTCGAGCGACGGGAACCGCCGGTCGACGTCGCGGACGAAGCAGCGTTCTTCGGCTTCGTCCGGCGCGCGTTCGCGCATCGGCGCAAGACGCTGCGGAATTCGCTCGGTATCGGCGAGCCCGGATGCGGGATCGCGTCGAACGCCCGTCCCGAGGACGTATCACTGGAAGAGTACGCGTGCCTCTTCGCATCGCAGTGAAGCTTCGCCGGGTGAAAGCGTTCGCGCATGCGAAGGTCAACATCGGCTGGCGAGTCGGCCCGCGCCGCGAGGACGGCTACCACGACGTATCCGGCGTGATGCAGACGATCTCACTCGCCGACGAGCTGACACTCGAAGCCGACGACGGCGACGGCGTCCGCGTCATCGTCCCGGGTCACCCCGGCCTCGAGTCGTCGAACCTCGTGCTGGACGCGGCCGGGCTACTCGAACGGTTCGCTCGACCGACGAAGATCACGATCGACAAGCGCATCCCCATAGCAGCCGGACTCGGCGGCGGGAGCGCCGACGCCGCCGCTGCGCTCTGCGCGCTCAACGTGCTGTGGGGAGCCGATCTTCCCGCGCGCCGTCTCGTCGAGCTCGCGTCCGAGATCGGATCCGACGTTCCGGCGCTCCTGCTCGGGGGACTCGTCCACGCTTCCGGACGGGGCGAGCTTGTTCGGCGCATCGGTTCGACGTCGGGCTTCGGTTTCGTCCTCGGGATCTCAGATCAAGGCATCTCGGCGGCGGACGCCTATCGCGCGTTCGACGAGTTGCCCGGCTCCGGCTCGGACCGCATCGAGCACAACGATCTCGAGGCCGCGGCGTGCGCGATCGTGCCGGGCCTCGCGGCGCGCGTCGAGATCATGCGCGAGACCTACGGAACGGCGTGGGTCTCCGGGAGCGGCCCCACGGTCGTCGCGATCGGGAGCGAGATCCCGGAGCGTATCGCCGCATCCTTCGACCGCGTCGAGCTGGCCGAACCGGTCGACGCCGGCGTGGTTCTTAGACTTACGACGTAGCAGTGGGAGGTCGTCCAATGGCAGGACCCGGGACTTTGGCTCCCGTTATCGCGGTTCGAGTCCGCGCCTCCCAGCTCAGACGGCGGCCGGGACTTCGCGCACACCCCGTCACACTTGCCACGCGTATCCGGTCCAGCCGAGACTCGCGGGCACAGCCGTAACCCGGATACCGAAGGGATGGAGATGAAGAAGTCGCACCTTCTCGTTGCCGCAGCGCTCCTGATCGCCGCGCTCGCGGCGTCCGCGTGCGCCAAGTCGACGAAGTCGTCGCTGGCGTCCGCGTCGCCGACGCCTTCGGTATCCCCCTCGTCCTCGCCCTCGCCGGCGCCGTCAGGATCGGCGACGAGTGCACCGATGAGCGCGACGCCGACGAAAGCCGCCGCCACCGCGGCTCCGGCGACCCGACCGGTGAAGACGTTCACGCTGACGTCGAAGGACAACGGCATGCATCTCTCACTCGTCAAAGGCGACACGGTGAAGCTCGAGCTCGACGAGAACCCGAGCACCGGCTACAGCTGGGTCTACGACCAGAAGCCGAGCTCGAAGGTCCTCGAGGAGCTGTCGAGCGCGTCGACGCCTGCGCCCCAGACCTCGCCGCCGACCGCCGGGCGCTCGCAGACGCACGTTTGGACGTACCGGGCCCAGGGTGCCGGCGCGACCTCCGTCAAGCTGCGCTACCAGCCACCGGGCCAGACGTCCGGAGGGGACACGTTCTCCTTCAGCGCAACTGTCGGCTGACCGGCTGATTAACTGGAGGCGTGGCCAACCGTTTGGATGCGATCGTCCTCGCCGCTGGGAGGTCCAAGCGCTTCAAGGGTTCGTCCCCGAAGGTGCTCCACCCGCTGCTCGGACGCCCGCTCATCGCACACGTCCTCGAGACGCTTCGCGTCGTCAAGCCGAAGCGCGTGTGCCTGGTCGTTCCGCCGGGGAAGGCCGTGGAGAACGCGCTGAAGGGCTCGAAGTACCCCTTCGAGATCGTGTTCGCCGTGCAGAAGGAAGCGGGCGGGACGGGGCACGCCGCGCAGATCGGGCTCCGCAAGCTCCAAGCGACGGGCGACGTGCTCGTGCTCGCCGGCGATGCGCCGCTCGTCCGGGCAGAGAGCCTCAAAGCTCTCGTCGAAGCGCGGCGCGAGGAGGCCGCGGCGTCCTCGATCCTCACGGCGATGTTCGACGACCCGCCGCCGTACGGACGCATCCTGCGCACGGACGGCGCCATCACCGGGGTCGTCGAAGCGCGTGACGCAACGCCCGAGCAGCTCCGGGTGAAAGAGATCAACACGTCCACGTACGCGTTCGACGCGCAGATCCTCGCGCGCATGCTTCCGAAGCTCACCACGGACAACGCGCAAGGCGAGCGATATCTCACTGACGTCATCGGTCTGCTCGTCGACGCGGGTGAAACGCTTGCGAGTGTCGAAGGCGATCCGAGCGAAGTCATGGGGACGAACACGCGGGCCGATCTTGCCGTTGTGATGAGGACGCTCCGGAAGCGGGTCGTCCAACGACTCATGGACGACGGCGTCACCGTGGTCGACCCCGACACGACGTACGTCGACGTCGGCGTCACCGTCGGCGCCGACACCGTCCTGCATCCGAACGTCTTCCTCTACGACGACACCAAGATCGGTTCGGGATGTTCGATCGGTCCGTTCGCCGTGCTCCGGTCGACGAAGGTCGGCGACGGTGCGGACGTGGGCCCTTTCGCGTCGCTTCGTCCCGGCACCCAGATCGCGAAAGGCGCGCACGTCGGAACGTTCGCCGAGATGAAGAACGCGAAGATCGGCGAAGGCGCGAAGGTGCCGCACTTCTCCTACCTCGGGGACGTGACGGTCGGGAAGGGTTCGAACATCGCCGCCGGCACGATCACGTCGAACTACGACGGCAAGAACAAGCATGCGACGACCATCGGCGACGACGTCTTCATCGGCTCGGACACCATCCTCGTGGCGCCCGTTCGTGTCGGGCGCGGGGCCTACACTGGCGCCGGTTCGGTCGTGACCCGTGACGTGGCGGCGGGCGGGCTCGTTTACGGGGTCCCCGCAACCAAACGGGAGCGCAAAGGCGGCAAGAAGAGAAAGGGGCGCAAGGGCTGATGGACTTCGAACCGAGGCGGCACCTTCTCCTGTATTCGGGGACGTCGCACCCGGAGCTCGCCGAGGAGGTCGCGAAGCATCTCGGCTGCAGCCTGAGCGAGGTCGACATCGAGCACTTCGCCGACGGTGAGGTCTACACGCGGTTCCTGTCGTCGGTCCGTGGCGCCGACGTTTTCATCATCCAGACGCACAGCGCACCCGTGAACGACCACATCATCGAGACGTTGATCATGCTCGACGCCTTGAAGCGCGCATCCGCGCGTCGCGTCACGACGGTGCTGCCGTACTTCCCGTACTCGCGCCAGGACAAGAAGCACCTCGCGCGGGAGCCCATCTCCGCGAAGCTCATGGCTGACCTTCTGAACGCCGCGGGCGCCGACCGCGTCATGTCGATCGATCTGCACGCCGGACAGATCCAGGGATTCTTCGACGTACCGTTCGATCACCTGACCGCGCTTCCGCTCCTTGTCGAAGCGGTACGGAGTGAGGTCGGCGGCGGATCGCACGTCGTCGTCGTCGCGCCGGACGCCGGCGAAGTGAAGGACGCCGAGAAGTTCCGTCGCAAGCTCGGACCGGAAGCCGGTCTGGCCATCGCCCACAAACGCCGCGAGCCGACCGTGCACGATCAGGTTCGTACGCTCGGGATCGTCGGCGATGTGGCCGGCAAGGTGTGCGTTCTGGTGGACGACAGCATCTCGACGGGTGGCACCCTCGCCGTCGCGGCCGAAACGCTCGTCGCCAACGGCGCGACGAAAGTGATCGCCGCCGCGACGCACGGCGTGTTCTCCGGTGGCGCGACGGACCGTCTGCAGAAGTCCGCGATCGACCGCGTGATCGTCACGAACTCCCTTCCGATACCACCCGAGAAGGGCTTCGAGAAGCTCCAGGTCGTGTCGGTCGGGCAGATCATCGCCGACGCGGTCCGCGCCGTCTTCGAGGACGAGTCGGTCTCGGGCATCTTCGGCGGCGACAACTAGCAGAACCCAGTCGTGCTAACGTGAGTCCTCCTTAGGACTCCGAGGTTCTACGACCATGGCCGACAACATCGTTCTCACCGCGAAGCCGCGCGACGACCGCGGACGTTCGAGCGTCAAGAAGCTCCGTTCCGACGGGCTGCTTCCGGGCGTCATCTACGGCTCCGGTATCGAGCCCGTCGCCTTGTCGGTCGACCGTCACGATCTGCTCCGCGTCCTGCACGCGCACGGGGCCCACCCTCTCGTCACCGTCAAGGTGGACGGCGGGCAGGAGTACCTGGCGCTCATCAAGGACCTTCAGGTCGACGCAGTGAAGCAGGTCGCGTTGCACGTCGACTTCCACCGTGTGGAAGCGAACAAGCCGGTGCAGACCGAAGTCGAGGTCGTCCTCATCGGGACGCCGGCGGGCGTCAAGACCGGCGGCATCCTCGAGCAGCTCACGCGCATGGTCGCGATCGAAGCGCTGCCGCGGGCTCTTCCCGAGAGCATCGAATACGACGTGTCGGCGATGGAGCTCGGTTCGACGCTCGAAGTGCGCGAACTGACGCCGCCGTCCGGCGTGACGATCCTCACCGACGAGGGCACGACGCTCTGCACGGTCGTTGCGCCGCGCGTCGCCGAAGAGGTCACCCTCTCGGCCGAAGAGGCCGAGGCCCTCGCCGCGCTGTCGCCGGAGGACCTCGAGGCGGTCAAGGAGCTCGCCGCGGCGGCGAAGGAAGGCGCGCCGGCCGAAGCCGAGGAGCCGGGCGAAGAACCAGCCGAGGGCGCCGAAGGCGAGTAGTTGTTCGGCCGCGGGTCGAAGCCCGGCTACGTCATCGTCGGACTCGGCAATCCCGGTGCCGCGTATTCGCGGACACGTCACAACGTCGGCGCCGAGCTCGTGGAGCGTCTCGCGGGCGGGGATCTCAAACGGAACCGCGGCCAGATGCGCGTGCTCGAAACCGAGATCGAGGGCGTGCCCGTCGTACTCGGCATCCCGACGACGTACATGAACGACTCCGGCCGGCCGATCGCGCGTCTCGTGAAGAAGGAAAACGTCCCGCCGAAACAACTGCTGATCGTGCAGGACGAGCTCGACTTCCCGCCGGGAAAGGTGCGCTTCAAAGATGGTGGCGGCACCGCCGGACACAACGGTCTGCGCTCGATCGAAGCCGCGCTGCGGTCGCGCGATTTCCTTCGCTTGCGCATCGGCGTCGGGAAGCCCCCGTCGAAGGAAGAGGGCGCCGACCACGTGCTCTCGAAGGTGACGCCGGACGACCGCCGGCTCATCGACGGATCGATCGAACGAGGACTCGAAGCGGTGCGGATCCTCGTTCGCGACGGCATCGACGCCGCCCAGAGCCACCTCCACTCCCCGTAGACTCGGCGAAAGGAAGTCCAAAGGGCCCGGTTGTTTGGAATCGGGCCCTCTACGCGTTGTACGGGAGCCAAGGTTTGACGCCACCACTTCGACATCTGCTCGCGCGATTCGAGCAGGACACGACCTTCCGCGACGTCGTCTACGGCGGCGGCGACGGCGTTGCCGTGCCGGAAGCGGTTCGTCCGTATTTCCTCGCCGCGCTTGCATCTTCCTTGGAGCGGCCGGTGCTCGCTGTGGTTCCCTCCGATGCGGAGGCCGAAGCGCTGCGCGCCGCCGTGCACGAATTCATCCAGCCGACCGCGCTGCTGCCGGCGTGGGACGTCCTTCCGTATGAAGGACTTTCGCCGGATCCGCGAACGAGCGCGTACCGGCTCGAAGCCTTGCGTCTGCTCGCGCACGGCGCGGGGCCGCGGGTGATCGTTGCGTCCGTTCGTGGATTCATCCAGAAGCCGGCCCCCGGCGCGAGCGATCTCGAGCCCGTCTCGATGCGCAAAGGCGACGAGATCGACCGTGACGGTGTCGCTCGTCACCTCGTCGAGCTCGGCTACTACCGCGAGGACGTCGCTGCCGAGCCCGGAACGTTCGCCGTTCGCGGCGGGATCGTCGACATCTATCCCGCGCAGGAGCACACGGTCGCGCGCATCGAGCTCTTCGGCGACGAGATCGAGTCGATCAGGCTCGTCGACCCGGCGACGCAGCGTTCCGTCGGTGAAGCGACGGGCGTGACCGCCGTCGCGCGCACCGAAGTGCCGCCGACGCCCTACCTCAGACGGCGCGCGGAAGATGCGGTCGAGCACGCGCGCGATCTCCCGTACCTCGGCGAGATCACCGACAAGCTCGAACGGCTCGCGTCGGGCCTGATCCCCGAGGGCGTCGAATCGCTGCTGCCGCGCCTGTGGGATCCGTCCACCGACTCCCTCGCGCGAAGCGTTCCCGAAGGATGCGTCGTCATCGTCTTCGATCCACATCGCGCCGCGGACGAAGCCGAACGCGCCGTCGAACAGGAAGAGGAGCTCGCGTCGCTCTGGGCGGACCCCGCGAGGCAGGTCGGTGACATCTACGAACACGCCGGGCGTGTGCGCGACGAACAGGGCGTGCTCTTCCTTCCGCTCGAACGCGTCACGAGCGAGCTGACCGAGGTGTGGCGGATGGAAGGGTTCATCGCCGGGCCCGAAGCTCCCGCGGTCGAGGGTCGTCCGTGGGAGACCTCGTCCTCGCGCGCGTTGCTCGATCGCTGTCGAGCGCTCCGCGCCGAGTCGTACGAGGTCGTGTTCTGCGCGACCGATCGGGAAGTCGGTGCCGTCGGGACGCGCCTCACCGAAGAGTCGCTCGCGGACTGTCCCGTGGTTGCGTCCGGGCTGCACGGAGGCGTCATCGTGCCGTCGCTGCGTCTCGCGATCGTCACGCACACCGAGTGGCACGCGCGTCCGCCGGCACCGAAGCAACCGACGAGACCGAAGCGGAGCGCTGTGCTCGGTGAGCTCCGTCCGGGCGACACCGTCGTCCACAGCCAGCACGGGATCGGCCGCTATATCGGGATGGAGACGCGCGAGGTGGCGGGGTTCGTCCGCGAATACCTCGTGATCGAATACTCGGGCGACGACCGGTTGTTCGTCCCGACGGATACGACCGATGCGTTGCAGCGCTACATCGGATCGGACGAACCGACGCTGTCGCGGCTTGGCACGACGGAGTGGGAGCGCACGAAAGCGCGCGTGCGCAAGCGCGTGAAAGACATCGCCGCCGACCTCATCCGTCTGTACTCGGCGCGTCTGCATTCGAAAGGACACAGCTTCCCGCTGGACACACCGTGGGAGCGCGAGCTCGCGGAGTCGTTCCCGTACGACGAGACGCCGGATCAACTGCGCGCGATCGACGAGGTCGCCGGCGACATGCACCGCGAGATCCCGATGGACCGGCTGATCTGCGGCGACGTCGGCTACGGCAAGACCGAGGTCGCCGTGCGCGCCGCCTTCAAGGCCGTCGTCGAAGGCAAGCAGGTCGCCGTCCTCGTGCCGACGACGCTGCTCGCCCAGCAGCACCATGCCGTGTTCTCGGAGCGTTTCCACTCGTTCCCGGTGCAGGTTGGGATGCTGTCGCGTTTCGTCGACGCCGACGAACAGCGCGATGTCGTCGCGAAACTTGCGACGGGCGAGATCGACGTCGTCATCGGGACGCACCGCCTGCTCAGCAAGGACATCGCCTTCCACGATCTCGGTCTGTTGATCGTCGACGAGGAACATCGGTTCGGCGTCCAACAGAAGGAGCGGCTCCGTTCGATGCGCGTGGACGTCGACGTGCTCACGCTCACCGCCACGCCGATCCCGCGCACGCTCGAGATGTCGCTCTCGGGCATACGCGATCTCTCGCTGATCGAAACCGCACCGGCGGAGCGTCGTCCGGTGCGGACCTTCGTCGGACCGACCGAGGAGCGCTTGCTCACGGCTGCGATCAGGCGGGAGCTTTCGCGCGGGGGACAGGTCTTCGTCGTCCACAACCGCGTGCAATCGATCGGACGAGAGTTCCGGAAGCTGCAGCGTCTCGTCCCCGAAGCGAAGATCGCGATCGGGCACGGACAGATGAACGAAGATCTGCTCGAGCGAACGATGCTCGATTTCTGGGACGGGAAGGTCGACGTTCTGCTCTGCACGACGATCATCGAAGCCGGACTCGACATCCCGAGAGTGAACACGCTCGTCGTCGATCGCTCGGACCGTCTCGGGCTCGCGCAGCTCTATCAGCTCCGCGGACGAGTCGGGCGAGCGGGGGAGCAGGCGTACGCGTACCTCTTCTATCCGAGCAACGTTCGGCTCTCGGCGACGGCGCACGAACGGCTGAAGACGCTCGCGCAGTACACGGAACTCGGTTCCGGCATGGCGATCGCGATGCGCGACCTCGAGATCCGCGGCGCCGGGAACCTCCTGGGGGCCGAGCAGCATGGACACATCGAAGCCGTCGGCTTCGAGATGTACGTGAAGCTCCTCGAGGAAGCCGCGAAGGAGCTGCGCGGCGTCAAGACGCAGGACGTTCCCGACGTGCACCTCGAGCTGAACGTCGATGCGTACCTGCCGGCGAGCTACATCGACCGCGAGCCGCTCCGGCTCTCGGCGTACCGCCGCCTCGCGGAGACGGTCGGGCTATCGGACGTGGACGACGCCGAGGAGGAGCTGCGGGACCGCTTCGGCCCCCTGCCGAAGCCGGCACGGACACTGCTCGAGGCGGCGAGGTTGCGCGCCGACCTTCGCGAACGGGGCATCGCCGATCTCACGATCGCGCCGCACGAGCTGCACGGACGAGTGGCGAAGCTCCGTCCCGTGCATCTGTCGACCGACGACCTGCGCCGCATACGCACGCGGCACCCGCGCGCGGTGATCGCCGAGGCGACGGAGACGCTGCTGCTGCCGGTGCCCGAGGGCCGCGACGGCGACCTCGTCGCGTGGCTGCGGGATGCGGTGGAGGCCGTAGTCCTGCGTGATACAGTCGCCGCCGAGTCATGAAGCCCCCGTTATGAAGACAGTCCTCCTCCGGCTTTTTCCCCTCGCGCTTGCCTGCCTCGTCGCGGCGTCGTGCTCGTCGCTCACGGTGGCCGCTGCGACCGTCAACGGGCACCGCATCACGCAGGACGACGTCGAAGCGCAGCTGAAGCAGCTCACCGCCGACCCGACGTTCGGCGTCGCGCTACGCCAGGACCCGAACGTCGCGCGGGGCGAAGGCCGGCGGCAGGTGCTCACGACCCTCATCTACACAGCCGTCGCGGAACAGGAAGGCGACAAGCTGGGCGTGCACCCGTCGTCCGCGCAGGTCGACCAGCTCATCACCGAACGCGCGCAGTCGGATGGTCTCTCGGTCAGCCAGTTCCTCAAGTCGCAGAACCTCTCACTGGCCGACGGACGAGACATCGCGCGTCGTCTGCTCCTCGACCAGGAGTTGCAAGCGCACGTCGTGAGGAACACGGCGGTTTCGGACGCAGCCATCAAGTCCGCGTACCAAGCGAACGCCGACGCATTCGCCGAAGCGCATCTGCTCCGCATGACGCTCTCATCGAGCAACGACGTGAGAGATGCGCTGTCGAAGCTCGAGAGCGGTACGGATTTCGCGACACTCGCGAAGCAGGAGTCGATCGATCAGCTCAAGAGCAACGGCGGCGACATGGGGTTCGTCCTGCTCTCGCAGCTGCAACCGCAGGAGCAAGACGCCATCGGCCGCGCGAAGCCCGGGGGCGTCACCGATCCCATCCCGACGGGAACGGCGTTCGAGCTCTTCAAGGTGGTCGAACGGCGGACGCAGCCCCTCGATGAAGCGTCCGCGCAGATCCGGAGCGGTCTCCAACAGCAACTGCAGCAGCAGAACTACCAGTCGTGGCTCGAAGCACGCGTCCGGCACGCACACATCGTCGTGAACCCGCAGTACGGACGGTTCGACAAGGCGCAAGCCCAGGTCGTTCGCGCTCCGACGAACCTCAACCCCTAGATGTGCTTCCCGCTCACGTGGTTGACAAGCACCTGCATCGGCGTGAGCCCTCCTAGCGAGGTGTGGGGTCGACGGTGATTGTAGCGGTCGAGATATCGAGGAAGAGCTCGGAGACGCGCGGCGTTGGTCGTGTAGAG
>JAICYB010000034.1 GCA_025934435.1 Actinomycetes bacterium | reverse complement strand
GACCCGGCCAGGCGATCTCGGCGAACAGATCGTGCACGCGATCTTCCGGTACGTCCGCCGCCATATGGATCTCTTCGAGGATCACGCGGCGTTCGGAATCGATCTCGTCGGCGCGCAGCGCGGCGTCCGTGAACATGTCGCAGGTGACGTCGACCGCCATCGGCAGATCGGCATCGAGCACGCGCGCGTAGATGCACGTGTGCTCGTGCGCGGAGTACGCGTTGACCTCGCCCCCGACGGCGTCGAAGTCGTTCGCGATGTCCTGCGCGTCGCGCGACGACGTTCCCTTGAACAACATGTGCTCGAGGAAATGCGACGCACCGGCGATCTCGTCGGTTTCGTCACGCGCACCGACGTCGACCCAAAGGCCGATCGAAGCCGACCGGACGTGCTGCATCGACTCTGTGACGAGCCGGACTCCCGGGACCGGCTCGGACCGTTCGAAGGGCAAGCTATTCCGCGGTGGCGCCGGCTTCGACCGCGTCCTCGATCGGCGTGAGGTTCAGCTTGCCGTCGGGACGAACCTCGGTGAGCTTCACCCGGATGTGATCGCCTTCGTTCAACACGTCGGTCACCTTCGCGATCCGCTTCCCGCCGCCGAGCTTCGAGATGTGCACGAGGCCGTCCTTGCCGGGCATGACGTTCACGAACGCGCCGAACTCGGTGATCTTGACGACCTTGCCGTCGAACTCCTGACCGATCTCGAGCGGCTGCGGGTTCACGAGGTCGTTGATCATCTTCACGGCCTTGTCCGCGTTGTCGCCGACGGAGGCCGACACGAGCACGCGCCCGTCGTCTTCGACGTCGATCTGCGTCTCAGTGCGGGCGATGATGTCGTTGATCGTTTTGCCCTTCGGGCCGATCAACTCGCCGATCTTCTCGACCGGGATGTTCACCATCAGGATGCGTGGCGCGTGTGGGCTCATCTCGGCGCGCGGCTTGTCGATCGCTTCGCGCATCGCGGCGAGGATCTCGAGACGCGCTTGCTTCGCCTGCTGCATGGCGCCGCGAAGGACGTCGACGGAGATACCGAGCGTCTTCGTGTCGAGCTGGAGCGCGGTCACGAAGTTCTCCGTCCCGGCGACCTTGAAGTCCATGTCGCCGTAGCCGTCCTCGGCCCCCAGGATGTCGGTGAGCGTGACGTACTTGCCGTCACCGACGACGAGCCCCATGGCGATACCACCGACCATGTCGCGCAGCGGAACGCCGGCGTCCATGAGCGCGAGCGTCGAGCCGCACGTCGATGCCATCGACGTCGAGCCGTTGGACGAGAGCACTTCGGATACCACGCGGATCGCGTACGGGAATTCGTCCGCCGACGGCAGCGAGACGAGCACGGCCTTCTCGGCGAGCGCGCCGTGACCGATGTCACGGCGACGCGGCGCGCCGACGCGACCGGTCTCGCCGACGGAGTACGGCGGGAACATGTAGTGGTGGATGTAACGCTTCGTCTTGTCGAAGAGCTCGTCCACGCCGATGAACTGCTCCATCCGCGGCATCGCGAGCGTCGCGACGGACAGCACCTGCGTCTCACCGCGGTTGAAGAGCCCCGTTCCGTGCGCACGTGACAAGAGGCCGACCTGCGCGGAGAGCGGACGGATCTGCGTCGGGGTTCGTCCATCGATGCGCTGACCGCTGTCGAGGATGCGCTTGCGGACGATCGACTTCTGTGCCGAACGCAGCGCGGCTTTCACTTCCTTGCCGTGCTCTTCCATGTACTCGTCGCCGAGCTTCGCGGCGACGTCCGCCGCGATGTCGTCGAGCGCCGCTTCGCGGTCGGCCTTCGCCGCGACCGCCAGCGCGTCCTCGAGACGGCTGCCGGCAACGTTCTTCACGTTGTCGAGCACGTCCGGCGTGTAGTCGACGGCCTCGAGCCACGTGCGCTCAGGAACGTCGACCTGCGCGACGAGCTCGCGTTGCAGATCGCCCAATTGCTTGATGATCGGTTGTGCCGCTTCGAGGCCCTCGGCGATCAGCTCTTCGGTCGGCAGCGTGGCGCCGTCCTGGATCAGACCCCACGTGTGCTCGAACCCGCCGCACTCGATCATGAGGATGTCGATGTTGCCGTCGTCGCTCGAGCGACCGGCGACGACGAGTTCGACCGTCGCGTTCTCCATCTCTTCCCACGTCGGGAACGGCACCCATCGTCCGTGGATGTGCGCCATGCGCACGCCGGAGATCGGGCCGGCGAACGGGACGCCGCCGATCATGAGCGCCGCACTCGCGCCGGTGATGCAGTGCACGTCGTGCGGGTTGAGCTCGTCGACCTGCATGACCGTCGCGATGACCTGGACCTCATGACGGAACCAGTCGGGGAACGTCGGCCGGAGCGGACGGTCGGTGAGACGCGCCGTCAGCGTCGCTTTCTCGGACGGACGGCCCTCACGGCGGAGGACCGATCCGGGGATCCGGCCCGCGGCGTACACGCGCTCCTCGATGTCCACGGTGAGGGGGAAGAAGTCGATCCCTTCACGCAGCGTCGGCGACGCGACGGCGGTGACGAGGATCGTGGTCTCGCCACAGGCGATGACGACGGCACCGTCCGCGAGCTTCGCGAGATGACCCGTCTGCAGGGTGATGTTCTTCGACTCGACCTGCGTTGATGCTTGTTTCGCTTCCATGCGAATGACACTCCTTGTGTCTTGGTTCGCGGGGGAAGCGCGGGGTCAGTTCTCAGTGGGAGAGCCTGTTACAAGCAGGCCCTTCTCCTGATAACTGGCTCCCGGCGCTTCGCCTCGCCTTGGATACAGATCCGCGTCGGCTGCGCCTGCGCGGGGCTACCAGTTGTTCCTAGCTGCGTCGTCCGGCTCGGCGGTCCCTCCTTCTCAGACCCAACTTCTCGACGAGGGCCTTGTACCGGTCGAAGTCTTCACGCTCCAGGTAGGCGAGCAAGCGGTTGCGCTTCGCGACGAGCTTCTGGAGGCCGAGCCGGGTGTGGTGGTCCTTCGCGTTGCCCTGGGCGTGGCGCGTCAGGCCTTCGATCCTCTTGGAGAGAACCGCGATCTGGACGTCCGGCGAGCCGGAATCCTTCTCGTTGATGCGATGTTCGGCGATGAGCGCCTGCTTCGTTTCCTTCTGAAGTCCCTTGGACACGTTGCTATACGCCTTAGATTCGGGGTTTTCGACAGTATACAGGTCGGCAGCTGGGCGCGGTTGTCGGCGGCCACTCGAGCCGGAGGCCCCGTCGATGGCCTTGCGGCTAGGCAAGCATCGCGCGGGCGCGGGCCACGTCGTCGTTCATCTGCGCGATGAGTGCGTCGACGGAGTCGAACTTCTCTTCGGCCCGCAGCCGAGCCGTGAACTCGACCTCACCGTGCGCGCCGTACAGATCTCCGTCGAAGTCGAGGACGTAGACCTCGGTCAGCGGTGGGTCGTCCTTCTTGAACGTCGGACGAACCCCCACGTTGATCGCCGCCGGAAGCCGTTTGCCGTCCCAGATCCACCACCCGGCGTACACACCGAGCGCGGGCAGACACGCGCGCGCACCGGGCGCGATGTTCGCCGTCGGGAACCCGAGCGTCCGTCCGCGCTCGTCGCCGTGGATCACTTCGCCGGCGAGCCGGTAGCCGCGGCCGAGGAGCGAGGCGGCGGCTTCGACGAGTCCTTCGCGCAGGAGCAAGCGGACGTCGCTCGACGAGATCTTGCCCTCGTCGCCGCCGAGCAAGCCGACGGCTTCCGCTTCGAAGCCTTCCTTGTGTCCGATCTGGGCGAGCGTCGCGACGTTGCCTGCGCGGTCGTGACCGAAACGGAAGTCCTCGCCGACGAGCACTTTGCGCACGTGCAACTCTTCGACGAGTGCCTCTCGCGCGAACTCGAGCGGCGACAATGCGGCGAGCGCGCGATCGAACGGGAGTATCAGCGCAACATCGAAGCCGGCTTCGTCGAACAGTGCGATCCGTTGGTCGATCGTCGTCAGGATGCAGGGCGCCTTGTCCGGCGCGAGGATCTCGAGTGGGTGCGGATCGAACGTGACGACCGCCGACCGGGCGTCGAGTCGCTTCGCCTCCTCGAATACGCGGTCGAACAGCATCCGGTGCCCGCGATGCACACCGTCGAACATGCCGACGGTCACCACGGTCGGACGGCCGTCGGTCGGACGCTCCTTCGCTCCGCGCAGGACTTCCATCAGGTGCCGACCACGGTAGCCGGACGAAGCACGCCGCCGCGCGCTTCGTAGACCGCGACGGCACCGTCGGGCCCGACCACGAGCACTTCCCCGTCGGGCACATCACCCTCGAGCGTCCGACCGTTACGGGCCGCGAACGCTCCGTCGGCGTCGACCTCGAAGCGCTCCAGGTGCGCCAGCGCGCGATCGATCGGGATGACCGCGGCCGCGTCGAGGTTCTCGGCCTTCACCGCGTCCGCCACGTCGAAGTCGCCGATGCGGACGCGACGCAGATGCGCGACGTGCGCCCCGCAGCCGAGCTTCGTCCCAACGTCGGCGACGAGGCTGCGGACATACGTCCCGGACGAGCACTCGACGCGCGCCTCGAACGCGTCGCCCGAGGTGCGCCTGACGTCGAACGAGTAGACCTTCACGCGCCGCGACGGCATCTCCACCTCTTCGCCGCGTCGCGCACGCTTGTACGCGCGTTCTCCGCCGATCTTGATCGCCGAAACCGCCGGGGGCGTCTGCTCGATCTCACCGGTGAGCTCGGCGGCGGCACGCTTGATGTCGTCCGGTGATGCGTCCACGGGCTTGCGCTGGAGGATCTCGCCTTCGGCGTCCAGCGTCGTCGTGGTCACACCGAGCACACCGGTGACGTCGTAGGTCTTCGGCAGGTCCTGTACGTAGCGGAGCAGACGCGTCGCGGGTCCGATCGCGATCACGAGCAAGCCCGTCGCGAGCGGATCGAGCGTCCCCGCATGTCCGACGCGCTTGACCTCGAACGCTTTGCGGACGCGCGCGACGACGTCGTGCGATGTGAGACCGCGGGGTTTGTCGACGAGCAGGAACCCGATCAACGCAAGGCGTTGCGTATGGTCTCGATGGCTTCGTCCAGCGGCATCGCAAGCTCGAAGCCCGCCGCGAGCTCGTGGCCGCCGCCGCCGAGCTGCTTGGCGACGGTACCGACGTCCGTTCCACCTTTCGACCGGAACGATCCCTTCCACTTCCCGTCGTCGCGCTCTTTCAGCAGGACGGTGACGTCGACGTCACGAACCGCGCGCAGCGTGTCGATCACGTCGTCGGTGTCGTCCATCGTGACGCCGATCTCATCGCGGTCGGCCTTGTTCAGATACGAGAGGACGAACGTCGGGTCCTGTTCGAGCGTCGCGCGGTCGAGTACTCGCCCGAGCAGCTTGAGATATGTGAAGCGGTAGGACTCGAACAGACGCTGCGAGACGTCCGCGACATCGACGCCGCGCTGGATCAGGAACCCGGCGGCGGCGTGCGTCTTCGGCTTCACGCTCGCGTACGCGAAGCTTCCGGTGTCCGTGACGAGGCCGACGTAAAGATCCGTAGCGATCTCCGGTGTGATCTCGGCCCCCATCTTGGAGATGAGCTGCAAGACGAGCTCCGCCGACGACGATGCCGTCGCATCGATCACGTTGATCGCACCGAATTTCGAGTTCGAGACGTGATGGTCGATGTTGATGAGCGCCTTCGCCTTCTTCATGCGGTCCTGGAGCCGTCCGAGCCGTTCGGCCGTCGCGCAGTCGACGGCGATCGCCACTTCCGGCGGGCGGAAATCGTTCGTGGCGACGAGCAGGTCCGCACCGGGAAGGAAGTCGTAGGTGGTCGGAAGCGCGACGGGATCGCCGTCCCAGGTCGGCGTGACGTGGATGCCCTTGCTGTGGAGCGCCATCGCGAGGGCGAGCAGCGAGCCGAGGGCGTCGCCGTCGGGCGCGACGTGACACGCGATACCGATGGACGAAGCACCCTCGATCACCTCGATCGCCCGGACGAGCTGGTTCTCGACGTCGGGCGGGATCGGCGGCAGCTGGAAGCCGGGCGCCGCCTCGCTGCGATGTATCTCGGCGATGATCGAATCCACGTGTTGTCCTTTTTCGGGTGCGTCGTCCAGATGGAACTCGAGCTCGGGCAGCGATTTGAGGCGCACGCGGCGGCCGACCTCGGTCCGAAGGAACGGCGTTGCGCTCTCGAGCCCCGCTTGCGTCGCCATGTGCTCACGCTCGTCGCCGAGCACCGTGTAGTACACGTGCGCCTTCGAGAGATCCGGTGTCGGACGAACCGCCGTGATCGTCACGAATCCGATGCGCGGATCCTTCACGTTCCGTTGGATCAGCTCGCCCAGCACTTCCTTGATGGACTCACCGACGCGCTGCGTCCTGCGTGTTGCCAACTTGTTCAGTCCTCCCAGGGCTGGACGTCGATCGGTGCGTCCAAGATCTCGATCCGGTCGTCGCGCCCGACGAAACGCTCGATCTCGCGCAGCATCTTCTCCGCGTGGAAGGCGGTCCCCGACACGACGGAAACGCCGAGCGTTGCTCGCTGCCACTGATCCTGGTGATCCACCTCGGCCACCGCGGCGTTGAACTTCGCACGCAAGCCACCGGTGATGGACTTGATCACGTGACGCTTTCCTTTCAGTGATCCGGAGGTCGGGATGCGGAGTTCGATCTTCGAGGCGCCGATGAACACTACGAGGTCGGAACTTCGACCATCTCGTACGCCTCGATGACGTCAGAGACCTTCACATCGTTGTAACCCTCGATGACCATGGCGCATTCGAAACCTTGTGCAACTTCGCGGACGTCGTCCTTGAAGCGGCGCAGCGACGAGAGCTTGCCGTCATGCACAACGACGCCGTCGCGCAGCAGCCGGACGTTCGCGTTGCGCCGGATCTCGCCGTTCGTGACCATGCAGCCCGCCGCGACGGCGCGCGGGATGCGGAACAGCTGGCGCACCTCCGCCTGACCGAGGACGCGCTCGCGGTACACCGGCGCCATCATTCCCTTGAGCGCGTTCTCGATGTCTTCGATCAGCTCGTAGATGACGCGGTACGTCCGGATCTCGACGCCGTCCTTCTCGGCCATCTCGCGCGCACGCGCGTCGGGACGAACGTTGAATCCGAGGACAACGGCTCCGGAGGCCTTCGCGAGCACGACGTCGCTTTCGACGATGGCACCGACGGCGCTGCGGATGACGTTCACCGTGACATCACCCGCCAGAAGCTTGCCGAGCTCGCTCGTCACGGCTTCGAGCGAACCACGAACGTCCGTCTTGACGATGACGTCGAGCTGCTTCGACTGCGCAAGAAGTTGTTCGAGCGTCGTGACGGGACGCGACGTCACCATCGCGGCCTGACGGCGCATCGCATCGCGTTCGTTCGCGACCTGTCGCGCGCGGCGCTCATCGGTAACGACGCGAACTTCGTCGCCGCCCTCGGGCACGGCGTTCCATCCGAGTACGAGCACGGGCCGGGCCGGATCGGCAACCTCGACGTTGTTGCCCCACTCGTCGACCATCGCGCGGACCTTGCCCCACGCCGCACCGGCGACGAGCGCGTCGCCGACGCTCAGCTCACCGTTTTGAACGAGCACGGTCGCGACGGGGCCTCGTCCTTTGTCGAGGTGTGCTTCGAGCACGACGCCTCGCGCGGGTCCGCTCGGGACCGCTCGAAGATCGAGATCGTCCGAAACGAGGACGATGCCCGTGAGGAGATCGTCGACCCCTTGCCCCGTCTTCGCGGACATGTCGATGAAGAGCGCGTCGCCACCCCACTCCTGCGGCTGCAAGCCGTGTTCGGAGAGCTCCGTCCGCACGCGCGTCGGATCGGCTTCGGGCTTATCCACCTTGTTCACCGCGATGACGATCGGGACACCCGCGGCACGCGCGTGGTCGATCGCTTCGAGCGTCTGCGGCATGACGCCGTCGTCCGCGGCCACGACGAGGACCGCGATATCGGTGACCTGCGCGCCGCGCGCGCGCATCGTCGTGAATGCCTCGTGACCCGGCGTGTCGATGAAGGTGATGCGCTCGCCGTCCTTCGAAACTTGGTACGCACCGATGTGCTGCGTGATGCCGCCGTGCTCGCCGGCGGCGACTTCCGCCTGGCGTATGCGGTCGAGCACCGTCGTCTTGCCGTGGTCGACGTGACCCATGACGGTGACGACCGGAGGCCGCGGGACGAGGCGGTCCGACGCAACCTCCTCTTCTTCGTCGGTCGCGACCGCGTGTCCGTCCGAGGTGGGGTCGACGATGTCGACGTTCGCACCGAGGTCGTCCGCGACGACGAGGATCTCTTCGTCGGTGAGCGACTGCGTGATCGACTTCATCGCGCCGTGGCTCATGAGGCTCTTGATGACTTCGGCGGGGGTCCGTCCGACCTTCTCGGCGAAGTCTTTGACCGTCACTCCACGGTGCACGTGCACGGCGGACGTCGCGGCCGCCGCCGGCACGGCTTGCGCCTCGGGCTCCGGCTCCGGCTCCGGTTGCGCGACCTCCGGCTCGGGAGCCGGGGGCGCTTCGACGACCGGTTCGGGTTCGGGGGCCGGGGGCGGCGGTGCCTTTTCGACGACCGTGGCGTCGCCATTCGGCGCCTCCGCTTCGCTTCGGCGTGGCTTGAGCTGCGCGATCACCGACTCCTCGACGCTCGAGGAGTGGGACTTCACGTCGACGCCCATCGCGCGAAGCTTCTCGACGAGCTCCTTATTGGAGACGCCGAGTTCCTTGGCCGCCTCGTAGACCCGGACCTTACTCAGTTGCCGTCACCTCGAATCGGACTCGCAGCTCATCGGCCCCCGTGACCGGGCCGCGCAACGCGCGCGCGAGACGGCCGCGGGACACCGCTTTGTCGAAGCATAGGACGTTCGAGCATACGTACGCGCCGCGCCCGGCGGTTCGTCCTCCTTCGTCGGCACGAAGCCGACCGTCGGGCGACCGCGTCAGGCGAAGGAGCTCGGTCTGCGCGGCACGCCGGTGACAGCCGACGCACGTCCGCACCGGGCTCAAGACGAAGGCGATGACCCCTCTTGCGCCGGCGCCGCACCTTCGCGCCGTCCTCGTTTGCCTTCAGCCGTCGGCTCGAAAGCGCCGCCGGCCGCTTCACCCGCGGCGCGTTGGCTCTCGGATTTGATGTCGATCCGCCACCCCGTCAGCCGCGCGGCGAGCCGGGCGTTCTGGCCTTCCTTGCCGATCGCGAGGGATAGCTCGCGGTCGGCAACGATGACGGTCGCGGTCTTCGTGTCCGGGTCGATGGAAACACCGCGCACGCGAGCCGGCTGCAGCGCCTCCGAGATCATCCGGCCGGTGTCTTCGGTGAACGCAACCACGTCGATCTTCTCGCCGCGGAGCTCGTTGACGACCGCGCGCACGCGCGTCCCCTTCGGGCCGACACAGGCGCCGACGGGATCGATGTTCGGGTCGTTGCTCGCCACGGCGATCTTGGTGCGATGTCCGGCCTCGCGCGCGATGGCTTTGATCTCGACGAGGCCGTCCTGGATCTCCGGCACCTCGATCTCGAACAGTTTGCGGACGAGACCCGGGTGCGAGCGCGAAACGACGATCGTCGGGCCGCGTCCTTCACGAACCTCGACGATGTACGCGCGGACGCGATCGCCGATCTCGTAGCGCTCCCGAGGGATCTGTTCGGAGTAGGGCATGATCGCCTCGGCCTTGCCGAGGTTCAAGATCACGAACCGCGGATCGTGCTGCTCGACGATCCCCGTGACGATCTCGCCGGTGCGGTCCTCGTACTCATCGAACGCCATCTGCCGTTCTGCTTCGCGGAGCTTCTGATGGATGACGTGCTTCGCGGTTTGCGCGGCGATGCGCCCGAGTTCGGGCGGCGTCTCGACGAAATCCTCGGACAGGACCTCGATCTCGCCCGTCTCTTCGTCCTCGTTCACCTGCTGTTCGTACACGCGGATCTCGCCGGTCTCCCGGTCGATCTCGATGCGCGCGTGCGTCGCCGTGACACCGGGCGTCTTCGGGTACGCGGCGGCGAGCGCCGCTTCGAGCGCCTCGAAGATCGTGTTCGCCGGCATGCCGCGGTCACGTTCGAGCGTCGCGAGCGCGTCGATCAACGCGAGGTTGCGGTCGTCCTTCTTCCGCGTGCGCGCCATCAGAACTTCACCACCAATCGAGCCTTCGCGATGTCGTCGATGAGGACCCGGGTGTCGCCGATCTGGACGGACCTCTCGTTCGCGTCCTCGATCTTCCCGTCGAGCGCGCGTCCGTCGGACGTGACGACATGCGCGTCGCGGCCGATGCAGATCTCGAACTGTCCGGGCGTCGCGAGCTTCCGCTCGGCCCCCGGCGAAGTCACCTCGAGGACGTAACGGCCGTCGCCCGGTATGGCGTCGGCATCGTCGAGAGCCCGGGAGAGGCGTTCGGAGACCTTCGCGAGCTCGTCGGACCCGATCCCGCCGCGGCGATCGCAGGCGACGGTGAGGGTGTCGCGTCCGGCCTCGCGCTTCCACGTGATGTCCCAAAGAACGACGCCGCAGGCGTCGGCGACGCGTTCGGCGACGGGGCGCACGGACGCCAGCACGTCGGCTGCGCGCCGTCCGGTGTGCGTCTCGGTCTTCACGTGACCTCCGCTCCCAAAGAAAAGAGTGGGCCGAGGCCCACTCGCCAACATGCCGATCTGACAAACGCCGTGTCGGCGCAGGAACAAGCTTACTCCCGTTGCGCCCGGAAGGAACGAAGAACGAACATTTCCCCTGGTCAGCTACCATCTCCGGCGTGGACGAGCTCCTCGAGCGCCTCGCCAAGATCCCGATCTTCTCGGGCCTCGAGCAGTCGTGCCTCGAGCACGTCGCGAAGATCGTCGTCCCCTTCTCGACCGAGGCCGGGCACGTGCTGGTCCAGCCCGGGATGGTCGGCGCCGGCCTCTTCCTCATCGAGGAGGGCGAGGTCACCCTCTCCGTCCACAACCACGACATCGAGCTCGGCCCGGGCGAGATCGTCGGCGAGCTCGCGATCCTCGACGACCGCTCGATCCACTCGACGCGGGTGCGGACCAAGACGCCGACGAGCGGTTACTGCATCGGGCGGGACGCCTTCGACGATCTGCTAGCCCAGCAACCCGCGATCGCCGTGCCGATGCTGCGCGTGCTCGCGCGCCGGCTCGTCGACACCGTGATGTACCACTAGGCGATATCCGTCAGCACGAGGACATCGCGCGCATCGATCCGTCCGGCCGGGATCGATCGATCGCCGTCTTCGAGCTTGCGGAGCGCGTCGCGTTTCGCTGCCCCGTCGATCATGAACACGATCTTCGACGCGGCGTCGAGCGTCGGGTACGTCAGTGTCATGCGGACGTAGCTCTGATACGGGCCCGACATCGCGACGCGCCGATCGCGCACCTCGAGCACGGGGTCGTTCGGCACGAGCGAGGCGGTGTGCCCGTCCGGACCCATGCCGAGATGCACGACGTCGAGTGTCGGCGGAAGCTCGCGCGCGTAGCGGTCTGGATCCGGCTCACCGTCGACGGGCATCTCGTATACACGAGGCGGGTCGCCGGGGATGTTCGCCAGGAACTCGTGCTCGATCAGCGTGAGGTTGCGGTCGGGATGTCCTCGTGGCGCGACGCGCTCGTCCACCTGGAAGAGATCGACCCGCGAGAAGTCGATGGGCATCGCGGCGAGCGCACGGAATGCCGGCGCGGGCCCGTGGCCACCGGAAAGCGCGAGCGAGCAGCGCTCGCTTCGCGCGAGCGTTTCGACGATCGCACCTTGTAGCTTCTCCGCCGTCCGCTGCGCGAGCGCGTTCGTGACCTCGAAGTGCGCGTTCACCAGAGCTCCGCTCGACGATGCGACCCGACGTGCCCGCCTTCGAGCGTCGTCGCGGAGATCGCGAGCGCGACGTGCGAGATCGCTTGCGGGAAATTGCCGACGAACCGCTTCGCGGCCGGGTCGTACTCCTCGGCGAGCAGACCCACGTCGTTGCGCAGCGAGAGCAGTCGGAAGAACAGCTCCCGCGCCTCTTTGGTCCGTCCGAGCAATGTGTAGTTGTCGACGAGCCAGAAGCTGCACATCAGGAATGCGCCTTCGTGTGTACCGATGCCGTCGACCTCGTCGTCCGGCACGTACCGCCGGACGAACCCGTCGTGCATCAACTCCGCCTCGATCGCCTCCACCGTCGCTTTCACGCGATGATCGTGCGGAGGAAGGAAGCCGACGAGCGGCACCATGAGCAAGCTCGCATCGAGAGCGCGAGAACCGTAGCTCTGGACGAAGACGCCGCGGTCGTCGACGCCGTTGTGCAGCACATCCGCGTGGATCTCTTCGCGCACGCCTTTCCACCGGTCGATCGGTCCCTCCGCGGTGCCCGCTTCGACCGTCCTGACCGCTCGATCCATACCGACCCACGCCATCACCTTCGAGTGCGTGAAGTGGCGTCGGGGGCCGCGGACCTCCCAGATACCCTCGTCCGGATCCTTCCACTTGCTCTCGAGGAAGTCGAGGAGGACCTTCTGCAGCTCCCACGCTTCGGGATTGAACGGCAGACCGTGCAGGCGCGCGTGATGGAGCGCGTCCATCGCTTCGCCGTAGACGTCGAGTTGGAACTGCTCACTCGCCGCGTTCCCCACCCGGACGGGACGCGATCCCTCGTAGCCGTCGAGCCACTCGACATCGGTCTCCTTGAGCCAACGCTCGCCCGCCACGCTGTAGAGGATCTGCATCTGATCGGGTCTGCCCGCGAGGGCGCGAAGCAGCCAGTCGCGCCACGACTGGGCTTCCTTCTCGTAGCCGGCGTCGAGCAACGCGATCAGCGTGAACGTCGCGTCCCGTATCCACGAGTACCGGTAGTCCCAATTGCGAGCGCCCCCGATGTCCTCGGGAAGCGACGTCGTCGGCGCGGCGACGATGCCGCCGGTCGGCTCGTAGCTGAGCCCTTTCAGCACGACGAGCGAATCGCGGATCTCCTCGTCCCAGTCGCCGCCGCTGCGGCACGTCGTCGACCAATCGGTCCACCACTTCTCCGTCGCGTCGATCGCGTGCCTCACCTTGATCGGCTTCGGCACGGGCAGGTGTGACTCGTGCCACGTCAGTTCGAAGGGCACGAGATCGCCCTCGTCGATCGCGAACTCCGAGACCGTGGCGAAGTCCTCGCCGGCCGTCTCGACGGGCGTGCGCAGTCGCAGCGCCTCGGCCCCCGCTATGAACGCCATCTCGCCGTCCGTGCGGCGGACCCATGGGATCACCGACCCGTAGTCGAAACGAACGCGCAGGACGCTGCGCATCGGAACGCGACCCGTGAGGCCCTCGACGAGCCGGACGATCCGGCGTTCATCTCCCACGGGGAGCGCATCGATCACACGGACGGATCCGTCCGGCGTGTGATGCTCCGTCTCGAGGACGAGCGTACCCGGACGGTACCTGCGCATCGTCCTGACGTGCTCCGCCGTCGGCGCAAGCGCCCAGTGACCGTTCTCGTCGTCGCCCAGCAGCTTCGTGAAGAACGTCGGTGAATCGAACCGCGGGAACCCGAGCCAGTCGATCGAACCATCGCGCGACACCAGCGCGACCGAGTGGGTATCGCCGAGCATCGCGTACTCTTCGAGCGGCAACGACATCAGGCGGTGGTCGGGTCGTGCCAGCCCGTCCGCGGGACGGTGTTTGCCTCCTCCGGCCCCCAAGTGCCCGGTGCGTATTCGCGGATCGGCGTCGGCTGCTCGATCACGCCCATGACGACCCGCCACGCTTCTTCGATGACGTCCGCACGAGCGAAGAGCGAAGGATCGCCGGCGATCGCGTCGCCGAGGAGCCGCTCGTAGGCCGTCTCTTCGAGTGACTCCCGGTTGTCGTCGTAGGAATACTTCAACTCGACGGGCGCGCTTGCGATGTGATCGCCGGGCTCTTTGATCTGCACGGTGAGCCCCAGACCTTCGTCCGGCTTCACACGGAACGTGAAGTGGTTCGCTTGCGGCCGGCGGTGCGACTCGTCCCTGAAGAGCGGGCGCGGCGGCTCGTTGAATTCGACGACGATCTCGGTGGCCGTCATCTTCATCTTCTTCCCGGCGCGGATGAAGAAAGGGACGCCCGCCCATCTCCAGTTGTCGATGTGCGCGCAGAGCGCGATGTACGTCTCGACATCGGAGTCGGGCGCGACACCGCCTTCGCTGCGGTAGCCGTTGTACTGGCCGCGCACGACGTTGCGCGGCTCGATGGAACGCATCGACCGGAGCAGCTTCACCTTCTCGTCGCGGAGCGCGCGAGCTCCGGGAGCCGCGGGCGGCTCCATCGCGACGAGGATGAGGATCTCGAGCAGGTGGTTCTGCACGACGTCACGAAGCGCGCCGACCTCTTCATAGAAGGCGCCTCGTCCTTCCACGCCGAAGTCTTCAGCGAGCGTGATCTGGACGTTCGAGATGTAGTGACGGTTCCACAGTGGTTCGAGGATCAGGTTGTCGAAGCGGAAGACGAGAAGGTCGAGCACCGATTCCTTCCCGAGGAAGTGATCCATACGGTAGACGTCGTCCTCGTCGAACGCGTTCAACACGCACGCATTGAGCTCTTTCGCCGACGCGAGATCACGACCGAACGGCTTCTCGACACAGATCCGTCCGCCTTCGTTGATGCCCGCCTTCGCGAGCCCTTCGATCACATCGTCGAAGACGCTCGGCGGGATCGCGAGATACGCCAGCGGGTGTTTCGCGCCGCCCATCGTCTTCTTCAACTGTTCGTACGTCTCCGGATGGTGGTACTCGCCCTGGACGAACCGCAGCTGCTTCGCGAGCGCATCCCACGCCGTCTGGTCGAGCCCGTGCGGCGCGTACTGCTCGATCGAGCTCTTGGCGTACGCGCGCAATTGGTCGTCGTCCCACTCCGAACGGGCAACACCGATCACCGGGATGTCGAGGCGTCCCCGTCGTTGCAGCTCGTGGAGGGCAGGGAACAGCGAACGCTTCGCGAGATCGCCCGTGGCGCCGAAGACGACGAGGACATCCGCTCGTTCCGTCATTCCGGTTTCACCGCGTGGCCACCGAATGCGTTCCTGAGCGCGGCGATCACCTTCATGGCGACTGAATCGTCCTGCCGTGACTCGAATCGGCGGTAGAGCGACGCCGTGATCACCGGCATCGGCACCGCGAGACGAAGGGCTTCATTGACGGTCCAGCGTCCTTCACCGGAGTCGTCGGCGTAACCGCGAAGCTTGTCGAGGTTCGGATCGTCTTTGAGCTCGCCGACGAGCAGCTCGAGCAACCACGAGCGGACGACGCTTCCGTAGCGCCATGCGGCGAGCGAGTTCGGAACGTCGATGCCGAGTTCGGACGCACGAAGGAGCTCATACCCTTCGGCGAACGCTTCCATGATTCCGTACTCGATCCCGTTGTGAACCATCTTCGTGAAGTGGCCGGCTCCGAGCGGACCGGAATGGACGAAGCCCCCTTCCGGTGCGAGCGCATCGAAGATCGGTTGCAACGTGGCGACGTGCCCGGCGTCACCGCCGACCATCAAGCAGTAACCGTTCTCGAGTCCCCAGATCCCGCCGGACGTTCCCGCGTCGATGAATCCGACGCCTTTCTGTGCAAGCGTCGTCCCGCGACGTATCGAGTCGCCGAAGTACGAGTTCCCGCCGTCGACGACGATGTCGCCCGACTGCAGCAGCAAGGCGAGCGCGGTGATCGTGTCTTCCGTCGGGCGACCGGCCGGGATCATGAGCCAGACGACCCGCGGCGACGGCAACGCAGCCACCAGCTCCTCGAGCGACGGGACATCGCGCGTCGTAGCGAACGCGTCGTACCCGACGACCTCGTGACCGTGGGCGCGGATGCGCTCGGTCATGTTTCCACCCATCCGCCCCAGACCGACCATGCCGATCTTCACTGGGCAGACCTCCGATTCGCTCGGGGCCCATCGTATGCGGCTCAGTGCTTGAGCGGTGGCAGAAGCGGTGTCTTCGTCGGTTTCGGCGTCGGCTTCGGCGTCGGCTTCGCAGTTGGTTTCGGTGTCGGCGCGGGCGGCGGGAGCGAACCCCCGATGAGCTTCGCGTACGCCTGGGCCCCCGAGCTGCGGAGGTGCGTCCCGTCGCTCTGGAACCAGTCTCTGTGCCCGTTCGAGTACGAATACCAGTCGACGATCCCGACGGTGCGGTAGCGGTGCGCGCCGTCGCGCAGGGTGGCATTCACCGAGTCCTGCCAGCCACGGTCGACGCGAATGGTCACGAACTTCACGAACGCGACGCCTTGCAGCTCGTGCATCATCGCGTCGACGTCCTTCGCTTTGATCGGACCATTCGTGCCGAGATGCACGATCACGACGCGTCCGAGGCGATGCTGTTGACGCAGCGAACGGGCGAGCGCGACGCCCTGGTCGAACTGACGGCTCTTCTGCGCGTCGATGTACGAGCTCGAGCCGAGTCGTGCTTTGAGCTGCGGGACGGCGCCGAGCATCACGGAGTCGCCGATCGCCGTCACCGCGACGGAACCCGGCGGCGGACCCTTCGGTACGTAGAACGGCTTCGGAGCGGACGCCGGTTGCGCGAGCACCGTGTGCCCGTTCGAGACGAGGGTGACCGGAGCCGGCGCCGGCGACGGGGCGGGCGTCGCGTTCTGGTGCTGAAGCACCCGCTCACCGGCGACGAGACTCGCTTCGATCGGATTCGTCGTCGGGAGCGGCGCCAGGACGGCTGCCGTGACGAACACGAGTGACGCGAGCGCCGTCGCCGACGTCAGGCCGAACGGCGAATCGCGGAAGGTCCACGGCTCCGGCCGGTAGACGAGGAAGGGTCGCTCGACCCAGCGGTAGGACAGCGCGCCGAGCAGGCAGCCGCCGGCGATGACGACCGCAGCCGTCACGGGACGCGGCCAAGCGACGTCGATGCCCGGACGGAGCATCACCGCCAGTGGCCAGTGCCACAGGTAGATCCCGTAGGAACGTTTGCCGAACCACCTGAGTGTCGCGTGGCGAAGGATCGGCTCCGGCCAGAGGCCGAACACCGACGCCGCGATCACGGCGCCGGTTCCGGCCTGAACGGCGAGGAAACCGAACGGGTACATCCATCGCGCCGTCTCCTGTCCGAAGAGCGCGGCCGCGACGAGGACGACGACGCCGGCACATCCGGTCGCACGGAGCAGCGTCGCGCGACGGAGTTCGCGATCACGGAGCGAGTGCATCACCACCGCCACGAGCACTCCGGACAACAGCGCTCCGATCCGTGTGTCCGTCCCGAAGTACGCGCGCGACGGATCGGGCGACGAGTAGAGGACGCCCATCAAGGTCGCCGACGCAGCGATCGCGATGGCGATCCCCGCGACGGCCACTCGACGCGAACGACGAACCGTCCATGCGACGACGAACGGGCAGATCACGTAGAACTGCAGCTCGACGGCGACCGACCACAGATGCCGCACGAACGAGGGTCGTCCGGCTGCATCGAAGTACGAACTTCCGGTCGCGATCAGATGCCAGTTCGTGAAGCCCCCGATCGACGAGATGACGTCTCCACGCAGACGGAAGGCGTCGTCGTGCGCGAGGAAGGGCACGACCACGAGGAGCACCGCGAGGAACGCGAGCAATGCGGGAAAGATCCGCCGGATGCGCCGCCCGTAGTAGCCGACGACATCGATCCGCCGAGCATCACGGTGCTCTTCGAGCAACAACGACGTCAGCAAGAACCCCGATAGGACGAAGAAGATCTCCACACCGAGGAACCCGCCGCCGAAGATCGCCGGGAACGTGTGGTAACCGAGCACAGCCAGCAACGCGAAACCGCGGACGCCGTCGAGGGCCGGTACCCGAGCCTTCACCGTCGCACGGTAGCACCGGCCACCGGCGAGGTCTCAGCCTGCGCTCAGGTGTTTCGGCTACTGTCTCGCGCTATGAAGCGATTCGTCCTCTGGACGCTGCTCGTCCTCGTTCTCGCCTCCGCGGCCGTGGCGCCGACCCTGTGGGCGCTCCACAACCGGAAGCACGCGGAAACGGTCAACGTCCCCGGGACGAACGTCGTCCACGTCAACGTCGCGCCGACCAGCAGCTCCGAACCGGCCGAGTAGGGCTTAGTTCAGCGCCGCCTTGCGGTACAGCGACACCACACACGCGCCGCCGAGCCCGATGTTGTGCTGGAGGCCGATCTTCGCGCCGTCCACCTGACGCTTGTCCGCGAGGCCGCGCAGCTGCCAGTTCAGCTCCGCGCACTGCGCGAGACCGGTCGCCCCGAGCGGGTGACCCTTCGAGATCAGACCGCCGGACGGGTTCACGACCCACTTGCCGCCGTACGTCGTCGCTTCCTCGTCAACGAGCTGGCCCGCCTTGCCTTCCTCGGCGAGACCGAGCGCTTCGTACGTGATCATCTCGTTCGCCGAGAAACAGTCGTGCAGCTCGATGACGTCGACATCGTTCGGCCCCACACCGGCCTTCGCGTAGACCTTCTCCGCGGCGGTCTTCGACATGTCGTAGCCGACGAGATGGATGGAGTCGCCGGCGTCGTAGGTCTGCTTCGTGTCGGTCACCATCGCCTGCGCGACGATCTCGACCGCCCGATCCTGCAGGCCGTACTTGCGGACGATCTCCTCGCTGCACACGATCGCCGCTCCGGAACCATCCGACGTCGGTGAGCATTGAAGTTTCGTCAATGGTTCGTAGATCATCGGCGCGTCGAGGATGTCCTGCAGCGAGTAACCCGTCTGGAACTGTGCGTAGGGGTTGTTGACCGAGTGCTTGTGGTTCTTCCAACCGATCCACGCGAACTGTTCCGGCCGCGTGCCGTAGCGCTCCATGTGGTCTCGTCCTGCGTTGCCGAACATCCACGGCGCGGCCGGCGCACCGGTGAACTCGCGCTTCTCGACCATGGCCATGATGTGTTTGTCCATGGGGTTCGTCCGATCGGAGAACGTCGAGCCCAGCGAACCTTTCTGCATCTTCTCGAAGCCGAGCGCAAGGACGCAGTCGGCGAGTCCGCCTTCGACGAGCTGGCGCGCCATGAAGAGCGCCGTGGAGCCCGTCGAGCAGTTGTTGTTGACGTTGTAGACCGGGATCCCGGTGAGGCCGAACTGGTAGACGGCCCGCTGACCGCACGTGGACTCGCCGTAGACGTAGCCGACGGCGGCCTGCTCGATGGCGTCGTAGGGGATCTTGGCGTCCTCGAGGGCCTTCGAGATGGATTCATTCGCCATGTCGGGGTAATCCCAATCCCGTGACTGCGGCTTCTCGAACTTCGTCATGCCTACCCCGACCACGAACGCCTGGCGACCCATGTGTCAGTCCTCCTGTCGTATAGAGGCCCACAGCCTACGAGAAACCGGGGGTCTGCATTACAATCCGCCCGGCTCTTCCGGCCCCCCTGAGGTGACATGACGTCTATCGCGCCACCACTGACGCTCGACCGCGAGCGGGCTTTCGAGCCCACGCTGCTCGCTCGGATCGCCGCGCTCGCCGTCGCGATCCGGCTCGCCCTCTGGGGGCTCGGCCTCGTCGTGACCGGGTATCTCGCAGCCCCCTTCGGTCCGGCGCTCTTCCTCTGGTCGCGCTGGGACGCACCCCATTACCTCGACGTCGCCCGCTTCGGTTACGCCCCCCACGGGGCGGACGCGCTCTGGATCGCCTTCTTCCCGATGTACCCGTTCCTCGTCCGGATGTTCTCGATCGTCTTCGGCGACCTGATCTTGTCCGGACTCCTCGTCTCGCTCGCGACGGGCATCGGCTGCGCCTACGTCCTCGCGAAGCTGGTGATGATCGACGGCACGCAGGAGGAAGCGAATCGCGCGTGGCTTCTGCTGTTCGCGTTCCCCACGGCGTACTTCCTCTCCGCTCCGTACTCCGAAGGGATCTTCCTTTTCTCGGTGCTCGCGGCGCTTTACGCCGGGCGGACGAAGCACTGGGTGGCCGCGGGACTTTTCGCGGCGATGGCGACCGCCTCACGCCTCGTCGGCCTCGCCGTCATGCCGGCGTTGATGGTCGAAGCGCTCTGGCCGATGACGCCGGTGCGCGAGCAGATCAAACGACTCGGCGCGATCGCCGTCGGGCTCGTCGGGATCGTGACGTACCTCGGCATCAACTACCGCGCGTACGGCGATCCCCTGCACTTCCTTGCCGCCGAACGCGGACGGCCGTGGTTCCAACACGCCGTCGCACCGTGGACGCCCATCATCGAGGCGTTCCACTCGCTCATCCTTCCGACCGAATCGGGCACGTGGTACTGGTTCATCTATCCCGCTCGGATCGGCGCGTTCGCGATCGCCGTCGGCGTGATGATCTGGGGCTGGCGCCGGCTCCGTCCCTCCGACCACGTCTTCGCGTGGACGGCCCTCGTCCTCTCGTTGATGGAATCGCGGTTGATCAGCCTGCCGCGCTACATCTTGGCGCTGTATCCGATCCCGCTGATCCTCGCGTACAAGATCAAGAACAAGACGGCGTTCACGACGCTCATCGTCGTGTGCTTCGCGCTCCAGGCCTATCTCTTCAGCAGGTACGCACTCGCGCTATGGGCCTTCTGATGAAACGGACGCTCGCTGCTCTCGCGCTGCTCGCTCTCGGCGTCGCCTGTCGCGATCCGGCTCTCGCTTCCGGTCGGGCATCGGACCCGAACATCGCTCTGTGCGCAGCCGCGCACTCGCTCCCGAGCGTCTTGCTCGAGATGCATCATCAGACGATCAACGAGGACGAAGCGATGGACCGCCTCGCGCATATCCGCCACATGATCGAGAACAACGCGACGGGGCCATACGCGCGCCACCTCCACGACGTCGCGGCGGCGGTGAACGTCTTCGAGATCGTCACGAAGAGCCGCGGTGACACGAGCGACGCGTACCGTGATCTCCGTGCGTTACGCGAGTCGCTCCCCCGCTGCAGTCCGCGGCCGGGCATCGTCCCTCATTCGCAGCGATCGACCGCGACCTCGGACTAACAACTGACCGTCGTCGATCTCCTGATCATCGCGCTCCTCGTCGGAGCGCTGATCCACGGACTGCGCGTCGGCGCCGCGGTGCAGGTCGCGTCCTTCGCCGGACTCTGGGGTGGCCTCGCGATCGGCGCTGCGCTCGCGCCCACCGTCTCTCGGCTCGTCGCCGGGGCCGGGCCGCGCGCGATCGTCGGCGCAGCCACCGTCTTCGGTGCGGCCGGCGTTCTCAGCGCCGTCGGACGAACCGCCGGCGCGCACCTCATCTCCCGTGCGCGCAACAAGTCCGTACGGACCGCGGACGCCGGTCTTGGTGCCGGCGTCGGAGCGGTCGCCATGCTCCTTGCGACGTGGCTCGTCGCGTCGATGCTTGCGACGCTGCCGCTCCCGAACCTGACGACACTCATCCAGCGGTCGGCGATCCTCCGCGCGATGAACGATGCGCTGCCGCCGGCGCCGTCCATCTTCTCGCGCATCCAGCGCGTGCTCGATCCCGTCGGATTCCCGAACGTATTCGCCGAGTTCGAACCGCCATCCGCGTCGCCGCTCCCATTGCCGAGCGATCCCGCGATCCGGGCCGCCGTGTCGCGTGCCGCGCCGTCGACGGTGAAAGTCGTCGGTACGGCTTGTGGCGAGATCATCACGGGATCGGGCTTCGTGGTCGCACCGAACACCGTCGTGACCAACGCGCACGTCGTCGCCGGGGAGAACGGACAGTCCGTCGACGACCGATCCGGCGGACACTCCTCGTTCGTCGTGCTGTTCGACCCGAAGCTCGACGTCGCCGTGTTGCACGTCGACGGTCTGTCGGACGCATCCCTCGCGCTGTCGTCCACCACCGTTACCCGAGGCACGGACGGCGCGGTCCTCGGGTATCCCGGCGGCGGCCCGCTGACGACGGGATCGGCGGTCGTCTTGCGTGAAGAGACCGCCGTAGGACGCGACATCTATGGGCAAGACCTGACGGCGCGCGACATCTACGAGGTCAACGCGGTGGTTCGTCCGGGAAACTCGGGAGGTCCGCTCGTCAACACGAGCGGAACGGTGATCGGTGTCGTGTTCGCACGCTCGGCGCGCGATCCGAACACGGGGTACGCACTTACGAGCGCGACGGTTTCGTCCCGCATCGGATCGCGTGGTTCGTCCGCCGTATCTACCGGACCCTGCGCAGCCGGGTAGGTATCCTTGACGGGTCTTCGCCCGAGTAGCTCAGTGGTAGAGCACTCGCATGGTAAGCGAGAGGTCACGGGTTCAATCCCCGTCTCGGGCTCCGTTACTGCGCGTTCACTTCGCCGCGATCCGCGAGGGTTAAGATGCGCTCGATGCGACCATCGCGCCTCATCCACGAGAAAGTCGCGCTCCGCGACGGCCGGACGGTTGTTCTGCGCCCCATCGATCCGTCCGACGCCGAACGCCTGATCGACCTGCACAGCCATCTGTCGTTCGAATCGCAGTACTTCCGCTTCTTCGGCCCGAAGCCCCAGCTGACGGCGTCGGAAGCCGAGTACCTCGCGAATGTCGATTACCACCACCGTTTCGCGATCGTCGCCGAAGCGGACGAACAGATCGTCGGTGTCGGACGATTCGACGTGAACGAACCCGGCACCGGCGAGGCGGCCGTCGTCGTCCGTGACGACTACCAGCACGTCGGGCTGGGGACGGCGCTGCTCACGCGGATGCGTGAGATCGCCCGCGGCGCCGGATTGAAGACGTTTACCGCCGAAGTGCTCGCCGAGAACAACCGCATGCTCGACCTGCTACATGCGAACGGACTGGAGAGCTCGGAGGCCGATCAGGGCGTCGTGAAGATCATCGCGCCGATCGAGAATCAGCCGGTGCTTTTCCGTGGACTCAAGGTCGCCGCCGAGGTGGCCGGCGCGATCCTGCCGAAGCGCGGGCACTAAGGACAGCGCTCGAGCGCTTCGCGTATCCCTTCGGGATCGGCGCCGATCTCGAAACGCTCCCCGGTCGCACGGATCTTCGCTTCGAGCTTGCCGCTCGCGGTGAACGTCTTCCCGACGACGATCTGCAAGGGACAGCCGATGAGGTCGGCGTCCGCGAACTTCACCCCGGCGGACACGCCATCGCGGTCGTCGACGAGTGCGTCGTCCGGCAGCTCGAGTTGGGCGTCCTTCGCGAGGACGATCACGTGCACGCCGAAGGGCGCGACCGCGCGGGGCCACGCGATCCCGCGTTCGTCGTGATGCATCTCGACGATGGCCGCGACGGCGCGCGAGATACCGATCCCGTAGCAGCCGATGACAAACTGCTTCTTGTTCCCGTCTTCGGCTACGAACGACGCGCCGAATCGCTTCAGGTATGGCGTGTCTTCGTGCTGAAAGATGTGTCCCACTTCGATGCCCCGTTCGATGCGAAGCGTGCCCTCGCATCGTTCGCAGCGATCGCCTTCGCGAGCGACGACGAGATCGGCCCACGTATCCGGGGTGAAGTCCCGTCCTTCAGCGAGCCCGCGCGTGTGGTAACCGCGTCGATTCGCGCCACCGATCACGTTGCGTGCTCCGTGCAGCGAACGATCTGCGATGAGTCGCATCGTGAGCTTGATCGGACCGATCGAGCCCTTCGGAAGCCCGGTCTGTGAGATCTCCTCGTCCGTCAGCATCCGGGCATCGCCGACGAGGCGGGCGAGCTTGACCTCGTTCAGCTCGCGGTCGCCGGGAAGCAGGACGCAGATGTCTTCGTCGCCGGCGCGGTACATGAGCGCTTTGAGGATCTGCCCGTGCTCGACACCGAGTAGCGTCGCCGCGTCGGCCACCGTTATGCAATCGGGAGTTGCGACGTCATCGACCGTCGCATCACCGAAGTCGTACGGACCGACGACCCCCGCCGCTACTTCGGTGTTCGCTGCGTAGTCGCACTGATCGCACGCGACGAACGTGTCCTCACCGGACGGCGAAATCTGCGTGAATTCGTGATTCACGGTGCCGCCGATCGCACCGGGATCGGCTTCGATCTGCACCGGCGAAAGGCCGAGACGCGGGAAGATCGCGTGGTACGCGGCCTCCATCTTCTTGTACGAGTTCATCAGCCCGGCTTCGTCCGCATCGAAGCTGTAGGCGTCCTTCATGTAGAACTCGCGTCCGCGGAGGAGACCGCCGCGCGGACGTGGTTCGTCCCTGAACTTCCATTGGATCTGATAGACGATCTTCGGCAGGTCGCGGTACGACGGCAGCTCGCTCTCTGCGAGGAACGCCGCCATCTCTTCGTGCGAGGGCGGAAGGCAGAAGTCGCGTTCGGAGCGGTCCTGCAAGCGGTACAGGACGGGTCCGTAGTTCACCCAGTTGCCCGAACGCTTCCAGAGATCGCCGGGCTGCAGCGTCGACATGAGGAGCTCGACGGCACCGGCGCGATCCATCTCTTCGCGGACGATCCGCTCGACGTTGCGCAGCACGCGGAGCCCGAACGGGAGCCAGGCCCACACTCCGGCGGCGACGCGCCGTACGAACCCGCCGCGTACGAGGAGCTTGTGCGAAGGGATCTCGGCGTCCGACGGAGCTTCGCGTAGCCGCTGCCCGAACAGGTCGCTGATGCGCGTGGTAGTCATTACGGATGTCGAAGAGCGTACTGACCCCGCAGGCGGACGACTTCCCGCGCTGGTACCAGGAGGTACTCGCGAAAGCCGAGATGGCCGAGAACGGCCCCGGCCGAGGGACGATGATCATCCGTCCGTGGGGCTACGGCATCTGGGAGCTCGTCCAGCGCGCGATGGACGACCTGATCAAAGCCACGGGACACAGCAACGCGTACTTCCCGCTGTTCATCCCCTACAACTTCCTGCAACGCGAAGCCGCGCACGTGGAAGGCTTCTCGCCCGAGCTCGCCGTCGTCACTATCGGGGGCGGCGAAGAGCTCGCGGAGCCCCTGGTGGTTCGTCCGACGTCGGAGACGGTGATCGGCGACGCGATGTCCCGCTGGATCCAGAGCTACCGCGATCTGCCGTTGTTATTGAACCAGTGGGCCAATGTCGTGCGTTGGGAGCTTCGTCCTCGCTTGTTCCTCCGCACGACGGAATTCCTGTGGCAGGAAGGACACACGGCGCACACATCGTGGGACGACGCCCAGGCCGAAACGATGCGCATCCTCGACGAGGTGTACTTCGCGGTGATCGACGGCGTCCTCGGTGTGCCGGTCATCCGCGGACGCAAGACCGATCGCGAACGATTCGCGGGCGCGCGCGTGACGTACACGCTCGAAGGTCTGATGCGTGACGGCAAAGCGCTCCAGATGGGGACCAGTCACAACATGGGGACGAACTTCGCGAAAGCGTTCGACATCTCCTACCAGAGCGAGGGCGGAACCGAGGAGCTCGCGAACACGACGTCGTGGGGCGTGTCGACGCGCGTCGTCGGCGGCGTCGTGATGGCACACGGTGACGACCGCGGCTTGCGCTTGCCGCCACTCGTGTCGCCCGTTCAGGTCGTCGTGCTTGCCGTGAAGCCCGAAGCGCTCGATGCGTGCCGGCGTCTCACGGACGACATCGCCGCGACGGGCGTGCGCGTGAAGCTCGACGACCGGACGGACACTTCGTTCGGACGCCGGGCTGTCGAGTGGGAGCTGAAAGGCGTCCCGGTACGGATCGAGCTCGGCCCCCGGGACGTGGAACAAGGCCAAGCCGTCGTCGTCCGACGAGACGTCGACGGGAAGCAACCGACGCCGCTCGAGGGCTTCGCGGCCGGGATGCCGTCGATGCTCGAGGACGTCCAGCGATCGCTCTACGACCAAGCCGTCGCGCGTCGCAACGAGATGACGGCGGACGTCGACTCGGCGGATGCGATCGACGGTCCGGGCTTCTTCCGCATCGGCTGGGACGCCCTCGGACGCGAGGACGGCGAAGCGAAGCTCGCGGAGCGGGCGTACTCCGTGCGCTGTCTCGTGAAGTCGGACGGATCAGTTCCGGCACCCGACGACTCCGATGATCTGATCGCCTACGTCGCGAAGGCCTACTAACCCGAAACGATCGGAAGCCTGATCCGGTCCCCTTCTTCTTCCGCGAGCGCGCGGGCTTCGTCCAGCAATGCTTCGACCATCTCCGACGAGTTCACTTCACGCACGCGCTGTCCCTTGCGGAAGATCGTCCCGCCGTTCTTCGACAGCGCGAGACCGACGTCCGCTCCGCGCGCTTCACCCGGACCGTTCACCAGGCAGCCCATCACGGCGACCTGGATGGGCGACTTCATGTCGGCGAGCGCCGCTTCGACCTCTCCGGCGATCGTGATCACGTCGCCTTCGACCCGTCCGCAGGTCGGGCACGCGACGATGTCGATGCCTTCGCGCCTGATGCCGAGCGCCTGAAGGATCGCTTTACCCGCCTTCACCTCTTCGATCGGATCCGCCGCGAGCGAGACACGGATCGTGTCGCCGATCCCCTCCGCGAGGAGCGTTCCGATGCCCACGGACGATTTCACCGTTCCCGCGTATGACGTTCCGGCTTCGGTTACGCCGAGATGCAGCGGATGATCGGTCGTCTCGGAGAGCAAGCGGTACGACTCGATCATCAGGTACGGATCGGAATGCTTCACGGAGATCTTGATGTCGTCGAAGCCCTCCAGTTCGAGGAGCTCGACCTCCCACATCGCCGACTCGACGAGAGCTTCCGGCGTCGGACCGCCGTGCTTGTCGAGGAATTGTGTGTGCAGCGACCCGGCATTCGCGCCGACGCGGATCGGGATGCCGCGATCCTTCGCTTCCCGCGCGACGAGCCGGATCTTGTCGGCGTCCTTGATGTTGCCGGGGTTCAAGCGAAGCGCGTCGACACCGAGATCGAGCGCGCGCAACGCGAGGTCGTGACGGAAATGTATGTCCGCGATGATCGGCGGCGGGTTCTGAGACGAGGACAGCACCCAGAGGATGAACGCAAGCCCGTCCGCCGATTCATCGTCCGGGACGGTGACGCGGACGATATCCGCACCGGCCGTCGCGAGCGCGAGCGTCTGCTCGACCGTCGCGCGCGGATCGGTCGTGCGTGTCGTGCACATCGTCTGCACCGAGATGGGCGCGTCGCCGCCGATCTCGACGCATCCGACCTTGATCTTCCGTGTGCGTTTCCGGACGGGTGGCATGCGACTCAAGGATAGTTCCGAGATGTGAAGCTTCCGTGAAGGCCCTCGAAAACGTCAGGGGCCGCCGGGAAGCTTGATCGGCGCCGTGATGTCGTAATAGCCGAGGAGGAGCGCGAGCAGCAGCAGGACGCTCAGCACGACGGCCATCACCGGAACCAGCGCGCGCTGGTCGACAGGCTTACCGCGGATCTTCTCCACGAGGAGCACCGCGAGGTGCCCGCCGTCGAGCGGCGGCAACGGAAGCATGTTGAAGAGCGAGATGAACACGTTCAGCTCGGCGAACAAGAAGAGGAAGTCGGCGATGTGCCCGTGCGAGGCGAGGTCGGTCGCGATCCGTCCTGCTCCGATGATCGAGAACGGACGATTCGGCGACGGACCTTTCCCGCCTGTGAGGCCGAGCGTATGCGGCGAGAACGCGGACGGAACCTTCTGGAAGAACGCCGCGATGAGCGAACCGATCGCCTTGAGGGACGTCCACGACGACGAGATCGGACCGAGACGCCTGTTCGGGAACACAGGCTGGACACCGATGAAGCCGACCTCTTTTCCTTGGTCGTCCTTCTGGGGCGCGGGATGCACGAACAGATCCACGCGCCGGTCGCTACGGATGACGGTGATGTCGAGCTGACGACCCGGATTGGCCTTGATCGTGTTCGCCGCGTCGTCCCACTTCGTGACGGCTTGGTGATCGATCGCGACGATGCGATCGCCGTGTTTCAGTCCGGCTTCGGAAGCCGGGGACGGCTTTCCGTTGTCGAGCGTCGGCACGACGAGGTCGACCGTGAGGGACGCATGGTTCACGTCCGGCGTTCCGGAGATCGACAAGATCAGGAACAGGACGAGGAAGGCCGTGATGAAGTGTGACGCCGACCCCGCCGAGAGCACGATCGCACGCTTCCAGCGGGGAGCCGAGTTGAACGCGCGCGGTTCGTCCGCCGGGGAAACCTCCTCCGCCGGCGACATACCGACGATCTTGACGAAGCCGCCGATCGGGAACGCCTTGACGCCGACCTCCAACTCGGGCTGCGAGATCGTCGCGCCGTCGGGACCGACGATGGTCTCGATGCGTCCGCGACGCGTGGACCAGACGGTCGGACCGAAACCGATGAAGAACTTGGACGCCTTGATGCCGGCCCAGCGAGCCGTGATGAAGTGTCCGAACTCGTGGAATCCGATCGCGAACAGTATGAGGACGACGAACGCGAGGAGGCTGAGGAACGCGGCCACGAGTCAGGCCAACGTAGCACGGGCCGCGCGCTCACGTGCCGCTGCATCTGCTGCCAAGACGTCGTCGACTGTGACGTCCTCATCAGGCATCGCCGGCGCTTCGTCGAGGGTGCGCTCGACGATCGCGGCGATGTCGGCGAAAGCGATCCGTCCGTCGAGGAAGGCTTGCACGGCGATCTCGTTCGCCGCGTTGAGCACCGCCGGTGCCGTGCCACCGTTCCGTCCGGCTTCGTACGCGAGCGCGAGGCAACGGAACGTCGCCGTGTCGACGCGTTCGAACGTGAGGTCGCGCATCGTCGACCAATCGACGATCTCGGCCCCCCACGCGGGGCGGTTCGGGAAACCGATCGCGTATGCGATGGGTACCCGCATATCCGGCGGCGCGAGCGAAGCTTTCCACGAGCCGTCCGCGAAGCCGACGAGGCAATGGATCACGGATTGCGGATGCACCACAACGTCGATGTCGTCGAAGTCGAAGCCGAAGAGCACGTTCGCTTCGAGCACCTCGAGACCCTTGTTCATGAGTGTTGCGGAGTCGATCGTGATCTTGCGTCCCATGCTCCACGTCGGGTGCTTGAGCGCATCGTCCGGCGTGATGCCGTCGAGATCTTTCCGTCCACGGAACGGTCCGCCGGACGCGGTGATCACGAGCTTCGATGCCGTACGTTCGCCGAGAAGACACATGTGCACAGCGGCGTGCTCGGAGTCGACGGGCACCATGCGCGCGCCTTCGGCAAGACGACGCTTCACGAGCGGACCGCCGGCAACGCACGACTCCTTGTTCGCGAGTGCGACGAAGCGTCCGGCGTCGAGCGCCGCGAGTGTCGCGCGGAGCCCAGCGGCTCCGACGATCGCGTTCAACACGACATCGCCTGTCGTCGCGAGCTCGACGGGGTCGTCGAGCACCTCCACAGAGGGGAACCGCTCGCGCAGCTGACGGGCGGCATCGGGTGAGGCCATCGCCACCCGCTTCGGACGGAACCGTTCGATCTGATCGGCGATCCGAACGACGTCGGTCGCGGCCGAGAGCGCTTCGACACTGAACTCCGGGAGGCGCTCGATGACGTCGAGGGTCTGCGTCCCGATGGAGCCTGTGGAACCGAGAACGGTGACGGAGGTCATGGCGCCCAGTGCAGCACGCGCAACACGAAGTACGCGATGGGTGCGTTGAACATGATCGCGTCCAAACGATCGAAGAATCCGCCGTGCCCCGGCATGAGACTCCCCATGTCCTTCACCCCGAGATCGCGTTTCACGAGCGACTCCGCAAGGTCGCCGAGCGGCGACGTCACGGACATCACGACGGCCAGCTCGAGCGCGAGGAGCGGCGTGAACGGATGGATGAAGGGAAGGACACCGACGGACAGGACGACCGTCACGATCGTCCCGGCGAAGAATCCTTCCCAGGTCTTGCCGGGTGATGTTCTCGGCGACATCTTGTGACGTCCGATCTTGCGACCGATGAGATACGCACCGGAGTCGTGCACCGCCGTCATCCCGACGAACGTGGGCACGAGGACGATGCCGTCCCGTCCGCGCAGGATCAGGATCGCGAAACCGATGAGGAACGGTCCGTAGATGATCCCGAGGTATGTGGACGAAAGGATGCTCCGCACGCGGTCGAGCGGGATGGTCAACCCCCACAGCAAGAGCAACGGCAGTGGCAGGACGAGGCCGAGCGCGAGCGCCGGCATGCCGCGGAGGTAGCTGCCGATGAGGATCACCGCGCCGCACACCAGACCGACGAGCGCAACCGGCGAGTAGCCACCGGCCTTCAACACCGCGTAGAGCTCCGCTTGCGCGATCAGAACCGCGACGAACGCGAGAGCGAAGAAGTACGGACGTCCGGCGACGAGCGTTCCGATGACGAGAGCTGCGAGGCCGAGCCCGGTCGCGATCGCCATCCCAACCGACCGAGGCTTGTCGGCCGCACCGGCGGCGGCGGGACGCCGCTGCTCGGCGCTCACACTTCCTTGAGTTCCTTCTCTTTGTGCACGAGGAGCTCGTCGATCTCGGCGATGTGCGCGTCGGTCTTGGACTGGAGGTCCTTCTCCGCGCGCTTCAGGTCGTCCTCGGAGATCTTGCCGTCCTTCTGGAGCTTCTCGAGCTCGTCCTTGCTATGGCGGCGGACGTTGCGCACGGACACGCGGCCGTCTTCCGCACGCTGGTGCGCGACCTTGACGAACTCCTTGCGACGATCCTCCGTGAGCTGGGGGAACGGGAGCCGGATCTTCTCTCCGTCGTTGCTCGGCGTGACGCCGAGGTCGGAGGCCATGATCGCCTTCTCGATGGCGCCGATGATGCTGCGGTCGTACGGCGTGACGAGCAGCAGACGCGGCTCGGGGACGTTGATCGACGCGAGCTGATTGAGCGGCGTCGATGTTCCGTATGCCTCGATCGACATGTGCTCGACGAACGAAGGAGACGCGCGGCCCGTACGGATGCGGTTCAGCTCTTCGTGCGTGACGGCGACCGCCTGCTTCATCTTCTGATCCGCGGACTTCAGTGCTTGTTGCGCTTCAGGCGTCGACATCAGGCTCCTTATTCATGAACGACGGTGCCGATCGTCTCACCTCGGACGACCCGCTCGATATTGCCTTCCTTCAACAGGTTGAAGACGTGGATCGGGAGGCGATAGTCCTTGCAGAGCGCGATCGCCGTTGCGTCCATCACCTTGAGGTCGAGCTCGAGCACCTGCATGTAGGTCAGCTCGTCGAACAGCTTCGCGCCGTCTTCCTTCATCGGGTCACGGTCGTAGACGCCGTCCACGCGCTTGCCCATGAGGATCGCCTCGGCCCCCACCTCGAGCGCTCGAAGTACCGCGGGCGTGTCCGTCGTGAAGTACGGGTTGCCGGTCCCCGCCGCGAAGATCACACAGCGCCCCTTCTCGAGATGGCGCATCGCGCGTCCGCGGATGAACGGCTCGGCGATCTCCTGCATCCAGATCGCCGTCTGCACGCGCGTCGGGACACCCTGCTGCTCGAGCGAGTCGCGCATCGCCAGAGCATTGATGACCGTCGCGAGCATGCCCATGTAATCGGCGGACGCGCGGTCCATCCCGGCCTTCTCCGCTTCGCTTCCGCGCAGGATGTTGCCGCCACCGACGACGACGGCGATCTCCACGCCGAGCTCGCGCACCGTTGCGATCTGCGCGCTGATCTTCGAGATCGTCTCGAAGTCGAGTCCGTACCCGGAGTCAACCGACGCGAACGACTCACCGGACAGCTTGAGCAGGACCCGGCGGTACTTCGACTCGGCCATGTGGCTAGAGCCTAGTCGAGCGACTCAGCGACTTCGTATCTCGCGAACCGGCGGATCCCGATGTTCTCGCCCGTGTTGCCGGAGAGCGTCGCCACGAGCTGGCCGATGGTCTGCTTGTCGTCGCGTACCCACGGCTGCTCGAGCAGGCAGAAGGTCTTCGCGAACTTCTTGACGGCGCCCTCGGACGCCTGCTCGACGACCTTCTCGGGCTTGCCCTCGACCTTCTTCTTCGCAAGCTCACGCTCGCCGAGGAGAACGTCGTCCGGTACGTCCTCGATCGACACGTACAGAGGCTTGGCCGCGGCGATGTGCATCGCGATGTCGCGGGCGAGCTGCTGCGCAGCGTCCGTCTTGGCGGTGAAGTCTGTTTCCGTCGTCAGCTCGAGCATCACGCCGATCTTCGGCGGAAGGCCCGGCTGCGGCGCGTGCAGGTACGAGTAGACGAGGCCGTCTTTCGCCTCGCGGCCCTTGCGCTTCGCGGCATCGGCGAGTCCGCGCTCGCGCAGGAGCGTGCGCGCCTTCTCGAAGTCACCTTCGGCGTCCGTCAGGGCCTTCTTGCAGTCCATCATCCCCGCGCCCGTTTGGGACCGAAGCTTCGCGACGTCGCCAGCTTTGATGTCAGCCATCGTTATTTGCTCTCTTCCTGTCCGGCCGGCGTTGCCTCGGTCGGGGCTTCCGTCGAGGGTTCCGTCGGCTGTTCTCCATCGGTCGCGGGCTCGAGCTCGACCTCCGGTTCGTCCGGCTCGAACACCTGCGACGGACGATGCGCCTTACCCTCGAGCACGGCTTCCGAGATGACCTTGCACATGAGCGTTGCGGCCCGGATGGCGTCGTCGTTCCCGGGGACCGGGAAGTCGACCTCGTCCGGATCGCAGTTGGTATCGACGACGGCGACCACGGGGATCCCGAGGCGCCTAGCCTCCGAAACCGCGATCGACTCCTTCTTCGTGTCGATGATGAATAACGCATTCGGAAGGTCGTTCATTTCCGTGATGCCGTGCAGGTTGCGCTCGAGCTTCGACCGCTCGTGGTTCAGGCGCAGCACTTCCTTCTTCGGAAGCGTCTCGAAGATCTGCTGCTCCTCCATCTCCTTGAGCTGCTGGAGACGGTCGATGCGGTGCTTGATCGTCTGGAAGTTGGTGAGCGTGCCACCGAGCCAACGCAGCGAGACGTAGGGCATCCCGCAGTGGTTCGCGAAACGCTCGACGGCTTCCTGCGATTGCTTCTTCGTTCCCACGAAGAGGAGCGTCCCGCCGTCGGCGGACAGATCGCGGACGAATGCGTACGCCTCCTCGAGGAGATTCGTCGTCTTCTCGAGGTCGATGATGTAGATCCCGTTGCGCTCACCGAAGATGTACGGCTTCATCTTCGGATTCCAACGGCGGGTCTGGTGGCCGAAGTGCACGCCGGCTTCGAGGAGCTGGCGCTTGGTCGCGACAGGCATGTACAACTCCCTTCCGGTTCTTCCTCCGCCCGGGCTGTGGTTCGAGACCGGAAGTCCCGGGCGTGCGTATTCGTCCCTCGGACTGCAGGAACGTGGTGACAGTCTAGCTCAGCGGCGCGCGGGCTGCGTATCCGCGAGGAGCTCGGCCATGCGAACGCGGAGCGCGAGCACGGCCTTCGAATGGATCTGCGACACCCGCGATTCGGTGACGCCGAGGATGTCTCCGATGCGCGCGAGCGTGAAGCCCTCGAAGTAGTACAGGACGATCACCTTCCGCTCGCGGTCCACCAGGCTCTCGATGGATTCGATCAGCGCGCGCCGCGTCTCCTCGGCTTCGATCGCCTCGCCGGGCTGCTCGGCCCCCAGGTCCGCAAGGGTGTCGAGGAGGGATACGCGGTCGCCTTCCTCGCTGCCGACGGTGGTGATGTCTTCGAGCGCGACGATCGACATCGCCGCGGACGCGTCGAGCCTGTCACGTATCTCGTCGAGTGCGACGTTCAGCTCGGCAGCCAGTTCCTCTTCCGTCGGATCACGGCGGAGCGTCGACTGCAGCTTCGTCATCGCCTGCGCGAGCTCTCGTCCTTTCGCGCGGACGGATCTCGGCACCCAGTCGAGCGCGCGAAGTTCGTCGAGCATCGAACCGCGGATGCGCGGGATCGCGAACGTCTCGAATTTCACTTCACGCTTGCGATCGAAGCGTTCGATCGCCTCGATGAGGCCGAGCATACCGTACGACACGAGATCGGCTTGGTCGACGGACGGCGGGAGCGCGGCGCGGACTCGTCCGGCTACGAATTTCACGAGCGGCGCGTAGTTGAGGATGAGTCGTTCGCGCGCATCTTGATCGCGCGGGTTCTTGAAGAACCTCTCCCAGATGTCCGCGAGTTCTTCAGGCACGGGGATGCGTCGCGTCGTAAACGGTGCGGAGACGTTCGGACGTCACGTGCGTGTAGATCTGCGTCGATCCGACATCGGTGTGTCCGAGAAGCTCTTGGACGCTTCTCAGATCCGCGCCACCTTCGAGGAGGTGGGTCGCGAACGAGTGACGGAGCAGGTGCGGCCACATCGGCCGTCCGTCGAGGGCAACAGCACCGAGGCGGCTGATGACGCGTCGGGCGTCGCGCGTCGTCATCGCTTTGCCGCGCGTGTTCAAGAACAGCTCTTCCGTTGCGTTCTCGTTACGTGCGGCGAGCCCGGGCCGTCCGTGCGCGACGTAGGCTTCGATCGCGATGCACGCGGGATCGGCGAGCGGGACAACGCGGTCGCGTCCGCCCTTGCCCTGTTCGACGCGCACCCATCCATTCTCGAGATCGAGATCGCCGATGCGCAGCGCACAGGCTTCGCCGGCACGGAGCCCGGCGTCGTACAGCACTTCGACGAGGGCGAGATCGCGCCACGCTTCGGGTGGTGCGTCCGGCTTGGTGCGTCGTTCTTCGGCCGCGCCGAGGACACGCCCGACCTCGACGGCTTTGAGCACCCTCGGAAGCCGTGAACGTCCTTTCGGAAGCACCAGCAGTTCCGCCGGATTCGTCTCGACATCGCCCTCACGTTGCAAGAAACGGTAGAAGCGCCGGACGACCGACGCACGGCGGCGGATCGACGTCCGCTGCAGGCCCCGTGTTTCGAGGTTCGCGAGGTAGGAGCGAAGCGTCGCGTGATCGATGGTCGTGAGCGGGCGGCCCAGTCGTTTCGCGAAACCGAGGAAGTCGCCGAGGTCGCTCCGGTACGCGATGACCGTGTGCGGGGACGCGCGGCGCGGCCCCTCCATGTACGAGAGGTATCGCTCGACGAGCCCCTCATCCGTAGACACCGTTTCCATGCAACCACACGGCCGGACGGATGGGTCGTCACCGAGCAGTAGATTCGTCCGGTGAAGGGCTTCTCCGCATCGACGACCGCCTGGTTCGAGGCGACATTCCGCGAGCCGACGCCGGCCCAAGCTCAGGCGTGGCCGCACATCGCGAGGGGCGAGAACACGCTCGTCTGCGCACCCACCGGGTCGGGGAAGACGCTCGCCGCGTTCCTCTCGGCGATCGACCGCATCGCGACATCCCAAACGCCCGACGACCGCAAGCAGCGGTGCCGCGTCCTGTACATCTCGCCGCTGCGAGCGCTCGCCGTCGATGTCGAGAAGAACCTGCGCGCGCCGATCGCCGGCATCCGCCTCGCGGCCGAACGTCTCGGACTCGACCATCACGAACCGACGGTCGGGATGCGTACGGGCGACACGTCGCCGGCCGAGCGTCGTCTACTGCTCCGCGACCCACCGGACATCCTCATCACGACGCCCGAGTCGCTGTACCTCATGCTCACGTCGCAAGCGGCCGAGACGCTCAAGTCGATCGAGACCGTCATCGTGGACGAGATCCACGCCGTCGCCGCGACGAAACGCGGTTCGCATCTCATGCTCTCGCTCGAACGTCTCG
>JAICYB010000075.1 GCA_025934435.1 Actinomycetes bacterium | reverse complement strand
GGACGGCATCCACTTGCTCGGTGATCAGATGCGATTGCGAGCCTCGCGAGCGATCGGCAATCACGACGACGGGATCAACGTGTCCGGGAGCGGCGCCCGGATCGGGCGCCTCAGGCGAGGCCGAGCCTCCGACCGCAATGTCGGGGATGCGAACGGCCTGCCGAACGGTGTGTCGGACGCGGTCGGGCTCGGTATCAACGTCCACAACTTCACCATCGCGCCCGTCGGTCAGAACATCGCGACGGGCAACGACAACCCGGCGGAGTGCTCCCCCGCGAACCTGTGCTGAGCCGTCGGGCATCCTAGGGGCGTGCCGACACCGCAAGAGATAGCGCACGCCTTCGAAGGTAAGGTCGCCGGAACCGTCCGCGTCGACCGCGTCACGAGAGAGCTGTACTCGACGGACGCGTCGCCCTACCGGATCCTTCCGGCGGCCGTGCTTCGTCCGGCGCACACCGACGACCTGCACGCCGCCGTCGAGGTGTGCCGTGAGATCGGCGTTTCGATCACGCCGCGCGGATCGGGTACGTCCTTCACCGGACAGTGCGTCGGCGAAGGCTTGAACGTCGATTGCTCACTCTTGAACGGCATCGAGTGGATCGACGCCGAGCGTCGTATCGCGCGTGTGCAGCCCGGCGCGCGCTGGTGGACGCTCAACCTCGAAGCGGCGAAGCACAAGCTCCACTACGGACCCGATCCCGCGACGCGGCGGCAGTGCACGGTCGGCGGGATGACGGCAACGAACTCGGGCGGGACGCATTCGATCGTGTACGGCGCGGCCGTCGATCATGTGCACGCGCTCGACGTCGTCCTCGCGGACGGACGCAAGGTGCGCGTCGACGGGAGCGGTGGTTTCCCGAGTGACGTGAGCGCGGCGTTGTCGGCGATCCGAGAACGCGCCGAGCCGCTGATGGGTCCGGCCTTCTCGACGCTCGCGCGCCGGGGCGGCGGCTACCAGCTCGAGCACTTCGATCATCCGGCGAAGTTCCTCGCCGGTTCGGAAGGCACGCTCGCGTTGCTCGAGGCGGTCGAGGTGACGCTCGACGATCTGCCGATGAGCCGCGTCCTCGCGGTCATCGCCTTCGACGATCTGCACGCGGCGATCGCCGCCGTACCCGAGCTCGTGCAGACCGCACCCTGCGCCGTCGAGGTCGTGTCGAAGTCGATGATCGATATCGCCCGCGGCGACGCCTTCCATTCGAAGGCGGTATCGGCGATCGATCCGGCGGCGGGTGCGCTGTTGTTCGTCGAGTACCACGGTGGTTCGTCCAGTGAAGCGGAGAGCGGGTTCCCACGGATGGACCGCGTGCTCGCCTCGGTCGGCGGCGTCCGGACGATCGACAAGTACGTCGAGCCCGCGGCGCAGCTCGCGAGGTGGGCCGTGCGCGAAGCGGGGATCGGCGCGCTCTCGAACGTGGCCGGGGGACCGAACCTTCCGCAAGCCTTCGTCGAGGACACGGTCGTCGCCGTCGACAAGCTGCCGCCGTACATCCGTGCGCTCGACGAGTTGTTCGAGCGCCACGACATGCAGGTCGTGTGGTACGGACACGCCGCGACCGGTCTCGTGCACGTCCGGCCGTTCCTCGATCTGTCGAGCGCGCACGATCTGGAACGCCTCGAGGGACTGATGGAAGCCGTGACGGAGCTCGTCCGCGACTGGGGCGGTGACCACTCCGGAGAGCACGGTGAGGGACTCGCTCGCACGCAATGGAACGAAACCCTTTTCGGGACGGACCTCTACAACGAGCTTCGCGCGATCAAGGCGGCCTTCGATCCGGCGAACCTGTTGAACCCCGGCAAGGTCGTGGACGGACCGAGAACGATCGACCACATGCGGTTCGGTGCTTCCTATGAGCGACACGACGTCGCGTCGGCGATCGACTTCGGTGACTACGGCGGATTCGAACCGTTCGCCGAGCGCTGCTACGGCAGCGCGTTCTGCCGCAAGCGCGTGGGCGTGATGTGTCCGCCGGCCGCGGCGTCCGGATTGGAAGAGCATTCAACACGTGCGCGCGGGAACCTGTTGCGCGCCGTCGTATCGGGCGATCTCGATCTCGCGGCCCTGGACGACGACGTCGCGTACGAGGTGATGGACACGTGCGTCGGCTGCAAGGCGTGCAAGACCGAGTGTCCGGCGCGCCTCGACGTCGCGCGTGCGAAGGTGTGGTGGTCCGATCGTTACCGCGAGAAGCACGGCGCGACGCCGTTCCAGCGCACGATCGCGAACCTACGAACGCTGTCGAAGGCCGGCGCGCTCGCGAACCCGCTCCTCAAGTCGAAGACGTTCAAGCGACTGCTCGGCATCGCTGCCGAGCGGTCGCTCCCGCCGATGCGTCGTCTGCGCATGCCGTCGCGCACGACGGGCCCGCTGCTCTTCGGCGACTGCTTCACGACTTTCCAGAGCCCGGAGATCGCGCACGCCGCGAGTCGTCTGATCCCGAACCTCGCGCTGGCCGACGCCGGATGCTGCGGACGCGTGATGCTGTCCGAAGGTTTCCTCGACAAAGCGCGCGCGACCGCGGCGAAGACCGCCGCCGCACTTCGCGCAACGAGCGGACCGCTCCTGTTCGCCGAGCCGTCGTGCATGTCGGCCATCACCGACGATTGGACGCACCTCATCGGGAATGTGTCCGACATCACCGAAAGATGTGCGCTCGTCGAGACGGCGGTTGAAGCCGACGGATTTTCGCCCGGCGGCAAAGTCATGTTCCACCCGCACTGCCACCAGCGCGCACTCTGGGGCGTCGACGTCACGGTCGACGCGCTGAAACGGGTTCCCGATCTCGAGATCGAGCAGCCCGACTCAGGTTGCTGCGGTATGGCCGGAGGGTTCGGGTACCGCGCGGAGCGCTACGAGCTCTCCGTCGCGATGGGGGAGCGCGTCCTTGCGCCGGCCGTCCGGGCGACCGACGCCGAGATCGTCGCGACGGGCACGTCATGCCGTCACCAGATCGCCGACCTCACCGGCCGCGAAGCTCTGCACCCCGTCGTGTTCCTCGCCCGCCGGAGGGGCCTGTAGGCGTTAGTCCTCGGGCAGAGCTGCGAAGTCCTTCTTCGTTTGCCGGTACCAGCCCATCCCTTTGATGGGGTTCTTCCAGCGTCCCTGCATGGCCTTCGCTGCTTCCGCATGCGTCTCGTCGCCGGCCGCGACGGCCTCCTTCAGGTGCTTGTCCTGCGCCTTGATGACTTCGTTCGCGTCCTTGCCCTGAAACGCCTTGTCGCACGGACCACCCATCTGCTTGCACGTCATCGTCTTCATGCCGATCTCCTTCGTTCGTCCTGAGGCCACCGTAGCCCGCGTTGGCGCGGCAGGCTTCTCGATTCCTGACGGGTCTAGCGGAGCGCGGATTCGGCGGCGGTTTGCGTCGCGCGCACGGCCTGTTCGGGCGTCATCTCTCCGCGCAGGGCGGCGTTGATCGCCTGCCAGCCCGCGTCCTCGACCTCGGGGAAACGTTCGAGCGGCGGGTAGGTGATCATCGCGTTCGCGATCGTTTCGCGCGTGATCTCGAGGCGGCGTTCGTCGACCCCGTCGCGTGGTTCGACTCCTGCGAAGGCGATCTCGTTCGCGGGGACGTTCCCACCGGATGCGTCGATCCGTCCCGCTGATCCGCTCGCGAGGTATCGAACGAGTTCCAGCGCGCCATCGACATCGCCGCATGTCGTCGGGATAGCCCACGAGTGGACGCCGGCATACGAAACGCCGCCGACGTACGGGTACGGCTCGAGGTCGCGTGACGACGCGCGGATGCGTCCGTACCCGCCGGGCCAAGCGGCCGCGGCATCGACGCGGCCGTCGAGGAGCGCCTCGTCGACCTGGTCGTAGTGCCACTGCGGCAGGTCCCTCGGCGCGCGGTGCGCGATCTCACAGAGGATCTCGACCGCGCGGACGGCTTCGTCCGACGCCATGACCGGACGCGCGTCCTCGTCGAACAACCGGCCCCCGGACGCGACCACGATCTCGAAGAAGGTTCCGAAGAGGCCCGACTCACGACCGGGGAAGCCGAAGTTCAAAGTGGACCCGGCGAGTTCTTCCCACGTCGAAACGGCGCCGGCCGCCGACCACAACACCCGCACGTCGACGCACCGCGGGATCGACAGCAGGTCGCCGCGGAAGGTGCAGAGGTCGACCGCGCCCGGTGCGAGCGCAGCGACATCGAAACCTTCGAACGGACGAAGCCATCGCGCTTGCGACGGTGCGTACTTCGAGTGTGTCGACAGCACGTCGATCCGTTCGCCGCGCGCGAGCATCTCCGCGACCGTGCGATTCAGTGTCGGATGATCGGCGTGCGCCACGATCTCGACGTCGGTGAGCGCGTCGTACAAGCGGTCGTACATCGGGCCGCCGACGAGCGCGACCTTCAGCGCCATTCGCTGCCGCCGGGAAACGACAACGAGTCGAGCGACTCCGCACGGATCTCCGCGGAGTATCCCGGTGCCTCCGGCACGACGTAGCGTCCGTCCTTGATCACCGCCGGATGCACGAAATGCTCGTGAAGGTGGTCGGCGTACTCGGTGGTGCGGTCGTCGAGCGATCCGCTGATGCAGATGTAGTCCGCGATCGAGATGTGCTGCACGTATTCGCAGAGCCCGATCCCGCCGGCGTGCGGGCAGACGGGAACGCCGAACTTCGCTGCCATGAGGAGCACGGCGAGCACTTCGTTCAGTCCGCCCGTGCGGCACGCATCGACCTGCACGTAGTCGATCGCTTGGGCTTGCAGCAGCTGCTTGAAGATCACGCGATTCGCGCAGTGCTCTCCGGTCGCCACGCCGGTCGGTGCGATGGCGCGTCGTATCGCGGCGTGCCCGAGCACGTCGTCCGGACTCGTCGGCTCCTCGATCCAGCGAAGGTCGAACGGCCGCAGGAAGCGGACCCACTCGATGGCCTCGGCGACGTCCCACACCTGGTTCGCGTCGGCCATGAGCGAGACGCGGTCGCCGAGCTCCTCTCGCATGACCTCGCAGCGGCGAACGTCGCTCTCGATCGAGATGCCGACCTTCGTCTTGAAGCTTCGCCATCCATCGGCGACGGCCGCGCGGCAGAGCTCCCGGACCTTCTCCTCGGGGTAGCCGAGCCATCCGACGGATGTGACGTAGGCCGGGTAGCCGTCGCGGCGGAGTTCGGTGATGCGCGAGTCGCGCGACAGACCCAAAGCGCGCAGCATGTCGAGTGCTTCGTCCGGCGAGATCGCGTCGGTGATGTAGCGGAAGTCGATGCACGAGACGAGCTGCGCGGGCGTCATGTCCGCGATCAGTTGCCAGACCGGCTTTCCTGCGCGCTTGGCCCAGAGGTCCCATACGGCGTTGACGATCGCCGCCGTCGCGAGATGGATAACCCCCTTCTCCGGACCGAGCCAGCGCAGCTGGCTGTCGCTCGTCAGCCGCCGCCACCACGCGGCCATGTCGCCGGTGATCTCGTCGAGGTCCATGCCGACGACGTGGTGCTTCAATGCGTTGACGGCGGCGAGGCACAGATCGTTGGCGCGGCCGATCGTGAAGGTGAAGCCGTGGCCCTCGATGTCGCCATCGGTGCGCAACACGACGTACGCCGCGGAGTAGTCGGGATCGGCGTGCGCGGCGTCCGAACCGGCGAGCGTGAGCGACGTCCGCGCGCGCACGTCGTGCGTCTCCACGGCCGTGACGCGCATGATGTGCGGACGCTACTGCAGGGGGCTCACATGACTTCAAGACGTGCCGCGATCATCACAGGCGCCGCGTCCGGGATCGGATTCGCAACCGCGAAGCGACTCGCGGCCGACGGCTGGCCGCTCGCGCTCGTCGACGTCGACGCTGCACGTCTCGAGGAGAAGGCGAAGCAGATCGAAGGCGTCGATGTGCAAACGTACCCCTTCGATCTGTTGCAGGCCGAACGTTTCGACGACGTGGTCGACGCCGTCGGCGGATGCGACCTGCTCGTGAACGACGCCGGCATCGGTGTCGCCGCGTCGCTGCTCGAAACGAGCGTGGAAGATTGGGATCGCACGATCGCCGTCAACGTGACGGCCATGTTCCACACATGCAAGGCGGTCCTCCCGGCGATGCTCGATGCGGGAGGCGGACGCATCGTGAATGTTTCGTCCATCGCCGGTGTCGTCGGCCTGCGCAATCGCCTCGCGTACTGCGCGTCGAAGCACGCCGTCATCGGGCTCACTCGGGCGATCGCGGCCGACTACGCGCACCTCGGGATCCGGTGCAACGCGATCTGTCCGGGAACGGTCGAGACGGAATGGATCGGCAAGATCCTGAGCAATGCCGAAGACCCGGACGCGACGCGAAAGCAGATGGAAGCGCGGCAACTGGACGGTCGCATGGGCAGCCCGGAAGAGGTCGCGTCCGGCATCGCGTTCCTCGCGAGCGATGAAGCGCGTTTCGTGAACGGAGCCGCGTTCATGATGGACGGCGGGATGACGGCCGTTTGATCGATCTGTCGCCGCTGTCGTTCGGATGCGCGCCGATCGGCGGGTTGTTCGAGCCCGTCGGCGATGCGCAAGCCCTGGCAACGCTTCAGCACGCGTGGGACGGCGGCATCCGCTTCTTCGACACGGCGCCGCTGTACGGACTCGGACTTGCGGAGCGTCGTCTCGGTGCGTTCCTCAAGGACAAGCCGCGCGACGACTACGTCGTTTCGACGAAGGTCGGACGGATCATCCGCGACGGTGTCCCGGGAGCCGATCTCGCGGCGTGGACGGAGAACCGCGACAAGGTCTTCGATTTCGACTTCTCCTACGACGGCGTGATGCGTTCCGTCGAGGACAGCCTCGAGCGTCTCGATCTCGATCGCGTCGACATGCTGCTGATCCACGACCCGGACGACCATCACGACGAAGCGATCGCCGGTGCGTACCAGGCCCTCGATCTGCTCCGCCACGAAGGAACGATCGCCGCGCTCGGTGCCGGGATGAATCAGACGGCGATGCCGGCGCGCTTCGCTCGCGAAGGACGCTTCGACTGCTTCCTCGTTGCGGGTCGCTACACGCTGCTCGACCGGAGCGCGGCCGACGAGTTGCTCGGCGTCTGCGAGGAGCAACAGATCAGCATCATCGCCGGCGGTGTGTTCAACAGCGGCGTGCTCGCCGGTGGAGACACCTACGACTACGCGCCTGTCTCCGACGAGCTGCGCACACGCGTCAGGTATCTGAGCGATGTCTGTTTCCGCTTCGGCGTCCCGCTGAAGGCCGCCGCGCTTCAGTTCCCGTACCGCTATCCGCTGGTAGCGAGCGTGCTCAGCGGGGCCCGGTCGCCCGAGGAGATCGACGAGAACCTCCGCCTCTTCGACATGGAGCTTCCTGTCGAGATCTGGGACGCGTTGGAAGCGGTACGGTAACGGTTCGTGAAACAGCTCACCGGCCTCGACGCCACGTTCCTCCACATGGAAACGGCATCGCAATTCGGCCACGTGTCGAGCCTCTGCGTGTACGAGAAGCCGTCGGACGACTACGAGCCGCTCGTCGCGTTCCGCCGCCAGGTCGACCGCCGGCTCCATATGCTCGAGCCGCTCCGGCGCCGTCTCGTCGAGGTGCCGCTCGGCCTCGACCATCCGTACTGGATCGAAGATCCCGATTTCGATCTCGACTTCCACATCCGCCACACGGCCGTGCCGCCGCCGGGTGACGAGGCGCAGCTCGAGGATCTCGTGGCGCGTCTGATCGGACGTCCGCTCGACCGCGCCCACCCGCTGTGGGAGATGTACGTCATCGAAGGACTCCCCGACGACCGTTTCGCCGTGCTCACGAAGATCCATCACGCCACGGTCGACGGCGCGTCGGGGGCCGAGCTGACGATGCTGATCTTGGACGACTCACCGGACGCCGGTGGCGATTACGTGCCCGACACCGGCTGGACGCCCGAACCAGCCCCGAGCGACGCGCAGGTCCTCGTCCGCGCCGGTGCGAACCTGCTGCGCAAGCCCGGACGCGCGTTGCTGCTATCCGCTCGCGCGCTGCGCGAGCTCGGAGAGACGACGCGTAACCCGATCATGATCGAAGCCGCGCGCCAGTGGCGCCGCAGTTTGCGCGGTCCGCTCGGTCGCGTCCTCAACATCGGACGCAAGCGTGACGAGGAACGCGATCCGCCCCCGCCGACACTGCCGGTCGAAGGCGCACCGCGCACGCCGTTCAACGGACCGATCACGCCCCACCGGAAGGTTGCGTTCAAGACCGCGTCGCTCCAGACCGTGAAAGACATCAAGAACGCGCTCGGCGCGACGGTGAACGACGTCGTGATGGCGGTGTGCGCGGGCGCGATCCGCACGTATCTCGAGAAGCGCGGCGAACTTCCGAACGCTCCGCTCGTGGCGATGATCCCGGTGTCGATCCGGACCGGTGAGGAAACCGACAAATGGACGAACCGCGTGTCGGGTCTCCTCTCGCTTCTCCCGACGAACGAACCCGACCCGGTCGAGCGGGTGCGGCTCGTCCACGATGCGATGGTGTCCGCGAAGCTGCTCTTCGACGCGATCCCCGCCGAGACCTTGACCGACTTCGCGCAGTTCCCGTCGCCCGCGATCTTCATGCGAGCGACACGCATGGCCGTGCGGTGGCGGCTCGCCGACCGCATGAACCCGCCGGCGAACCTCGTCATCTCGAACGTGCCCGGCCCCCGCGAGCCGCTCTATGCGGCGGGGGCGAAGCTCCTGCATTACTACCCGGTGTCGACCATCGTCGACGGGCAGGGCCTGAACGTCACGGTGCAGAGCTACCTCGATTCGCTCGATTTCGGTCTGGTGTCGTGCCGGGAGCTCGTACCGGACGTCGGCGACCTCGCCGATGAGATCGCCCGCGAGATCGGCGTGCTGGCGGACGCCGCGCGCGTATCGACCTAGGGGTTCGTCCGCGGTCGTAGGCTCGTAGTACATGGCGTTCGACGAGTTCCACGATCAGCTCCCGGACACCGATCCGGCAGAGACCAAAGAGTGGCTCGAGTCGCTCCGCGCGCTCGCCGAGGACAAGGGCAACTCTCGCGCCTCCTACGTGCTCCGGCGCGTCCTCGCCGAGGCGCGGCGACTGCAGATCGGCGTCCCGCCGATGGTGTCGACCCACTACGTGAACACGATCTCCCCGGAGGACGAACCACCGTTCCCCGGCGACGAAGACATGGAAGCTCGCATCCGCCGCCTCATCCGGTGGAACGCGGCGGTCATGGTGCTGCGCGCGAATCTGCGGTCGTCCGGCCTCGGCGGGCACCTCTCGACCTATGCGAGTGCTGCGTCCCTGTATGAGGTCGGGTTCAATCACTTCTTCCGCGGGAAGGACCACGCCGGCGGCGGCGACCAGATCTTCTACCAGGGACATGCGACGCCCGGGATCTACGCGCGCTCGTACCTCGAGTTCCGTTTCGACGAGGACCGGCTCGACAACTTCCGTCGGGAAACGGGCGGCAAGGTCGGGCTCTCGTCCTACCCGCACCCGCGACTCATGCCCGGCTACTGGGAGTTCCCGACGGTGTCGATGGGCCTCGGCCCCCTGAACGCGATCTACCAAGCGCGCTTCAACCGTTACCTGCACGCGCGCGGCATCAAGGACACGTCGCAGCAACGCGTGTGGGCGTTCGTCGGCGACGGCGAGATGGATGAACCGGAGTCGACGGCTGCGCTCACGCTCGCGTCACGCGAGCAGCTCGACAACCTGATCTTCGTCGTGAACTGCAACCTGCAGCGACTCGACGGTCCCGTCCGGGGCAACGGGAAGGTCATCCAGGAGCTCGAGTCGCTCTTCCGCGGCGCGGGTTGGCACGTGATCAAGGTCGTCTGGGGACGCGAGTGGGATTCGCTCCTCGCGCGCGACGTCGACGGCGTCCTCGTCAACAAGATGGACTCGACGCCGGACGGCGAGTTCCAGCGTTACGCCGTCGCCGACGGGGGTTACATCCGTGAGCACTTCTTCGGTCCGGATCCCCGACTGAAGAACCTCGTACGCAACCTGTCCGACTCCGACCTGCAACGGCTCCGCCGCGGCGGGCACGACTACCGCAAGCTCTACGCCGCGTACACCGTCGCCACGGAGCTCAAGGGTGCGCCCGTCGTCATCCTCGCGAAGACCGTCAAGGGGTGGGCGCTCGGCGAGTCGATCGAAGCGCGCAACGTCACGCACCAGTCGAAGAAGATGACGGTGACCGACCTCAAAGCCTTCCGCGACCGCCTCGGGCTTCCGCTTTCCGACAAGGATCTCGATGAGGATCTGCCGCCGTACTACCGTCCGCCGCGGCACACGTCGACGATCGAGTACGCGCTGTGGCGCCGCGAAGAGCTCGGCGGTCTGCTTCCCGAGCGTCGCGTGAACTACACGGTGCCGAAGCTCCCGGAGAAGGAAGGCTTCGAAGAGTTCTACGCAGGGAGCGAGGAGCGCAAGCAGGAAGCATCGACGACGCAAGCGTTCGTGCGGATGTTGCGCGTGCTCCTCAAAGACAAAGGGATCGGCAAGCGCATCGTCCCGATCATCCCGGACGAAGCACGAACCTTCGGGATGGAGTCGCTGTTCAAACCGCTCAAGATCTACAACCCGGCCGGACAGCATTACGAGCCCGTCGACGTCGAGACGCTGATGCCCTACGTCGAAGCGAAGGACGGACAGATCCTCGAGGAAGGCATCACCGAGGCGGGCTCGATGGCGGAGTTCACCGCCGCCGGCACGTCGTACGCCGTCCACGGCGAGCTGATGATCCCGTTCTTCATCTACTACTCGATGTTCGGTTTCCAGCGGACCGGCGACCTCATGTGGGCCTTCGGCGACGCGCGCGGGCGCGGCTTCCTCTGCGGCGCGACGGCCGGACGAACCACGCTCCTCGGTGAGGGACTCCAGCATCAGGACGGACACAGCCCGTACGTGATGAGCGCGATTCCGAACGTGCGCATCTACGACCCGGCCTTCGCCTACGAGCTCGTGACGATCGTCCGCGAGGGCCTGCAGCGGATGTACGTCGACGGTGAGGATGTCTTCTACTACCTCACGCTCTACAACGAGCCGTATGTGCAAACGAAGATGCCGAAGGGCGTCGAAGAGGGCATCGTCCGCGGGCTGTACCGCTACAAGAGAGGTCAGGCGCGCAACGGAACG
>JAICYB010000113.1 GCA_025934435.1 Actinomycetes bacterium | reverse complement strand
TCGAGCGCGCACGCGCGGCCGGGTTGCAGGTGCAGTACGAGCTCGGCCCCAAGCACGAAGGCCCCATCACGACCGAGACGATCAAAGAGCTCGTCGCGGTCGGTACCCGGTGGCTCGACGCAGGCGCGATTCAGCTCGTCGTGGAGGCGCGCGAGAGCGCGGCGGACGTCGGGTTGTTCGACGCAGAGGGTCGCCTGTCATCTGAGCTCGCGGAGGTGCTCGCCGACCGCTTCGGGCTCGACACCCTCACGTTCGAGGCGCCGAACAAAGCGAGTCAGTTCGCGTTCATGAGCCTCTTCGGGCCGAACGTCAGGCTGTCGAACGTCCGCATCGAAGAGTTGCTGCGCGTCGAGATCTACCGCCGCGGCCTTCACTCAGACGCGTTCCAGCAGGCGAACCTCACGCCGCCGGACGGGGCTCCGACCGCCTGATGCCTCAGCTCGAGGTCGTCCCGGCGCGGGAGTCGACGCCGTACGAAACCGTGCTCGCGGACGACCCGGTCGTCGTCGTGAGCGACGTCATCCGCGCCACCACGACGGCTACAACGGCGATTGCCCGCGGGAATCGCTGCATCCCCGTCTTGACCGTCGACGCCGCCTGGGCCGCCGCCGCCACCCAGAACGGCTCGACCCTGCTCGCCGGTGAACAGGGCGGCGATCCGATTCCGAACTTCGACCTCAACAACAGCCCGGCGGCGATCGACCGCGTGACGGGCAAGACGATCATCCTCCTCTCGACGTCCGGTACCCGGGTGATCCACGGTGCGCTGATCGCATCGGACGTCTACGTGGGCTGCCTTCGCAATGCCGCCGCCACCGCGAACGCGCTCGCGGCAACGGGTCGTGATGTCGTCTTCCTCGCGGCTTGCACGCGTGGCGAATTCCGGGACGAGGATCAGCTGCTCGCCGGCTGGATCGCGCGCGATCTGTCGCGCGCCGGCTACGAGCTTCGCGCCGAGGTCACCCACGAGATGCTCGACCGATGGGGTGACGCTCCACCGGACGCGATGCTCGGCAGCGCAAGCGTCGCGTTCCTGCGTAAGGCGGGACACGAGGACGACCTCGAGTTCGTCCTCACGCGGATCAACGATCTCGACTTCACGGTGCGAATGGCCGACGGAGAGTTCGTCCGCAGCTGATGTCTCGTGCGAAGGTCTTCGTCTTCAAGGGAGTACCGAACCGCTTCCATCACGGCGCGCTCGGCGTCGCACGGACACTCGGACGTCTCGGCGTCCCGGTCGCCGCGAACGACGAGCTCGAAAAGACGGCCGCATCGCGCTCGCGCTACCGCAGCGAGTCAATCGTGTGGAGGCCGTGGCCGGCGACGAGCAGCGACATCGTCGAGAAGCTCGTTGGGTGGGGACGGGCCCAGGACGAGCCGGCGCTCCTGATGCCCGTCGACGACGCAGCCACCATGGTCGTCGAAGATCACGCGGCGGATCTCGCGCAGTTCTTTCGATTCGCGCGGCAGCCCGAAGGCCTCGTTCGCGGGCTCTCGAGCAAGTGGACGATGGCCGAGCTTGCAGTCGAGCACGGGATCGCCACGGCGCGCGTCGCCAAGGTGGGCAACCTTGCGGACCTCGACGATCTGCTCGCCGACTTCGGCCTCCCCGTGGTGATCAAGCGCATCGAGGGCTGGACGCCCGGCTCACGATCCGTCCCCAGCGTGTCGGTCGCGCGGTCGCACGAGCAGGCGCGTGAGATCGTTTCGCAGCAGCCGGAGAACTTCATGCTGCAGGAGTACATCCCGGGCTCGAGCGACACGAGTTGGATGTTCAACGGGTACTTCGACGGCGAGAGCCGCTGCCTGTTCGGCGCGACCGGTTACAAGATTCGGCAGTACCCGCTGAGCGGCGGCTTCACGACGCTCGGCCAGCTCACCGTGCACGACGAGATCCAGACAGAGATCGTCCGGTTCCTCGGCGCGGTCGGGTACCGCGGCATCGTCGACCTCGGGCTTCGGTTCGACGCGCGAGACGGGAGCTACAAGCTGCTCGACGTCAACCCGCGCGTCGGCTCGACGTTCCGCCTGTTCGTCGATTCCGCGGGCGACGATGTCGTGAGGGTGTCTTACGCCGACCTCGTCGACGGCAACTCGGAGGTCAGGACGGCGCCGATCGTCGATCGCCGCTGGAGCGCCGAGCTGCACGACCTCCGCGCCGGAGTCGGCCTCGTGCGCGCCAAGAAGCTTCGCGCGTCCCAGCTCCTGCGGAGCACAATCTCGGTGAACGAGCGCGCCTGGTGGGCAACAGACGATCCCAAGCCGTTCATGTCCGCACTCCTGACGGAAATGCGGAAGACGGCCCGCGCCGGGCTGACGAGCCTGCGGACGCTCACGTGACCGACGCACCGGGCGAAGATCCGGTTCGGGCGCACTTCCGCCGCGACGCCGAATACTGGCGATCGATCTACGAGGACGACACTGATCGCGCCGGCGCCGTCTACCACGAACGGCTCGAGCGTGTGCTGGGCGGCGTCGATGCTCTCGGACTCACGCCGCCGGTGCACGCGGTCGACGTCGGGGCCGGCGCAGGGCTCGCGTCGGTCGCGCTTGCGGAGCGCGGCTACGACGTGCTCGCGGTCGACTCGACCCGGCGAATGCTGGAGCTGACGGAAGCCCGCGCCGCGGTTTCCGGACTGGTCGTTCGCCTCGCCGAGGCCGATGCATCGAGTCTTCCGCTCGACGACGCGAGTGTCGACCTGGTCGTCGCCGT
>JAICYB010000125.1 GCA_025934435.1 Actinomycetes bacterium | reverse complement strand
GCGAAGGGGAAGCGCTGCCAGGCGCTCGGCGGCGCGAAGAACCACATGATCGTCCTGCCGGATGCGGACGTCGCAATGGCGGCGGACGCAGCGGTCTCCGCCGCGTACGGCTCGGCCGGCGAGCGCTGCATGGCGATCTCGCAGGTCGTCGCCGTCGGTCACGTCGCCGACGAGCTGATCGACGCGATCAAAGAGCGCATCCCGAAGGTCAAGGTCGGCGACGGGCTCGATCCGGCCTCGGAGATGGGCCCGCTCGTCACGAAGGAACATCGCGACAAGGTCGCGTCCTACGTCGAGAACGCGCCGGGTGAAGGCGCGAAGGTGCTCGTCGACGGACGGGAAGGCGCGCCGGAGGGAGGCTTCTTCCTCAAGCCGACGCTGCTCGACGACGTCAAGCCGGGAATGAAGGCGTACGAGGACGAGATCTTCGGGCCCGTGCTCGGCGTGACGCGCGTCGAGACCTACGACGAGGCGGTGCGGCTGATCAACGAGAACCCGTACGGCAACGGGACGGCGATCTTTACGCGCGACGGCGGCGTCGCCCGTCAGTTCCAGTTCGACGTCCAGGCGGGGATGGTCGGCATCAACGTGCCGATCCCGGTGCCGGTCGCGTACTACTCGTTCGGCGGCTGGAAGGCGTCGCTGTTCGGCGACCGGCACGTGTACGGCCCGGAAGGGATCGAGTTCTACACGCGCGGCAAGGTTGTCACGTCGCGTTGGCCGGATCCGGCCACGTCGAAGGTCGACCTCGGCTTCCCGCAGACGCGGTAGTGCAACGGATCACCGAAGGTGAGCTCGCGCAGCGGCGAGAACGGCTGCGCGAGCACGCACCGGACGGATTCGTTCTGTTCGCGCCGGACGCGATCCGCTATTTCACCGACTTCTGGTTCCTCTCGAACGAACGTCCCATCGCGTACGTCGAGCTCGCGGGCGACGAGCCGTTCGTCTTCGTGCCGGAGTTCGAGGTCGAGCGGACGCGCGCAGAGACGTCCTTCGCGCGTATCGAGTCGTATCCCGAGTATCCGGGCGTCGAGCACCCGATGCTCGTGCTCGCGAAGTTGGTCGGAAAGCGCGGGCGGATCGCTGCCGACACCGACGGCTATCCGGGGATCCTCGGCTACGAGGGCCCGTCACTCGGCGAGGTGAGCGGTGCGGACGTGTCGCTGCTCGGCGACGCGATCGAGTCGTTGCTGCGCATCAAGAGCGATGCGGAAATCGAGTTGATCCGCACCAGCGGAATCTGGTGCGCACATGCGCACTGGCTGTTGCAGGAGTACACGCGCGTCGGCGCCACCGAAGCCGAAGCGAGCCTGCGCGCGTCGTCGGAGACGACGCTCGCCATGCTCGCGGCCGGCGACTACGGGCAACTCGGCTCGGCCGACGGGGTCAAGGCGGGCTACCGCGGACAGATCGGCGTCCGCAGCGCCTGGGCGCACGCGATCGCGCACGACATCGAGTTCGTCGCCGGTGACCTGCTCGTCACCGAGACCGGTGCGCCGGTATGGGGCTACAACGCGGAGTTGGAGCGGGGGATGGTGATCGGCGAGCCGAGCGACCGCGTCAAGTGGATGTTCGAGCACGTCGTGGCGGCGCAGCAGGTCGCCTTCGACGCGTTCGCGCCTGGCGTCACCTGCGCGGACGTCGACGGCGCAGTCTTGCGCTATTTCGAGCAGAACGACCTGCTCCCGTATTGGCGCCAGCACACCGGGCACGGCATCGGCCTGCGCAATCACGAGG
>JAICYB010000011.1 GCA_025934435.1 Actinomycetes bacterium | reverse complement strand
CGCGAACTGATCGACGCGCTCGCGCTCGGCGAATGGGAGCGCAACGCGATCCCGCTCTCGGGCGGTGTGATGCGCCTCGTCTCGTTCTGTATGGCCGTCGTCGTACCCGGACGCGTCGTCATCCTGGACGAACCCACGAACGACGTAGATCCGCTCCGGCGAAAGATGTTGTGGGCGCAGGTACGCGACGTCGCCGACTCCGGTTCCGCAGTGTTGCTGGTGACGCACAACGTGCTCGAAGCCGAGCGCTGCGTCGATTCCCTCGCGATCATCGACGGCGGACGCGTCGTCGGGAGCGGCACACCCGCGTCGATGAAGTCGGACACGGCGAATCTGCTGTTGCTCGAGCTCGTGCTCGAGCCGGGCTCGGCCGAGCCGAAGACACCGCGGTTCGTCCGGCGACCGGCGCTTGCCGGCCGGCGCCTGATCGGTGAGGTGTCCGGCACGTCGCTTTCGAAAGCGATCGCGTGGGCGACGGACTTGCGTAAGCACGGGCACGTCGAGGAGTTCTCGATCGGACCGGCGACGCTCGAAGACGTCTACGTACGCCACGTCACCGCGAACGGAAGCCATGACTGAGTACGCCCGAGCGTGCAAGTTGCTCTTCATCTGGGAGTTCCATCGCTTCAAGCGTTTCCTGCCGATGATCGTCGTCATCCAGATCGCACTCGCGTTCGGCATCGTCTACGGACTCGCCTTCCTGATCCCGCACATCGATCCGACGACGGCGCTGTATCTCGCGACCGGCGCGCCCACGATCACATTGCTCGTGATGGGGATGACGATCGTTCCCCAGGAAGTCAGTCAAGGGAAGCTCACCGGACGGTTCGAGTACCTGAATGCGCTGCCGCTTCCGAGACTCGCGACGCTCGCGACGGACGTGACGTTCTGGCTCCTGGCGCAGATCCCGGGCACGGTGCTCGCTCTGGCCGTCGCGGCGATCCGCTTCCACTTCGCGCTGCACATCAGCTGGACGATCGTCCCGATCGTGCTGCTCGTCGCATTTTCCGGCGCGTCGGTCGGCTACGGGCTCGCGATGCTCCTGCAGCCGCAGGTCGCGCAGCAGCTGACGAACTTCATCTCGATCGGCATCCTGCTGTTCTCGCCGTTGAACTTCCCGCTGAGCCGGCTCCCGGGGTGGTTGCAGGCCGTCCACCGCGTGCTGCCGATCGAGTACATGGGTGAACTCGTCCGATGGAGCCTCACGGCGCGCTTCGGAGGCTCGATCGGCCTGGCCTTCGCCGTCGTCGGCGCCTGGTGCGTCGCGGGCCTCGGGACGAGCTACGCCCTGGCCGTGCGACGCCGATAGTTGTCGCGCCGCACAACCTCGCCGCCCTGATTTGTGGCTGCGTTACCATCTCGGTTCGTCCGACTGGGGATTAGCCTTTTCGAACGTTCGAGGGGAGCGGCGTGCCCGGCCTCGTGGCTGCACGAGCGTCGTTCAACTCGACAAGCGGAAGGAGCCGCTCTGGCCACGAAGAGGATGTTCTCCCACATCGCGCTGGCGACCGTGCTGATGCTCGTTGCGGTTGCCTGTGGTTCCACCGCGAAGAAGTCGGCGAAGTCCGTCGTCGGCGATTCGACCACCACCGCGTCGGCGGGTCCCTCGGGATCGTCGTCGCCGGGATCGAGCACATCGACGACCGGTTCGCACTCGAGCGGGACGATCGGCGTCCCGGGCGGGACGACGGGCTCGGCGCCCGGCGCTCGGCCGGCGGGCGTCACCTCGAAGTTCCTTCCGGCGAAGGGGCCGGGCATCACGAACGACTCGATCTACATCGGGATCGGCTACAGCTCCCAGAGCGCGTCGGGTGACAGGGCGATCGGTGCTGCCGGCGCCGCGCCGACCTACGACGAGCGGGATGTTGCGAACGCGATCATCAACTACACGAACAAGCACGGCGGCTACGCCGGACGAACCCTCAAGCCGCTCTACTACGACATCAAGATCTCGCAGGACGTCAGCTCGCAAGAGCAGGCAGCGTGCGCGTACTGGACGCAGGACCACAAGATCTTCGCCATGGGTGCGGGCAACGACGTGCTCGACACGTGCGCGGAGAAGGCGCACGCGATCCCGATCGGCGCGGGCTCCGCGACGGCGGCGACCTTCAAGAAGTACCCCCACCTCATCGACCCCGACTCGATCGCGTTCGACCGTCTCGGCGCAGTGACGACGGCCGGACTGAACCACGCGCATTACTTCGCCGGGAAGCTCGGGATCGTTACGTGGGACGACCCGTCATACCGCACCGCGCTCGCGACGGGATACATGCCGGCGCTGAAGGCTCTCGGCGTGAAGGTGTGGCAGACGGCGTACATCTCGGTCCCGCAGCAGCTCGGCGCGCTCGGTGACATGACGGCAGCGGTGAGCGCGGCGGTCGCGAAGTTCAAGAGCCTCGGGATCGACCACGTGATCGTCCAGGACGGACCGGCCGGCGTGTGGTCGGGCGACGGCCTCACATTCGAGTGGGAGACCGCGGCGAAGTCACAAGGCTACTTCCCGCGCTACGGCGGGAACGACAACAACGCTCCGGGGTTCAGCGTCAACCCGCACGACGAGGAGGACAAAGGCCTCTTCGTCGAGAGCGCCGACAACGATCCGGCCGACGATGCCGGCTGGCACAACAACGCGGCGCGCACGAAGTGCTTCAAGATCCAAGCGGACGCAGGCTTCCCGGTCTCGAGCAGCAACACGAACGACGAAGGGATCGCCGCTGCCCTCTGCGACGCGTTCTTCTTCTTCCAGCAAGTCGTGAACACGTCGACCGAACTCAGCAACGACGGGTTCATCTCGGCCGCGCTGAAACTTGGGAAGACCTTCCAGCCCGCGGTCGTGTACGGGTCGTATCTGTTCCCCGGACGGCGTGACGGCGGGGACATGGTGCGTACGGCCGAGTACCTGAACTCGTGTAAGTGCCTCAAGTACCAAGGCCCGCCCGCGTACGCCGACTGAACGAGGCTAAGCTGTTCCGTAGATAGACGACGCCGGACGGATCGATCGGGTCCGTCGGGAACGCCCCCGCGTCGCAGGGAGAACCAGGAGGGGGTACGGTGCCGTCTCGCAGATTCCTCGTTTCGTCCATCGCTTTGGTGCTGCTCGCCACGGGCTGCAACTCCACGCTCCGCACCGGCCGGACATCGCAGAACCATGGACCGGCTGCCGTCGGCCGCGACGCCGCGTCGCCGACGGCCACCGCAGGAACAGCCGGGCAGGCCTCCCGCGGTGGTGCGTCCGGCGCAGGAAGTGTCGCGTCCGCGCCCGTATCCGGCGCACGGACTCCGGCGAGCGCGGGCATTACTTCCCGTTTCATCGCCGCGCACGCGCCCGGTGTTACCGATAAGACGATCTACATCGGCGTCGGCTACAGCTCGCAGTCGGCCGCCGGGGACAAGGCGATCGGCGCGGCGGCTGCCGGACCGACCTACGACACGCGGAACGTCTTCAACGCGATCATCAGTTACGCGAATGCTCATGGCGGTTTCGCCGGCCGAGCGCTGAAGCCGCTGTACTACGACTACAACCTCACGACCGCGACCTCAACGCAGGACCAGTCGGCCTGTGCCTTCTGGACGCAGGACAACAAGGTCTTCGCGATGGGCGGAGGCGACGACATCCTCGACGCGTGCGCGGACCGTGCCGGAGCGCTCGCGATCGGAGCCGGAAGCGCGACGGCCGCGACCTTTGCGAAGTACCGCCACCTCATCGACCCGGACGCGATCACGCTCGACCGCCTGGGCCAGGTCACCGTGGCAGGACTCGCTCGCGCCGGGTACTTCGGAGGCAAGCTCGGACTCGTCACGTGGGACGACCCCAACTACCGGGCGGCCATCGCGTCGGGATATCTGCCCGCGCTCGCGAAGATCGGCGTGAAGCCTGCGCAGACGACGTACATCGGTGTGCCGCAACAACTCGGCGCGGTCGCCGACATGACGGCGGCCGTGACCGGTGCGATCACGAAGTTCAAGGCGCTCGGGATCGACCACGTGATCATCCAGGACGGACCCGCGGGTGTCTGGGCCGGGACGGGACTCACGCTCGAGTGGATGGTTCAATCGCAGGCGCAGGGTTATCACCCGCGCTACGGGCAGAACACATTCAACTCGCCGGGATGGAGCGTCCTGCCGGCGGCGCAGATGGATCACGCGATCGCCGTCGACCAGAGCGACTACGACCGTTCGAAAGACGCGGGATGGCGCACGAATACGTTCCGCGACGCGTGCTTCAAGATCGAAGCGGACGCGGGTTATCCCGTGACGAGCAGCAACTTGAACGATGAAGCCATCGCGGGCGCGGCGTGCGATACGGCGTTCTTCATGCAGCGCATCGTGAACGCGTTGCCGGCGTTGTCCGCCGACTCGTTCATCTCCCAAGCCGAGAAGCTCGGAACGAGCATGCCGAGCGCGGTCGTGTACGGGACGAAGCTCCTACCCGGGCGGCGCGACGGCGGTGACATGGTGCGGACCGAGGAGTACCTCGCGTCCTGCAAGTGCCTGCGCTACCGGGGCGCTCCGTACTACGCGGACTAGCGTCGCGCGGTCGTTGTTTTCCTGCGTGAGCGTTTCGTGTCTGCGCCGTCGCTCGTCGTCCCGAGATATGCGTCGATTACCTGGCGGTTCGTCCGGATCTGTTTCGGTGTGCCGACGGCGAGGACCGAACCGCTTTCCATCGCGATGATGCGGTCGGCGAGTCCCATGATCAGTGGGATGTCGTGCTCGATGACAACGAGCGTCAGATCGAGCTGCTCCTTCAGGTCTCGAAGTAGTCCGCCGAGTGCTTCCGTTTCGCGCTGCGCGATGCCGGACGACGGCTCGTCGAGCAATAGGCAGACGGGCTCGAGAGCGATCATGCACGCGAGCTCGGCGATCCGCCGCGTTCCCGTCGAGAGTTCCTGGATCTGCTTGTCGCGGTAGCGATCGAGACCCATGGTCGCGATCAGCTCGCGTGCGCGCGGTTCCTTGCGACGTTCGCTCCGGCCGATACCGAGGATGGACGGCACGATGTGCGTCGGCTGCACGCGTTCGAGCGCGAGCTTCACCGTTTCCTTCACGGTCATCGTCGGGAAGAGCGCTGCGTCCTGGAAGGAACGGATGAGTCCTTCTTGCGCTCGCCGCTCGGGACCGTGATCCGATACGTCGATACCGGCGAAGCGGACGGCGCCGGCGTCCGGTTTCGTGAAGCCGCTCAGCAGCTCGAACGCCGTCGTCTTGCCCGCGCCGTTCGGACCGATCAGTCCGACGACCTCACCGGGCGCGACCTCGAACGACACGTCGCGCACGGCGACGATCCCGCCGAAGCGTTTCGTCAGATCGACCGCCTCGAGGAGCGGCGCCCCGGACGCGAGCGACGGACGGGGACGCGTTGTGTGCACGACGGCATGCGCGGACGAAACCGCGATGGATGCCGTTTCGTCCTCTCCGGCGAAGAGCGGATCGGGATCGATCCCGCTGCGCCGGGCGACCGCTTTCACGAACCAGATCCGTAGCGGATCGACGAGCTGGATGATGCCACCCGGACGCCAGAGGATCAGCAGCAGGGCGCCGAGCGTTGTTGCCGCGAGACCGAGGCTCCCGATGTTGAAGAGCGGGAGTCCGAGCACCCAGACCGCCCCGAGCACCGGACCGAGCAGGACACCGACACCGCCGAGCACGGTCATCACCACGACGTTCAAGCTGGCGCTCGCCGGGAACGTCGCGACGCCGATGCTCGCGAGCGCGTGCCCGTACGTCGCGCCGCCGATGCCGGCGATGAATCCGGCGATGAGATAGCCCTGCAACTTCACGAGGCTCGCGCGGACGGTGAACGCGCGCGCGCTGTCCTCGTTGTCGCGGATGGCGACGAGCAAGCGTCCGAAGCCGCTGCGTCGGATGTTCCACGCGATGGCCAGCGCGATCACGAAGATCGTGAGCGCGAAGTAGTAGTAGCTGTGGCCGGTGGCGAGCGCGTGACCGAAGAACACCGGCTGCCCGGGGTTGCGTCCGTCGCCGAGCATCCACGGTTGCGCGAGGAGCCACGCCGGCGTCGCGAGCGCGAAGCCGAGCGTCGTGACCGTCAGCATCAGTCCTCGCACGCGGAGTGCCGGCAGTCCGATGACCACGGAGACGCACCCCGCGACCACACCGGCGATCAGCAACGCGAGCGGGAAGCTGCCCGTGTGACTCGAGACCTGGTAGGAAACGACCGCACCGATCGCGGCCACGGCGAACTGCCCGAGCGTGAGTTGTCCGCCGAGCCCCGTGAGGACGCCGATCGACAAACCGACGATCGAGAACCCGATGATGCCGGTGATCGACACGGAGAGGCTGTTCGTCATCACGAGCGGCAGGAGCGCGATCACCGCGAGGAAACCGACGCCCAGCACCGGCGTCAGGAAACGTACCGCCGGCAGATCGGCGATCTTCTGCGGGATCGCGCGAACGGCTTGGACCGCCGCCCAGCTGCCGCGCTCCTCTTCGCGTCCCGCGCGCTGTTGCTGCAGAAGCAGGACGCCCAAGATGATGACGAAGAGCGTCACTTCGACGAGTCCCGAGCGAGGGTAGTTCCACAGCAGGATCTGTTCGACGATCCCGAGCCCGACGCCGCCGAGCATCGCGGCCGGCAGTGAGTTCATGCGGGCGATCGCGGCCGCGGTCAGCGCGCGGAGCAAGAGAGCGGGACCGAACGTGTCCGCCGTGGCGAATCCTTGCGTCGGAGCCGTGAGGATCGCGGTGAACGCGGACAATGCGCCGGCGATCGCCCAGGCGAGCGACGACATGCGGCTCGCGAAGATGCCGCTCATGCGTGCCGCTTCGGGGTTCGCTGCCGCAGCGCGGATCGCGAGTCCGTAGCGGCTGCGTTTCATGAACAACGCGATCGCGAGCACGAAGACCGGTGACAGGAAAAGCATCCCCGAGTAGGCCTGTGTGACGCGCAGCGCACCGACGTTGAACACAGGCAGGAAGGACGGCTGCGGATAGAGCTGGCCGGCGCCGGCGGTCGAGTTGATGACCGTCGCGAAGATCACGAGGAACTGCCCGACGCCGAGGGTCGCGACGACGCTCATGAGTCGCGGCGCGTTCCGCAGACGGCGGACGACCCCGGCTTCGGAGGCCGATCCGACGGCACCGCCGACGGCGAGCGCGAACGGGAACGCGACCCAGTACGGAACGTGCCACTGCACGGCAGCGAGACCGAAGAACGCCGCGGCGAACGCGCCGATCTGTCCGTGCGCGAAGTTGATGATGCGGTTCGTCCGGTAGATGAGGACGAGACCGACGGCGAGAAGACCGTAGGTCAGACCGATGATCGTTCCGAGCAGGATCACGGGGAACGGCGTCGACGCTTGCACGACGTGATGTGCGTCGAGCTGCAACAGCACGACTTTCGCGATGACGACGCCCGCGATCGCCGCCGCGACGGTCAGGATCGTGCGCCGGTTCATCATGGCCGCGTTCCTTGCAGGAACACGGCTCGCAGCAGGTCGTCGCGGCGCAAGAGATCACGCGCCTTCCCGTCGAAGCGGATCTCACCCTTTTCCATGAAATACGCGTGCTCGACGAGGTTGAGCGCGATGTTCACGGACTGCTCGACGAGCACGACGGCGGTGCCCTCGTCGTTGATGCGTCGGACCATCTCGAGCAGTTGCTGCACGATCACCGGAGCGAGGCCCAGCGAGAGCTCGTCGATCAGCAGCAGGCGCGGTTGCAGCATCAACGCTTTGGACAAGCCGAGCATCTGCTGTTCGCCGCCGGACAGCGTCGCGGCGAGAGAGTTACGGCGCTCGTCGAGACGCGGGAACGCGTCGAAGGCCTTGTCGAGCGCTTCGTCCACCGCGCGCCTGCTGCCGGCGATCGTGTAGCCGAAGCTTCGCAGGTTCTCGACGACCGTCATCGGTCCGAAGACGGCGCGTCCCCCGGGGATCTGCGTGATCCCGAGGCGGAGGCGGCGCTCCGCGTCGAGGTAGGTGATCTCCTGCCCGCGGAAACGGACGCTGCCGTGGAAGGGGAGTCCGATGCCCGAGATGACCTTCAGCAATGTCGACTTGCCGGCGCCGTTCACCCCGAGCAGTGCGACCATCTCGCCGTCGTCGACGGAGAAGTCGACATCGAAGAGCACCTGCAGCTGGCCGTACGAGAAGTCGATGCCACGCGCGGCGAGCATCGGGAGATGTCCGCCCGACGCGCGCAGGCGCCGTATCTCTTCACCTTCGAGGACCTCGTCGATCATGCGATCGAGATCGCCTTGGACGAGCTTCCCGGCGCTCGCGATGATCAGCGCGCCGAGCACGCCGGGGATCGCCACGGAAACCATCGCGCCGCCGATGCCGTACTGATTCTGGATCCCGCCGAGCAGGATCGCTCCGGCGACCGCGCCCACCGCGCTGAAGATCGCGACGAGCGCCTGTGCGTGCGGCCGCATGTTTGCCGGGATGATCGAAAGGATCGCGATGCCGAGGAGCGGCGTGAGCACGGCGACGCCGGCGCCGCCGATCCCGAAGCAGGCGAGCATGAGGCCGAAGATCGGCATCACGCCGCCGAGGGCGATGAAGGTGATGACGATCGCGAGCATGTAACCGGCTGCGCGAAGAACGCGGCCGGGTGCTGCGCGGAACTGCTTCTCGCCCCGGTTCCCGTAGACGAGGAGCGCGACGACCCCGCAGAACGCGTAGAAGGCGAAGAACGCGCCGCGCTGGCCGGGTCCGAGATTCCAGCGCTGGTCCAAGAAGAACGAGATGAACGTCCCGAGCGGCACCGACAGCATCCCGAACACGGCGAATCCCGCGAGGCACCGTCGGTTCGTCGGGATGAGAAGCATCCGGCGGCACGTTTCCCAGAAGTTGAGCGTCACATCTTCCTCGGCGAGCTCGCCGCTCTCGCCGTGCGCTTCGTGGACGCTCGCTCGTAGTTGCTCGGTGTCCCACTTCCCGAATCCCGGGTCGCGCAAGCGGATCGAGATCGCCGTCATCGCCAGCGAGACGCCACCGAGGCAGATGAAAACGCCGCGCCAGGTGAATCCCAGAACCGATGCGAGCACGCCGACGAGCAGCGGTGAGAGGACGAGGCCGATGCGATCGAACGATGCGTAGGTCGACAGGGCGCGGACGCGCGATTCGGGGTGATACGAATCCATGATCAGGGGCGCATGCAGCGCGAGCACGCTTCCCGACGTCAACCCGTCGAGTGAGAGGATCGCGATCAAGCCGACGAGCGAAGTGACGAACCCCGTGAACAAGGTGATGGTGCTCCAGATGAACCCCGTGACGATGCAGAGCAGCGCGCGGCGTGCGCGATTCTGGGTGAGCGCGGCGACCGGCAGGGGAGCGACGGCGATCGCGAGTCCTTGCAATGCGCGCGCTGCGGCGATGGCCGCCACGCTGATCCCGATCGTGCGGCTGATCTCCGGCGTGAGCACGGTGAAGGCGTACGACTGGAACGTGTCCGACGTCGACAGCAGTCCGAGCGCGATCAGCGGGTAGTAGGACAGGTTGTAGCGCCGGACGATCTCGCGGAAGCTCGACGTGTTCTCGTCTCCCATGACGCCGAGCTTCCGGCGTGCTTCGTCCCGCAGCGCGTTCCTGGTCTGCTCGATGTCGTCGACGGCCGCGAGGCCTTCGATCTTCGCGGCGACCTTCGTGGCGACCTTCTTGCGCGCGGGCGGCTTGCGCTTCGGCGTGGGCTTCCGCTTGCTCATAAGCCCACCTTCCGCATGCGGAGGTCGAGCTCCCAGCCGCTCTCGCCGATGCGATGTCCGGACGTATCCATCAGCACGACGGTCACCGTGTGCTGCTGGATCTTCTCGCTGTCACCGGGGATGGACGGGATCTGCGGGATCGTGAGGTCCTCGTTCGTCGTCGTGAAGATCTGTCGCTGTTCGAGGTACACCTCGTCCGGGCAGCCGGGACGAGCGAGACACGTTTCGTCGCGGCTCGCGACGTCCCGCATCGTGCGGGCCGGTTTGATCGGGCTGCGGTCGACGAAGATCGCGAAGTAGCCGGCGCCCTTCGTGGGTGGGGCCGAGTGCGGCGGGACGATCTGGAAGTCGTGGATCTGCCACGCGACATGGAGGGGCGTCCGCACGAGCGTCCGAGCCGGCGGCGCCGTGAACTCGAGGCGCGAGTCGGTGCGGAAGTTCAGCTCGCTCGGACGGAACAGCCCGCAGGAGGTCGTGAGTATCGCGATGGCCAAGACGATCGGAGTCAATCGCGCCCGGCCCAAGATCTGAACATTCAACCAGCGGCTTCGCACCGTCCCTTTGTACCGGGCGACGAACGAGCCTGCTCGCCGTGGTGGGTTCTGACGATTGGAGGTCCGGCGGCGGATGTCAGATTCTGTCCACAAGGAGGCGGAGATGAACGACCTGACGGGACGGCTCAAGGAGCTTGCGAAGCAGTTCGACGTGCCCGGGGTGTCGGTGGCGATCCTCACGGACGACGGCGTCGAAACGGCCGTCACCGGGGTCCTCAACCGGAACACGAAGGTCGCGGTGACGCCGGATTCGATCTTCCAGATCGGCTCGATCACGAAGGTCTACACGACGACCCTCCTCATGCAGCTCGTCGACGACGGCCTCGTCGACCTCGACAAGCCCGTCGTCACCTATCTCCCCAAGTTCAAGCTCAAGGATCCGGGGGCCGAGAAGATCAAGGTTCGCCAGCTCGTGACCCACACGAGCGGGATCGAGGGCGACTACTTCAAGGACTTCGGACTCGGCGACGACGCCGTCGAGCGCTACGTGAGCTCGCTTCGCCGGATCGGACTCTCGCATCCGATCGGGAAGTTCTGGTCGTACTCGAACGCGGCGTTCGTCGTCGCCGGACGACTCGTGGAAGTTCTCACCGGCATGAATTGGGACGAAGCGATCCGCAAGAAGATCTACCAACCCGCCGGATTGAACGAGCACGCGACGCTTCCCGGTGACGCGATCTTGTTCCGCGCGTCCGCCGGCCACGTCCACAAGCCCGGCGAGAAGAAGGCCGTCATCGGCCGGCCGTGGGCGTTGCCGCGATCGACGGCGCCGGCCGGTGCGACGCAGATGGCGTCCGCGCGCGACGTGGTTGCTTTCGGCGCGATCCATATGAACGACGGACAGGCAGCGAACGGCGCGCAGATCCTCACCCCGGCGTCCGCGAAGCTCATGCAGACCCCGCAGGTGAAGCTGTCGATGAGCGAAACGGGCGCTATGGGGCTCGGCTGGCTGATCGAGGATTGGAAGGGGAAGAAGGTCATCTCGCACAACGGCGGGACGATCGGTCAGCTGTCGTTCCTGTGGGTCGTCCCCGAGCTGCGTGCGGCGGTGTGCATCCTGACGAACGCGGACACCGGTCCGATGCTCGCGGATCCGCTGTCGCGCGAGATCTTCAAGGAGCGGTTCAAGCTCGATCGTCCGGAACTCCCGGAAGTGCCGAAGAAGCCCGTCGACATCGATCTCCGGAAGTACGCGGGTACGTACGAACGCCTCAATGTGACCGTCGACGTCGAGGTGCTCGAGGAGAACAAGCTCAAGGCCACGATGAAGGCCGCGAGTCTCGCCGGAGAGGAACCGTCGCCACCGCAGGTCTTCCCGCTCACGCCGCTCGATAAGGAACGTTTCGCGATCGTCAACGGCGAAGGAAAAGTCGCGGGGCTCCTGAACTTCCAGGGATTCGACCGCGCCGGTCGTCCGGATTACATCTTCGTAGGACGCCTCGCGAAACGCGTTAAGTAGTCTTACGCCGTGCGCGTCTTCATCATCTCCGACATGGAGGGCGTCTCCGGCATCGTCAAGTGGGAGCAGGTGACGGGCGGCGAGCGCCTCTACGAAGAAGGACGCGTTCTCTACACCGAAGAGATCAACGCGGCGGTACGCGGCGCGAAGCGCGCCGGCGCGACCGAGATCGTCGTCATGGATTGCCACGGCGCCGGCAAAGGTTGGACGTTCAATTCCCTGATCCCCGAGCGCCTCGATCCCGACTGCGAGTGGGTCGTCCAACATTCATGGACGGAGTACACCGAGATCCTCGAGCAAGGATGCGACGCCGCGCTGTGCGTCGCTATGCACGCGATGGCGGGGACCGCCGACGGCGGCCTCTGCCACACCGTCAGCGGAACGCAGTGGTACAACCTGTGGTTCAACGGCACGCTCGTCGGCGAGACGGGCATCAACGCCGCGCTCTGCGGTCACTGGGGCTGTCCGATCGTGCTCGTCACTGGGGACGAAGCCGTCTGCCGCGAGACGAAGGAACTGCTCGGTGACGGACTCACAACAGTTGCCGTGAAACGCAGCTTCGGTCGTCAGAGCGCGCGGAACATCCATCCGGTGAAAGCACGGAAGATGATCGAGGACGGTGCGATGGCAGCGCTCGCGAACTTCAACGCGGTGAAGCCCTACGACCCCGGCAAACCGTGCGAGATCACGGTCGAGTTCGCGACGACGGAGAACGCGGCGTCCTACCGCTACCGTCCCGGGATCGAAGTCGTCGAACCCAGGAAGATCGTGTCGACGGGCCCGGACTGGCTGACGGCCTGGCGGCAGTTCTACGCCTTCTGACGCACGAGACCCATAACCGGGTCATACTGCGACTATCCACTCATTCCGAAGCGGCCCGCATCGGACACTTCTCAGCTTGGTGGCCGCCGTGGCGTTATCCTCCGTCCTCACCGCGTCCGGAGCGTCCGCGTCCGGCGGCGTCAGGGTCGGTTGCTCCGTGACCGCCCTCCAGACGGCGATCACGAATGCGAACACGGCCGGAAGCGGGACGATCGAGCTCGCTTCGAATTGCGTCTATTCGGTTCTGTCCCCCTCGACGGTGACCGAGGCGTTTCCGCCGATCACGGGCCATGTCGCCGTCATCGGTCGTAAGGGGACGGTCCTCCGGCGTTCGCTTGCGGCGTCGAGCGCGTTCCGGATCTTGGCCGTGAACGCTGGAGGCGTTCTGCACCTTTCGCACCTGACGGTCGAAAACGGCAGCACGACGGGTCCGGGTGGTGGCATCCGCGTGCTGGCGATGGGTCAGCTGGTGGGAAAGCAGCTCGTGATCGCGGACAACCAGGCCGCCAACGGTGGTGGGCTCGACGTCGATGCCATGGGGGTTGCCACGCTGAGGTCGAGTCACCTCAACGCGAACGAGTCGAACGCTGTCGGCGGCGGAGCGGTGATAAGTTTCGGGACACTCGTCTTGCGACACACCGTGGTCGAGTCGAACTCGGGCCCGATCAACGGCGGCGGCATCAACACCCAGCCCAGCGGTAGGACGACGCTGGTGCGGTCGAATGTGCGCTACAACCGCAGCGGTGGCCCCGGGGGCGGCATCGCGAACCTGGGCACGTTGAAAGTCGTCGATTCGTCCATCACCCGGAACACCGGAACCAACGGAGGAGGGATCGCGAGCGGCAGCGCCACCTCCGTAACGCTTCGTGGCTCGAGGGTCGTGCATAACTCCCCGAACAACTGTTACGCCCCTACCGGAACGATCCGTCGCTGTCACCATTGATGCGGTGATGCGGCGTCTGAGGTTAGTTGTTGCCGCCGCCGGCCTCACTGTTGTCGGCGCCGTCGCCGTCGCGACACCTTCGTCGGCCGCGGGCGGCGTGAAGGTGGGCTGTTCGGTGACCGACCTCCAGACGGCGATCACGAATGCGAACACGGCCGGAAGCGGGACGATCGAGCTCGCTTCGAACTGCTTCTACACGGTGATCACCCCCTCGACGTCGACGGAAGCGTTCCCGCCCATCACGGGGAACATCACGATCGTCGGTGGCAGGACGACGATCCTCAAGCGCTCTCTCAGCGCGGCCGCATTCAGGATCTTCACTGTGAACCCGGCAGGCATCCTTCACCTGTCGCGCGTCACCCTCGAGAACGGCAGTTCGAGCGGCGAAGGCGGAGCGGTTCGCGTGGAGGCGACGGGGACTCTCGTCGCGAAACATGTCGTGATGCAGGACAACCTGGCGCGGGACGGCGGTGCCGTCGAGGTCGATGCCTCCGGCGTCGCCACGATCGTGTCGAGCGAACTCGATGCGAACGAAACGACATCTGATGGTGGCGGCGGCGTTCTCAATTCCGGGACGTTGTCTCTCCGTCGGACCGTCGTCGAATTCAATTCCGCTCCCGATGATGGCGGGGGCATCAATACGCAATTCGGCGCGGTGACGAAGCTCGTTCGATCGATCGTCCGCCACAACTTCGCCGGCCACTTCGGCGGCGGGATCCAGAACCTCGGCGGGACGACGCAACTCAAGGATTCGTCCGTCAAGCAGAACACGGCGGGGATCAGCGGGGGTGGCGTCGAGGCCGCTGCCGGCTCCGTAACGCTTCGTCGTTCGAAGGTCGTGCGCAACGAGCCGGACAACTGTGATCCGCCCGGGAGCGTCCGGCACTGCCGCCACTGAACCGTGAAGCATCGCGGTTCCCCACGGATGAAGCTCGGCTTGAACGTCGCGGTACGCTGATGATGTGCGGGCAACGATCGTCGTTCTCATCGCGGTTGCCTCGATGGGCCTGGGCGTCCGTCCGGCGGAAGCGTTCGGCACGACGCTCTTACATCCGACCTCGGTGCATCTCGCCCGCGGGTCGACCTCGCAGACCGAGGCTGAGGCCGTGACGGCCGTGAATCAACAGGACGGCATCACCTACGACGTCTCGTCGAAGCGGCGGAACGGCGTGAGTGCGGTCGTCTACACCTTCGTGGTCAACAACGCGGAGCAAAACGTCATCGACCTCACCGATCAGTGGAACGGCCACGTGAGCGCTCCGTGCAACTTGCGGCTATCGGTGTGGAACTTCAAAGCTCGACGCTGGGTATCCAAGTCGTTCGGCTCGATCAACCCTGTGGACACCGATATATTCACGTTCGATCTGAGCCGGCCGCAGCGGTTCATCCACCGGTCGACGCTCCGCGGTAAGGTCCGCTGCACCTCGAAGGCCGGACGGTTCACGTTCTCGACGGACCGGATCCGTTTGCCGGAGGATTTCAACCCCTAACCGGCGATCTTGTCGAAGTAACGAAGGAAGCTCCCCCCGGCGAGGTCTTCGACTTCGCGTTCGCTGTAGCCGTGCCCGCGTAGCGCGTCGAGGAGCTTCGGCCAATCGGCCCACGCGTCGATCCCTTCGATCTTCGCGCCGAAATCGACGGCGTGCTCTTCGCGGAAGCCGAGGGAGTCGATCTCCGCGTTCTGCAGCTCGACGAGCTTCGGCGCGAACTCGGGACTCCAATCGGTCCCGATCCCGGTGTGGTTCGTCCCGACGAGATCGACGATGTGGTCGACGTGGCGAAGCCAGTGTTCGAGCGTCGCCGGTTGTCCGTCGGTGAGGAAGAAGGGGACGGCGACGACGCCGACGTAGCCGTCCGCTCCGACGGCTTTGATCATCCCGTCGGTTTTCGCGCGGTCGTGGCCGTACACCGACTTCGCCATCGCATGCGTGATCGCGACGGGTTCGTCCGAAACCGCGATGGCGTCGAACGACGTGCGTTCGGACACGTGCGAGAGGTCGACGACGACGCCGAGCTCGTTCATCTTCTTCACGACCTTCACGCCGAAGTCCGTGAGGCCCCCGGGTTCGCGTTCCATACACCCGTCGCCGACGAGGTTGCGGGTGTTGTACGTGAGCTGCATGACCTTGATCCCGGCTTCCGCGAACTCTTCGAGCCGGAGGAGACTGTCACCGAAGTGCGTCGTGTTCTGGAAGCAGAGGATCAGACCGGGCGCCTCGACGTCCGACGGCTTCCTCACGTGCGTCATGTATCCGGCATCGAAGAGCCGGCCGTACCGCGCGATGTCGGCCGTCGCCGCTTCGTAGCTGAACGGATCGTCGCCCCAGCCGATCCCGATCGTCAGGCAGGACACATCCACGCCGCTGCGCTCCCACTCGCGCCAGAACTCGGGCAGTTCGCCGGCCAGCAGGAGGTCGTGCGTCATCGTCGTGATCGTTTCGAGCGCTTCGCCGGTCGTGACGCAAAGCGCGAGCGCGTCGAGGATCTCGGGCGTGTAGACCGCGGGACCCTCGGGCCCGCAGGTGTCGACGACGATCAAACGGGTTGTTTGGCCCGCGTCGCGAGGCGTCCGCTGACGTGCACGCCGGCGATCCGTCCCGACTCGTCGCGCACGAAGTACCCCTTCATGCCCTTCGCCGGACCGCCGCTCACGACGTAGCGATCTCCCTCGCTGTCGAGCAGACCGATGGGGATCGCCGGTTGCTCCTGATCAACGTCCGCGCCCTCGGAGCGCAGCAGCTCTTTCGCCTCGGGTTTGATCTCGACGTTGATGAGGAGTCCGCCGTCCTTCGCGGTCAGCTGCACCCACGCGTGCATGACCTCGTACGTGCCCGCGTACTCCGCGAGTGCCGCGTCACCGAGAGCGACGGGCTCGGGGTCGGCCTCCGTGACGCCGAGGAACTCGGAGAACGACCACTTCTGGAGCTCGTCGTTCAGCTGCGCACCGTTCGGCCCGGAGTTGGTGAGCGAGACGATCGCGAAGTTCCGCTCGGGGACCGTCGTGAATTCGGAGTGCTGGCCGATCGTCGTGCCGCCGTGCCCGACGACGCGCATGCCGTTGTCCAGATCGCGCATCAGCCAGCTGATGCCGACGTAGTCGCCGAGCGCGCTCCCTTTCATCTCGACCGTCGGTTGTTTCATGAGATCGAGGAGCTCCTTCGAGAGCAAGCGTGTTCCGTCGGGCGCGGTGCCGTCACCGAGATGGAACCGGGCCCAGATGACCTGATCGCCCGCGTTCGCGGAGACGCCGAACCCGCCGGCGGGCGCGCCGGCGCGAGCGAGCGCCCACGGACGAGCGACGGAGATCGTCCCGTCCGGTTTCTGGCTGTGACCGGTCGCGAAGCGGCGTGTCATGACGTCGTTCGGGAAGAACCACGAGTTGTTGAGACCGAGCGGGTCGTGGATGAGCTCGCGCATCGCGACCTCGTAGACCTTGCCCGTCACGACCTCGATGATCCGTCCGGCGACGTTGACCGCTGCGTTGTTGTACGAAACCGTCGAACCGAGCGGACTGACTTGCTCGAATCCCGCGACCTTCTCGACGAAACGCTCGCGTGCGTCGTCGCCGTCGCCGACGTCTTCGGGCGCGTCGCCCGTCCAGCCGGCCGTGTGGTTCATGAGCTGGAGGACGGTGATGCGTTCGGCGACCGTCGGATCCTTCGTCTTGAACGTCGGGATGTATTTGCGGACGAGGTCGTCGAGCGCGACCTTGCCTTGGTCGACGAGTCGCATCACCGCGGTTGCCGTGAAGGTCTTGTGGGTCGAGCCGTACTGGAAGATCGTGTGCTCGTCGACGGGGAGCGGATTCTCGATATTCGTGACGCCGTGGTACGCGAAGGTTGCTTCGCCGTCTTGTAGTACCGCGGCCGCCACGCCCGGAACCTCGAGCGCCGTTGCGTGCTCGGTGAGCCAGTCCTGGAGCGCGCTCACGACTTGCGTGGGTGCGTCCGGGCGCCCATGTGCAGGTATCGCGGCGAGCCGTCGTCGAAGTCGTAGAAGACCGCGGGCGAACCCGGGCCGTTCTCCTCGGCGTCGAACATCAAGAACGTCTCGGCGTCGACGGGCACGAGGGAGATCTTCCGTTCCGGTGTGTCGAGCACCTTCGCGAGCTCACCGGTCTGCCGGACGGTGCCGGCAAGACGCGTGTCTTCCGCGTCGAGCGTGAGCGTGATCCCGAGACGCTCATAGGTGCCCGCGTAGGGCACGAGGTCCATCTCGAGCGGCGTCTGCGGACGCTGGGGCAACATCGGCACCTCGATGTCGGCGAGCTCGGCGAACAGCTCGCGGAACAGTTCGCGGTACAGCGCGCCCGCGTTGCCGCCGTTCGTCAGGAGCGTGATCGCGAGATCCGCGTCCGGTGCGATGCGCAGGAACGCGGACTGCCCGATGGTGTTGCCGTCGTGTCCGTAGAGCTTCGTACGACCATCCGGCTCCGCTTCGCTTCGCCGCGGCCAATCGAAGAGGATCCAGCCGACGCCCCAGTGGGAGCCGAGCGAGTGGGGATCGGGGATGTCGACCTGCGGCTCCTGCATCGCTTCGACGGATCGCTTCGAGAGCAGATCGCGCCCGCCGTCCATATGTACCTGCGCGTAGGTGAGCACGTCGCGCACCGTCGAATTGATGAGGCCCATCGGTCCGGCAACGCGCGGCAGCACCCAAACGGGGGCCGGTCGCCAGTCGGAGTCGGGGGTCGGTTTCACGTGGCCGACGGCGGCGCGGCGCATGATCGCTTCTTCCGGGAGCGTCGACGTGTGCGTCAGGTTGAGCGGCGTGAATATCCGGTCGCGCATCGACTGATCCCACACCTTGCCGTCGAGCACTTCGATGATCCGTCCGGCGATCGAGAAGCCCGTGTTGCAATACGACATCGTCGCGCCGAGCGGGTGCGTCTGCCCGAGCGTGTCGCACGCGTCGACATACTTCTCGAGGCAATCGTCGCCTCGTCCGAAGTCCTTGAAGTGATCGCCGTCGATCCCGCTCGTGTGCGAGAGCAGATGACGAAGCGTGACCTTCTCCGTGACCTCGGGGTCGGCGACCTTGAAGTCCGGGAGATAGGTGCGGACGGGTGCGTCGATGTCGATCTTTCCTTCGTCGACGAGTTGCATGATGACGGTCGCCGTCCACGGCTTCGTCATCGAGCCGATCTGGAAGACGGTGTCCGTCGTCACGCGCACGCTCGTTTCGAGACTCGTGACACCCGCGGCGGCTTCGAAGATCTCGCCGTCGTGCAGCACCCCGACCGTCGCACCGGGAACCTGATGTTTCAGGGCGAGCTCGGTGAGCCGCGCTTGGAGCCGCGCTGTGTCGAGGCGTCGCTTCGGACGGATCCCTTCGCGCGTGTAGCGGACCATCCAGTCCTCGATGCGGCGGTTGTAGTCGATGCGATGTGACGGGCGGCCGAGGAGGATGAACAGGTGGCTTCCGCCCGGGTAACGCACGAATTCCGTCGTGACGCCGAGACGGCGGAGCGCGACGAACCACTCTTCGGCTTGGCCGACGGGACAACGCAGGTCGTTCTCGCCGTGAAGGATGAGCGTCGGCGTCTTGACGTTCTCGACGTAGGAGATCGGTGACAGCTCCGCGAAGCGGTCGCGGTCCTGGTGCAGCTCGCCGCCGATCTCGTAGAGGCCGAGGTACCACCCGAGGTCGGACGTGCCGTACATGCTCGCTTGGTTCGACACGCATCCACCGGACATCGCCGCCGCGAAACGGTCGCTTCGCGCCGTGAGCCAGTTGGTCATGTGCCCGCCGTAGCTGTAGCCGCATACGCCCACGCGACGCGGGTCGGCGGTCCCTTCGGCGACGAGCGTGTCGATCGCCGAATGGAAATCGTCCTCGTCGACGACGCCCCACTTGCCGACGACGGCCGTGTAGAAGGATTCGCCGTAGCCGTCGGACCCGCGCGGGTTGAGCTTCAGGATCGTCCAGCCGTGCGACGCGAGCACCTCGTGATAGAGGTGGATCGTGTCGAAGGAGCCGTTCCATGCGTTGTGCGGTCCGCCGTGGATGTCGACAAGGAGCGGTTGCGGTCCGTGACCGTCACCTCTGATCACCCACCCGTGGATCTCGAGACCGTCCGGCGCCGTGAAGACGCGGGACGTCTGCTCGTGGAAGTCGATCTGGTCGATGAGGTCTTTGTTGAGTTCGGTCAGACGTCGTTCGTTCGATCCATCGATGGACGACACATACACGTCGCCGGGCGAGTCCGGCGTCGAAAGCACGTACGCGAGCGTGTCTTTCGCGGAAGTAAGGCCGACCACGACGCGGTCGTCGCCTCCGACGATCTTCGTGACGTTCCAGTCGTGCACCTCGTAGGCGTGCGTGCAACCGCGGTCGCGTGCGCAGAAGATCAGCTTGTCGCCGGCGATCTGCGGGAATGCGCCGGGATACGCCGGGCCCCCGGGCATGATGTTGCGATCGAAGTCGCGAGTCAGTTCGCTCACGCCGCCTCCCGTTTCGGGAACGGCGTACAGACGCGCGTGGCACGGGCCGGGGTGTGGAGACCCGACGCAGAGCAGGTAACCCTCGGCCCATACGACGACGGCGAAGGAGCCTTCCCAGTCGGCGGCGAGACGGGTGCTCCGTCCCGTCTTGGTGTCGAAGATGTGCAGCTGTCCGCGCGGATCGAGATCCATGTTCGGCGTGGACACGATGTACGCGATCTTCGTTCCGTCCGGCGACCACGACTTCGATCCGACGTTCACATCGCCCGCGACGACGTGCTTCGCTTCGCCGGTCTGCGGATCGACGATGAAGAGTTGCTGACGACGCTCGCCGAAGTAACCGGCGCCGTCGCCCTTGTATGCGCCGGTTCGCACGACGAGCGGTGCACCGTCCTTCGTCTCGCCGCTGAGATTCACCGGCGCGCCGATCGCGATGCGTTCGCCGTCGGGTGACCACTCGGCGGCGCCGGCGCCGAGTGGCATATCGGTGAGCTTCCGCGCCTCGCCGCCGCCCGCGGGCAGGAGCCAGAGCTGCCCGTCGCGGACGAACGCGAGCTGCGATCCGTCCGGCGACCATCTCGGCGCGACGTCGTTGTTCCCGTAGGTCAGCCGGGACGGATCACCGCCGGCCGTCGCGACCGACCAGATCTCGGAACGGTTCGCGTCCGCGGCTTCGTCCGCCCTCGACACGACGAAGGCGATGCGCGTCCCGTCGGGCGATATCCGCGGGTCGGAGGCCTCGCGGAGGTCGAACAGGTCGGAGTAGTCGAGAGGCCTTCCCATAGCGCCCCCTTCTCTTATCGCAGGTCGTGGGCGTGATGTTGGTCGGTGTGCACGAACCGCGACCCGCGCGTTTGGTGCATGCTACGTAGGTCGGTCACCCTCCCGGATGGGACGCTTCAGATGATGCGCACGCTCGACGCAGCCGAAGTCGTCGCCCGCGCCGGCGAACAGGCGCTCGCCGCCGCCGACCGCGCCGGGGCCGATATCGTCTCGATCGACGACCCCGCCGGGATCCGCCGGGTCAGCGCGCTGTTCGACGAGATCTGGGGGACGGATCCCGAGAGCGCGATCTTGCCCGTCGGAGTGCTGCGAGCGCTCGTCCACGCGGGCAACTACGCCGCAGCCGCGTTTCGGGGCGGCGACATGGTCGGTGCGGTGGTCGGCTTCCTTGGACAGGACGACTGGGGGCCGTATCTCCACTCGCACATCCTCGGGTTGTCGGCGCGCAGTCAAGGCGGGAGCATCGGCTTCGCGCTGAAGCAGCATCAGCGCGCGTGGTCGCTCGCGGCCGGCATCCGGAAAGTGACGTGGACCTTCGACCCGCTCGTCGGACGCAACGCGTTCTTCAACTTGCAGAAGCTCGGTGCGTCCGCCGGGCATTACTACGAGAACTTCTACGGCGAGATGACCGACGGCATCAACGCGGGCGACGAAAGCGACCGCGTGCTGATCGTGTGGGATCTCGGTGACGAACGTTCGCTTCGCGCAGCGGACGGAGCACTCGCCGAGCCCGAGAGCAACGGATCGGCCCTCGCGCTGAGCGAGAACGGTGACGGCGAACCGCAGGTGCGTTCCGTCGATGCGCCGACGGTTCTCTGCTCGACGCCGAAAGATGTCGTCGCACTGCGCAGGACGGATCCCCCGCGCGCGCTCCGCTGGCGACACGCGCTTCGCGAAACGCTCGGCGCGTACATGAACGACGGCTACACCGTTTCGGGATTCACGCGGTCCGGGTTGTACGTCCTCGATCACGATGCCCACGCGGACCTCTAACCCCGCGGATACCGGTAACCGCGCACTCCGTCTCGGCGACGTCCTCGCGAGCCTTGCCGTCATCGATCTCGTCGTGGCGCCGCGTGGTCTCGATATCGATGTCGGGCAGCCGCTGATCCACGACCCCGCCGCACCGCCGGTGATCGAGTCGGGGGCGATCGTGCTCGGTGTCGGGATCGATGCCGCGACGGACAAGGCACCGGAACTTCTCGCACGCGCCGGCACCGCGAACGCGGCCGCTGTGATGTTGAAGCTCGACGCCGAAGCATCGAGTGCATTGCGGGACGCCGCCCAGCGCGCGGGTATCGCGGTGCTCGCGCTTCCCCAAGCGATGACGTGGAGTCAAGCGCATTCGCTCGTCCGGACGGCGATCCAGCAACGCCCGAGCGCGCCCGACGACGAACAGGACAAAGCGACCATCCCGCTCGGGGATCTCTTCGCGCTCGCGAATGCCGTCGCCGCGATGGCCGGCGGAGCGGTGACGATCGAAGACCGGCAGTCGCGCGTCCTCGCGTACTCGACGGCCGAAGGGCACACGATCGACGAGCCGCGTCGCGAGACCATCCTCGGTCGCCGCGTGCCGCCGGAGTGGTTGCGGCGACTCGAGGACGCCGGTGTGTTCCGCCGTCTGTGGGCGGGAGAGATCGTCCGGTATGAGGACGAGAACCTCCAGCCGCGCGTCGCCGTCGCGGTCCGCGCCGGGGACACGATCCTCGGATCGATCTGGGTCGCCGAAGGCGCGACGCCGCTCTCCGTCGATGCGGACGAAGCCCTCCGGGAAGCCGCGCGTATCGCCGCCCTCCATCTCATCCGGCATCGCGCGTCCGGTTCGCTCGAGCGCTCAACGCGCGGCGATCTGCTCCGCGCCTTGTTCGACCGCTCGACCTCGATCGACGCCGCCGCATATGGGCTGGCGGTTCGTCCGGACGAGACATTCGCCGTCCTGGCGTTCGAGCTCGTTTCGTCCGACGAGATCGAAGGTGCGCTCCACCGCGAACGCGTCCTCGACCTCGTGGCGCTGTACGGCGAAGCGTTCCGCCAGCGCACGGCTATCGTTCCGATCGGACGCACCATGTACGTCCTGCTGCCGAGTCCCGTGCCCGACCGGCTTCTGCCGCTTGCTCGCGACATCGTGGCGCGGGCGCGCGAGAGCCTCGGCGTCCGGCTGCGGGCGGGGATCGGGTCGGTGGTGCGTCATCTGCGCGACGTCCCCCGCGCGCGCACGGAAGCGGATCAGGTGCTGCGCGCCCTCGCGAGCGAAGCGACGAAGGTCGACGTCTGCGATTACGAGTCTGCCCACGAGCGGGTCGTCCTCACCGAACTGCGTGACTTCGTCTCGGAGCGGCCACACCTTCGTTCCCGTGCCGTCGCCGACCTGACGGCGCACGACGCCGAGCACGGCACGTCGTACGTCGCAACGCTGAAAGCGTTCCTCGATGCATTCGGCGACATCCCGCGCGCGGCGAAAGCCGCGAACGTGCATGCGAACACATTCCGGTACCGGCTCCGCCGTCTCGTCGAGATCTCCCGTATCAACCTGCACGACCCCGAAGAGCGTCTGCTCGCGGAGATGGACCTTCATCTGAGAGGAAGCGAATGAAACTCGACAACGTCGAACTGATCCGGATCCGCATGCCGCTGAAGGGCGCGTTCCGCACATCCTTCGGCTCCGAGTCGGTGCGCGACATCCTGCTCGTGCACGTGGTCACGCCGGACGCGGAGGGCTGGGGCGAGTGCGTCGCGATGGACAACCCCGGTTATTCGTCCGAATACGTGGACGGCGCTCAAGACGTGATCAAGCGTTTCCTGTTGCCGCCGGTGTTCGCTCGCGATGATGTGACGAGCGCATCGCTCGCGTCGCTGTGGACGCTCGTCCGCGGACATCGCATGGCGAAAGCCGCCGTCGAGACGGCGCTCCTCGATGCGGAGCTGCGTGCGCGCGGTGAGTCGTTCGCCGAACACCTCGGTGCGGTGCGCGATCGCGTCGACTGCGGCGTGTCCGTCGGGATACCGGGATCGATACCCGAGCTTCTCGATCAGGTCGCCGGGTACCTCGCGCAGGGATACGTCCGCATCAAGCTCAAGATCGAGCCCGGATGGGACGTCGAAGCCGTCAAAGCCGTCCGGGAAGCGAACCCCGACATCCTGCTCCAGGTCGACGCGAACCAGGCGTACGAACTGTCGGACGCGCGTCATCTCGCGAAGCTCGATCCCTTCGATCTGTTGCTCATCGAGCAGCCGCTCGGGGAAGAGCGCGTGCGCGATCACGCCGAGCTCGTGAAGATCGTCAAGACGCCGATCTGTCTGGACGAATCGATCGTGTCGGCGCACGCGGCGGCCAAAGCGATCGCGATCGGCGCGTGCTCGATCGTGAACATCAAGCCGGGACGCGTCGGCGGCTACCTCGAGGCGCGGCGCGTGCACGACGTGTGCGAGGCGAGCGGCATCCCCGTCTGGTGCGGTGGGATGCTCGAGTCCGGGATCGGGCGCGCGGCGAACGTGGCTCTGGCCGCGCTGCCGAACTTCCGGCTCCCCGGTGATACGTCCGCCTCGGAGCGGTACTTCGCGCAGGACGTCACACCGCCGTTCGTCCTCGAAGAGGGAACGCTCCGCGTCCCGACGGGGCCCGGGATCGGCGTTTCGCCCGTACCGGAGATCCTCGACGAGCTCACCACGACCCGCGAGGCCGTCCGGGGCTAAAGCCGCAGGTGGTTCGTCCGATTCAGTTTCGTGCGTGGCGCGGATATCCTTCGCCGTCACCGCGCCGCATTTCGGCCGGTGTGGTTCGCGGGGATCGTATTCCTTGCGACCTTCCTTGTCGTTGAGTCGGCGCTGACGAAGAGACCGCTGATCATGCGCGTCCTGAATATCACCGCGGTCGCCGGTATCGCGTACCTCGTCCTCGTCATCCGGCGCATCAGCGCCGAGCAGAAGCTCGAAGACCTGCGCGACGGATTCGAACGGCGACTCCGCGAGCGGACCGTCCTCCTGGACGAATCGCAGCGCATGGCGCGCATCGGATCGTTCCGCTGGGACGCCCAGACACACACGAACGTCTGGAGCGACGAGCTGTTCCGCATACACGGTATGGAGCCGGCGCCCTTCGCTCCGGCGCAGGGCTATCGCGACCTCATCCATCCCGACGATTTCGACGCCGTGCATGAGAAGCTCGCGCGCAGCTACGAGACGCTCGAGCCGTACGACGACGATTACCGCATCGTCCTTCCGTCCGGTGAGGTGCGATGGATGCATGCGCACGGTGAGCCGGTCAGCGACGGCGGCGGGTCGTTCATCGGCTTGCAAGGAACGTGTCAGGACGTCACGGAATCGAAAGAGGCCGAACGCGCGATCCGTGACGCGTTCGAGCACGAGCAGCGCATCGCCGACGAGCTCCGCGCGCTCGACGCCTCGAAGACAACCTTCCTTCAAGCGGTCTCCCACGAGCTTCGTACGCCGCTCACGACGATCGCCGGGGTTGCGTCACTCCTCGAGGGCGGCTTGCTGACGCCGGGTGACGGCCGCTACGAGGACATGGTCGGACGCCTCACTGCCAACACGAAACGACTGGGTTCGCTACTCGACGATCTGTTGGACCTCGACCGGCTCAGCCGGGGGATCATCGAAGCCCGGCGGCGTCCGACGGATCTGTCTGCGCTGATCGGCAGCACGACGTCGCAGATCGACATGCGCGATCACCCGCTCTCGATCGACGGCGACAACGTCATCGCGAACGTCGATGGCGCTCAGATCGAGCGCATCGTCGAGAACCTGGTCGCGAACGCGGTGAAGCACACGCCGCCCGGAACCGCGATCTGGGTGCGGACGATCGAACGCGACGACGGCGTCGAGCTCGTCGTAGAAGACTCCGGACCCGGGGTCCTTCCGGAGATCAGGGACTCGTTGTTCGAGCCGTTCGTCAAGGACACGCGCGGGCACGTCCCCGGGACCGGGATCGGTCTCTCGCTCGTCTACCGCCTCGCGCAGGTGCACGGCGGAAACGTGTGGGTCGACGACCGCGCCGGAGGCGGCGCGAGCTTCCACGTGTGGCTGCCGAACGCGTCGACGCCCAAACCGGAACGCGAAACCGTCGACGCGGCTTAGCGCTTCGCGCCGAGGAAGACGCTTCGCAGCAGGTCTTTGCGCGCGAGCAGATCGCGGCCTCGGCCGGAGAACTGCACGCGGCCCTTCTCCATGAACAGCACACGCTCGACGACTTCCATCGCGAGCGTCGCGTTCTGCTCCACGATGAGGATCGTCAAGCCGTTCGCATTCAGCTTCGCGATCTGCTCGTAGATCTCTTCGACGACGATCGGTGCGAGGCCGAGCGACAACTCGTCGATCATCAAGAGCTTCGGACGATTCACGAGTGCGCGTCCGATGCCGAGCATCTGCTGCTCGCCTCCCGAGAGCGTCCCGGCGAGCTGCGTCCGGCGGTCCTTCATCCACGGGAACGTCGCGTAGATCTCGTCGATCGCCTCGCGGCGCTTCGCCTTCTCGTTGCGGAGCAGATGTCCGCCGAGGCGCAGGTTCTCGTCGATCGTGAGGTCGGGAAGCGTGCCCCGTCCGGACGGGACATGGCCGAGACCGCGCGCGACGATCTCGTCCGGGGGGAGCGCGGTGATCTCCCGTCCATCGAAGAACACCTTCCCCGCGCTCGGAGTGACGAGGTTCGAGACCGCTTTCAGCCACGTCGACTTGCCGGCGCCGTTCGTGCCGAGCAGGGCCACGAACTCGCCTTCGTTGACCTCGATCGAGACGTCGTAGAGCACCTGGACGCGTCCGTAGTGGACGTCGATCCCCTCCGAACGAAGCAGCGTCATCGCGCGGCTCTCGTTCCGAGGTAGGACGCAAGCACGTCCGGGTGACGTTGCACGACGGCGGGCGTTCCTTCCGTGAGCACCTTGCCTTGCGCCATCGCGACGATGCGGTCGGCGAGACCCATCACGAGCGGCATGTCGTGCTCGATCACGAGCACCGTCGCGTCGAGGTGATCGCGTAGCCGCTTCAGCAGCGGCAGCAACGCTTCCGTCTCCTTCTGCGCGATCCCCGACGAGGGTTCGTCGAGCAGCAGCAGGCGCGGACGAACCGCCACGATCGCCGCGAGCTCGCAGAGGCGGAGCATCCCCGTCGAAAGCTCCATCGCGGGTTTGTCGGCGTGGGCGGTGAGGCCGACGAGCTCGAGGGCTTCGTCCGCCCGCGCGGTGACCTCACGCTCTTCGGCGCGGGCAAGACCGAGCACCGAACGGAACAGTCCGGCTTTCATGCGGCGGTGCTGCACCGTCTTCAAGACGTCGCGTATCGACACGGACGGGAACATGCGCGCCTGCTGGAAGAGACGGCCGATGCCGTGCGTGACGCGCTCGTGCGGCGGGAGGCCGACGAGCTCGACGTTGCCGTCGTAGGTGATCGACCCCTCGTCGGGACGTTGGTAGCCCGAGATGCAGTCGAAGAGCGTCGTCTTGCCCGCGCCGTTCGGTCCGATGAGGCCGACGATCTCGCCTGCCGGAACGTCGAAGGTCACGCCGTCGAGTGCTTTCACCCCGCCGAAGGCGAGCTTGACCCCGTCGACGTGAAGGATCGTCGTCATACGCGCGCGAGCTCCTTCGACGCCTCTTCGATCGCCTCGAGGTCCTGCTCGTCCTCGACGTCGTGCGCGCTCACACGCGTACGGAGGAAACGCGCGAACGACGCGAGACCTTCGGGGTTGATCGCCATGATCACGATCGTCAGCACCGCGGCGGCGATGAGCGGCCAGAAGGAGATGTGGGCAGCTTGCACCGCGCCTTGGCTGACGACGGGGAGCAGTCCGAAAACGACGGCGGCGATGACCGGTCCGGCGATCGACGTGATACCGCCGACGACGGCGTTCAACAACCAGACGATCGAGAACCCGCTCGTGCCGTACTGCGCTTGGAACGAGCCGAGCTGGTAGATCAGCAGCGCGCCGCCGAGCGCGCCGATCGCGCCGGACACAGCGAATCCCGTGAGCTTCGTCCGAACGGGCTGGATGCCGTATGCGCTCGCCACCGTTTCCGAATCTCGGATCGCGCGGAAGGCGCGTCCCATCCGGGTCTTCGACAACCGCCACGCGAAGGCGAAGGCGAGCGCCGTGCAGACGAGGAACACGTAATAGAGCGCGCGGTCGGAGAGCAGGAACGACGGCCGGTGGAACACGGACGCCGCCGTGAAGCGGGGGAGCAGCGCGCGTTCGACGACGAGTCCGTAGAGCAGCGTCGCGATCGCGAGATGCAGCCCGCGCAGGCGAAGCGCCGGAAGACCGATGAGCACAGAGACCGGGATCGACAACAAGATCCCGGTGACGATCGGCAGCGGGAACGGCAGATGCAGGAAGTTCGCGCCGATGTACGCGCCCGCGCCACCGATCGCGACGAACACGCCCGTCGCGAGTGAGATCTGTCCGAGCCAGCCGACGACGACGACGAACGACAGACCGACGAGCAGGAAGATCAGGGTGAGATTGAGCGGGAACGTCCAGAACTCCGGCAGCGGGAAGAGCGGGAACGCGAGCGCGAGCGCGACGAGGAGCCAGGGCACGGTGCGCTTGATCGCCGTCCACAACCGAGGCGGAAGTATCTGTCCTGTCGCGGCGCGAACGAGCCGGTACGCCTCGACGGGGTCGATCCACCGGCCGATCGCGAGGTCGACGCCGGATGCGCGCGACACGACGCCGGAGTCCTGCTCTTCGCGTATGCCTTTGAAGATCCACGACGGACGCGAAGCGAGCAGCACGATGACCGCGCCGAGCACGACGAGCTCGGGCGTGCCGACGAGCTTCGTCGCGTCACCCTTCGAGACGTAGTGACGCAAGGTCTCGACGCACAGCCCGATCCCGAATCCGGCCCCCACGGCGATCGGAAACGAGATCATCCCGCCGACGATCGCCGCGGCGAAGCCCCAGATCGAGAGCAGCACGAGCAAGCTCGGGTTGGACGAAACGATGAGTGACGCGAGCATGATCCCGGCGACGCCGGCGGCCATCGAGCCGGCGATCCACGCGACCTGCGAGACGCGCCGCACCGAAACGCCCTGCAGTGAGGCGACGTCGCGGTCCGTCGCGACCGCTCGCAACGCAAGACCCGTCTCGGTGAAGCGGAAGAAGAAGTACAGCGCGCCGGCGAACGCGAGGACGAGGCCGATCACGCCGAGCTGCTCCCACGACATCTTCGCGCCGCCGATCGACAAGGCGGACGTCCGCGGGAAGATGGCCTGCCGGTTCGGGACGATCAGGTCGTTCGCTCCGAACCATTGCTGCGCGAGGCCGCCGAAGAGCGCGGAAAGTGCCAGCGTCACGATGATGTTCGTCACCATCGGAGCCCGCGCGAACGGACGCATCACGAATCGCTCGATCACGTATCCGACGACGGCCGCGAACGCGAGCGATACGGGCATCGCACCCCAGAACGGGAGCCGGATCGTCGCGTCGAATCCCGCATGGACGAACAGGACGTTCAGGTGGATCCCGACGTGTCGTCCGTTCACGAGGCTGTAGTGGAAGAAGGCGACGAGCGCGGCGAGCGCGCCGTACGCGAAGTTCGGGACGCGCGTCGCTTTGTAGATGAAGACGAGTCCCATCGCGAGCAGCGCGTACACCGCGCCGGTGACGAGGCCGCCGGGGAGCGTCGCGAGGAACTCGGTCACGATCCGACGAGCTCTTTCAATCTGCGCGATGCGACGTTGGTCGCGACGATCAAGAGCAAGATGCCGAAGACGATGAAGATGATCCGCGTCGATCGCGCGAGCGGCCGGTAGCGGATCGTCCTGCCGGCGGACGCGGGAAGCGCTTGCGTTTGCGGCACGTTGTTCGTGTCGGTCTTCGCGGCGACGACCGGTGCCGGCGCCGCGGACGGTCCCGGGACGTCGACGGTCTTCGACGGAGTGTTGATGCTCCCGGCGCCGGCGAGGAAGTCTCCGGTGCCGAAGCCGGCGTCGCCCTTCGTCGCGCGAGCCATCGAGTACACGAACCCGACAAGGATCTGCACGCGTTGCGGCGTGAATGTCGTCGGTGTCGTGACGTCTTGCGGAAGGTCGCAGAGGATCAGCATCCCGCCGTGCATCGACGCGGCGAAGGTGCCGTCCTTCGCGACGCCGATCTGCGGCGGCTTGCGCGACAAGAGGAACCCCTGCGGATAAGGGTTCGCCGGGCCGAGTACCGAGAGCTTGCATCCGGTCGCGTCGAGGCCCGCGTTCACGTTGTTCAGGAACGCTTGGCCCGCGGACGAATCGATCGGGAACGTGTTCCCGGCAACGGTGATCGCGTCGTCGGCGACGGAGAAGACCTGTCCGCCGGCCGAGATGTCCGAAAGCGCGACGTGACTGTTCGTTCCGTCGGCTCCGCCCGGACCCTGCGCCGTCGAGGTGCCTTCGGCTTCGACGCCACCGATACGGACCGCACCGCCGAGCACGGACACCTCGTGCGCCGACGCGCGCGCCGTCGACGTGACGACTCCGTGCTCCGGTTGCAGCAATGACGTCGCGTCGAGCGCGCCGGTGTGCAGCACGGAACCGAGCGCTCCCGTCGGCGAACCCGGCACGTCGTCGGAGGCCGACCAGGCGGTCAGTTGCGTCGTCGGACCGGCGCCGCACTGTGCGTTCGCGTACGACGTCGGCGGGATCGGCTTCGTGTCGGCACGGAGGTCGCGAGGCCACGAGACCGTGGTGGCGGGCTGTCCGGGGTAGAAGCACTCCGCCGTCGGCAGGCCGTTGTGGGGATCGATCGGATCCTTGATGCCGGTGCTGTTGCCGCTCACCGCGAGTGGCCCGTCGTTGCCGTTCACCGTCGACCATGGGTCGTAGACCGCGCCCCCGGTGATCGCGGTGAAGTCCGTCGGAGCGCCCGCGAGACCTTTCGCGTTCTCTCCGAACGTGCGCCGGATCTCACCGACGACATGTGGCTCCGTCCCGATGCTTCCGGGGAGCGGAAGGTCGTACTCGACACGAACCGCGAACGCTTCCGTCTCGCCGTCGATGTCGAGCGCCGTCGTCGCGCGAGCGTCGAACGGAAGGACGAACGCGAGCAGGACGACGCACACACCGCCGATCGAAAGCCAGCGCTTCATCGCTTCACGACCTTCGCGTTGAGGGCACCGCGCGTGTACGCGATGCCGCCGGCGAACAGCGCGGCGAAGAACACGACAGCACTGCGGGCGATAACGGTCTGGACGAGCGTCGGATATGCCGGCAGCAGGAAGCGCACGAGCGCGCCGCCGACGAAGAGCAGGACCAAGACGACGGCCACGAGCGCTTGGATCCCGAACACCGCCGTCGTCGGTTGCCGCTCAGGGTCTTCGAGCGACACGAGGCCGAGCTTCGACTCGGCTCGTCCGGCGCGGCCGAGCGCGAAGTTCGCGACGGCGACGGCGATAATGATCTGGATCGGGAGGTCGGCGAGCACTTCTTTCTCTGTGAGGACGTGTCTCGAGAACGCGGCGCCGACGTGATAGTCGTGGAACAGCAGGACGGTGAACGCCCCCGTCACGAGCGCGAACAGAGCGGAGAAGGGGAGCGCGAGGTCGCGCCACGCGCGCCGCCTCGAGGGACGAACCGCCGCCGCTTTCGGTACGTCCAGCCCGAAGCGCACGCCGAGCGCCGTTGCCGCGAGGCCCGCGGTGATCGACGCGACACCGGCCGCGATGAATACGCCGACGAAGAGGCCGAGGAAGTGCGACTCGCGGCGATTCAGCGCGGCGAGCGCGAGGAACGTGAGGCCGGCACCCCAGGCGCCGCCGACGACACCAGATCCGAGGACGCGTCCCCAGAGTCGTCCGGCGGACAAGACGTCGGCGTCCGGCGACGGTTTCTCGGTGCCGTCCTTCGTGACGAGACCGTCGACCGTGTCGGACAAAGCGACGAAGAACGCGTAGAGCGAAACCAGCAGCGTGTTGATCGCCGCGGCACCGATCAGGACGACCATCGTCGCGGTCGGATCGAGTCGGTGCGCGGTCACCCGCGAGACCGCATACCCGGAGATCGTCGCGGCGGACGAGATCTCGATGACGGACCGCACGAACGCTTGCGACGACAGGTACTCCATCCGCGGCTGCACACGAGGCGCGAACCGGCTGCGCGGAGCTTGCGTCGCGGTCATCGCTTCGCGTATCTCCCGAACACGGAGCCGTGCGCGAACACGCTCGTGCAGTGGCTGAAGTCGGACGGCGCACTCGCCCCCGGCGGGAGCGCGACGGCCGGCACTTGCGGCGTGATCTGCGTCCACTTCAGGTCACCGCTCGGATCCTTCTGGATCTGGATGGCGTAACCGCCGTGGAGCGCGAGGTGGCAATCCGGGCGCCACGTCCAGGTGGGGAAGTCGCTCGCATGCGCGAGCTCGGCCGGACGCCAATCCGTGAACGTGTTGAGCACCTCGCGCAATCGTTCGCGCGTGATGTCATTGCCGAGCTTCGCGATCCCGTCCCGCATCAGCAGTGCCGCGAGGAAGTACGACGCCGTCACCGACGAGTACCACTCCGTCTTGGACGACACCTTCTGAACCTCCTGGCGGTACTCCGGCATGTTGTAGAGGTCCCCGAACGCGTCGAATGCGTACATGCCTTCGGAGAAGTCGCCGAGCGCTTCGTGGATCACCGGAACGCCGATCAGGTAGCCGCCCCAGCCCTTCGGCGGCTTGTAACCGTTCAGCTGTGCGTTGACGCCGCAGTTGATGACCTTGGATGCGTCGATCTCGAAGTCGATGAAATCGACGCCCGCGCTCTTCGCTTGCGAGATCGCGTCGCTGCACGATGCCTGGTCGGCGGCGAAGGGAACCATGACCGGCACCTTGACTCCCCAGCGCTCCCAGTCCGACTTCACTTCGTTCGCGTAGGCCCGCGAGTAGTTCGCGGCGCCGACGTCGAGATAGAAGATCGCCGCCGACTTGGCGTGCAGATAGTTGGTTGCGAAGTCGGCCGTCGCGAACGACGACGTCCGCTGTGCGCCGCCGACCGAGAACCACCAAGGGTTGGTGAACTCTTCGTTGAACTGACCGAGGTGGAAGACGGGGACCTTCTTCTGCAGCACGTACTGACCGGTGATCGGTGCGTACGACATCGTCAGCGCGAACACCTTGTCGACCTCGACGAGCCGCTTCGTGTTCGCGAGCTGCTTCACCGGATCGCCGGCGTCGTCGTAGATCTTCGCAACCAGCTTGCGGCCGTTGATCCCGCCGTGGTCGTTGACGTAGTTCACGCCGGCCTGGAAGCCGACGGCGATCTGCTCGCCGTAGACGGCCGCTGGTCCCGACGTGAACGTCGACCCGCCGACGAGGATCGAGTTATCCGTGACGCCGGGGTCGTAGATCGGATGCGGGCCGGAGACCGTCCGGGACGAGCCGGCGATCGTCCGCGTGCCGCCGAGGGCCTGCGAGCCGGAGGTCGAAGCGACCTGTCCGCCGGACGAACCACCAAGAGCGACCGCGGTCGTGCCGGCCGTCGCCGCATGCACGACGCGCGTCGGTGGCTTCGTCCCCGTGAGGGCCGCGGTCGCGACGAGCACGAGCGCGAGGGCCGCTGAGAACAGGTACGGCGTCAGCTTGCGCAATGAGTTGCCCTTCCCCGAGCCGAACCTGACACTCGTATCATGTTTATACCGCACAGGAGGGAAACGTGACAGGCGCCGAACCGGTTCGCCGCGAAGGCAACCGCGAGCTTCCCGCAGGCCCCCGGGCGCTCCGCACCCGGGACACCCTCCTCGCGGCCGCCGCCGAGCTGTTCGGCGAGCAGGGATACCTCGACACGACCGTCGGGCAGATCGCCGAACGCGCGGGCGTCGCGCTCGGCACCTTCTACCAGTACTTCCGCGACCGCTCGGACATCATCACGACGCTTGTCCGGACGTCCGTCGTCGACGTCTTCAAGGTCGATCGCCGCTGGGATCCGAGACGCGGCCGCGCGGGACTCGAGCGGGCGATCGCGGTTTTCGTCCGTACGTATACGCGAACCGCTCCGTTCCAGGCCGTCTGGGAAGAGGTGACGCACGTCCAGCCGGACATGGCCGACCTCCGGCGCGAGACGACGCGCATGTTCACGGGTGCCCTCGAAGCCTCGCTCCGCGACGGCATCGAAGCCGGCCTCCTCCGGGAGGATCTGGACGTCGCCGCGACGGCACGAGCGCTCACGGCGATGGTCGACCGTTACTGCTACCTCACCTATGTGTTCGATCCGCCGGCGACGAAGCCCTCGGTGGACGAGACGGCTGCGCTCCTGACGACCCTGTGGGGCGACGCCCTCCGTTTGGCCGAATAACGCCCCGGCTGTCACCCTGGTGCATCCCCCTCAATAGGAGCCAAGGTATGGACGTCAACACCATCGGAATCGTCGGCACCGGTCAGATGGCGACCGGTATCGCCGAGGTCACGGCGAAGGCCGGCATCAAGACGATCATCCGCGGACGGAACGCCGACCGCGCCGCAGCGTCCGTCGACAAGATCGCGAAGTCGCTCGAGCGCGCCGTCGACAAGGGACGCGCGACCGCCGAAGAGAAGGACGCAACCCTCGGCAACCTCACCGCGACCGGCCATCTCGGCGACCTCGCGCAGGCCGACCTCGTCATCGAGTGCCTGGCCGAGGAGCTCGATCTGAAGCTCGCGACGTTCCGGGAGCTCGAGGACGTCTGCCCGGACAACACGATCCTGACGTCCACGACGTCGTCCCTGTCGATCACGGAGATCGCGATGGCGACGCAGCGTCCGACGAAGGTGATCGGACTCCACTTCTTCAACCCGGCCCCCGTCATGAAGCTCGTGGAGATCGTGCCGACGCTGCTGACCGACGAGGATCTCGTCGAAGGCGCGCGGAAGCTCTGCGAGCAGCTCGGCAAGGTTCCGGTCGTCGCGCGCGACCGCGCGGGTTTCATCGTGAACGCGCTGCTCTTCCCGTACCTGAATCACGCGGCGCGGATGCTCGAAGCGGGTTACGCGTCGCGCGAGGACATCGACGCCGCGATGATGAACGGCTGCGGTCACCCGATGGGTCCGCTGCAGCTGCTCGACCTCGTCGGCAACGACGTGTCGCTCGAGATCGTCGAATCGCTGTACAAGGAGTTCCGCGATCCGTTCCTCGCGCCAGCGCCGCTGCTCAAGCAGATGGTGGCCGCCGGACTGCTCGGCCGGAAGACCGGACGCGGCTTCTACGACTACTCGAAGTAGTTCAGCGGCGTAACGCTGGTTCCGTAGATCACGTCGCGGGCAGCACGATCGTCTGGAGCATCCGCTCGAACTGTGCCGATGCTTTCGTGCTCTGTTCCGGGACGAGCACGATCGTGTAACCGCGGTGTCCTCGCGTGACGAGGACGACTTCGGCGGCGTGGCCGTCCTTCGTCGTGTCGTAGCGGAGCGCGGGGGAGCCGTTGAGGCTCCCGACGCGCACGTTGGTTGCGTCCGGCGGCGCCTGCGACGCGGTCGGCGAAGGCAAGGCCACGGGCGCGTCGACGTGCTCGACGAGCAATCCGGCGCCTCCCGGCGACTGCACCGCGATGTCGAACGACGCGAGTTCGGCTGTGTGCACGCGTCTCCATCCGCCGGGAACCGTGGCCGACACGCCGGACGTAGCCGTGAACACCGAAGTGGATCCGACGGCGAGGAACGCGAAGAGGGTCAGCATGCCGTTGAACGCGAAGTGCGTGGCGACCGAGCCCGCGAGGCCGAAGCGCCAGTACATGTACCCGAGCAAGAACCCGACGAGGACGTAGTAACGAAGGGCGGACGGGTTCACGTGCCAGAACGAGAAGGCGACGGCACCGCCGATGATCGCCGACGTGCGGCCTTTCGTCCGAAGTGATTCGACGAGGAGGCCGCGGAACAAGAACTCCTCGATCACCGGCGCCGCGAGGATGCCGACGAACACGACGGCGAGGATCTGAACCGCGTTCCCTTCGCTGACGACGAGCATGATCCGCGGATCGGACGTTACGCCGCCCGAGATGAGCGAAACGATCTCCGCGAGGACGAATCCGGTCCCGCCCCCGACGAGCAGCCCCATCAACACGCCCGTGAGTGCACTCCCTCCGTCGACGAGCCGCGGCGTCACGTTGATCCGCGCGCTCCGCACGGCGATCAGGACGCCGACGGTGGCGTAGAGGAACACTGTGATCGCGAGGTCGACGGCGAGTCGCCGCGTCATCGTCCCGGACGAATCGAGGTGCGCCATCTGCGGGACGAACATCGCGAACGCGCTGAACGCGATCGCGGTCACGGCGAGCCCGACGACGCGGCGGCGCTCCGTCCGGCCTTCCGCTGTTTCTGTGGCGACGGTTCGTATCTCGTCCGGAAGGGTGTCGGGCGGGAGCTCGGATCGTTCGCCGGCGGCAGGCGCGAGTCGACGCACCTCGCGGAGCGCGACGATGTCGATGTACAACGCGTACCAGTTGACGAAGAAGCTGAGGATCCCCCACCAGCCTTCGACGAGCGTCCGGCGGAGGTATTCGGACGCGACCGCTTCTCCGTGCTCGCGACAGAACGCTCCCTCGAGCCGCGCCATCCGCATCACGAGGATCAACCCGAGATGACGGCGGAGCTTGATCGTCACCGCGGGTCGTCGTCCGCAGACAGAACACGACAAGCCGTCGAGCTGCGGGGGTGCGACCACGCGTTGGACCGCTCGTGGTGCGAGCGGGGCCTCAAGGGCGTTTCGGGCCGGACCTTCCCCGTCGTCCACGGCGGCGGCCTTCACACCGCTGCGCGTCACGACGCGTCGCTGATGCGGTTCGGGCGGCGGCGCTTCGTCCGGCGCGATCTTGATGTTCGGTGTGCTCGGCCGTCTCGGGACGGAGCGGCGTTCGGAGGTCGAAGCGGCACCCGCGCTTACGGCGCGGCCGCAGTTCAGGCACGTCGGCATGGAGTCGGGAACGTGCATCCCGCAGCGGCACTTCGGCACGCGCCCCGTCTCCCTTACCTCGCCTACCCCGTACCCAAAGTATCGGCTCCCGGGGGGCGAACGTGAGACAACCCGCGCGCCCGGGTATCAACGGCCTATGACCGAACCCGCACGTCAGGCCGATGGCTTCAAGGTGCCGCGCCTGCCCGAGATCGAGGCGGCGCGACTTCTTGCGAATGAGCACCGCGATGAGCTGCGCGCTCTCGGACTCGACGACGAGGAGATCCGCAAGCTGTCGGACGACTTCGTCGCCGAGCACAAGACGCACGAACCCGCTGAATTCATGCCGTGGGTGCGTGGACGCGTGAAGCGGGACGACGTCCCCTAACGCTTCTTCCACTTCGCGACGGCGATAGCGCCGAGCGCAGCACCCCCGGCAGCCAGTGGAAGCGCGAACCGGCGTTTCGTCGCCGACGCTGCCTTCCGCTGCTCACCGTCGCGCGCGAGCTGCATCACTTCCGCGATGTGCATCCCGTGCCGCTCGGTATCCGAGCCTTCGAGCTGCGTCCGGCACGAGAAGCCGTCGGCAACGATGAGCGTCGACGGTGACGCTTCGCGAACGGCAGGGAAGAGCCCTTCCTCGCCGATGCGCAGGGACAGGTCGTGGTGATCGGCTTCGAAGCCCCACGAGCCCGCGAGGCCGCAACATCCGCCCTTCGCTTCCTTCACGTTCAGCCCCATGCGTTCGAGGAGCTTGTGCTCGTAGCTCGTTCCGCCGGTGGCCTTGTGGTGACAATGTCCCCACAGCACGGCGTCACCTTCGAGCTTGCCGAGCTCGATGTTCTCGCGCTCGAAGAACTCGCTGAAATGCACGGCGGCGTTCGCGAGGCGCATCGCGTCCTCGTCCGTCGGCATCAGCTTGCGGAGCTCGCTCCGGAATACGGCGAGGCAGGACGGTTCCATGCCGATCACCGGCACGCCGTCGCGGATCTCGTCGCGGAGGACGTCGATCGCCCGTTCGAGGTAGCGGCGCGCTGTGTGCAGGAAGCCGTAGTCGTACAGCGGTCGTCCGCAGCAGATATGTCCTTTCGGCATCGTGACGTGGTAACCCGCCGCCTCGAGGGCCTCGACACACGCCATCCCGATGCGCGACTCGAAGTAGTTGTTGAACGTGTCCGGCCAAAGGACGACCTTCGGTCCGCTCAGATTGCGTTCCGGGCGCGCGGCGAACCACTCCTGGAGTGAGACGTCCGCGAACGTCGGTACGGCGCGGTCCTGCGAAACGCCTCCGGCGAAACGCAGGGCGTGCTTCAGTCCGGGCGTCCGACCTACGAAGTTCGCGATGGCCGGCATCTTCGACGCGAGGTGCGCGGCCTTGTCGATGAAGCCGAGTGCGTACGCGTAACGCGGGCGGATCTTCCGCTTGAAGTGGTGGTGGAGGAACTCGGCTTTCAGCGTCGGGATGTCGACGCCGACCGGACAGTCGTTCGAACAACCTTTGCAGGACAGGCAGAGATCGAGTGACTCCTTCACCTCGCTGCTCTGCCAGCGGTCGGTGATGATGTCGCCCTCGAGCATCTCGAAGAGCAGACGTGCGCGACCTCGGGTGGTGTGTGCCTCTTCGTGCAGCGCTTGGAAGCTCGGGCACATCACCTGATCCGATCTCGTCATCCGGCATCGTCCGACGCCGACGCAGCGCGTCGTGGCGTGTGCGAAATCGTTGTGATCTTCGGTGTAGGCGAACTCGACGCTCGGTCGCCACGGGTGATAGTCCGCACCGAGTTTCAGGTTCTCGTCGAGCCGGTAGGCGTCGACGACCTTACCCGGGTTCATCTTCCAGTCCGGGTCCCAGATGCGCTTGAACTCGCGGAAGGCCTGCACGAGCTCTTCGCCGAACATCTTCGGGAGGAGCTCGGCGCGTTGCTGCCCGTCGCCGTGCTCACCGGAGAGCGATCCGCCGTAGGAGACGACGACGTCCGCCGCTTCCTCGATGAACGCTCGGTAGTTCTTGATCCCTTCGGCCGTCCGCAGGTCGAACGAGATCGACGAGTGGATGCATCCCTGGCCGAAGTGTCCGTAGAGCGCGCCCTCGAGTCCGTACTTCTCGAACAGACGCTTGAGGTCCCGGAGATACGGGCCGACCTTGTCCGGCGGAACCGCGGAGTCTTCCCATCCCGGCCAGTGATCCTTGCCGTCCGGCGGGAACGACTCGGCGGCCAGGCCGCCTTCCCGCACCTTCCAGAGGAGGTGTTCCTGATGAGGGTCGTCGAACCGATTGATGTGGTCCTTGTGAACGCCGTGCTTGATGAGGTCCGCGATCATCGCGTCGGCCTGCGCGTCGGCTTCTTTCTTCGTGTCCGCGCCGAACTCGACGAGCAACCAGCCGGAGCCGTTGAGCGGGAGCTCGCTGATGCCTTCGGGCTTGACGCGCATGTGCATCTCGTAGTCGAAGAGCGTGCGATCCATGCCTTCGAGTCCGATCGGACGATGCTCGAGGATCTGCGGCACGTGGTCGCCTGCTTGGAAGACGTCTTCGTAGGCGATGACAACGAGCGCGCGTTCGAGCATCGCCGGCGTGAGAAGCAGGTTCGCGCGGAGGAACGTCGCGCAGGTGCCTTCGGTGCCAACGAGCGCGCGCGCGACGTTGAATCCGTTCTCCGGAAGCAGCTCGTCGAGGTTGTAGCCGGACACGCGACGGGGGATGTTCGGGAACCTCGTGCGGATGAGATCGGCGTAGCGGTCGCGCAGTTCGCGGAGCTGGCGGTAGATCTCGGCGCGACGTCCGCCTTCGGACATGATCTTTGCGAACTCGTCCTCGCTCGTTTCGCCGACCCACATCCGCAGTCCGTCGTAGGTGACGATCTCGAGCGAGTGGACGTTGTCCGACGTCCGTGCGCCCGGACCGTAGAACGCGGACTGCACGGAGTGCGTTCCGCACGAATCGTTGCCGAGGTTTCCGCCGATCGTGCAGTAGGAGTGCGTCGATGGATCGGGGCCGAAGATCAGGTTCCACTTGCCCGTGTGCTGGTTCACATGCTCGTTGACCGCGCCGGGCTCGACGAGCACCGTCCGCTGCCCGAGATCGGGGTCGCCGATGAACGTCAGGTACTTCGATATGTCGAGGACGACGGCGCGGTTGACGGTCTCGCCGGAGAGGCTCGTACCGGTCCCGCGGGGGACGATCGGCGCTTGGTGATCGCGGCAGACCTCGTGTGTCGCGACGACCGCGTCGCACGTGCGGGGGATGACGACGCCGATCGGCGGCTGCCGGAAGTTCGATGCGTCCGTCGCGTAGAGCGCGCGGGACATGGAATCGAAACGCACTTCGCCGTCGACGTGTTTCTTGAGATCGCGCTCGAGCGAAGTGACGTCGAGCTCTTGCGAGCCGCGCATCCCGGTGTCGTATTCCGGACCGCCGGCCTTCGCGGGGATCGTGACCTTCCGATGGAGCACCTTCATGTCCGATATCGCTCCGCATCTTGTCGTTTGAACACGAGACCGAGCCCCGGACGCGACCGATCGATGACGAGTGCTCCGTCCTGCAGCTCGGGGAGGCCGTCGAAGAACAGGCGCTCGATCCGGACGTGATCGTGGAAGTACTCGAGGTGGCGTGTCGCCGGGATCGCAGCAAGCGCGTGGGCCGTCACCGCGGGTGCGCAGTGGCCCGACAGATCCCGGGCGTGTGTGGCGCAAAGCGCGCCGACGCGGAGCATCCCGGTGAATCCGCCGCAACGTGTCACGTCCGCTTGCAGGCAGTCGAGCACCGGGATGAGCCGCATGAAGTCGTCGGGGACGAAGCCGTATTCGCCTCCCGCGATCTCGAGACCGCGCGGCGCGTGCTCGCGTACCAGACGCAGTCCGTCGAGGTCGTCGGCGACGACGGGCTCTTCGAACCAGGACACGTTCCACTCGGCCCGGTAACGCTGCGCCCACTCGAGCGCGACCTTCGGTTGGAAGGCGCCGTTCGCGTCGACGAAGAGGTCGACGTCGTCACCGATCGCCTTACGAGCCGCGTCGAGCCGCGGGGCGTCCTGCGACGGATCGCGGGCGACCTTCATCTTCACGTGCCGCATACCTTGCTCGGCCCACTCGCCGAGCTGCTCGGCGATGCGCTCGAGCGAGTAGCTCGTGAACCCGCCGCTGCCGTAGACGTCGACGCGGTCGCTCGCCGCTCCGAGCAGATCGAGGACCGGGACGCCGAGGGTCTTGGCCTTGAGATCCCACAGCGCGATGTCGACGGCCGAGATGGCCAGCATCGAGGAACCGCGCAGCCCTTCGTTCCGGACGGCACGGCACATCGACTCGAACGTCGCCGGGATGTCCATCACGTTCGCCTCGGCGACGATCGGCGCGAGCTTGCTCTCGATCAGCTTCGCGACCGACGCGTCGGCGTACGTGTAGCCGAGCCCCGAGGCGATCTCGACGACGACCATCGTCGTCGAGTCCCAGTGGAACGTCCCGTCGGATTCAGGAGCGTCCGTCGGGACCGTGTATGCGCCGACCGAGAGTTCCATCAGTCGTCGCGGTGCAGTCCCGGGATGGATTCCTTGAACTCGACGAGCTTCTCTTTGATGGATTTCTCCATCACGCCGAAGGCCTGCGGGTCGCCGGCGGCCATCGCTTCGATCGACTTCTCCGCGAGCGCCTTCGTCACGTGCGGCGCCATCGGCGGGATCTCGCTGTCGACCTTCACCTCGAGGACGCAGGGCGTCTTCGCGGCAAGCGCTTCGTCCCACGCGGCGCCGATGTGATCGGGCGAGTCGCAGTAGATGCCCTTGAATCCGCAGAGTTCCGCGTAGCGGTGGTACGGGAAGTTCGGGATCCACTGCGTGCCCGGGAACTTGGGATCGCCGCTCAGGACGCGCTGCTCCCACGTCACCTGGTTGAGGTCTTCGTTGTTGAACACACAGAAGATCAGCGTCGGGTTCGTCCAGCGTTCCCAGTAGCGCTTCACGGTGATGAGCTCGTTCATGCCGTTCATCTGGTACGCGCCGTCGCCGACGAAGGCGATCACCGGACGGTTCGGGTGAGCGAACTTCGCACCGATGGCGTACGGCGTCCCGACGCCCATCGTCGCGAGGTTGCCGGAGAGCGACGCGCGCATCCCCTTGCGGAGCTTCAGCTGTCGCGCGAACCAGTTCGTGGACGAACCACTGTCCGCGCACAGGATGACGTCGTCGGGAAGGCGCGTGTTCAGCTCGAAGGCGACGCGCTGCGGGTTGAGCGGATCGCCATCGATCATCGCGCGGTCGTGGACGACACGCCACCACTCCTCGATCTCCTTCTCCATCTGCTCGCGCCATGACCGGTCGGTCTTGCGCTTGAGCATCGGAAGGAGTGCTTGCAGCGTGTGCTTGCTGTCGCCGATCAGATGGACGTCCATCGGGTAGCGCGAACCGATACGGGAGCCGGAGATGTCGATCTGAACGGCCTTCGCCTGACCTTCCTTCGGAAGCCACTCCGAGTAGGGGAAGTTCGTCCCGACCATGAACAAGGTGTCGCAGTCCTTCATCAACGCGTAGGACGCCGTCGATCCGAGCAACCCGATCGGTCCGGTGACGAATGGAAGGTCGTCGGGGATGGCGTCCTTACCGAGAAGCGCTTTCGCGACGCCCGCACCGAGAAGTTCGGCGGCCTCGATGACTTCGTCGGCAGCACCGGCGGCGCCTTGCCCGATGAGCATCGCGACCTTCGTTCCGGCGTTCAGGATCTCGGCGGCGCGCTTCAGATCCGCTTCTTCCGGGAGCACGCGCGGCGCCGACCAGCCGATACCCGTGAACACGGCGCCGTGCATGCGTGGCGGTGACTCGACGGCGGGGGATTCTTGAACGTCCTCCGGGATGATGATCGTTGCGACGCCGCGTTCGGACAGGGCCGACCGGATCCCGATGTCGATCAGCTGCCGCGCTTGCGCCGGTTCCATGCATGTGCTGATGGAGCACGAGACGTCCTTGAAGAGCGTGTTGAGGTCGACCTCTTGCTGGTACTGGGTGCCGAGCGACATACGCTTCTGCTGTCCGACGATCGCAAGCACCGGTGCGTGATCCATCTTTGCGTCGTACAGACCGTTCAGCAGATGGATCGCCCCCGGACCGGACGTCGCGATGCAGCAACCGATCTCATCCGTGAACTTCGCGTGCGCGCCCGCCATGAACGCGGCCATCTCTTCGTGTCGCGTCTGTATGAAGTCGGGATCGCCATTCGCGCGATCGAACGCGCCGAGGAACCCGTTGATGCCGTCGCCGGGATAACCGTAGACGCGATGAATGCCCCATTTGCTCAGTCGTTCGAGGATGAAATCGGAAACATGCTGACCCATGTGAGGTCGCCTCCTTCGTTGCAGGCGTGAACGGCTCCGTCCTTTTAGTAACCGGACGAGACGGGTAAGAAACGGTCGCCGTGCGAAACAACTCGAACAACAACGGACAGATGACGACGCGTCCGCGACCGTTTCTCACCGTGCTGGCGGCAGCCGCTGCCGGCCTCGTCGCCGGACGCATCACGAAGAAGGTTCGGCGGGCTTGATGGCTACACGACGCACTGAAGCAAGCATCAAAGACCTCGTCGGACGAACCACCGGCGATCTGGGCGAACTCGTGCGCGCCGAGGTCGCGCTCGCGCGTGCGGAACTTCAAGAAGAGGTGAAGGACGCCGCCAAGGGAACCGTCCTCATGGCCCTCTGCCTTCTCCCGGCCGCGATCGGCGCCATCGTGCTGGTCTTCGCCGCGGCGTGGGCGCTCGCATCGCACTTCGGGAACGCCGTCGGGTTCGCCATCGTCGGCGGTGCGCTCGTCGTCATCGGCGGTCTGTTCGGACTCGGCGCGCTGGCGAACTTCGGCAAGGTGCGCGGCCTGCCGCGCACGCGTGAAACGCTCACGCACGACATCCCGGAGAAGCTGTCATGAGTCCGGACCCCGACGCGCTGCGCGAGATCGTCGATCAGAAGGCCGAGGACCTCAAGCGCGACGTCGAGGAACTATCCGAGCGCATCGTCGCGCAGCCGAAGGCGGCGGTCGAGCAGAAGATCGAAACGGCACGAAAGGTCTACGGTCCGGTGACGACGTTCGTCCGGCGGCGTCCGGTCGTCGCGGCGATCGCCGCCGCCGCACTGGGCTTTGCCGCCGGCTTCTTCCTCTGACGCACCGGGCGCGGGCGTTGTGCAAAGACTGCGGGCACTTCCGAGATCAACGGTCACCATCCTCGTGTTGGCGGCCGTACTCTCCGCCGATCATGCCGATCGCGCTGCGATCGGGGCGGTTGCGCCGTCGCTCAAGCACACCCTGCACATCAGCAACGCGCAGCTCGGTGAGCTCGCAGCCGCCTTCGGCCTCGCGACGCTGCTGACGACCCTGCCGCTCGGTTGGTTGGTCGACCGCTTCGCGCGGACGAGACTCCTCGTCATCTCCCTCGTGGCGTGGAGCGGCCTCCTGTTGCTCGCCGCATTCTCGTGGTCCTTCAACGCACTCCTTGCCGCGCACGTGGCGCTCGGGATCCTCGCGGCCGTTGCGCTCCCGGCGATCTCGTCGCTGACGGGCGATCTGTTCCCTCCGGCCGAGCGCGGCCGGCGATTCACGATCCTCAATGCCGGCGAGGTCGTCGGCGCGGGGCTCGGCTTCGTCATCGCCGGCTGGATCGCGGCCGAGTACTCCTGGCGTTGGGCCTTCGCGGCGCTGTCGGTGCTGGGGCTGATCGTTGCCGCGTGCGTACGCAAGTTGCCCGAGCCGAAACGCGGTGCGATGGACGACGACAGTCGCCCGCCGATGCCGCGCTCCTTCTCGTGGCGTCCGTACGCGGCGACACTTCGCGTGCGGACGAACGTCGTCGTGATCGTTTCGTCCAGCCTCGGCCTTGCATTCTTCGGGATCTTGCGTGTGTTCGGTGTCGTGTACTTCGCAGCGAGGTTCGGCCTCGATCCGACAAAGTCACTCGCTCTCATCGTTGCCGTCGGGCTCGCGTCGCTCGCCGGTTTCGTCGTCGGGGGTCGCGGCGGCGATGCGCTGTCTGCCGCGGGACATCCGTCGTCGCGCATCGTCATCGCGGCGTCGGCGTACGTGTTCGCCGCCGTCATGATCGGTATCGGTGCCTCGATGCGTTCGCTCGGACCGGCCGTGCCGTTCTTCCTCGTCGGTGCCTTCGCGCTCGCCGTCCCGAACCCGCCGCTCGACGCCGTCCGCGTGAACGTGATCGAGCCCGACCTGCGTGGACGAGCCGAGAGCCTGCGCGTCGTCGTGCGCACGATCGGCGACGCCCTCGGGCCGCTGATCTTCGGGATCGCCGCCGACCGCATCGCCGGCGGGGGACACAAAGGTCTTCAGGTGACGATGCTGATGTTCGTCCCGCTGCTGGCCCTCGCCGGCGGGGTGCTCCTTTTCGCAGTCTCGTCCTATAGGGAGGACGCCGCGTCCGTTTCGCCGGACCTGCTGGAGGTCGTCGCTTCAGAGGAAGACTGACCGCCGGTTTCGTCTTCAGGCAATCGGGTATCGCTGTTACGGCTCGCCCGTCCCGGCTGCCCAGGAGGTCCGTTGCCGACGTTCGACGTCCGCCGTTGACCGCTCGACGTGCCTTGCCCGCGGCGACGCTTCTCGTTGTCGCCTCCGCGTGCACACGCCAGACGCCGTCGGTGATCGACGCCCGCGGTCCGGCCGAACACGGGATCGTTTCGCTCTGGTGGTTGATGCTCGTGCTCGCCTGCGCCGTCTTCCTCCTCGTCTGCGTGATGATCGCCGGAGGACTTATCCGCTCCAGGCATCTGTCGCCGGACGAACCACTGCCGGAGGCGTCGTGGGGAGGGCCGTTCATCGCGATCGTCGGTGTCGCGATCACCGGACCGATCCTCGTCTTCGTCTTCGTGCTTTCCCTTCGTGTACTTCGCGCGGACGCCGCCTCCACACCGAAGTCGGCTTTGTCCGTGCACGTGACGGGCCACGACTGGTGGTGGCAAGCGCGTTACCCGAACGGCGCGCAGACCGCGAACGAGATCCATATCCCGACCGGTCAACGCGTGCGGATCGTCCTCGACACGGTCGACGTGATCCACAGCTTCTGGGTGCCGCAACTCGGGCCGAAGACCGACCTCATCCCCGGCAAGCGCAATTCGATGTGGATCGAAGCGGCGTCGCCCGGACGCTATCGCGGACAGTGCGCGGAGTTCTGCGGGTTCCAGCACGCGCACATGATCTTCTACGTCATCGCGGACCGGCCGGGCGCGTTCCGGACCTGGGAGCGGAACGAAGCCCGTCCGCTCATGCAACCGACGTCCGCGATCGCGAAGCGCGGCGAGCAGATCTTCCTGTCGACGACGTGCGCGCAATGCCACGCGATCCGTGGGACGCCGGCGGACGCCACCGTCGGTCCCGATCTCACGCACCTTGCCGGACGTCGGACGATCGCCGCCGGAACACTCCAGAACGATCCCGGTGATCTGAGCGACTGGATCCGCGATCCCCAAGCCGAGAAGCAGGGCGCGTTGATGCCGTCCGCGCCGCTCAGTCAGACCGACATCGACGCCGTCGTCGCCTTCCTCGAGGGACTGCACTGATGGTCGACGTCGCCGAGCGTCTCGAGGAGCTGTGGGCCGAGAAGCCGGGGCTCGCGGACTTCATCGGAACCGTCGACCACAAGCGCATCGGCAAGCGCTACCTCTACACGGCCATCTTCTTCTTCGTCGTGGGCGGTCTCGAAGCGTCGCTCATCCGCCTCCAGCTCTCGCACGCGAACCTGCACTTCCTCAATCCGGAGCTGTACGACCAGATCTTCACGATGCATGCGCTGACGATGATCTTCTTGTTCGTCATACCGGCGCTGTCCGGCTTCGGGAACTTCGTCGTCCCGTTGCAGGTCGGCGCGCGGGACATGGCGTTCCCGCGTCTGAACGCGTTCGGCTACTGGATCTTCCTGATGGCCGGCATCTTCATGTCGTCGGCGTTCATCGTCGGACGCGCCCCCGACGCCGGCTGGTTCAGCTACGTCCCGCTGTCGAACGCGCACTTCACTCCCGGGGTCAACACCGACTTCTACACGCTCGGGGTGATCTTCATCTCGATCTCGTCCACTGCGGGCGCCATCAATTTCATCGTGACCATCGCGAAGATGCGCGCGCCCGGGATGAGCATCAACCGGATCCCGCTTTTCTGCTGGGGCGAGCTCGCGATGGCCATCAGCTCCGTGTTCGCGTTCCCGGCGCTCACGCTGGCCGCGTTGATGCTCGAGCTCGAGCGGCGGCTCGGCTTCCACTTCTTCGATATCGGAAAGGGTGGCGATCCGATCCTGTGGCAGCACCTGTTCTGGATCTTCGGGCACCCGGTCGTCTACATCATCATCCTGCCCGCCCTCGGCATCACCGCTTCGGTGATCCCGACGTTCGCGCGCCGCGCGATGATCGGCTACGCGTGGGTCGTCCTCGGGGAGATGGCCGTCGCGCTCCTCGGTTTCGGCGTGTGGGTGCACCACATGTTCTCGGTCGGTCTTCCGGCGATATCGCTCTCGATGATCTCCATCACGAGTTTCGTGATCACGATCCCGTCGGGGATCGTGGTGCTGGCGTGGATCGCGACGATCTTCAGCGGACGGATCATCCGCAAGACGCCGATGCTCTTCATCCTCGGTTTCATCCTGATCTTCGTCATCGGTGGTTTGTCCGGCGTGATGTTCGCCGCGATCCCGTTCGATCAAGCGACGACCGACTCGTACTTCGTCGTCGCGCATTTCCACTACGTGATGGCCGGCGGCGCGATGTTCCCGATCTTCGCCGGCATCTACTACTGGGGGCCGAAGATGACGGGCCGCGTCCTGAACGAGTTCTGGGGCAAGGTCAGCTTCTGGATCATGTTCGTCGGGTTCAACGTCGGTTTCTTCCCGATGCACATCACCGGACTCATGGGTGAGCCGCGCCGCGTGTACACCTATCAGCCCGGTCTCGGATGGGACGTCTGGAACATGATCGAGACCATCGGCGTGTTCATCTTCTCCGTCGGTGCGCTCATCACGCTGATCAATTGGTGGTGGAGCGCGAAGCACGGCGAGCTCGCCGGAAACGATCCCTTCGGTGGCGAGACGCTCGAGTGGGGGACGACGTCACCGCCTCCGCACTACAACTTCGAGCACATACCGACGATCCGCAGCCGGCATCCCGTCTGGGACCAGCCGGAGCTACGCGGCGGTGATCAGCCGATCGAGGCCGGGGGCCGGGCGCTGGACGATGCACACGTCACGCTCTCGACGAGCCTGCTCGACGCGCGTCCGCAAGCGTTGATCCATATGCCGCACGAATCCGGCTATCCCTTCGCGCTGTCGATGTCTCTTCTCGTCTTCTTCTTCGGACTGCTGAGCGGCTTCCTCGTCGTCGTCGGCGTCGGCGGACTCTTCGCGGCAGCGTCGGTCGTCGGTTGGTTGTGGCCGCGCGGACAAACGCAAGAGACATGACGATCGGCACCCTCGACACCGGCGTTCCCGGCGAGTCGCTTCCCGACTTCGCCACCGGCTCCCGCTCGTTCTCGTGGTGGGGGATGGTCCTGCTGATCTGCACCGAGGCGACGCTCTTCGGCCTCTTGATCGCGTCGTACTTCTATCTGCGGTTCCGGGGTGGTGTCGTGTGGCCGCCGGACGGCATCGCGAAGCCGACGCTGTCGACGGTCTCGGTGATGACGCCGATCCTGCTGCTGTCGTCGGTGCCCGTGCATCTCGGCGAGCACGCCGTCCGTAAGGGACACATGATCCGCGCGCGGTTCGCGTTCTTGCTCGGGTGGTTGATGGGAGCGACGTTCCTGTTGATCCAACTCGTGAAGGAGTATCCGGACACACTGAAGCTCTTCACGCCGCGCACGGATGTGTACGGCTCGCTCTTCTTCTCGCTCACCGGGCTCCACGGCCTGCACGTCTTCGTCGGTCTCCTCATGAGCCTCTGGATACAGGTGCGCTTGTGGAAGGGGGCGTTCACGCCGGAGCGGCATGTGAGCGTGCAGAACTTCACCTTGTACTGGCACTTCGTCGACGTCGTCTGGATCTTCGTCTTCGGGACGATCTACCTCTCGCCACATTTCTGATGCAGACAGAGACCCGGATCACCGAGCGCGGATCGGTCGGAACCGGTCCTTTGTGGTTCTGCGTACTGGCCGGACCGATCGGCTGGTCGATCCAATTCACAGCGGACTACCTGACCGACGAGTGGCTCTCGTGCACGCGCGGATTCCAGACGCCGGGCGTCATCTGGCACCTGCCGACGACGGCCTGGATCGTGATGACGAACGGCTTCTTCGTCGTCGTCGTACTGGCGGCGCTTGCCCTATCTCTCCGACTCTTCCAGCGCTACCGCGCGAGCGACCCCACGACGGGCAAGCGCGCCGGATTCATGGCGTTCGTCGGCATCGTCAACTCGATCGTGTTCCTGCTGCCGATCCTGATGGGCTTCGTCCCGGCCGTGATGCTGCGGCGATGCGTCCCGACGCCATGATCGATCCGTCCGTCGTCGCGATCGCCGCTGTCGTGGCGTTCTTCTACGTGCGAGGCGTGCGCATCGTCCGGCGCGATGCGATCCCGATGCGCCGGCGCGTGTCGTTCTTCGCCGGGCTCCTCGCGGTATGTGTCGCGCTCTCGCGCTACTTCGAAGGGGCTGCAACCACGAGATTCTCCGCGCACATGGCGCAGCACATGATCCTGCTGACGGTTGCGCCGCCACTCCTTGTGTATGGACGACCCACTCTCGCGTTCCTCATGTCGATGTCGCTCGGCGCGCGACGACGCGTCCGTCGGCTCGAGTCGCGAGGCCCGGCGAGCTTCGTCCTCCGCGTCGGCGGGCACCCCGCTGTGGTCGGCGGGGTCTACACCGCCGCGCTCTGGAGCTGGCATCTCCCGGGTGCGTACCAGGAAGCGATCCGTTCGTCTCCCGTGCATGCGCTCGAACACACGACGTTCCTCGCGATCGGTTTGCTGTTCTGGGGAACGGTGATCGGTGCGAGCACGCGCCGCCGCGTGTCGTACCCGGCAGCGCTCGCACTCGTCTTCGCGACGATGCTGCCGGGCGTCTGGCTCGCGATGATCCTCACGTTCGCGCCGCACCTGGTGTATCCGGTCTACGGCTCGCATGTCGGCGCGCTCTCCGATCAGGAGCTCGCCGGTGCGCTGATGTGGGCACCGATGGCGCTGATCTCGGCCACGGCGATCGCGCTGCTCTTCCTTCGTTGGTTCCGGTTGCTCGACATGCGAAACGAGGTTCGTCCGTCCGTCCGGATCGCGGGGCAGCCGTGAAGCTCGTGCTCTTCGCGACGGCGGCGCTCGCACTCTGCGCGAGCTGCGGTCTGTACCGGACGGGTCCGCCGCAGTACCGTCCCGGCCTGCCGTCGCCCCCGCCGAACGCAACCGGAGAGCAGATCTTCCAGCGCGACTGCGCGTGGTGTCACGGTCCGAAAGGTCAAGGCACCGACAACGCGCCCGCGCTTCGCGGGAGCACCGGCAAAGCGGACGTCGATTTCATGCTGCGCACGGGACGGATGCCGCTCTCCGATCCGCACGAGCAGATGCTGCATCGTCCCGCGGCGTATTCCGCGAAGCAGATCGAGGCCGTCGACAACTACGTCGCATCGATCGGCGCGAAGGGACCGGCCGTTCCGAAGGTCCGCACGAGCGCGGCGCTCCGTCCGAAGGGGCTCGCGCTCTACCAATCGAATTGCGCGGCCTGCCACTCGAGCACCGGGATCGGGGGCGCGCTCGTCCCGGGCAAGACGGAAGTGAAAGGACGGATCTCGAGCATCGCCGCGCCGGCGCTCACGCGCGCCACACCGCTCGAGGTTGCGGAAGCGATCCGGACCGGACCGGGAGCCATGCCGAGCTACGACGCGCGGTCGCTGTCGAACGGCGACGTCGACGCGATCGCGTCCTACGTGAGTTACATCCAGCACCCGCTCGATCGTGGGGGTGCGTCCATCTCGCGCGTCGGCCCGGTGGCCGAAGGCGCGGTGGCGTGGGGTGGACTCGTGCTGCTTCTGTTCTTCTGTCGATGGATAGGGACCCGGGAGCGATGAGACCACCTTCGGGACGTATCGGCTGCGCGCTGACCTTGAGCATCTTCGCTTCGATCGGACTCACGATCGTCTACGCGCTCGGTGGACAGACGCAGCTCGAGGGCCTGCTGCTGTTCGTCGCACTCGGCGGTATCGCCGTGGCGCTCGTCGGGTGGGCGCACAACTTCTTGCCCAAAGGACCGTTCGAGCAGTCGCGCGAAGAACGGATGGCGAAGCCCGTTGCCGAGACCGAGGCCGAAGAGTCGTTCGAAGCCGGGGCGGATGTCGTCGGACGCCGCTATTTCCTCGTGCGGATGCTCGGACTCGCGGTGGCCGCGCTTGGTGCGGCCGCCGTATTTCCCGTGCGTTCGCTCGGAACGCGACCGGGGCGTTCGCTGTCCGTCACGTCGTGGCGGACGGGACGCCGTCTCGTCACCGAGGACGGCCGGCCGATCAAAGCCGCGGACGTGATCGAAGGAACGCTCCTCACGGTGTTCCCCGAAGGGCACACCGATGCGATGGACTCCCAGACGATCCTCGTCCGGCTCCCGCAACAGATCGTGAAGCCGCTCCCCGGGCGTGAGGACTGGTCGCCCGACGGCATCATCGCGTTCTCGAAGGTCTGTACGCACGCCGGCTGTCCGGTCGGGCTCTACAACGAGGAATCGCACCGGCTGTTCTGTCCATGTCACCAATCGGTGTTCGATGTGCTGAAGGCGGCGAAGCCGATCGCCGGGCCCGCGAACCGGGCGCTTCCGCAGCTCCCGATCCGGGTCGACACCGGCGGGTACCTCGTCGCGCGAAGCGATTTCCACGAGCCGATCGGTCCGAGCTTCTGGAGCATCGACCATGCTTAGGAAGCTCGCGCGCTGGATCGACGACCGGCTCGGTACGTCGCGGTTCGTCGAAGAGTCTCTCAACAAGATCTTCCCCGACCATTGGGCGTTCCTTCTCGGCGAGATCGCGCTCTATTCGTTCGTCGTTCTCGTTCTCACCGGAACCTTCCTCACCTTCTTCTTCACGCCGAGCCTGACGCAGCACATCTATCACGGGACGTACGCGCCGCTGCACGGCGTCAAGGTCTCTGACGCGTACAACTCGGTCGTGAACCTGAGCTTCCAGGTGCGTGCGGGACTCGTCATGCGGCAAACGCACCACTGGGCGGCGCTCGTCTTCATCGCGGCGATGGTCGTCCATCTCTGCCGGATCTACTTCACGGGTGCGTTCCGTCGTCCACGCGAGATCAATTGGATGATCGGCGTGACGATGCTGCTCCTCGGCATCTTCAACGGCTTCAGCGGCTACTCATTGCCGGACGATCTGCTCTCGGGAACCGGCGTCCGGATCATGTATTCCGTCCTGCTCTCCGTGCCGATCGTCGGCACGTGGCTCGCGTTCCTGATCTTCGGTGGCGACTACCCGTCGACGAGCATCGTCTCGAGGTTGTTCGTCCTGCACGTGATGATCGTCCCTGCGGCGCTCGCGGCGATGATCGGCGCTCACCTCGCGATCATCTGGCGGCAGAAGCACACCCAGTTCCGGGGGCCGGGCAAACGGGAGGACAACGTCGTCGGGCCGCGCCTCTGGCCGACCTACGCCTTCAACTCCATCGGACTGTTCTTCGGCGTATTCGCGGTTTGCACGGCACTCGGCGGTCTGATCCAGATCAATCCCGTGTGGCTCTACGGTCCGTACAACCCATCGCAGGTGACGTCACCGGCCCAGCCGGACTGGTTCATGGGCTGGCTCGAAGGCGCGCTGCGCATCTTCCCGAACTTCGAGCCGCATATCTTCGGGTGGGTCATACCGAACGTGTTCTTCCCGGCCGTGCTGCTGCCGGGCGTGACGTTCATGCTGCTGTACGCGTGGCCGTTCATCGAGGCGAAGGTCAGTGGTGATTACGGGCCGCATCACCTCCTGGACGACGCACGGGATCGTCCGGTGCGTACGGCGCTCGGAGCCGCGACGCTCTCGTTCTACGTGATGTTGTTCCTCGCGGCATCGAACGACATCCTCGCGAAGTCGTTCAACGTTCCCGTCGGAAACATCACGTGGACGTTCCGTGGTCTCGTGCTCGGTGTGCCGCCGCTCGTCGGGTTGTTCGTCCATCGCGTGATGAGGGCTTTGCAACGGGACGACCCACGCCGCTTCACGGAACTTCCGCTGGAGGCCGTGACGGAAGGCGACTGACGCATATGCTGCGCCGGTGATCCACCGGAGGTCACGGTCTCGCTGGATCCCCGATGGCCGATCGGCGCAACGAGCGATCTAGGACTGTTCGGTCTGCGGTTTCGTCCGGGCCTGGATGCGCGAACGGAGCGCGCGGGGGAGCGCGAGCATCGCCGATTCGACACCGAGGGTCGCGCGTTCGATGTTGAGCGCCGCTTCCTCGAGGCGATCCATACGAAGTAGGACGTTCGTGATCGGACCGGCGCGCCGTTCGACTTCGTCGAGCATCCCGATGAGTCGTCCGACGACCTTGTTCAGATTCTCGAGCGTTTCGTTCGTGTTCTTGAGGAGACGGACGACCTCAGCGAGGTGTTTGTCCGCGTTCAGGACGAAGTCCGCGCGCTCTTGCAGGTCCTTCACGATCTTGCCGGGATTGAGCTCGGGCGCCACAAAACGAGACTACGCTTCGGTCGTGTCCCCGACCACGACCCCGATGCCGGCTCCCGACGGATGGGTCGCGCAGCGCTACCTCACCGCCGGCGGGGGCCCGGATTACACGTGCCCGCGTTGTCACCGCACCGTTCCGCGGCGCACGCAGCACGTCGTCGCGTGGCGGACCGACGAGGACGATTCGCACCGCCATTGGCATGCGAACTGCTGGACGGCCGCGGTGCGCGAGGGGATCGACCGTTACAGATTCGCCTGAGTCAGATGCGTCGCATCGAAGCCGCTCTGCTCGAGAAGGATGAGCGGGAGCGAGTGCTCCTTCGCGAGCAACGCCCGGCGTAGCGAGCGGAGATCGGTGCCGGCGGCGATCGTCTGCGCGACGGAGTCGGTCCACGAGTACGCCGCGTCCGGTTGGCGGACGAAGTCACCGCCGCGGCGGCGTTCGCCGACGATCTCGAGTCGCCGGTCGGCCCACGGTCCTTCATAGAAAGCCGCGATCGCGCGGTCGAGCGCGTGGGCATCGTCCGTGCCGGCGAGGAGCGTAACCGCGAGGTGTTCGTCGCCGACCCACGGATGACCCCACCTTGCCGCTTCGTCGACGGCCGAGGAAACGACGGCAGCCGCTTCGGCGTCGAGATGATCGAACGACGGGGCCGGACGAGGCGCGTCGAGGTCCGTTCCCGGCAGCACCTTCACGACGGCGTGCTCGAACCCTGGTCCGGACATCACTTCGTCGCCGTCGGCGTCGAGGACGGGAGTTCCGTCCGTCGAAACCGCGACGCGGTCCCACGCGCCGTCGGGCCCCTCCATGAACCAGTGGTCCCACGGTCGCGTCTCCCAACCTTCCGCCGGCTCCGTGGCGGCCATGAATCCGAGTTCCTTCCAACCCTGTGTTGTCACCTTCTCCTCCTTCGCTTGGGGCGGTGCGAGATCTGCCAATCCGGTCCGGAGTGCTTGCTTCGCTCGGAAGACATGACGCTTCACCGCGCCGACGGAACACCCGAGCTCGCGGGCGACGTCCGCTTCGGTGAGGTCGGCGAGATACCGGAGCGTGATGACCTGTCGCTGCCGGACGGGGAGCCGCGTCAGAGCCCGTGCGACGTCGATCCGAAGTTCGGTGTCATCCGGCGTCGCGGCCTCGTCGTCGATGACCGCGACAACGGTCCGGCCCTGTGCGCGAAGACGGTCGAGCGCGAGATTCGTCGTGACGCGAACGATCCAGTTCTTGGCGTAGTCGTGGATCTCGGGCCAGCGCTGTGCGGCCCGCGCGACCGCTTCCTGCGCCACGTCGGCGACGTCGGAGGTCCCGACGAGCCGTCCGGCTATCGCCTGCGCGAGCCGGAGGAGTTCGCCGGCGTCATCGCTTTCCAGTCTCACGGATAGGAAACGGTGGGTCGTCCCAAAAGGTTGACCGCCATCCCGCCGCTTCGGAAGCCCTCTAGCTCTTCTGCTTGGCTTCCTTCTCGGCGGCGTGGTCCGAGAACGACTTCATGATCGCCTCGCCGACGCGGCCGAGTTGCTCGGAGCGCCGTCCGGCCACGTAGTCACGTGAGGTCGTCGTCGGTCTGTTGCTCGAGTTGAAGTGCGGGCGGACGAATCGCGCGAACAATTCGTAGCTCCGCATCGTCGCGGCGCGGTCGGCCCAGTCGTTCCCCATGAAGAGGTAGGTCCCGAACCCACCGGACTGCTTTTCGAGACGCTCGATCTGCGCGATGGCATCGTCCGGCGTTCCGATCACGCCGATGCCGCTGTCGACGATCGCGTCGACGAGCTTCGATTCGTCGAGACCTTCGGGAACGATCGGCAGCGCCGCGACGCGCACGAAGTAGTCGACCCATTCCGCGAGACCGAACGCCGCTTCTTCGCGCGCTTGCTCACGCGTGGGGGCGATGTGCATCGGTCCCACGAGGCGCCATTGATCGCGGGCGACGTTCTGACCGAACTCCGCGCAGCGCTCTTCCATGATCTGCCACGTGTTGTCCATGACGTTGAAGCCTTCGGTCTGCGTGGCGCCGATGGAGAGAAGTCCGAGTCCGTGCTTGCCGGCAAGGCGGGGGCCGGACGGCGAGATCATCGCCGCGACGCAGATTTCGAAGCACGGCTGCGTGTACGGAAGCAGTTGGAGACGCGCGTCGTTCAGCGTGAACCAGTCGGTCTCCATCGTGACCGTCTCACCGTGGAAGAGCTGCAGCATCGCTTCGAGGCTTTCTTCCATGCGGCGACGCTGATCCATCGGGTCGATGCCCATCATGTACGCGTCCGACGGGAGTGCTCCCGGACCGACGCCGAGCATCGTCCGGCCGCGGGTGAGGTGGTCGAGCAGGACCATGCGGTCGGCGAGGATCAGCGGGTGGTGATAGGGGAGGGACGAAACACCCGTGCCGAGACGGATGTGCTTCGTCTGTTGCGCGGCGGTCGCGATGAAGACCTCAGGTGACGCGATGATCTCGTAGCCGGCCGAGTGGTGCTCGCCGATCCACGCCTCCTCGTAACCGAGTTCGTCGAGCCAGCGGATCAGCTCGAGGTCGCGGTGCAGCGCGATGTTCGGGTCCTGCGTGACCGGGTGGAACGGTGCGAGAAAGATTCCGAATCTCATGATCGCGACAGTATCGCTGTTACGTCACTCCCGTGCCAGATAGCCCTGGACGGCGTCGAGCGCTTTGACCGGCGTCGCACGAGGAGCCGGACCGGTGTAGGCGAGCCGCGGACGGAACGGCGTCGGACGCCGGTACTCCTCGAGCACGTGCGCGATCCATCCCGCGACGCGCGACAGGAGTGAGATGACTTCGCCCGATCCCGGACGCATCCCGCACGACCACGCGAGCGCCGTTTGCGCGACGGCGGCGCTCGGCGCGGCGCCGACGAGCGATCGGACGTGGTCGTCTCCGAGCATCGCGATTATGGCGGCACCGCGCGGATCGCCACGGCGATAGGGGCCGGTTCATCCTCGACGGCTTCGTCCCGTTCGAGTGCTGCCTCGATCGATGCGAAGCGGGACGGAGCGATCGCTGCCGACATCGCGGCCGTGACGCAATATGCGATGTCCGCGCCTGCGGCGGCCGCGACGCGCGCGATCAGTGACGAGTAGGTGAGTCCATGGTCGGCGGTGAGCGAGAGCGCGGTGTCGAGCAACTTCGCGTCGCCGGACGAACCACCGAGCTTCGTCCAGAGTCGTTCGGCGAACGTCCCTCGCGTACCCCGCCCCGGAAGTGCGTCGACGAGGCTCGACATCAGTTCACCGGCGGCCACGACGGGCGACGACCTTGTCGCGAAACGTGCGGCGCACAAACGCACGCGCTCGAGCGGAGGTGCCTCCGGCAGCTCGGCGCCGGGTGGCGAGCGCCAGACGCCGGTGCCGTCGAAGTTGCCCGTCCAGAGCCACCCGGCGATCTCTTCGAAGCGCCGGGTGCGGCAAGCGTCCACCGGATCGAGGCCGCGGTAGAACACACGGCCGGCCTCGATGTCGACGAGCGTGAGGTCGGACGCGACGATCACGTCGGCCGGGCGGCCTCGCCTCCGCGACGACCGGCGCTCGAGCTTCGCGAGATCGGCCGGGTCGAAGAGGCTCGTCCGACCGTCTTCCGCGACGTGGCGGAGGATCAGCCCCCGGCTCACGTAGGCGTACAGCGTCGCGGGCTTCACGCCGAGCCGGGCCGCGGCCTGGGCCGCCGTCAAGGATCGCGTGGAGTCAGTCAATGTTGATTATTCAATATTGACTCTAGCCGAGGTCCGGCGCAAGCTGCGGGTGACGAGAGAGGAGAGCGCAGATGACCGTTACGAGCCTTGGCACCGAGCTGCCCGTCGCGCCGCGCGGGCTCGAAGGAGTCGCCGTGTCGACCACGTCGGTATCCGACGTCGACGGGACCGCCGGCTTCTACCACTACCGGGGAACAGATCCGACGAGCTTCGTCCGCACCGGGAGCTTCGAGGACGCATGGTTCCTCTTGCTGAACGGCGCGCTGCCGTCGGCCGAAGATCGTGAAGCCTTCCGCGCGGCCGTCTTCGACGCGATGCGCATGCCGCCGGTGCTCCGCGCCGCGCTCCCGTCGCTCGCCGCGCTCGGACCGGCGGGTTCGATCGACGTCCTGCGCTCCGCGGTGTCCGCGGCCGGCGTCGCGATCGGCTGCCGCCCGTGGACGGAACAGGACGAAACGACAACGCGTCAACAGATCGAACGCCTCGCCGCGTTGACGCCGGTGCTGACCGCCGCGCTGTTCCGTCTCGCGCGCGGCCTTGCGATCGTCGAGCCGAGGCAAGACCTCGGCTTCGCGGCGAACTATCTGTACATGGTGAACGGCGTCGTCCCGTCGCGGGAGCAGGTACATGCACTCGAGACGTATCTCATCCTCGCCGCCGATCACGGGTTCTGTAACTCGACGTTCGCCGAGCGGGTGATCGCTTCGTCCGGTGCCGATGTCGGTGCTGCGCTGTCGGGTGCGATCGGCGCGCTGTCCGGTCCGCTGCACGGCGGCGCGATCGACCGCGTGCCGAGCATGCTCGCGGCGATCGGTGATGCGTCGAGCGTCGAGCGCTGGATGAAGGACCGGCTCGACCGCGGCGAGCGCCTGATGGGGTTCGGCCATGCCGTGTACCGCACGCTTGATCCGCGAAACACGGTGCTGCGTGAGCTCGCGCGGTCGATCAACGACCCGCGCGTCGCGCTGGCGCTCGAAGTCGAACGCGTCGGCGTGCAGCTGCTCAACGACCGCAAGGCGGACAAGCACCGCGAAGCGAACATCGAGCTCTACGCCGGCGTGGTGCTCGATTACGCCGGTGTGCCCGAGGAGCTCTTCGCTTGCACGTTCCCCGTCGCCCGCATGGCCGGCTGGACGGCGAACCTGCTCGAGCAGATCGCCGACAACCGCATCTTCCGTCCGTCGGCGCGCTACGTCACAGGTCGATAACGAGTTCGATCTCGTCGCGGATCGCGATGCCGTCGTTCCCGGTTCGCGAGATCTCGGGCTTGATCGTCTCCCGTTCACGATCGACGGCGCCGGGACGAACCTCTCGCACGACGAAGCCTCGCCGTTGATAGAAACGGAACGCGTGCGTGTTGTCGTTCGTCGTGATCAGCCAGACCTGTTTCGCGCCGGCCTCGCGCGCGACATCCTTCACGGCATCGATCAGCGCCGTGCCCGCACCCGTGTTGTTTCGGACGCTGTCGAGGGTGAGGATCTCCCACTCCTTCGGCCGGTAGGTGACGAGGCCGACGGGTTCGTCGTCGAGCCACGCGACGAATCCCGGAAGCGCGAGCGGGTCGTGGAGCACACCCTTGGAGGCGATGCGCGACGGAGTGCCTTTCGGGAAGAGGAAGTCGTACGCCCAGCTGCGATCGTCCGGGCCGAAGTCGCGAACCTCGACGGTTGGCATGCGGACAGTGTGATACAACCGCTGACCGATGAAGGTTCGCCTCGAGCCGTACGACCCGGAGTGGCCGCAAGACTTCGAAGCGCTCCGGACGACGCTCGCCGGTGCCCTCGGTGACCTCGCCGTACGCATCGATCACATCGGATCGACGTCGGTGCCTGGTCTCGGCGCCAAGGATTGCATCGACATCCAGGTAACGGTCGCCTCGCTCGCCCGCCGTGACGACATCACGACGGCGTTCCATTCGATCGGTTTCGCGAAGCAGCCGTGGGAGACAGATCACGAGCCGCCGGCCTGGAGCGGCGATGCCGCCCAGTGGGCGAAGCTCTTGTTCTCTCCGCCCGGCGACGAACGACTGTGCAACGTGCATGTCCGTGAACGCGGCCGTGCTAATCAGCGGTACGCGCTGCTCTTCAGGGATTACCTGCGGGCGAACGATCACGCCGCACGCGCGTGGTTCGAGATGAAGTCTCGGCTTGCCGAGCAGTACCCGGACGACTCCGCGACGTACGGCTACGTGAAAGACGCGGCGACGGACGTCCTCATGCTCGCTTCGGAACGCTGGGCCGAGGACACGGGGTGGACGCCGTGATCCGCGCCGTCTTCTTCGACGTCGGCGAGACCATCGTCGACGAAACCGTCCTGTGGACGCACTGGGCCGACCACTTCGGCATACCGCGCTTCACCTTCTTCGCCGTGTTCGGTGCACTCATCGAGCGCGGTGAAGACCACCAACAGATCTTCGACATCTTCGACGTGCAGCGCGACGAAAGCTGGGACGGGTTCGGCGAAGAGCATCTGTATCCCGATGCGCTGCCGTGTCTCCGGACGCTGCGCGGTCGCGGTCTCCGCCTCGGTCTCGTCGGCAACACGTCGAAGCAGATCGAGGACATCCTCCGCTCGCTCGATCTCCCGGTCGACGTCGTGGGTTCGTCCGCGTCGTGGGGTGTCGAGAAGCCGTCACCGGCATTCTTCGAGCGCGTGATCGCCGAAGGTGGTTTCGCGGCAAGCGAGACGGCATACGTCGGCGACCGTCTCGACAACGATGTGCTTCCCGCCGTGGCAGCCGGGATGGTCGGTGTGTTCATCCGTCGCGGACCGTGGGGATTCGTCCACGCCGCACGTCCGGAGGCCGCGCGCGCGACGCACCGGATCGACTCGCTCGCCGAGCTCGACGCGTTACTCAGCTGAGACAGGCGAGGATCGCGGCCTGCGCGTCGCCGTGATCCACCTGCGACGGAGCCGGCGCGACGAGGTGAACGGGAACCCCGAAGTCGAAGTAATCGAACGTCGACCTCGTCGTGACCGTGAGGTTGTTCTGCTTCGTCACGACGGACTCTTCGAGGCGACGGATGAGGTTGTCGGAGGACACCCAGAGCTTCACCGGGGTTTCGCTCGGAACCGACGACGCGTCCTGGCGGAGCTTCGTCCGGTCGATATGGAGCGTCCCGTCATACGTCGTCGTCGTAACGCCGCGTACGACACCCGTTCCGGACCGGTGGACGTCGTGGATATCCGCGAAGGTTTTCGGGTCGAAGCCTCTCGTGCCGAAGCCTTGGATGGGAAGCAGGCCGGCGACGGGCGACCGGACCCACTGCTTGCCTCCGAACTTCGGACGGTTCTTCGCCTTGACCGGGATGTAGACGGCGTCGGCAGTGGAGACCAGTCCACACGTCACGGTTCGCGCCGTCCCCGGGTAGGTGAAGTGCATCTGGAACTCCGCGACCTTCGTTCGTTGATCGACGGCGCCGGTCATCTGGAGACCGAACGGCGCCGGCGTCTTCGTGACGATGCTGATCTGCGTCCGGTACGACGTCTGCGTCTTGAAGGCCGTCGCCGCCCGCTCGAGCACCTCGTCTTCGCCGGAGCGGACGACCAGCAAGGAGATCGACAGACCGAGGATCACGAGCGCTCCGACGAACGTCGCCCAGCGCGTCAGATCGCACCTCGCTCGCGGAGCTCATCCGGATCGAATCCGAGCTCGGTGTAGACCTCGTCGTTGTGCGCTCCACGCGCTGAGGGCCCCGTCCACTTGATCTCGCCGGGGGTCTGCGAGAACCGCGGATGCACCCCTTGCATACGGACGGGACCCCACTCGTCGTCCTCAACCGTCGCGATGGAACCGCGTTCACGCACGTGACGGTCGTCCATGAACTCCGAGACGTCGTAGATCGGGGCGAGCGCGGCGTCGTGACGCTCGAAGATCTCGAGGGCGTCGTCCCGATCGTGGTTCGACATCCATGTGCCGATCAGATCGTCGAGGTCATCCGCGTGCGAGATGCGCGAGACCATCGTCGTGAAGCGGGGGTCGTCCTTGAGGTCGGGGCGGCCGATCGCGTCGAACACACGCATCGCGACCGATTGCGCGGACGCCGAAAGCGCGACCCATTTGCCGTCGCGACAGAGGTAGGCGTTGCGGGGCATCGAGTACGGGATGCGTGAGCCCATGCGCGGTTGCAAGTACCCCGATTGGTCCCACGCCATCGGCAGGGGGCCGAGCAGCTGGATGAGCGACTCGTAGAGCGAGAGATCGATGACCTGCCCCGTGCCGCCCTTCGCGTCGCGCCAGTACAGCGCGGCGAGCGTCGCCCATGTTCCGACGATGCCGGTGACCTCGTCGGCGAGCGCGACAGGCGGCAGGATCGGTTCGCCGCCAACTTCGCCGGTGATCGACGCGAGCCCGGACATCGCCTCGGCGAGCGTGGCGAAGCCCGGTCGTTTCGAATACGGACCCGTCTGCCCGAAGCCGGTCACGCGCACGACGATCAGTCGTGGGTTGTCCTGCAGGAGCGTGTCCGGCGCGAGTCCCCAGCGTTCGAACGTGCCGGGACGGAAATTCTCGATCACGACGTCCGCCGTCGAGAAGAGCTTGCGCGCGACATCGGCACCCTTCGAAAGATCCAATGTGACGCAGCGCTTGTTGCGCGAAACAAGCTTCCAGTAGAACGACACGCCGTCACGCTCGTTGCCGAAATGGCGCGTGTCGTCGCCGCGGACCGGATGCTCGACCTTGATGACGTCGGCCCCCATGTCGCCGAGGTACATCCCGATACGAGGTCCCGCGACGACCGTCGCGCAATCGATCACACGGATGCCGTGGAGAGCTTGCGTCACGGTCGCGTAGTCTACGGGCCGCATGTCCATCAACGGGAAAGCGTTCATCGCGGGTGCGTACGAACACCCCGATCGCGAGATCAAAGGAAAGTCACTCGCGCGGATCCACGCTGAGGTCGCGTACGGCGCGCTCCAGGACGCCGGTCTTTCCGTGGACGACGTGGACGGCTACTTCTGCGCCGGCGACGCGCCCGGGTTCGGCGGGATCTCGATGGCCGAGTACCTCGGCTTCAGCAAGCTGCGTCACATCGACTCCACCGAGACGGGTGGTTCGTCCTACGTCGTCGCCGTCGGACACGCCGCCGAGGCCATCGCCGCCGGGAAGTGCAGCGTCGCGGTGATCACGCTCGCCGGCGCCCCGCGCGCCGCCGGGATGCGCGTGCTCGGTGGGGGCGGCGGTCGCGGACGAGGCTGGGGCGACACCCCGGAGGTGAGCTTCGAAGGGCCGTTCGGTCCGAACGTGCTCGGTTTCTACGCGCTCGCTGCTCGGCGGCACATGTACGAGTTCGGCACGACGAGCGAGCAGCTCGCGTGGATCCGTGTCGCCGCATCGAAGCACGCATCGCACAATCCGCACGCGCTTCTGCGCGACGTCGTCACCGTCGAGGACGTTCTCCACTCGCCGATGGTGGCGGATCCGTTGCACCGGCTCGATTCGTGCGTCATCACCGACGGTGGGGGAGCGGTGATCGTCGTATCGCCCGAGGTCGCTCGCGATCTCGAACGCAAGAGCGTGAAGATCCTCGGCCACGGCGAGGGCGTCAAGCACACGAACAACGGACATATCGACCTCACATACACGGCCGCTGTGATCTCGGGGAAGCAAGCGTTCGAGGAAGCCGGCGTGACGCCGTCCGACATCGACTACGCGTCGATCTACGACTCGTTCACGATCACGGTTCTCATCCAGATCGAAGACCTCGGCTTCTGCGAGAAGGGCAAAGGCGGTGCCTTCGTGTCGGACGGAGCACTCGAGTCCCCGAACGGCGTTCTGCCGTTCAACACCGACGGCGGCGGCCTCTGCAACAACCATCCGAACAATCGCGGCGGGATGACGAAAGTCATCGAAGCCGTCCGTCAGCTCCGCGGCGAGGCCAACGCGCCCGTGCAGGTTCCGGACTGCCAGATCGCTCTGGCGCACGGCACCGGCGGCACGATCGGTGCGCGGCACGGCAGCGGGACCGTGATCCTGGGACAACCCGATGCCTGAGCTGCCCGTCTTCCCGCCGACCGTGTCGCCCGAGGCGAAGCCCTTCTGGGACGCGACCGCCGAAGGCAAGATCCTGCTGCCGAAGTGCAACGACTGCGGAACGGTCATCTGGTACCCGCGCACGACGTGCCCGGAGTGCATGAGCTCGGACGTGTCGTGGTTCGAAGCGTCCGGACGCGGAACGATCTACAGCTTCGCCGTTGTCCGCCGGAACGGGGGCCCGTGGCGTGACGCGCTGCCGTACGTGCTCGCGTACGTCGAGCTCGAGGAAGGCCCCCGGATCCTGACGAACATCGTGGACACGATCGACCTCGAATGCGGTCAGTCCGTCGAAGCGGTGTTCGCCGACACCGGCGAAGGCAACGCGCTCGTCAGGTTCAAGACCGTCTAGAGAGCGTCCCAGCCGTCGGGAAGCGCCGGGATCGCCCAATCCGGATCGGGGACCCAATGTTCCCACTCGCGCCACCACGTCTCACCGCGGCGGGTCGCTGTCATGACGCGCTCACCCGCCTCGCGAACGATCTGCGCCTCCTCCGCCGTGATCAGACCGAGACGGCACATCTCAGCAAAGTCGGCTTCGTCCTTCCACTCACATGAACCGTCCGGCCCGATCACCACATCGAGTTGGAGGTCGCGCGTGTCGTACCCCGCAGGCGATCGACTCGTCGGATCCTCGAGGTTCACGTACCAGAAGGACGGCACACCGCTCGATCCGTCCGGCCAAGAGCCCCAGATCGAATACCACTCGTCTTTCGGCGCGAGCATCAATACCCGATTGGCTTGCCATACCGTGTCGATGAGATCCCACTGCCGCGCGAGGAGCACGTCGTTGTACTTCTCCCGCTGACCGGGAGGATTGCAGGCTTTGCAGGCTGCGCCCGGTGCGAGGTACGTCGCGATGAGCTCATCGCTGTCCGCGACGACCGTCACCGGGCGCGCGTGCGAGATCTTTCCGAACCAGATGTAACGCATGGCGGCCTGGTCGCCCGCAGTCCGGAAGCCATTCAAGATTCAACCCACTGGAGCCACCACGGACCGCGCTCGACATCGGCGATGACGGCGTCGACTTCCCGGCGCACGGCGTCGGCGTGCTGCCGCGAGATCAGTCCGAGCTCGACAACCCGCTCGAACTCCGCTTCGTCCTTCATGCGCCATGACAGGTCCGGCGCCACGACGAGGTCGATGACGAGATCGCGGAAGTCGAAGCCGTGCTTCGTCCGCCGGAGCGGCTCGATGAAGTCCACGTACCAGGTGACGAATCCTCCGTCCTCGGTCCAGAATCCGCTGACGGCGTGTGCATCGCCCGGCCGGTACACCCCGCGCCGGATGTGGGTGTCCCACGTCCGCTCGCGGAGTTGCCATCTCCCTTCCGCGATCTCGTCCCACCACGACATCTCGTGGGAGTCCGAGTTGGTATCCGGTAAGAGATAGCGAGTGCCGGGAACGAGCTCCGACATGAGCACCTCGTCATCGCGGACGACGCGCACCGGCACCTCCATCAACGTGCCGCCCGGCCACACGTCACGGAGGACGATGGTGGCGCCGGGCTCAAACGTCGAGATCGGTCAGTCCTCGTTCCGTCACGCCGACGAGCGCCGCCATGTTCCCTTCGTTGTGCTTGTTCTCGAACATCAGCTGGTGCGGCTTCCAGATCTCGTCGAACGTGAAGACGTCGCCGAGGCACGGATCGATCTTCCCGTCGACGACGAGCTCGTTGAATGCGTACGCGTCGTCGTCGTTCGCGAAGTGCGAACCCTGCAGGCGCTTCTGGCGCATCCACAGGTAGCGAAGATCGACGTCCGCGTTGTAACCGGTCGTCCCGGCGCAGATGACGACCATCCCACCTGTGTCCACGACGAAGATCGACGTCGGCACGGTGTCCTGTCCGGGGTGCTCGAAAACGATGCGCGGTGCGCGGCGCTCGCCGAGGACGTCCCAGAAGGCTTTGCCGAACGCTCGGCAACCGGCGGCCCACGTGGCGTAGGCCTCGTCGTCGGTCCAGTCGGGCATGCGGCCCCAGTGGTTGAAGTCCTTGCGGTTGATGTAGCCGACGGCACCGAGCTTCTTCGTGAACTCACCGCGGTTGTCGGACGAGACGACCGTCACGGGCTTGGCGCCTTGCTCGCGGACGATCTGCGTCGCCATCGAGCCGAGTCCGCCGGAGCCGCCCCAGATCAACACGACGTCGTCGCTTTGAACCGTGTGCGGCGGCCAGCCCATGAGCATCCGCCACGCCGTGCAGCCGACGAGGGCGTAACAACCGGCTGCTTCCCACGACAGGTGAGGCGGCTTCGGCATGCACTGGTGCGCCTGCACCTTGGTGAACTGCGCGAAGCTGCCCCAGTTCGTCTCGTACCCCCAGATGCGGTAGCTCGGGTGGAACATCGGGTCTGTCCCCGCGGGCACGCCGTGCACGTCCCACTCGCCGCAGTGGATGACGACGCGGTCACCGACCTTCACGTTCGTGACGTTGTCGCCGACCTTGTAGACGATGCCCGACGCATCCGAACCACCGATGTGGAAATCGGACGGCTCACCGAACTTCCCGTGCACTTGGCAGACATCGATCGGGACGCCGCGCGCCGCCCACACGTTGTTGTAGTTGATCCCGGCCGCGGCGACCCACACGAGTGCTTCGTCCGGCCCGACTTCGGGGATGTCGATCTGTTCCGGCTTGAACGCGTCCTTCGGTTCGCCGAACCGCTCCGGACGGATCACCTGCGCCCACATCTTCGCGGGGACTTCCCCGAGCGGCGGTGCTTCTCCGATGTCGTAGATGTCTTTGGTCATGACGATGACGGTACCCGGTCGAGCAGGCTACGCGTCGTGAGGCGCGGGGGGACGCCGGACGGCAACGACCACGATCGACACGCCGATCAGTGCGATGCCGGCCCAGGCCCGTCCGGGGAGCCGTTCGTGCGCGAGGAAGTGCGCGAACAACGCGGCGAACGGCGCTTCGCTCGCGAAGATGACGGCGGCCCGCGTCGGAGAGATCAGCCGTTGTCCCCACGTCTGCACGCCGATCCCGAACGCGCTCGAGCCGAGTGCGCACGCGAGCAGCGCGTTCCACACCGCGCCGCCGGACGGAACCACTATGGGCTGCGTCGGCATCAGCACGAGGAGCATCACCGCAGTGACCGCGAGCTGCTGGATCAGCAACACGCGCGGATCCATCTCGGGCGCGTAACGGGCGATCGCGATGATCTGTCCCGCGTAGGCGACGGCGCAGCCGAGCACGAGCAGGTCACCGTGATTGACGACGAGCTCGCCGCCGCTGAAGTTGAGGCTCATCAGCGCCATCCCGATAACGGTCACGACGACGGCGAACACGACGACGCCCCCGGGGCGCCGGCGAAGGAACAGTGCCGCGAGGAGCGGCGTGAATACGACGTACAACCCGGTGATGAATCCGGCGTGCGTCGAGAGCGTCCGTTCGAGGCCTGTTGTCTGCAGGATGTGACCGAGACCGAGGAATCCGCCGGCAAGCAATCCGGCTTTGCGTCCCGTGCGAAGGGCTTCGAGCGCGGCCTTCGGCCAGATGAGCACGAGGGCGACGGTCGCGATCACGAAGCGGATCGCGAGGAACTCGATCGGTCCGATGTGATGCAGGGCCGTCTTCACGAGTGGGAACGTGAATCCCCAGATCGACGCGGCGAAGATCAGGACGAGTTCGACGGCAACCGGTGGTGCATGCCGCGAACTCGACTCAGAGACCGACGGCTGCACCTTCGGCCCGCGGATCGGTTGCGCACGCGTACCCGCCGTCGATCAACTCGATGGCGTGCGCGTGGCCCATGCCGTTGTCGTAGGAGTCGACCGCTCTGACGTCGTGACCCCGCGCGGCGAGACCCGACAGAACCTCCGCGGGGAAACGTGACTCGAGCGTCACCGACCAATCGTTCGGTGAGACGACCCACCGCGGCGCCGTGATGGCGTCCTGGATGTCGCGTCCGTCGTCGATGATCCGGTCGAACACCTGCAGGTGCGTCTGCGCTTGGCCATCGCCCCCCATCGATCCGAAGACGAGCCACGGATCGTCACCCTTGAATGCCATCGCCGGCATGAGCGTGTGCATCGTCCGCTTGGACGGTGCGATGACGTTCACGTGGCCGGGATCGAGCGAGAAGAACGCGCCGCGGTTCTGGAGGTTGATCCCCCAGCCCGGGACGGTCACGCCCGATCCGTAGCCGGCGTAGTTCGACTGGATCAGCGAGACGAGCATCCCGTCGTCGTCGGCGGCGCAGAGGTAGATCGTTCCGCCGACCGCGGCCCGCCCGGGAGCCGGCGTCGACGCACGTTGGAGATCGACGTCGCGCCGCCGCTCGTCCGCCCACTCCTTCGAGATGAGTTCTGAAACGTGCAGCTTCATGTGCTCGCCGTCCGTGCAGTGCGTCTCACGGTCGGCGAGCGCGAGCTTCATCGCCTCGATCAGCACGTGATGACGGTCGACCGACTCGGGGGCGCCGAGCTCGAGCCCCTCGACGATGTTCAGCGCTTCGAGAGCCGCGAATCCTTGCGAGTTCGGCGGGAACTCATAGATCGTCCGGTCGCGGTAGGTGGACGAGATCGGTTCGACCCAGTCGCCGTGGTGGTTCGCGAGATCGTCTTGATCGATCAACGCGCCGAAAGCCTGCAGCGTCGATGCGATCGCTTCGGCGATCGGGCCCCGGTAATACGCATCGGGCCCGTCCTCACACAACCACTCGATCGTGCGCGCGAGCTCGCTTTGGACGAGGACGTCCTCGACGCCTCCGTAGATCGATCGCCACTGTGCGGCCCACTCGTTTTGGAAGATCGGTGCCGATCCGCGGACGGCGTTCCGTCCGTAGTTCGTCAGTGGAAAACCGTCGCGCGCGTAACGGATCGGCGTCCGCGCGAGTTGGTCGAACGACCTCGTACCGAATCTGTCGAGCAGGGTGAACCAGGCTTCGACGGCGCCCGGAACGGTGACGGTGTGCGGCCCGCGCGGCGGCATGACGTCGCTGCCGATCGCCGCCCGCGCGGCGTCGAGCGTCGCGTTCGCGGAGCTGCGTCCGGAACCGTTGTAGGCGTAGAGGGTTCCGTCCTTGTAGATGATCGTGAAGAGGTCGCCGCCGTAACCGCACATGTAGGACGCAACGACGCCGAGGGTCAGGTTCGTCGCGATCGCCGCATCGAGCGCATTGCCGCCTTCGGCGAGCGCGGCGAGCCCCGCCGCGGACGCAAGGTAGTGCGGCGAGGCGACGCAACCTCGTGGGAAGCGCTTCGCTTGCGGGCTCACTTGGGGTCCGTTCGTTCGACGACTTGCTCGGCGATCCGTTTCGCTTCGTCGATCCGGTCGGCGTCGACGAAGAGCCTCGTCCCCCATTCACCGAGGAAAAAGATCTTGGTGAATCGTCCGGCTTGCTTGTAGCTCCAGGCGATCTGAGCCGCTTCGAGCTCGCCGGCGATCATGTTCGCGACCTCATCGGTGTACTGACCGAGGTACGTGCTCCGGACGTACTCACTCACGGTCGGGCTCGATGTAGACGTAATGCGCGATGGGGACGCGTTCGCGGATCCGTTGCTCCATGGCGTTGATCACATTCACGACTCCATCGAATGTGAGGTCGGAGCGCAAGCGGACCTTCGCGCCGACGACGAGCGTGTCGGGACCGATGTGCAGCGTCCGGGCGTAGATCAGCTCTTCGAGCTCGGGGGCCTCGCGGATCGCCGCCTCGATCGTTCTGCGGTTGGCGAGCGTCGCCGCCTCGCCGATGAGCAGACTCCGCAGCTCGACGGCGAGGACGAAGGCGATCACGCACAGCAGCACGCCGATGGCGACGGAGCCGATGGCGTCGAAGCGCTCGTTGTGCAGGGCCGTCGCGAGCGTGACGCCGGTCAGGGCGAAGACGAGACCGACGAGCGCGCCGGTGTCTTCGAGGATGAGGACGACCACCTCCGGCGCCTTCGCGTCGCGGATGTACGACCGCCAACTGCCCTCCCGGATCTCGTTCGCCTCGCGGACCGCGACGCGGAGTGACAGCGACTCGAGCACGATCGACACGCCGAGCACGGCGAACGCCCAGACGGGGGACGAGACGTGGTGCGGCGTCCGGATCTTGCTGTAGCCGTCGATGAGGGACGCCACGCCGCCGATCGTGAACAGCACGAACGCGACGATGAACGACCAGAAGTAGCGTTCCCGGCCGAAGCCGAACGGATGCTGCTCGGTCGGCTCGCGCCGCGCTTGCCGCCGGCCGAGCAAGAGCAGCGCTTGGTTCGACGTGTCGGCGACGGAATGGATCGCCTCGGCCAGCATCGACGCGGACCCGGTGAACGCGAACGCGACGAACTTCGATGCGGCGATGCCGACGTTCGCGGCGAGAGCGGAGATCGTCGCGTGCTGACCGGATCCGTCACCCGCCACGCGACGCGCTACGTCGAGTAACGCGAGCCGGAGACGACGTTCAGCTTCTCCAGCGTGTGCTCGGATTCGACGTATCGGATGGTTCCCGACCGCGAACGCATCACCATCGATTGCGTGTACGCCTTACCGGGGGAGTAGGAGACACCCTTGAGCAAGCGTCCGTCCGTCACGCCGGTCGCGGCGAAGAACACGTTGTCGGACGCCGCGAGGTCGTCGCCCGTCAGGATGCGGTCGAGGTCGTAGCCGGCGTCCTTCGCGCGAGCGCGCTCGTCATCGTTCCGCGGCCAGAGACGCGCGAGCATGTATCCGCCGAGGCACTTCACGGCACATGCGGAGATCACGCCTTCGGGAGTGCCGCCGATACCGAGCAACAGATGGACGCCGCTCCCCTCACGTGCCGCGTTGATCGAGCCACCGACGTCACCGTCGGTGATGAGGAACACGCGAGCACCCGCTTCACGAACGGACGCGACGAGCTCTTCGTGGCGCGGACGATCGAGGATCGTCACCGTGACTTCGGCCGGTTTGATGCCGAGCGCTTTCGCGACGCGGT